>CALLMF010000031.1 GCA_938006335.1 uncultured Granulosicoccaceae bacterium | reverse complement strand
ACGCGAGCATCCCGCTCTGTTCCATCACTGGACACCGGGCGGGTCGTTCACGGTTGGAGCAATGGGAGCCCGGTGACGCGAGAGTGTCACGCCGGGTTCTGCGAGAGGCTGAGGGGGCAGTTCCCTCGGCCTACTCACCATACCGTCGCGTTCAACGTTGCCCGCTGAAGCGCCGCCCCGCGACTGCCGAGTTCGCGTCCGCCGGCGTCGAACAGACGATAGCGACGCACAAGATCCGGTCCGTCGACGTGATCGTCGCGTTCAAGCCGAAAGCCGCCCTCGTGCAACAGTCGATGGCAACCGCTGCAAAGCAGTACGGCATTGTCGAGTGTCGAGCACCCACCTTCCGAGCGAGGCACGACGTGGTGCCCGTCAAGGTGTCGGTCCGCCCCGCAACCCGGCATCTGGCAGCAACCGTCTCGCGCACGCAGCGCTTTCAGTTGTCTTCGGGAAAACGGCACTGCAGTGAGTTGTGTTCCAACAGGGGTGCCGAGGTCGTCGACCGCGAGCGAGGTGAAGCCTGCCTGAGTTGCGAGGCGGCGCGCCATGGCTGTCGATATCGGTGTGCGACCATTTATCAGCGCTCGTCTGAACGGTGGCTGCATGTTCGCGAAACACGTATCCATGTCCGGATTGACGGCCGCAAGACTGTGCGCATCGACCGTTACGTGCACGCGGTAGCGTTCCGCGGTGGATACCGCCTCACCGGCGTGTGCCAGTGAGCGTCGGCTCATCATCACCGCCGCGTCCGCGCGACGTTGTACGGCTGTTGGCTCGTCGGTGGGCATCTCGTCGGATGGAGTGTGCGGTGTGTCAGCCCGCTGTGAATCGCGAACTTCGTCCTCACAGTGCTCCAGGCTGCACAGGAACTCCGCTGCGAGATCCTTTGGCAAGTCCAGCGTGATGCGTGTGCGATGCGCATCGAGATCCCGCGTACGCAAGGCGCGTCGGTCAAAGGCCAGAAGCTCTGCGGCTGCATCGCGATCTTCGGCGGCGGCGAGCGCCTCGGCGTCCTGCTCGTGTCGATACTGTTCGCACCAGGCCTCGGTTTCCAGCGTCGAGAGTTCCAGTGTGGCGTCGGCGTAGGCTTCGTCCGTTGCGGCGGTTGCGTAGCGAGTGATGATGCGCGCCTTGCTGTAGGACAGCTTTCCAAGCGCGAACAGGGACTCGCACATTGGCAGGCTCTGCAGTGCACGGCCAACGCGCAAGCGTTCGCTCGCGGTGATGCGTCCGAGGTTCAACCACTGGTCCATCCATTGGATCATGCTGCGACAGCCATCCTGGCGATAGAGCTCGGCGTCGGCGAAGCGCACCAGTAGCTGGAGCCGGGTACACAGTTGTCGATTGCCGTCGCGTTCCAGCGCCATCAATCGCTGCCCGAGTGCATCGTCGGTACATACGGTGGCATCGCGTGCGACATCGCGACCGACGGCCCTGGCGCAGAAGCGCCGCAACCGCGTTCTTGCAGCCTCGCGGTCTCGCGCTGCCTCACGCGCGCCGACCACCAGGGACATCGCGAGTCGTAGCGCTTTTCCGTCGTGGTGGTCGCTTGCAGGAGATTGCAAGCGATAGGGTGGAGCGTCTTCTGCAACGTGCAGATGAGCGACCGGATCCTTGGAAAGTATCGGGTAGGTGTGCAGACAGTCCATGCTGGCGTTCTCCGTGAAGGCCAGTGGTCAGACTACGATACCGAGGCTCGCAAGTCAGCGTTGGAACGTGACAGACTGTAAATATTATCAGTAATTATTTATGCGATATTCTTATACGGGTGTTTACACGTGGAAATTGTCAGTGCTCGCGTGTTCGATTCGATGGAGGTGACACCGTCGGGTCCAATTCTGACCAATGATGGCGGTGTGAACCCGTTCATTTACTACACACCAATGAAGCCACCTGACTGCCGCCGCCAAGGTGCTTGACGCCGCGTTCGCCGACATGAGCGTCATATCCGCAGGGGCAGCCCTTCGATCGGCCTGACGCGAGATGTGCATATCAGAAGGTCCACTGACCGTCAGCAGGTATGCTCCGCACCCCACGGCCCGAAAATCATCCCATGCGATCCAACTCCTTGCGTCATGCCGCTGCTGCGCGCGTTGTCATGCTGTTGCTCTCAGCGCTCGGTATCACGTACTCGCCGAGCCACGCGCAGATGCTTTCCGTACTGGTGTCCGGCTCGATGCGGGTGGGGTGGCGTTGTCGCGCAACGACGTGCGGATTCCGGGTGATGACGGTACCCGCTTTGACATGATCGATCTGCTCGGTAGTGATGCCGCGCCGGTACAGCGTCTGGAGCTGACCTGGCAACTGAACGAACGCCACGCCCTGCGTGCCGTGGCCGCGCCACTGCGGGTCAAAGGTCGCGGTGAGCTCACGGAGGTCACCGAGTTCGCTGGCGAGACATTCGCAGCGGCAGCCACCGAAGGCACCTACCAGTTCAACGCCTACAAGTTCACGTGGCGCTATGCCTTCGACAGTGACGATCGGTGGCGCTGGGGTGTCGGCTTGACGGGTTTGATCCGGGACGCGGAGATCGCGCTGACCCAGGGTGATGTACAGGCGAGCGATGATAACGTCGGGTTTGTGCCGGCTTTGCATTTTTCCGGTGAGTATCGCCTAACGGCGCGCTGGCTTGCCGGTATCGACCTGGATGCTCTGGCCGGTGGGCCAGGGCGACTGATCGATCTTGGCTTGTCGGTGAACTACAGACTTGGTGAATACTGGCGCCTTGGAGTGCGTTTGCGTGTGCTGGAGGGTGGGGCGGATACTGATGCGGTGTATAACTTTGCGCAGTTGAATTACGGGCTGTTGTCGGTTGGGTATTGGGGGTGGTGATCGGGATTAGGCTCGGCGAAGAGATATCAGACGCGCCGCCTATCACCAGCATAGGGGTGTCGTGATTCCTCATTTTATCGAATAGCCGACAGCAGGCGCCCAAGATTGGCGCAACGCAGCCGATACGAACGCTTGACATCGACGTGCTGGTACGAGACCTCAAGCATGGAGCTATTCCTGACCGCCTCGCTAGGCGACGCGGATACTGCACCCATCGTGTGGACGTTGTTCGCGCTGTTCTTGTCCGGTGTCTGTGCTCTGGTCTGGCGTTGGCTGCGAGTGGCCACTATCCCGCGTGTCTTTGTCGCTGGCATGCCCTCCGTGCTATCGACGGTCGGAGTGCTGGGCACGTTCTACGGTATTTGGCTTGGGTTGCTGGATTTCGACGTTGCTGCGATCGACTCGAGCGTCCCGATGCTGCTCACAGGACTGAAGACCGCGTTTGTGACGAGCCTCTGGGGCATGGCCCTGTCCGTGGTCTTTCGGTTGCTCTCAAATCTCACACCCGTAAAGGCAGCCAATGCGGGTTCTACCCTCGCAGCCCTTTCAACGCTGATTGACGAACAGCGCACGACGCGAGCCTCCAGCGAACGCGCACTCGAGAACCTTCGGCAGGCCATCGCCGGAGATGAAGACAGTACGCTCGCATCGCAGGTCGGTAAGCTACGAAACGAGTCGCACGCTGCATTCCAAGCGCTGCGGACCGCTGAAGCGCAGCATCACCAGGAGCACATGCAGGAGCTTCGCGAATTCGCGCGGCACATGGTCGAAAACACCAACAAGGCGCTGGTCACGGCACTCGAGGACGTCATCCGCGACTTCAACAATAGTCTTACCGAGCAGTTCGGTGAGAATTTCAAACAGCTGAACGAGGCGGTGCACGCGCTGGTTGCCTGGCAGGACAACTATCGCGAGCATGTCGACAGCATGGAGAACCGAATCGCGGCAGCGGTCCGTGCCCTGCAGTCGTCAGAGGTCGCTCTGCGATCGGTGGCAGAGTCCACGACTGCAATTGCGCCCGCACTCGATCCACTTGGCCCGACCCTGTCGGCGATCAAGCAGAGCTTGAGCCGGATCAACGAGGACCTGGCTTCGTATTCCGATCTACATGACAAGGCACGAGCGGCTTTTCCCTTGGTCAACGAGAATCTCGATGCCATGACCTCCGGTCTACGATCGGCCATCGAATCGATGCTTGATCGCACGGATACCGCGTTGCAGCGACAAAGGACGGCGCACGACGACCTGGATCGTGGCTACGAGACGATGGCCCAGTTAGCCGGTGACGCACAGCGAACGTTCAACACCGCGTTGGACACGACTATGGATCGTGTCGGTACCGAATTGCAAACGATGTTCGAACGCACTGCGACGAGTCTGCAGGAGGGTCATACTGATACCGACCGACGATTGCGAGACCAGATCCGGAAGGTCGACGAGGCACTCGGCGAAGAACTCGAGAACGCTCTCGGAATTCTAGCGCGGCATCTCGGCAGCATGAGCGAGAAGTTCGTGACTGACTACGAGCCGCTGACGCTGCAACTGCAGAGCTTGGTGAGGTTGGCCGAAGCGGCCAACGATCCGGGTGGATTGCAAAAGCACGGTTGATCGATGGACGACTCAATCGGAAATCACGCGGAGTCTGATGGCGAATGGATCGCTGTCTCCGACCTGATGGCTGCGTTGATGGTCGTCTTCTTGTTCATCGCGATCGTGTATATCAGACCGTTGACAATCGAGCGGGAGAAGGTCCGTGAAATTGCGATCGCATGGCAGGCGTCTGAGCAGGCGATCCTTGATGCACTGGTTGACGAATTTGAACAGGATCTTAAGACATGGGATGCGGAGATTGATGCATCGACGTTGCTGGTCCGCTTTCGATCACCCGACATCTTGTTCGATGCGGGGCTCGGCACGATCAAGCCGCGCTTCAAGGCAATCCTAGATGACTTTTTTCCTCGGTACGTCGCTGTACTTGCTCCGTTCAGAAGCGACATCGAAGAAGTCCGCATAGAGGGGCACACATCGTCCGAATGGAACGATGCTGACGAGGCGCGGGCATACTTCGAGAACATGCGCCTTTCGCAGGACCGCACGCGATCGGTGCTCGAATACGTAATGCGCCCGGGTGTGCTGTCATCGGATCCTGAGTGGTTGCTTCCATTGCTGACGGCGAATGGACTGTCGTCGAGTCAGGTTCGCCGCGATTCTAATGGGACTGAGCTTGTCCGAGCTTCGCGCCGGGTCGAGTTTCGTGTGCGCACGCGGACCCGAACGGAGATCCGTCGGATACTCGAGACTGTCGATGAAGATTGATCTCGGCGTGTTGAGCCCAGTCGACGAGGCGAGGCGACGTATGGGCGCTTCGCTATCAAAGTCCGCGATGCCGGCGCATCAGCCCGTCGCTCCGGGTTTCACGTGGGCTGTCGATCAGACTACCGTCCCATTGCGAGGGGCTGGTCCAATCGGAAAGGGGCCGCGCGGTGAGGTCGTCGTAGGCGAGGAGTACGCCATCATCTACATTCAGGACACGGGGCATGCGCGCTGGCTGTTGGAGAATACTCCGGAGCAATCGAAGAAGTATCACCTGTTTCACTGCCACACCATCGAACAGATGCTCGATCAGGGGCGCTTTGAACGATATGTGGCGTCCGTTCGTCGAGACGGGTTCTTTCCAGTGCACTCGCGTGAGGACGATGGCAGGACAGGGGAACTCGATGCTCAGTTGTCGCCATGCCGCAATTGTTTGGCAAAGACCGCGCATCGCGGTGATCCGCAATCCTTCGATTTGCGCGCATACCTAGAGCAGCTTGTAGGGCAACGTATCGGGCCGCTGCCAGGAACATGGGCCACGGACGGCCGTCCTTCTGACTATCCACCAGACTGGAAGGTTCATTCACTCAAGACGCGTGAACGTGCAGGTTTTCGATGTCAGTGCTGTCGGGTCGATCTGAACGATAAACGCCACTTGCTCGATGCGCATCATCTGGACGGGGTTAAATCCAACGTGGCTACGTCGAATCTGATCGCGCTCTGCAAGATTTGTCATCAAGAGCAGCCACAGCATGGCCGCATGCGGGTGAAGAAAGAAGAGCGAGAAGCGATCATCGCGAAGCGACGACAGTTACAGAGGCTACTTGATGAAGGTTCGTGAACAGGATCTGACCGACTGTTCCCGTCAATTCAAGACGCAAGGTATTCGGCGCGGTAGTTGCGCGGGTCACACCACTCAACACCTATAATTCTATTTGGCTTGGTGAAAGGGGGTGTTCCACCGACGACTTCGATGGGTTCATTGAGGGTCGTCGTGAGCGTCTTGGCGCACTGGTAGCCAAAGCAATGGGCAAAGGAGTGACGCGGGGGATTGAAGAACCCAGTCTGGCCAATATGAAGTAAGTCCTCGCTACACTGGCCGAGGATTGCCGAGGCTCGCTCAACGGCTGAATTGTAGTGGGGCCAGCCCAGTCGGAGTGGCCTGGCCATTGAACAGACGGATGGCACCCTAACCCTATTTTTTAGGATAGTTACGCCTCAAGGCACACGGGACTTGCGCCGACTCACTATCCGAGTCGCCTGGACTCAGCCGAGTGAGATCGATGGATGTCTGCTATTGAGAGTTCAATTGAAGAGCGTTTCGCACAGTTAGGTCCTCAAGTACATCGAGCACTCCAGTACTATGTCTACTTGTACGTGGATCCTTCAACCAACACCCCATTTTATGTGGGCAAGGGGACCGGTGACCGCTTGCTGGCGCACCACGGGGTTGAAGGGAGTTGCGACAAGGGCAGCAAGCTTGATGAGCTTCGCGCGCTCGGTGTGCAGCCACGCATCGTTGTTGTCAGACATGGCATGACTGAATCCGAGGCACTCGCGGTTGAGGCGGTCCTCATTGATCATATAGGTCTGAGCAACCTGACCAATCAAGTGGCAGGTCACGGTACGAATACGCTTGGGAGAATGTCGCTTGAGCAGGTGCGCTCGCGCTATGCCGCTGAGAAGATCGAGATCTTCGACGTGCCCGTTGTACTGTTTCGCCTCAACAGGTCTTTTCGATATTCCATGGCGGGTGACGATGCCTCGCCTGACGACCGACTAGAGTTATACGAAGCGACGCGTGGTACGTGGAAGATCGGAGCGTCCAGGAATGAAATGCGTTACGCGATGGCGGTATATGACAATGTTATCCAGGAGATCTACGAGATCAAGGATTGGCAGCCGGCTGGAACAGCTATGTACAAAACGCGTTTGGACGTGAACGGACTCAACCCCGAGCGGCATGAGTTTGTCGGTCATAGGTGCGAAGAAGAATCTGTTCGCGCCAAGTACATCGGTGGCGACGTCAAAGCCTGGTTTCCCCATGGTTTCACGGGATCGTTTCGCTACTGTTGGCCGGATTCAACCGAGAAAGACGTGGCGGCCTAGGTGCTGACGCTTTAGACTTGATTGCGGCGAGATCGGAAAGCCAGTTTCTATGTCGCTGTGTATCCGTGCCCATGAGTCGATTTGCCGATATGCGGGCCGTTTGGAGTAGCATTCTGTCCCGGACGACGCTCCAATGTACTATCGCAACAACACACTAACGTTCGCCCCGACAGACCTCTCCCGCTGGTCTTCGAGCCCCTACGCGTCATGGATGGCGCGATACGCGGCAGAGAATCCGAAACTGGCGCCGGCACAGGATGAGCCGGATGCCATGCTTTCGCGTCTTGCCCAGCGTGGGCTCGCGCACGAAGATGCGCTTGAGCAGCAGTTTCGCAACGCCGGACGCGATCTGGTCAATGTCGCAACGTCCGTACGCAGTGGCGTAGGAAATGCAACGAGTAATGGCGACGCTGCCGAACTGACTCGTGAGCTCCTTCACGCCGGCACCGACGTGATCGCACAAGCCGTGCTGGAGCGTGACTCCTTTCGTGGTCACGCGGATTTCCTGGTCAAGGTGCCTGGTCATAGCGAACTTGGCGACTTTCACTACGAAGTTTGGGATACCAAACTTGCGCGGCGTATCAGGCCGGGCATGGTGCTGCAGCTCTGCTGTTATGTCGACATGCTTGAAGCTGTGCAGGGGCGCATTGCTGATGATCTTGTTGTGGCGCTCGGCACTGACAAGAACGAGCGTGTGCCGCTCATCGATTGCTTCGACTACTACCATGCGGTGAAGGCGGCCTTTCTCACGGATCAGGCATCGTGGTCTTCTGATGAGGAACCTGATCCGGCCGATCACTCGGATCACGGTGACTGGTCTGAGCATGCGGCAGCGAAGCTCGAAGCTGCTGATCACCTCGGCCGTGTCGCGCGCATCACGCGTCGTGAGATCGAGCGTCTCGTGCACGCGGGCATTCCGACTATGACGGCTCTCGCGGACGCTGCGGGTAGCGCGGTCACCGGTATCACGTCCTCGAGAACTGACTGGCTGGTGCGCCAGGCGGCGTTGCAGTGTGCAAGCGCATCCTTAGATGCGCCCAAATTTCATCTGCTCGATCAAGTGCCGGACAAGTCGACGGGACTTTCGGCACTGCCTGACGCGTCTTCGCTAGATGTGTTCTTTGACATCGAGGGTTTTCCGCTTGAAGGCGATGGGCTCGAGTACTTGTGGGGCTGTACGTATCTCGACGACGACGGCACACGCGCGTTTCGTGATTGGTGGGCGCACGACACGCGTGAAGAACGGCAAGCCTTCGAAGGCTTTATTGACTGGGTGTATGACCGTTGGCGCACAGATCCATCCATGCACATCTACCACTACGCGCCGTACGAGATCACCGCCTGCAAACGCTTGATGAGCACCCACGGTACGCGCGAGCATGAGCTGGACGAGTTGCTACGTCACCACGTGTTCATTGACCTGTATGCCATCGTGACGCATGGGTTGCAGATCGGTGAGCCGCGCTACTCAATCAAGAACGTCGAACGACTGTATCGAGCCAAGCGGGAGACTGATGTGGCGTCCGGAGGGGACTCGGTCGTCGTGTATGACCTGTGGCGAGAGGCATATGCTCGTGGCGAAGAGAGTGGGGATTGGCACGAGTCAGAAGTACTAAATGGTATTCGCGATTACAACCGTGATGATTGCGATTCCACACTGGAGCTTTGCGAGTGGCTCAGGGCTCGGCGGGATTCTTCCATAGCACCGGCTGTGATCGAAGCGCTACCGAAGAAGGAATTACCTGACGTTTTGCAGACTCGTCACGCGCTGCGAGATAGTTTGCTCATGAAGGCTGACGACGCATCTATCGATGAGTGGCAGCGAACGTTATTTGAAACTCTGGGCGGTGTGCTGGAGTTTCATTGGCGCGAGTACAAGAGCCAGCGGTGGATTTACCACCATCGCATGGATCCGGCGAACACATCGTTAGCGGATGATCCTGCCTGTGTGGACCGCTGCCACCGCACGAATCGTGAAGCGTTCAAGCCGACAAAGGCTCGGAATTTTGCCTATGAGTACGCGTTTGACGCCGATCAAGAGCTCAATCGGCTGTCTGAGAGCGTCTACCTTAAGGGCACAGAGTCTGACGATGGTGTTCCCTTGACAGCGACTGTCCTGCACGAGGAGTCAGACCTCGACGCTGGAAGACTTGTGTTGAAGTGTGGAAGTGAGCCCCCGGACATTATGACGCTCGTTCCCAACGAGAGCATAAGGGCAGATCCGATACCGTCAGCAATTGATGCCGTCGTCGGCGCCATCGCAGACAACGTCGAAGGCGAATCGGCCTTGCTTGATTTTCTCAAGCGCAGGCCGCCGCGCATACGCGACCACGACGGCGGCCCGGTCGTTAGATCGCCAGAGACAGCCCTTGCAGACACCATCGCCGCCGTGATGTCGCTAGACAACAGCTGCCTCGTTATCCAGGGCCCTCCAGGCGCTGGCAAGACCTACACCGGCGCTCGTGTGATCGCAGCACTGATTGCTGAGGGTCGTCGCGTCGGTATCTCCAGCAACAGCCACAACGCGATCAACAATCTCTTGATCAGCGCTGCGACACATTGTCGCAATGAAGGTATTGACGGTCACTTCGTATGCACCAAATCCACGAGCGAAGAACTGGATGATCTCGGGATCGCGGTGTTGAAAAATGCTGATCTGGAAGATCAACTGTGCGACGGCTGCGTCATCGGCACAACCGCCTGGGGTTTTGCCCGCGAGGACCTGGCAGAAGCCTTCGACGTACTGATCATTGACGAAGCGGGGCAGGTGTCACTTGCCAATCTCATTGGTATGAGCCGCTCTGCTCGCAACCTTGTCGTGATGGGTGATCAGCGTCAGCTCGGGCAACCGACACAGGGAAAGCACCCGGCCGAGAGCGGTCTATCAGTGCTCGACTATCGACTCGGCGATACGGCTGCAGTGGATCCACGCCATGGTGTGTTTCTCGGTACCACTTTCCGCATGCATCCCGCGGTCAACGCACTGGTCAGCAAATATGTCTATGCCGGTCGGTTGCAGACAGCTCCAGCGAATAGCACTCGTGTTCTGGAACTGTCGAACAACGATGGCCCGCCTGATCGCGAAGCGGGCATTGCCTACCTGCCGGTAGAGCACGAGTACAATCAGCAGGCGAGCGACGAGGAGGTGAGCGCGATTGTTGAGGCCGTCCAATCGCTGGAAGGTCGTCTGCTTGCGCGAGACGATGGAGCGTCGCGACCGGTCACGCTGGACGACATGCTGTTTGTTGCGCCGTACAACGCGCAGGTTGCACAACTCAAACAGGCGTTGGGGAAATCAGCGCGGGTAGGGAGCGTCGACCGCTTCCAGGGTCAAGAGGCACCGATTGTCTTTCTGAGCCTGTGCTCGAGCGACGCGACAACGTCACCGCGTGGCATCGGTTTCCTGTTCGATCGCAACCGCTTGAACGTTGCCGTGTCTCGTGCTGAAACCCTGTGCGTGCTGGTCGGTCATCCGCGGCTCGCGGTGACCGCTGTCCGCACGCTTCAGGATCTCAAGCGCGTGAACTTTGTGGCGGCCTTGATGGCGGCCGGAGCGTGACGCAACCTGACTACCGCGACCAGTGCGTCACTCCAACGAAACCCTAACCACCCCCAACGCCCCAAAGTCCGCCACCAACTCATCCCCCGGCTTCACCGGCAACGCACCCGTACACGTCCCACAATAAATACACTCGCCCGCACGTATCCCGCGCTTCGCAATATCCGGTTGAGACAACAGCCACGCCGCCATCGCAAACGGATGACCTGCCAATGAATCACCACCCTTGCCACGCGCCTCCTCGCTGCCGTTGATCGTCAGCACCGCTTCGTGTGTGGCGAGATCCAGGTGTGCAATGTCAGTAACCGGTGTGCCGGCAATGGTTGCGACGTTGCCTGCACCGTCGCTGATGAGTGCGAGGCCACTGGGCTTGCCCGCCATGTCAAAGCGTGTGCCAACGAGCTCGAAGCCAGGCGCTACGGAAGAGACTGCGGCGGCGACTTGTGCGACGACGTCGTCCGGGGCGTTGTCAGCGGCAAAGTCCTTTGCGGGCAACTGCAGGTCCTGACCAAAGATCACGACGAACTCGACTTCCACATTGACCGCATGCGCTCGCGGCAAACGGACGCTCGCGCCGCTTTCGAAGTGATTGTTTGCTCGCAACACGCCGTGAAAGGGGGCGTCCAGCTTGAGCGTCGTAAGCGCTGCCGCGACCGTCGCGCCGGCCTTGTATCCGACGATGGCGGAGTCGTCGAGTGCATCGACGGCGCGTTGCAGTGCTATTGCGTCGGCCAGTGTGGCGGGTACGGATTTTTCCAGTTGCTTGTCGTCGCGACGAGCGGCAAACAGATCCTTGGCGAGGTCGGAAGCAGACATGAGTATGTAATCGGGAAGTAGACCGATACAGTGATCGCGCAAGGCAGCTGAGTCAAGCAGGTACAGCGTCAGAATCCGTGCTTCTCAGTGGCAACCTTGCCGTGGCGCGCAGCCCGCCTTCCGGCCGGTTCTCGAGCGTCAGGCTGCCACCGTGTGCCTCGGCAACGAGCTTTGCCAGGGTCAGTCCGAGGCCAACACCACCGGTGTTGCGCGAGCGTGATTCGTCGAGTCTCTCGAAGGGCTCGGTCACCGATTCCAGACGGCTTGCCTCGATGCCGTCGCCTTCATCTTCAACGTCTAGCTGCCAGTTCGTGTCGTCGGCAGTGAGGGTGACGTGCACCTTGGGTGCGTGGTCTGCTGGCGTGCCGTGCGTCACGGCGTTGTGGATGAGCGTTCTTGCAAGTACGGTCAGCCGGCTCGGGTCGCCATCGATTATCAAGGGTTCTTGAGGGAGTGATATCGACAGGCTTTCAGGGTGCGTTGCAGTTACTGCAGCTGCGGTATCGGAGACCAGCGCTCGTACATCGTGTTGCTGCGTGTTCAACGCGGTATGCGCCTCGCGCAAGCGTTCGGATTCGAGCAGTGCGTCGATCAACTCGCTCATCTCCACGAGATCCCGATTGATGCGGTCACGGGCTGTCGATTCGGGAAGCAGCTCCAGAGCGACGCGGGCGCGTGTCACCGGCGATCGCAACTCGTGACTGACCGAAAGCAACAGTTCTCTTTTTGCATTGAGCATGCCCTGTAGTCGCGATGCCATGCCGTCGATGCTGCTGCCGAGCGTTGCGAGGTCGTCGTGCCCTGATATGCCTGTGCGCGCGTGCAGGTCACCGTCACTGATATCGGCCACGGTCTGCTTGATCGCAGCGATGGGCCGCAGTTGGCGACGGATGATCCACCAGCCACCGACCATCACGAGGCCCACGGCGGCGAGCGCGATGAGCATTTCATCGTAGAAGGCGGAGCGCCGGCGACGGGGGTCAAGGATGTAGTAAACGCTCCAGTCCGCTTGTTCGATACGTACTACTCGCATTGACCGGTCACGGGCTGCAGACACACGAGTTCGGGCCCCAGTGTCCCGGTCGGTCAGGCGATGCGTCAGGCGCCGGTCGACTCGCCCGAACTTCAGTGATGTGAATTCCGGTGTCTCATCGGTTGTCGCATGAACAAACTGCCCGGCCCGATAGATCGCGATGTCCACGGGCACATGAGCGGCGATGTCATCGGCCCTGGCAACATCCGGTGGCATGCCCAGATCGTCTTGCACGTACTCGATGTACTGGGCGAGATGCGGCTGGATGCTGCGCCGCCATTGCCCGGAGAGCCCCTGGCTGAACAGCGACACCAGCAGGACCAGCACAAGCACGCCGATCAGCGCGAATATCGCGAGCAGCCTGAGCGTCAGCGAGCGTGCGAAAGGGCCGGTCATTCGGGGGATTCATCCGCGCGGTCGACAAAGACATAGCCTGCGCCGTGGGAGGTTCGTATCGGGGAGAGCGGCTTGAGCTTCGCCCGTACCCGGCTCACCAGAATGTCCACCGACCGCGTAAAGAGCTCCTGATCGGTGCCCTTGAGAGAGGCGATGATTTCATCGCGGGAAAACACGCGCCCAGGCTCGGAAGAGAGCAGGGCGAGAAAGTCGAATTCCATCGTGGTCAGGGCGATGTCCTGGCCGTTGACAAGAGCTTCGCGGCGAAGGCGGTTGAGTTCCAGCGCACCGAACTGCTGCACATCTCCGGTGTCCTGGGTACGCGCCGGGCGCTTGATGTTGGCGAGCACGCGGGCCACGAGCTCTCTTGGCTCGAACGGCTTGGGCATGTAGTCGTCTGCTCCGATCTCGAGCCCCACCACGCGATCGGTCACATCCCCTCGTGCGCTCAGCATGATGATCGGGATGTCGCTGGACTCTCGTACGCGTCGACACACATCAAAGCCGTTCATTCCGGGCAGCATGACATCGAGGATGACGGCCTCGAAGGTGTTCGCCACCAAGGCTGCGAATGCTTCTTCGGGCGTCAGTGCGCGGTGCAGTTCGATGGAAAATCCTGCCATGTACTCGGCGAGCACATCGCCAAGGTCCTGATCGTCATCAATAAGCAGTATCGGATGCATGGGTGGAGCTTAACCGCTAGTGGACAGACCACTCGCGTGCCGGCTTCCGTGCCGGGCGCGCTGCGGTAGTGCGTGGACGTCGATTGATATCAACGACGACCGCTGCGTCGGCCACCCTTTTCGAGAAATTCACGCGCTTGCTCCTGCTGCTCGACGTCCAGGCCGTCATAGAACGTAGCGGCGGCTGCCACCAGCTCAGGTGCCGCGACCCGCATGGCTTCAGCGCGTGCCTCGAGCGCGGCCAGCGCGGCGCCTTGATCAAGCGTGTCGCCCTCGATGAACTGCAACACGGCAGCTCCTCGGCCAGCGCCTTCATCACCGCCGCGTGCGGCTTGTCGTGAGGCCTTCATTGTGTCGGCAAGTGATTGAAGCGCAGCACTCTGGTTGTCGTCCAGTTCCAGACGTTTACTGATGCGTTCAACCATCTTGGCGCTTCGGCCTTCGCCGTCGCCGCGATCGGCGATTGCCGTGCCACCGAGAGCAATCGTGCCGGCGGTGATTGATGCGATAACGATTTTCTTGAAAGTGTTCATGTGGTGTTTTCCTGTGTGATAGTCGGGCAGTGAGGGTTGGTGTGTCTTGCGCTGATGCCGTGTGGCGTCTGCGTTGAGATAAGTATCGGTACGTGGCGCCGTAAATTCGTCTCGCCAGCGCGACGGGATGTACCGACATGTAACAATCCGTGGCGGTTCCGACATCGGCTTGCCCGCGCGGCCCATGCGCGAGATCATTCGTGCCTTCATTTAACTGTGCCGCCGCCTGATGAAACCCGTGTCGCCGTCGTCAACGGCATCAGAGTCTGGTGCTGGCATCGTTGCCATTCGCAGCCGAGAGCTGCTGTCGAATTTCTGGACTCGCCTGGAGCGGGTCGTCCTCGACTATCGCCGTCGCGATGGTGAGATCGACGAGCAGGTTCGAGAGATCTACCACCGGGGCAACGGGGCGGCGCTGCTGTTGTTTGACACGAGCCGTCGTTGCGTGGTGCTGGTCCGGCAATTCCGCATGGCGGCCTGGGAGGCGGAACGCGAGCATCGCGCTGCCCCGGGCTTTCTGCTCGAGGTGCCGGCCGGGCTTGTGGAGGACGAGGACGATCCCGCCGTCACCGTCTGCAAGGAGGCGTGGGAAGAGACCGGCATCCGGGTAAAAGAACCGCGGTTTCTCTATTCCGGTTTTGCCACGCCAGGGGCGGTCACCGAGCAGGTCTTCTACTACGAAGCGTCCTACACGGCGGCTGACCGGGAAGGCTCAGGCGGTGGGCTGGAGTCGGAAGGGGAGGACATCGAGGTGCTGGAAATGCCGATCGACGAGGCCTGGGCACGGGTCGAGTCCGGTGAAATACGCGACGCCAAGACGATTCTGTTGTTACAGCACGCGCGATTGGGTCCGTTGTCAGGGTGTTGACGCCCTCGGCATCGTTGTAACATGCGGTCTTCTGTGAAGGGATTGGCATTTTCTTGCCCATCTGGTCATGGGACCGGTATCCGTCGACCTCGTCTGCGGGCACCATCATGGGCCCAGGGCACGCGCAGGCGGATAATGCTGGCGCACAGGGCGTTTCCCTTTTCACGTTTTCAGATGGGAGTTCAGATGTCTGATCACATTCGGTCAATCAGTGGCGCTTTACACATGAAGTCTACGAGTGAAGCTTCCACAGTCGCCCGAGGCGCATGGCGTGCACCGCTTGGCGTACTCTCCTTGTCCATGGCCTACTGCGCCGTGGCGCTTGCGGCCGGTGAAGTGGAGCGCGTGCTGGTCGATCCGCGCCCGGCTACGCCGACACGCTATACGGTGGAGGGGCAGACCTACACCTGGGGGATGGGCAATAACGAGGTCATGACGGCTTTGGTCGTCAACGGCGAACGCCACGACTATGCCGACGCCATCAGTCGCGTTGAGTTGCGACTGGATGACATTGCTGGCGTCACCAGCGGCAATCCGTGTGGCGTCATGGTCGAACGGCTCGACGACCAGGGCTTTACCCTCGCGGCCGACTATCCCGGTGATGGTTCCGGTACCGGCAACTGCGACATGGCCGAGTTGCTCGCCAGTCGCACGATCAACCGCGGTGCCGTGGATCTGTTTTCCAACATCGAGCCGGACGCCAAGAACGTCGAGCGTGCCGATTTCATTTTTGATTCGGGCCTGCTCGCACCCATTGACGGCGCGGCTGTCGATCGTGCCGGTCATGCGGTGGGTGAGAAGCGTGGCAACAATCCGCTGCAGATGGCGGCAATCCTCGAGCTCGACGTATTCGGTCAGCCGTCACGCTATGGGCCGCTGGTACGCGTCAACCCCGTCGGGTGCGAAGCCGGGGCCATTTGTTATGGCGAGACCGATCTCGAGCACGACTATGCGTTCCTGCAAAACAGTTTCCTGAGCCCGCAGGGCTTTCCGACCGTCACCGAGCTGTCCAATGAGTTCGTGACCATGGCGTTTGTCTCAACAGAGGCGCTCGGGCTGCAGAACGCGCAGCGGTACTACGGTTTCTCATTGTTTGCTGACGATGTCGATGCCAGCCTTCATGTATTGACGGATCCGGCGACCTTTCCTGACGATACCTATGACACCAGTAGCGGCGTATTCGGTGACGATGCCGATGTGTACGGCGGTCTGGCAGGTTACTTCCTCGCTGATTCACTCAGCATTGCCTCCGGTCAGGTGTTTCTCGATGACGATGGCAACGGCGCGTTCAACGAAGGCGATGCCGGTATTGGTGGCATTGGCATCGTGGTGTACTTAGACGTCGATGGCGATGGCATGCTCGACCCCTCAGTGGATGTTCCGCTGCATGACCCCATTGACAGCGGCCCGGACGGTGCCTTTCAACTGCCTGGCCTCGCAGACGGAGACTATCTGGTCGTCATCGACGAGACGGATCCGGATATTCCCGGTGGTCTGGTCGTCGCAGAAGGCGATAACCCCGCGCCGATATCCATCGGCCTGAACGACGCGGATGACGTCAACTTTGCGTTTGTCGACGCGCAGTCTCCAGCGGGTGGGGAAGACGGTGGTGCTGACTCGGGAAGTGGTGCTGACGATGCTGGCGCCGACGACTCGGGTGCCGATGACGCCGGTGCAAGTGATGCCGGTGCAAGTGATGCCGGTGCGAGTGATGCAGGTGCAGGCGATGCGGGTGCAGGCGATGCGGGTGCAAGCGATGCAGGTGCAAGCGATGCAGGTGCAAGTGATGCGGGTGCCAGTGATTCCGGTACTGACGATGCAGGCGCTACGGACGCTGGTGCGACCGACGCCGGTGCCACTGACGCTGGAGCCGACGATTCAGGCTCGACCGATGGAGGCGATCCTGCCACTGGACCTGACTTTCAGGACGAGTCGGTAACTGCGGCGGTTGGCGACAGTTACGTGATCAACCAGGGTGACACCCTCGTGGCTCCCGTACTCGACAACGACACGGACGCGGTTGGCGATGGCTTGACGATCGTCTCGGTGGGCGATAGCCCCAATGCGACGATAGAGATTGTCGGCGACACCATCGTGTACACACCCAACGAGGGTTTCTACGGCGATGATTCGTTCGTGTACACCGTGGAAGATGCTGACGGTACTCAAGCCAGCGGCACGGTCACGGTAGAGGTAGAGCGCTACAGCGATATCAACAACAACGGCCTGAACGATTTCAGTGAGTGCGAGGCCTCTGGCGTCAACTGCGGAGATCTGCGTCTGGAGACCGGTGTGCATGGGTCGGGTCTTGGCGCATTGTCGTGGCAGACCTTGTTTGCTCTGTTGTTGCTGGTGTCTGCGTACGCAACGTCGAGGGGCTTGCGGACGTCCCGGGCGCTCGCGGTATCGGAGCGCGCGTTATGAGCCGCTCAAGAGGATGGTCAAGACGCTCGCAACGCAGAGCGAGACGTCGCATGGTTGCGTGCTGTGCGGGTGTGACTCTCGCCAGTGGCCTCGGCGTCTTGTCGATCGCATTCAGTGACACGCAGTTTGGTACTCCGCGGGTTACCTGGATACAGCCTGAGGCTGACGCACCGGCAGCAGTCGCTACAGCCGATCTGCCCGTGCTTGATGGTGCGTCGCTTTCCGTGGCGGCCGGTCAGTCGTCGCTACCTGCTGGCGATCTTTCAGCCACGCGACTGCTGAACACTCGGCTGTCGCTCGGAGCGCGCGCGCTCGCAGCTGATCCGCAGCTGGCGTTGTCGCTCATCCCCGACGATGCCGTGCCGTCCATCGGTGTGGGTTATCAGGCTGCGGCCGCGAGCGGCGGTGCCGCTGCTGCCGATGGCGCAGGCTTTACGCGTCGTTTCTATCTCGGCATCGGGGCAGGTGTGTCGCATCTGGAGCCGCGCTCCTACAGCGATGCGCTGACCGTGGGAGACAAGACCGATACCGGTGTTCATGTCTACGCGGGATATGACCTGACGCGCTGGTTGTCCGCAGAAATCTACTTCGCCGAACTGGGTTCGGCCGGCATCGATTTTCTGGGAGACCCCGTCGGTGATGTTGATTATCAAGTCTATGGATTGAACGCCATCGCCTACCTGTTCAACAGCCGCTCGGGCCTGTTCACTGCACGAGACGAAAGCGAGGGTCTCTGGCGCCGAGAAGGTTTGTCGCTGTACCTGAGTGCCGGAGCCGGTGGTTTGAACAACGACTCCAACATCCCGTATGACAAGGACTACGACGCGCATGTCAGTTTTGGCGCCGGTCTTGAGTATGGGTTCTCCAATGGCGTTGCCTTGCGTGCCGACATCTCGAGCTACGACAGCGATGTGCAGTACGCGAGTGTGTCGGTACTCAAGCGATTCGGTCATGTGCCTGCGGCACCGGTCGCGCGAACTGCACCACCGCCGACACCGACGCCCGTGGCGCCTGTCGAGCCGCAGCCCGAGCCTCAAGCGCCGACGGGGCCTGCGTTGCTTGCGACCGGATTGTTTGCCTTTGACAAGTCGTTGTTGAATGTCGATGCCCGTGCTCGCCTGGATGCCCTCATCGCGCAGGAGCGCGATACGGATTCCTTGCTGGTGATTGATGGACACGCCGATTCGGTCGGTACGGACGAATACAACCAGGCCCTGTCGGAGCGCCGTGCAGCGGCGGTCTATCAGTACCTGCTCGATGCAGGCATCGACGCATCGCGCATGACAACGCGTGGTTATGGCGAACAGCAACCCGTCAGTTCCAACGCCACGGTACAAGGCCGCGCCTTGAACCGTCGTGCCGAGGTCATCAGACAGTAGTACTGCGATGATTGGTGAGTGGTTGAAGCAGCTCGAGTCGAGTCTGCAGGGGAGTGGGTCCGGTACCGACAGCAGTGGCGTCGATTCGCAGGAGATCGAGCGGGTCGCGGCACTGCTGCTGATCGAGGTGGCGCGCTCCGATCAATCGATAGAAGCGTCGGAGCTGGATGCCATCGCGACCGCGATCGAGAGCATCTCGAGCTTGTCGCGTGACGACATCGATACACTGATCGAGGCGTCCATTTCCGATGCGGATGCGGTGGTCAGCCTGCACGCGCATGTACGTCTGGTGAATGATCGCTTTGACAAGGCGGGGCGTATCGCTCTGGTCGAGAACATGTGGCGCGTGGCCTTTGCCGATGGCGATCTTGATCGCTACGAAGAGCAGAGAATTCGTACGCTCAGCGATCTTCTGTATTTGAAGCACCGCGATTTCATGCAGGCTAAGCACCGCGCGGAGCATGCCCACCAGAGTACCGGCTGACAATCGCGTTACCATGCACGGCACGCTACCTGGACGCTTGCCATGCTGATTCTGATTTGCGGTTTGATCCTGTTTCTCGGTATGCACCTGACGCGGCTACTGGCCGAACAGTGGCGCGCAGGCTTTATCGAACGTCGCGGCGACAACGCCTGGAAGGCGATGTATTCCGTCGTGTCGCTCGTCGGTCTCGTGCTGATCGTCTACGGCTACGGACAGGCACGGCAAACAGCACCGTGGTTGTGGAGCCCGCCGGCATCACTGACCTACGTCGCCTGGTTGCTCACGCTGATTTCGTTTGTCCTTCTGGTGGCATCCCAGGGACCCAACAATCCGATCCGTGCAGCGGTCGGGCATCCGATGGCGGCGGGTGTAAAGATCTGGGCGTTTGCCCATCTGCTGGTCAACGGGGGTCTTGCAGACATCGTCCTGTTCGGCAGCTTCTTGTTCTGGGCTGTCTTCCTGTACACCGCCTCGCGCCGACGTGACCGTCGTGATGCGGTCGTTCGCGTGTCTGCCGGCGGCACGGTTGCAACGGTGCGGACTATTGCCATTGGCGTGGTTGTCTGGGTCGTGTTCGTGGCCTGGGCTCACCGATTCCTGATCGGCGTCTCGCCGATGGTCTTGAGCTGATGGGCCGCAGGTAGTTGCTGCTTGCAGTTCCGGGTCTCTGTTCTAGATGTCCGTCCTCTGGCAAGCCGATGTCGATGGCACCCGTTATAGCGTCCGGCAGCATGGCCAATCCGTGCGCTTGTACAGCAACAGCGTCTTTCATAGTCAATGGAACGCGGACCGGCCGTTTGCCGGTGGCGTATGGGACTGTCTGAGTCTGCCGGTTCTGTATCGCTCACCTGAGTCCGTCGAGGACGTCCTGTTGCTGGGCGTGGGTGGCGGAGCCGTCATTCAGCAACTCGGCTGTTTGTTGCCGGAGGCGCGTGTTACGGGCGTAGAGATTGATCCTGTGCACATCGATATTGCGCAGCAGTGGTTCGGGGTGCCTGCCGACACCTTGCTGTGCGATGACGCGATTCGCTGGATGAGAAGCCGCCCTCGGCAACAGCGTGCCGATATCGTGATTGATGATCTGTTTGGCCACGCCGATGGCGAACCGGAGAGGGCAGTCGCGCTCGACGATGCCTGGGTGGAAGAGCTTGCGGATGCCTTGCACGACGATGGCTTGCTGATCGTCAATGCCATTGATGGCCGTGAGTTGCAGCGGGCGGTGCCGGTCTTCCGGGCCGCAGGCTTCCGATACGGCAGGCGTTGGTCTCTACCGAGTTACCACAATGCGATCGGTGTGCTGTCGCGCGCGCCCTTGCATTCGAGGGACTGGTCGCGTCGACTGGATCTGGCTGACATTCCTGCGGTGACGCGGCGTCATGCCAGAACCTGCGTGCGGCAAGGGCTTCGCGGGCTCGATGGCTGAGCCCGCAAAGCGGTGTTCTGACCACTAGAATCCGAATGCTATCTGGGCACCAATCTGCCCGCTGTTGAGCCCGGCGAGGCGCCCACCCACTTCCAGTGGGCCGAGTTTGAAACCTGCTGACAAGGCAACGGCATCATCATCGCGGCCGAGATCAGCACTGATGCCTCCGCGCAAGGCGAAGGGGCCACTGGCAAACTCGACACCCAGTGCGACGGGTTGGGTCTCGATACCGTCGACGCTTGCAGAGTTCAGGGCAAGGCTTGCCATGAAGCTCAGGCGTTCTCGCTGATGCAGCACACCGGCCAACAGCTGGGGTGTCGTCTCGAATTCAAAACCGGTATTGGTCGTAATGGATTCGGGGATCACGTTGTGCACGACCGCCGAGATGCGCAGTGGCAGGGTCGGCAGGTCCGTGGATACGCCGAGGTCAAAGCTCACGCTGCTTTCCTCGGTCTTGCTGTCTTCGAACTGGTCGCCGATGCTGTCGACATCGTCTTCAAACGAATCAACGAGTTCGGCATTGAGGCCGTAGGCCGTCAGGCGTGAGAATCGCGGGGTCACGCCAATGTCGAGTGAATAGGCTGCGATCTCCACGCTGGTCGCCACGCTGAAGCCGAAGTGCACACGAGACATCGCAGCAACCTCTCCATTGGAGGTAATCACGTCTTCCGGCTCCGTGACATCGACCGTGGTACCGGTCACGGTGAACTGTTCGCTGTCGCGAATCTCGCCGAGTGTCAGCACGTCGTCTGCGAGCACGCCGACAAAGGCGTTGACGTATTCGCGATCGCCATCGGTGATGCTTGCCACGCCGTAGCCCGTGGCTCGCGCCCCGGTGTGAATGGCGAAGGGGATGGGAGTGCTTGTGACCGCAAAGCCGAGAGCGCTTTCGCCGAGGGCCGCGGTTTTCTGTCCGTCGATGGCGTTGGCGGTATCCAGAGCTTGTGCAGACAGGCCTGCAAGCGCAGCCGTACCGGTCACGCAGACCGTGTCGTCATCGTTAGCAATGAAGCCTGCGCCTGTGCAGTCGTCCGAGACTTGCGAGCCGGATAGTTCATCGATCTCGGTTTCCAGATCGTCAACGAGGTTCTCGATGTCGCTGTCCGTCAAGGTTTCGACCACGTTGCCGTGATCGCGGGCGTCCAGCGCGCCACCGATCAGGAACATCGCCGTCTGTCCACGGCGATTGGCCGCGGCGAGGGAAGCGGGATTGTCGATGGCGCCGTGTACGCCAAGCCCGTTGGCCACAGTGGAGCCACCGAGGGCAATCGAGCGCGCATCGAATGCGCTGGCCGGAGTCGTGAGCAGTGCGGCCGTCACAGCGGTGACACTGGCAACAAGGACGCGTGGATTTCTTGTGTGCGGCATCGGTTACCTCTGTGAGCGCGCGTGAATCGAACGCTTCACATTGCAGCAACCGTACCGGCATGGAGATTACCGTGGATGCATGTGGTGCCAATCGTGCCTTTCGCGGTGCCTGTGGCATGCTGGCAGGCACCGTTCAAGGCATGGATTTCATCTCGTGGCCCGACTCACTACCCGAAAGCAGGATTCTCTCGAGAGCGACACGCTCGAGGCATTGAGTCCGGTGTTGGAGCGAGGCCCTCTCGCTGATGTCTGGCTGCAATTCGCTGCGAGCGAGCCCGCCTTGCGCGCCTATCTGTCGATGGAGCACGCCCTGCAGAACGGGGCACTTGAGCTGCGTGAAATCGAGGCGATCAAGTTGCGGGTCAGCACGCTCAACAAATGCGCGTTCTGCGTGGCGACGCATCGGGTCAAGGCGCGCGCGGCTGGCCTGGACAGCGATGCGATTACCGCGATACGAGAAGGGCAGGCCGTGGCCGATCAGCGCTTGAACGCCATGCTTGCCATCGTCAACGTCTTGCTCGAGTCGCCCGGTACCGTGCCTGACGCACTGATCAATCAGGCACGCGACGCTGGAGTCGGGGACGCCGCCCTGATGGATATCGCGATGGCGATGTCGGCAATCTTCTTTACCAACGTCGCAAATCACATCAACGACACAGGCAGCTGATGTCATGAGCGGTCAAACCACACCACGTAATCTCCTGGGAGAAGCGCTGGAGTCGTGCAGCCTGGATCCGATGACCGGATTCCATCGCGACGGATGTTGCCGCACCGGCCCACAGGATCTCGGATCGCATACCGTGTGCGCGATACTCACCGAGCGCTTCCTGACCTTCTCCGCGTCCCGAGGCAACGACCTGATCACGCCCCGGCCAGAGTACGGTTTTCCTGGGCTCAAGCCGGGTGACAGCTGGTGTCTGTGCGCGTCACGCTGGCTTGAGGCCTGGCAAGCCGGTTATGCGCCCGGCGTCCGTGCTGCTGCCACCAATGAGGCCGCCACGCGCATCGTGCCGCGTGATGCCTTGATGGCCGCCGCCGTGGATGTGAACTGATCCACGACTGACGCATTACAGCCAGCCCATCATCGCAGGTGGATGACCACGGGGCTCGAATAGTGCTGCCGGCAGACGTTCCTTTTGAGCCTCTCGCCTGTCGATGGTTGTGCCCCGAGTCAAGTTCGTCCTGTTGTTGTGTGCGTGTCTCATCGCACCGACCGCCATAGCTTCTACGCTGAGTGAGGACCTCGCCGCTCTCGAGCGTGTGCTGTTTCCAGTCGAGCCGACCGCCATCGAGCGAGCGCTGGAGCGGCATCAGCCGTCGTTGCGACAGCCTGGATTTGTCCGGGCGTGGTACGAACAGCGCGGGGCGCAAGCGATGTGGACCAGCGCGTCGAGTATCGTCAACTTGCGGGCTGCACTCACCACCAGCGAGGCGGATGGTTTGCTCGCAGGTGAGTTGCTGCGCGAAAGTCCGGATGATCCCTTTGATCCGGATTCTCCGCTGACTCCGGCCGAACGTGAGGTACTCCTGACAGACACACTGGTGGCCTTCGGTCACCGACTGGTCAATGGTCGGGCAGATGCTCGTGGCCTGTCGCCCTCGCCGGGAACGCCAGTGGCGTGGGTGGACGCGGAGCCGGTCGTGCTGGATGTGTTGTCGGATCAGATGGATCGGGGTGAGCTGCTGCAGATCATCCGCGACATGCGTCCGAAGACCGAGCTGTACCGGTCACTCAGAACGGCCCTGCAGGACGAGCTTGCCCGCGATCCTGACAAGGCCGCGATCGATACCCTGCGCGTGAATCTGGAGCGCGCCCGATGGTTTGAGCGTGCGCTCGGAGACGGTGATCGCCTCGTGGTCAACATTCCTGCCTACACCATGAGCGTGCACCTCGATGGTGAGCGCGTGTGGCAGTCAAAAGTCATTGTCGGCAAGCAGGATCGCCGAACGCCGGTGTTTGTCAGCGAGATGCGCGATATCGTGCTGGATCCGACCTGGACCGTGCCGCGCAGCATCATCAAGGATTCCCTGTTCGAACACGCCAGTGCCGACCCTGCGGCTTTTGCTGCGCGAGGTTTTCGACTACGTGATGCCGAGGGCCAGTGGCGCGCACCCACGGAGCTCGACTGGCAACGCTATGACGCGGAAGAGTTTCCCTACGATGTCGTACAGATGCCGGGTGAGCAAAACGCATTGGGGCGCGTCAAGTTCCTGTTCGACAACCCTTACTCCGTGTACCTGCACGATACCCCGTCTCGTCAGTTGTTTGACGCTGACGATCGCGCGTTCAGTCACGGCTGTGTGAGAGTGCAGGACCCCGATGAACTTGCGCGACTCGTGCTCGATCATAGCGGCGGGCTTGATGCTCAGGCGGTCGGCTCGTTATTCGCCGATGCAGACAATCTGTCGGTGAATCTGATGGAGCCGCTTGCCGTCGGTCTGTTGTACTGGACTGTCGATGTCGATGAGCACGGAGCGCTTGTGCACTACGACGACATCTACGATCGCGATGCGGTGATCCTGCAAGCGCTCGATCAGTTTGCGCCGCCGCCATCATTGGATCGATTGTCCGGATCCTGACCTTCCCTGGTTTGCAGGCGCTCGCCAGCCCATCGCGTCAGTCCTTTCGCAAGGTTTGCCGATTGCGTCAGTCGATCTCGCCATGAACTCTTCGCGCTGGAGTAGTCGAGGCGCCGGCGATTGAGTTGTGCTTGCACCGCTTCTTCGCGAGTGATCAGCAAGGCAGCGACAACCGCTTCGAGGTTGTAGCGTGCGCCGGGATCGAGCCGAACGGGAATGCCGGGTACCTCGTCACCCAATCCGATATCGCGTTGCGCGGCGGCCAGTGCCTTGACGATGTTGGCTGCCTTCGGATCCGTTGGCGTGCCGAGCAAGTCATAGGGTGGCGCCCACACCGTGCGAGGCGGAATCTTGTCGACATGGGTCAGTACCATGACGATCGGTGCGGGACGACGCTGTGGCTGTGCCATCTGTTGCTCGCGCACGGCGCTCAACAGCGCGGCGTCAGCTTGCCGTCCGGGTTGTGTAGCCTTCACCACCCACAGAATGAGATCGGCATCTTCCAGGGCATCCTGGGTGGCTTTTGATGTCGCTGCGTGGCCATCCAGTCCTGGACTGTCAACAAGCCGCAGCGGGCCCAACTCGTCAATGTCGAGTGAGTACACCGTCAATTGATCGGTTGTTGGTAGCAGATCGGCCTCGGCGACAAGATTGTCAGCCAGCGCGTTGACCAGCGACGATTTTCCCGCACTGGATTGGCCGACGAGTACCACGCGCAGCGGTTCCACCGGCGCTGCCATCCGTGAGTCATCGGCAACGGCTGCACCACTGCGATGATCTGCAAGCTCGATGTCTGATGCGCTCAGATGTCCGCCATAGAGATCAATGGCGACCTGGGCAACCTCTTGTAGGAGCAGTCTGATCAAGTCGCGCTTCAGTGCGCTTCCTACTTGTGACAGGACATGGTTGGTGAACTGGTCTCGTATCTCACCGATCACTGCCGTGACGGGGTTGACCAGCCGTAGCCCGCGTCGAAGGCGATTGGCCCAGGTCGCGCCGGTCTCCAGGCGCGAGCGTTGCTCCGCGATGGTGAACACGCTGGCGAGCTGGATGCGATCCGCAAACGGCAGGTGAGACATGATCAGTTGCCGGTAGCGGGTACTGACGACCGAGATCATCAGCAAGCCTTCAGGCAAGGTAAACGCCAAGGCAGTGTTGCGCCGGCCCCCGTGATACTCGGCAGCCACAAACGACACCACGTCGACGGCTCGGACACGTAACCAGGCGAGCGTGATCGGGCCGTCGGTATCGGCATCGATGACGGCTCGCACGCGTGTGTAGATATCCCGGTCCCGGTCGGTCCATGCCGCTCTCGGATCGATGATGGCTGGCAACTGATCGCCTTCGGGCAGTTCCGCCGCCGTGTTCGCGACCAACCGCTTGCGGGGCCACAAGACAAAGACCAGCCAGGCGAGCACGGTCATGCACAACCAGCCCGCGAGCAAGGGCAATATCCAACCGGATTGCCAGGACCACAACAGCCCGGCGATGGCGAGGCCTGCCACTGGCAACACCGCAACCACCAGCAGATACCACGTGGCACCGGCAATCACTTCAGCAAAACGTCCGCGATTCGATGAGTCTTTCATCGTGGTTCGTCCTTTATCCGCTGTTCGCGAAAGGCTTCCTTGAACGCATTCTGCAGAGACGCCCTGTCGGCTGTGGCACCGGTGGAGCGACGGTACAGATAAAGACACGCCGTCCTGCCAAGGGCGTAGGTGCTTGCGAAACTGATGCCGGCTGCAGCGGCAGCGCCTGCACTCTGGCCGTATACCGGAATGAACTTGGCGAGCTCACGGCCAAGAAACGACAGTCCGTAGCGATACAGAAATGCCGAGCCCAGCACGGCAAGAAACTCCTGCGCGACTCGCCGATCCCAGGGGTACTGATAGCGGGCAGCGAGTGCGTGCAACAGCTTGCCTTGGACCGTGGGCACGCCGACGATGCCGATGGCCGGCAGGGCATCGACCGCGGCTGCAGCCGTCGCGTAGCCCAGTACCTCGCGGCGATTGGCCAGAAATGCCGCGTGCTCGGCATTGCGTGCATCGGAGGCATACAGCGCATCTTGCAGCGCAGGTACCAGGTCGAGGATCGCGTTGCGTAGTTCCTCGAGCCCCGTGTCCGGGTCCGGATCGCCTTCAGGCAGAAAGTCGATCTCGACCTGGGGGATATCGCGACCGAGTGCGTCGCGGATCTGTTCTCGATTGAAGGCGATAGCTCTTTGTCGCGCTTCGGTGCTTTCCAGCGCATGCAGTGCCGTATGCACATGCAGGGCGGGCAGCTGTTGCTCCCTGGCCAATGGTGAGAGCGCGGATAGCAGATCCACCTGCGAGCTGTCGTCCACGCGCGTCAGAATGAGTAGTGCGTGGCTGCGGCCGCGGCAGACCGCAAGATCGGCGTCTGGCTCGTAACCGGTCTCGCCAAGGCCGCGTGTATCGAGAAACCGCATGACAGGCGCATCCGCGGGATGATCGTAGGCGTCGGCGCTGCGCGTGCAGGGTTCAAAACCGTTGCCGATGCTGGCCCGCGTGTCCCCGGTCAGTCGTTGGATGACGGAGCTCTTGCCGGCACCCGTCTTGCCGAGTAGCCACAGCATCGGAATCGTTTCCCGCTGTTTTGCCAATGCGGCTGCAAGCTCGTCACTGGCGCGCGGATTCACGAGATCGTCGGTCCAGCGACGAAAGCGCGAGCGTTGCGGCTCGGGAGATTCGGTAGTCATGTCCGCACGGTCAAGACAAAGGGCGGTTCGCGTTTTTCACTCCCGTATACTCGCACGATGGATGAGGCCATGCGCATAGTGCTGGAGCTGCAGACCGGGCAGGTGGCTCTGGTCAGCGGACTGATGTCGGGCTTCGCCCTGTCGGTGGCAGCGCATGTGCTGCGCTACGGTGTGCGCAGCCGGGTGGCCCAGGTGGTCTTTGTGCTTCTGCTGGCGTCGTCGCTGCTCTTTATCATGGCGCTGTATGTGGACGCGCGTTTGTCCATAGAGCTTGCCGGGCGCACATCCTTGACGCCGTCACTGGCCAGGGAGCTTGTCGATATCCGGTTCATCGGCACCACTGGTGCCACAGTTGGTTTTTTCATCTTCATCGTGTCCATCGGTTTGTTGGGCTGGTTGGCGACACCAATGTTGGGCGTGATCAGCACGTCGATGTCGTTTGGCGTGTTGTACCTGTTGATTACCGTATGGGTCGATATCGGTGTGTTGAGCTCGCACTTGTCAAGCTGATCTCATGGCTGATACCCGACAAGCACACGGTGAGCAGGCGACTGACGCCGGTGTTCGCCTCGAGAATCGGGGCGGATGGTTTGCCCCGTTCCTTGCCTGGTTCGAGGGCCGGGTGCAGCCCTTTCCCCCTGAGGCTCCCGAGCAGCCGTCGCCATCGCTATTGCCCTTTCTGTGGCACTACTCACGTCCGGTAGCGCCGTGGTTGTTGCTGATGTCGGCACTCACGGTCGCGGTCTCGGTGCTCGAGGTGATGCTGTTCGGTTTTCTTGGCAACCTGATCGATTGGCTGGGTGAGCGCGATCCGTCGTCGGTGTTCAGCGAGGACACCTCGCTGCTACTGTGGATGGGCTTCGTGATTCTGGTGCTGTTGCCACTGACGGTGTTCTTGCAGTCGACCGTCCTGCACCAGACCATCCTCGGGAACTTCGTGATGACGATTCGCTGGAAGGCGCATCGCTGGATGCTGGGTCAGAGCTACGGCTTCTATCAGGATGAATTCGCGGGGCGTGTCGCCACGCGCGTCATGCAAACCTCGCTTGCCGCTCGCGATGTCATCATGAAAGTGTTGGACGTCCTGGTATACGTGGGTGTCTACTTCCTGGGCTCGCTGATACTGGTCGCAAGTTTCAGTCCGTGGATGGCTGCGCCGTTTCTTCTGTGGCTGGGCGGCTACGTCGTGATCCTTCGCTACTTCATGCCGCAGCTCAAGGCCTTGTCGCGCAAGCAGGCCGATGCACGCTCGGTGATGACCGGACGCGTCGTCGATAGCTACACCAACATCATGACCGTCAAGTTGTTTGCTCACGCAGGCCACGAGGCAGGCTATGCCCGCGAAAGCATGGATGGTTTCCTCAAGACCGTGTACCCGCAAATGCGTCTGGTCACGCTGTTGCAATCGAGCTTGAGTCTCATCAACGGCGCATTGTTGTTTGCGGTCGGGGCCATGGGTCTGTTGCTGTGGTCCAAGGGGGCTGTCGGTGTTGGCGCGGTGGCTGTGGGCGTTGGACTCGTGTTGCGTCTTCAGGGCATCGCTCACTGGATCATGTGGGAGCTGTCCGGCTTGTTCGAGAGTGTCGGTGTGGTCTACGACGGCATGGGCATGCTCTCGAAGTCCCGCGCCGTACAAGATCGTCCGGACGCCATGCCACTGGCGGTTCCCAGGGGAGAGATTTCGTTCGAATCGGTATCGTTTGACTATGGTCGGCGGCCTCGCGGCATCGCTACTGCGGATGAGCAGGGCAGCTCGGCAGGTGCTGTCGAGGACCTTGGCGATGAGCACGAGTCTCTGCGCTCTGCGGTCATCAAGGATCTCTCCCTGCTGATCAAGGGGGGTGAGAAGGTCGGTCTGGTCGGGCGCTCCGGCGCTGGCAAGACTACGCTGACCAATCTGATCCTGCGCCTCTACGATGTTGAATCCGGCGTGGTCAGCATCGACGGGCAGAACGTTGCCGACGTCACCCAGGAATCCTTGCGCAGGCATGTGGGTGTGGTCACCCAGGACTCTTCCTTGTTGCACCGCTCGGTGCGCGACAACATCGCCTACGGTCGTCGCGATGCCACTGAAGAGGACATCATCGCTGCTGCACGACGCGCCAACGCCTTCGACTTCATCCAGGATCTGGAAGACCCTGAAGGGCGTCGTGGCTTTGACGCACATGTCGGTGAGCGGGGCGTGAAGCTCTCCGGTGGACAACGTCAACGCATCTCCATTGCGCGCATGTTTCTGAAAGACGCGCCCATCCTGGTGCTCGATGAAGCCACCAGCGCGCTCGATTCGGAAGTGGAGGCCGCGATTCAGGAAAACCTCGATGCGCTGATGCACGGCAAGACGGTCATTGCCATCGCACATCGCTTGTCGACGATCGCGGCCATGGATCGTCTGATCGTCATGGACGCTGGCGCCATCGTCGAAGAAGGCACGCATGCCACGCTCAGTCAGGGGAACGGTCTTTATGCGGAGCTATGGGCACGCCAGTCGGGTGGCTTTCTTGACGTGCCGGAAAATGCGAACCAGTCAGCTTTGATTTGACGTGGAAATGGTCATCCCGTAAATTAATCCACGACCCAAAAAAATTACTGACACGCGGGCCGCTCACTTGGTGTTTGTGACGGCGATAGTCGATGCCAGCCGGGCCAGCACTTCCTACTCACTTGGAGATTACTTACGATGAAGTTCACACGAAGCCTGACCGCGGCTGCGGTCATCGCGGCTGCCAGCGCGTCAACGGCCACCCACGCGACCGAGCTCGAAGTCACCCACTGGTGGACATCCGGCGGTGAAGCAGCGGCGGTTGCCGAGTTTGCAAGCGCCTTCAATGCGACAGGGAACACCTGGGTCGACGGCGCTATCGCCGGCTCCGGGGGTGTTGCTCGACCCATCATCGTCAGCCGCATCATTGGCGGGGATCCGATGGGAGCCACTCAGCTCAACCATGGCCGTCAGGCAGAAGAGCTCATCGAAGCCGGTCTGCTGCAGGACCTCACCGAGCTTGCAGAAGCTGAAGGCTGGGCCGATTTCGTGAACCCGTCAGGCTTGCTCGACTCCTGCACGCTGGATGGAAAAATCTACTGCGTGCCGGTCAACATCCACTCCTGGGAGTGGATCTGGCTGAGCCATCAGGCCTTCGAGGACGCGGGCGTTGACGTGCCGTCCGACTGGTTCGAATTTGTTGAAGCGGGACCCGCTCTTGAAGCGGCTGGCAAGATTCCGCTCGCGATGGGCGGTCAGGGCTGGCAGCAGAACGGCGCCTTTGGTGTGCTTCAGTACGGCGTTGGTGGTGTCGATCTCTGGCGTCAGGTCAACGTGGACAAGGACGCGGAAGCGGCCGCTGGGCCAGAGATGGCGAAAGTGTTCGAGGCTGCCGCCGCAGCAAGAGAGCTCGCCAAGGACTCCAACGTTCAGGACTGGAACCAGGCGACCAATCTTGTCATCACCGGTCAGGCCGGTGGCCAGATCATGGGTGACTGGGCGCAGGGCGAGTTCCAGGTAGCTGAGCAGGTGGCCGGTGAGGACTACACCTGCCTGCCAGGTCTCGGTGTCAACGAAATCATCTCCACCGGTGGAGACGCCTTCTACTTCCCGAAGCTGGATGATCCGGAGCAGACTGCAGCTCAGCTCGAGCTCGCGTCCCTGATGATCTCCAAGCCTGTACAGGTTGCGTTCAATCTCAAGAAGGGTTCTCTACCGATCCGTGGCGACATCGATCTGTCGGCTGCCAACGACTGCATGAAGAAGGGTCTGGAGATTCTCGCAGCGGGTGGTGTCGTGCCCACCGGAGACATGGTGCTCACGCCTGACACGCAGGGCCAGATGGAAGACCTGCAGACCGAGTTCTGGTCTGACCTTTCAATGACGGCAGAAGAAGCTCAAGAGCGATTTGTCGACATCATCTCTGACGCGGACTAAGTCCTTGATGTGACTGATCAGCCTGCCGCCGCTTGTGGTGGCGGCAGGTATTCATCATCATGACAACTTCAGAGAATCCCGGTTCGATACGGCGCTCCGCTTCACGAGCGCCGTTTCGACCATTCAGGAATCTGAGCGCCAAGTTTGCCGCCATCCCGATGATCCTGACCGCGCTCGTCGTGTTTGTCGGGGGGACACTCTGGACGGTCGTCTACTCGTTTACCAACTCGCGGCTGTTGCCGAAAGCGGACTGGGTCGGCTTCAAGCAATACGACCGCTTGTGGGGTACGCGACGCTGGCAGGTGTCCATCGAGAACCTGATGATCTTCGGTGTGTGCTCTCTGGTGCTCTCGCTGATCATCGGTTTTCTGCTCGCAGCACTGCTCGATCAGAAGATTCGTTTCGAGGACACGTTTCGTACAATTTTTCTCTACCCGTTTGCGATGTCCTTCATCGTGACCGGGCTCGCCTGGCAGTGGATACTGAACCCGTCGCTCGGTGTGCAGAACGTGGTGCGCAATCTCGGGTGGGAGAGTTTTGTGTTTGATCCCCTGAACACGTCGAGTATCGCGATCTACGGAATATTGATAGCCGCCTTGTGGCAAGGCACGGGCTTTATCATGTGCCTGATGCTGGCCGGATTGCGCGGCATTGACGAGGACATCTGGAAGGCAGCACGGGTCGATGGCATACCGACCTGGAAGACCTATGTGTTCATCGTGATCCCGATGATGCGCCCGGTGTTCATCACCACGCTCGTGATCATTGCCGCGGGTATCGTCAAGGTGTATGACCTGGTCGTTGCGCAAACCAGCGGTGGCCCCGGCATCGCCTCCGAAGTGCCAGCCAAGTATGTGTACGAGAAAATGTTCCAGTCGCAGAACCTTGCGCAAGGTTTTGCCGCCTCCACGATGATGTTGCTCGCGGTGCTGATCGTGCTGATCCCCTGGGCCTATCTCGAGTTCGGAGGCAAGCGTCGTGGCTGATACATCTACTGCGAGAGATCCAAACGGCCCAAAACCCAAACGGTTGCTGTCGCGACGCAACATTTTTTTGTACGGCACACTCGGCCTGATCGCTTGCTACTACGCCTTGCCGCTGTACGTGATGATCGTGACGTCGCTGAAGGGCATGCCGGAGATACGCCTCGGGAACATTTTCTCGCCCCCGGTCGAGGTGACCTTTCAACCTTGGGTCAAGGCCTGGGCCGAGGCGTGTACTGGCCTCAACTGTGATGGGCTGAGTCGCGGGTTTCTGAATTCAGTGATCATCACCGTGCCTTCGGTGTTGCTGTCCATCGCCATTGCATCGGTCAATGGCTATGCCTTGGCCAACTGGCGCTTCAAGGGTGCGAATGTCTTCTTTACCATCCTCATCTTCGGCGCATTCATCCCCTACCAGGTGATGATCTATCCGCTGGTGATCATCCTGCGCGAGCTCGGTTTGTACAGTTCGCTCTGGGGTCTGGTGCTGGTGCACACCATCTTTGGCATGCCGATACTCACGCTTTTGTTTCGCAACTATTTCACGAGTCTGCCCGAGGAGCTGTTCAAGGCGGCGCGCGTCGACGGGGCAGGGTTCTGGGGCATCTTCCTGAAGATCATGCTGCCGATGAGCGTGCCGATCTTCGTGGTGGCGGTCATCCTGCAGATCACCGGCATATGGAACGACTTCCTGTTTGGTGTGATCTACACCAAGCCTGCGAACTATCCGATGACGGTTCAGCTGAACAACATCGTGAATTCGGTACAAGGCGTGAAGGAATACAACGTCAACATGGCGGCGACCATCATTACCGCCCTGGTGCCACTCACCGTGTACTTCGTCTCGGGCCGATTGTTTGTCCGTGGGATTGCCGCGGGCGCCGTCAAGGGTTAATGCACTAATGGCTTCGCACATGTCAGCTGACCCTTCCGTCTCGATTCGCGATCTCGACCTGCGTTTTGGCAGCACCGAGGTGTTGCAAGGGCTCAATCTCGATATCGGGGAAGGGGAGTTTCTGGTGCTCCTCGGTTCTTCCGGTTGTGGCAAGTCGACCTTGCTCAACTGCATTGCGGGGCTTCTGGACGTATCGGCTGGCGAGATTCATATCCGCGGACGTAACGTCACGTGGGACGAACCCAAGGACCGCGGCATCGGCATGGTGTTTCAGTCCTATGCGCTGTACCCGCAAATGACGGTGCGAGGCAACCTGTCATTCGGTCTCAAGCAATCGAAGATGGCGTCCGCAGAAATCGACAAGCGGGTTGCACGAGCCGCTGATGTGCTGCAGATCGAGCCCTTGCTCGATCGCAAGCCCGCGCAGCTGTCAGGCGGACAACGTCAGCGCGTGGCCATCGGGCGTGCCCTGGTCAGGGATGTTGACGTGTTCCTGTTTGACGAGCCCTTGTCCAACCTCGATGCCAAGCTTCGCGCCAGCCTGCGCGTGGAAATCAAGCGACTCCACCAGCGCCTCAAGAACACGATGATCTACGTGACCCACGATCAGGTCGAGGCAATGACGCTGGCGGACCGCATAGCGATCATGAAGGACGGCGTCATCCAGCAACTGGGTTCGCCGAACGAGATCTACCGTTCCCCGATCAACCGCTATGTGGCCGCCTTCATCGGCTCGTCGAGCATGAACTTCATCAGCGGGATGCTCACGGCTGACGGCTTTGAAAGCGATGATATCCGTCTGCGCATGGAGGGCTATGCCTTCGACGGAGTCGGTCAACAGAACGGCGCTGTCGAACTTGGCGTTCGTCCCGAGCATATCGTCAGCGGCGAGGCGGCACGCTCGCTACCGTTCAACACGGAAGTGGTTGTCGACGTGGTAGAGCCGATGGGGTCGGATACGCAGGTGTGGTCCAGCATGGGCAGCACCGAGCTCAGATTCCGCGTGGACGGTCAGAGTGAGCTCAGCCCCGGCGATCGCATACAGGTTGGCATCGATCCGGCCCAAGCCTGCCTGTTTGAGGTGACGAGCGAGCAGCGCCTGTAAGTCAGGTCGGGCGCTGCGCTATCCGCGGGTCAGGCTGGTAGGGTCATCCAACGACAGCCGCCGCCCACTTCGTTTCTGACCGCCACCATCAGAGCGCCGGCATCGGTGATCACCGAGTCCACGATGGATAGGACAGAGTCACCAGGGTCGCTGCTACGAAGCCCGTCCATGATGGTTTGAGAGCAGCTGCGGAACTCGTCGTCCTCACGCTCGGCGATCCATGGCGTATCGCGATGCAGCGAGCGGTAGCGGCACTGTTCGCCGTCGTAGTCCACCGCTTTGACCAGTACGGTCTCGCTACCGCCGTCTCTCAGCAACACGCCTTCTATGCGCACGGCAGTGCCAGCGGTACGCCCCAGCAGGCGGGGGGTGAGCGAAGACGCGTCGCTGATACGGATGGGCATGGTCGATCTCGTGTTGCTCGAGGGCGTAGTAAAGACCATCTGACCGCGGAATTCCTGCCTGAATTCGGGTTGAATCAAGACGAATTGTGACGCCTGGTGACACGCCAAAGGCGTGTCAGACGCAGTGGCGCACGTGCTCGATCAGCTCAGGCGAAAAATGGTTGTCATTGCGCAGACCTTCACGCCGTTGATAGTGGCGCAGCGCCAGCATGGTACGCGCACCCGGTATCCCGTCGATGGGACCGTCGTACAGTCCGGCATGCTGCAAGGCCTCTTGCACCAGCAGAACATCGGCGGTCGAGGCTATCGGCGAGCCTCTGCGATTGCGTGCCATGGGTCCCGTGATGCCGTTCTGTCAGACTCGGAGCCCAACCATACCTCACGTCGGGGTGTACCCCGGCGCGATACGGTCGATGACCGCCGCGTTATGCGCAGCTGCGTGATCGCGTGGCTGAAACTACTCTCTCGCGGCGGCTCCAATCTGTTGACTTAGCTCCGGGATCTCACTGCCATGAAGCCCCACCTTGTACGCGCCACCTGCATGCATGCCCCCGACAGGCATGAGCTCGGCATCATCGAAGATGCACTGATCCTGATCGATGAACAGGGCGTCATTTCCCGTGTTCTTGATCGCGAGGCGCCGGACTACGAGCGTGTCGTCGCGCAGGCGCGCGACAATGATGCGCTGACCGAAATCCAGCCGCCGTCGTTTCTCATACCCGGGCTGGTGGATTTGCATGTGCACGCCCCGCAGTGGCCGCAGCTTGGCAAGGCGCTGCATCTGCCGCTCGAGGACTGGCTGCAGCAGGAGACCTTTCCGCTGGAGAGTCGTTACTCCGATGTGGCTTTTGCGCGTTCGACCTATCACTCGCTGGTGTCTACCTTGCTGGCCAATGGAACGACCACGGCGGTGTATTTCGCCACCATTCATGACGAGTCCACGCGCGTGCTTGCAGATACCTGTATTGGCCTGGGTCAACGTGCGCTGGTGGGGCGGGTCGCCATGGATCACGCCGAGCAATGCCCGGATTTTTATCGTGATGAATCCGCCGACGTCGCCTTGCGTGGCACCGAGGATCTGATCGCCTATCTCGCGGCAGAGGGGCAGGGCCGTGTGTTGCCTGCGATCACGCCGCGCTTCATTCCGAGTTGCACCGATGAGTTGCTTGAAGGGCTCGGGCAGCTGGCCGCACAGCATGGTTGCCACGTGCAAACGCATTGCTCGGAAAGCGATTGGGAGCACACGCACGTGCTGACGCGTATGGGTTGTAGTGATACGGAAGCGCTGCACGGCTTCGGTCTGGTCAGCCGACATTCCGTGCTTGCTCACGCCAATTTTCTGGCTGATTCGGATATGGATCTGATTGTCCGTCAGGGCGCAGGCGTCGCGCATTGTCCGTTGTCCAACATCTATTTTTCCGATGCCGTCTTTCCGTTGCGGCGCGCGCTGGAGAAGGGAATGCGGGTGGGTCTTGGCACCGACATTTCGGGCGGGCCAAGCGCCTCATTGTTCGATACCTGCAAGCACACCGTACATTCGGCGCGCATGCTGGAGCTTGGTGTGGACCCGGGTCTGCCAGCGTCCTCGCGGGGTGTGACCGATAGTCGTGTGGACTTCGTCGAGGCCTTTCATCTTGCAACCGCTGGAGGAGCCGACGTGCTGGATCTGCCGGTCGGCAGTTTTTCCGCCGGCAGGTGTTTTGACGCACTACACATCGACCCGGATGCGGACGACGGCGGAATTCTGCGATTCGACGGGCTGGACAGCCAGGCGGATCTCCTGCAGAAGACGCTCTACGGCGCAACCCGGAGGAACGTGGCGGCCGTGTGGGTGAACGGAAAGCCTGTGGCGCGCTAGTCGTCCGATATTCCGGCGTGGGCACGAGTCATGCAATCCCTGAGCGACTAACGTAGGGAGCCAACCATGCCGTCATCGCCGGGCGATTCACCAACACAGCGCGAGCCTTACGTGCCCAAAACGCTCGCTGTTCGTTCAGATTCGCTTGCTCGCGACTGCTTGGCGCTGGTCCTCGCTGGCGGCCGAGGCACTCGGCTTGCTCCTTTGACCGATGAGGACTGCAAGCCTGCCGTACCGTTCGGTGCGTCCGGGCGGATCATCGATTACACCTTGTCGAACTGCGCCAACTCCGGGATTGCGCGTGTTGGCGTTCTGACGCAATTCAGGCAGCACTCGCTGCTGGCCCACCTGCAGCAAAGCTGGTCTCCGTTGTTTGGCGGTCCCGGCCGGCAGGGGCTTGAGTTGCTACCGGCGCAGCAGGATGGCGTCGGCGATTGGTACCGCGGCACAGCGGATGCGATCTATCGCAACATCAGCGTGATAGAGCGTCGCGCAACTCGGCATGTGATCGTGCTTTCGGGTGACCACGTGTACAAGGCCGACTACCGCGAAATGCTGCTCGAGCATGTTCTGAGCGGTGCCGACGTCACGGTCAGCTGTATCAGTGTTCCGCGCGCTGATGCATCTCACTACGGCATCGTGCACTCACGCGAGGACGGCTCGATAGATACTTTCCTTGAAAAGCCTGGCGCAAACGATGTGGTCCCGGGCGACGGAGACTCGGTGCAGGCATCGATGGGAATCTACGTCTTCAATACGGACTGCCTGCTCGACGTCTTGCGTACCGATGCAGGCGACGAGTTGTCAACACATGATTTTGGTCACGACGTGTTGCCGTGGCTGATTGGTAATCGCTGCGTCATGGCGTATCCGTTTGCAAGCAACAGCCATGGTCAGTACTGGCGTGATGTTGGAACACTGGACACCTACTTCAAGGCCCAGTTGGATCTGCTTGATGATGGTGAAACCATCGCGCGTCACGATACGAATTGGCCTGTTCTCGGGTGGCAAGCCCAAGCGGCGCAAACGCGCGTGCTCAACACCCCGGTGGCCGCCAAATTGGGTGATGTGGTACTGGGGGGCGGGGTTTGCATTACAGGCGCAACCGTTGATCGCAGTATCGTATCCACCGGATGTCAGATCGGCGCGCGCGCTCGCGTATCACGTTCTGTTCTGTTGCCCGGTAGTTCGGTCGGTGCCAACTGCGACCTTCATCGCGTGATTGTCCAGCAGGGTGTCGACGTGCCTGCAGGCAGCGTGATCGGTCTTGACCCTGCCATGGACGCACGGCGCTTCCCGGCGAGTCAGGACGGCGTTGTAGTCGTCACACAAGACGCCATTGCAGCAATGGAGGCCGCTGGAGAGCTTGCGGCAATGGGTGCGGCTCCCCCTGAAGTCACTGCCGAGACTGTGGCACGCCTGTCTGAGGTCGCCCGCAAGGCGGCTTGACAAGACAGTCGTCTGATTCAAGCCGGGGAACGCTTGAGTCAGAGGTGATGGGGTACAGAAAATTTCTGTAAGCCTGCCGGGATGTCGTTAGTATCGGTGTCGCTGTGATACGCCGACTACCTACACATTGAAAGCGGGCTTTCAGACACCCATGAGCAGTTCCTTCCAGTTGTACAGCGCCAGAAACCACGGCCCACTTGATAACACCTTGGCGATGTTGAGTGCCATGGGTTACACGCGGGTGGAGGGCTACGGTGGATTGTTCGGTGATGTCGATGCGCTGCAGCGTTCACTGGCCGATCATGGGCTCGTGATGCCCACTTCCCATATCGGCCTTGACGTGCTCGAATCGGATTTTGCTGGCGCGCTAGCCATCATCAAGCAACTCGGGATAGAGCTCGTGTTTGCGCCCTATCTCGATGCTGAATCACGGCCTGTTGATGCTGCAGGTTGGCGGGCGCTTGCCGCGCGACTGGCGCGCGTGGGCGAACGTCTGGGTGACCTTGGGGTCACGTTTGGCTGGCACAATCACGACTTTGAACTCGTGCCATTGCCAGACGGCTCGATCCCCCTGTACGAACTTCTCGACCACGCTCCCGATCTTCTCTGGCAAGGTGATCTTGCATGGGTGCAACGGGCTGGAGCAGATCCGCTTGCCGTTCTGGATCGATACGCATCGAGGGTAGCTTCCATCCACGTCAAGGACATCGCTCGCGAGGGCGAGTGTGTCGATGAGGACGGTTGGGCCGATCCGGGCGAAGGTGTCATGGAATGGGATCGCTTGCTGCAACGTATTGGTGACTATCAACAGGAGGTGATCACCGTGGTCGAACACGACAAGCCGTCCGATGCGGAACGCTTCGCGCGCCGCGCGCTCGCGTTCATGAACGCGGCAAAGGCGTCGTCATGAGACCGCTTGGCGTAGGCATCGTTGGATGCGGAAACATATCGACGGCCTATTGTGAGCTTGCGCCGCTGTACCGTGCCATAGAGGTGCGTGCATGCGCTGATATCGATCCTGCGGCAGCTCGATCAAGGGCCGATGAGTTCGGCATTAGGGCGTGTACGGTCGACGAGCTGATGGCGTCAGATGATGTCGACATCGTGCTGAATCTGACGATACCTGCAGCGCACGCTGATCTATCCATGCAGGCCATCGCGGCAGGTAAGCACGTGTTTTCAGAAAAGCCTTTCGTGCTGAGTCTGGAGGAGGGCGCCGCGCTGATCGAGCAGGCCTCCAAGCGTGGATTGCGCGTGGGTTCCGCGCCGGATACCTTCATGGGAGGGAGTCATCAGCTGGCGCGTCACCTCGTCGATAGCGACGCCATCGGCCGGGTACTGAGCGCAACGGCCCATGTCATGAGCCGTGGTATGGAACATTGGCATCCCAACCCGGGATTTTTCTATCAGCCCGGCGGCGGACCGGTCCTCGATGTCGGGCCGTACTACATCACCAATCTGGTGCAGCTGATGGGGCCGGTGGTGCGCGTTCAGTCCACGTGCACAACGCCATTTGCCGAACGTACGGTGACCGCGGACCCGAGGCAGGTGGACAGTGTGCCTGTCGGTACACCCACCACGGTGCATGCGCTGCTTGAATTTGCCAGTGGTGCCATTGCCACGCTGGGTACCAGTTGGGACGTGTGCAGGCACAGCCAACCCTCCATGGAACTGCACGGGGAGACGGGCAGCCTCTCACTCCCTGACCCGAACTACTTCAGTGGTGAGGTGAGCTTGTGGCGATCCGTCGCCGAAAGGGAAGTGCTACCGGAATTCGATCACCCGTTTGCGGTTACCAACTACGAGGACCAGGACGGTACGCATAAAGCCAACTACCGCGCATCCGGGCTCGCCGATATGGCCGAGGCCATTCACGCGGGTCGGGAGCACCGTTGCAATGACAGCCTTGCGTTGCACGTCGTTGAGGTGATGACCTCCATCCTGACGGCTGGACAGTCCGGCTCGGCCGTGGATATCAATACCCGTTGCACGCGGCCTGAACCTCTGTCAGCGGATGAGGCAACGGCCATGCTCGCCAGCAAAGGACAAGACTGAACTACCGTGATCATCAACCCTATTTTACCGGGGTTCAATCCCGACCCCTCCATTTGTCGGGTTGGCGCCGACTACTACATTGCCACGTCCACTTTCGAGTGGTACCCGGGCGTGCAGATTCATCATTCACGAAATCTGCGCGATTGGTCACTGTTGCCGCGTCCGCTGTGTCGCGCCGAGCAACTCGACATGCGAGGTAACCCGGACTCTTGTGGTGTCTGGGCGCCGTGCATCAGCTACGCGGACAACCGCTTCTGGCTGATCTACACCGATGTAAAACGTTACGACGGTAACTTCAAGGATGCACATAACTATCTGGTGACAACCAGCGACATCATGGGGGAGTGGTCAGACCCGGTGTATCTGAACTCAAGCGGATTCGATCCGTCGCTGTTTCACGATGATGACGGTAGAAAGTGGCTGGTCAACCTGCATTGGGATCACCGCACCGGCTTTGAAGGCAAGGAGGCACCGGGTACCAGTTTTGGTGGCATCGTGTTACAGGAGTTTGATGAGTCGCTCGGTTGCTTGATGGGTGAGCCACGCATCATCTTTCATGGCAGTCCTCTTGGTCTTGCCGAAGGTGCCCATCTGCTCAAACGCGGTGGTTGGTACTACCTGATTGTCGCGGAAGGTGGCACCGGCTACGAACATGCGGTGACCCACGCCCGTAGCCGAACACTCGAAGGTCCCTACGAGTTGCACCCCGATCACCATGTGATTACTGCCAACCCCGACGACAAGGGCGAGTTGCAGCGAGCGGGACATGGGCAGCCGGTAGAGACACCGTCAGGGGAGTGGTATCACGTGCACTTGTGTTCCAGGCCGCTCGATGTGTCGGTGCCGGACTTGCGTCGGTCACCTCTCGGGCGCGAGAGTGCGATTCAACAGGTTGAATGGTGTGACGACGGCTGGATGCGCCTTGTGGGTGGCGGTCAGGCCCCGCTCGCACAGGTGCCCATGCCGATCGATAGCTCAGCGGATGTCGTTGACCAGGGCGGGCACGGCTCTATTGGCGCTGTTGGCGCGCCTTACTCTGGTGCGCAGCCAGCTCCGGTTTCTGACGAGCCACGCGACTACACCTTCGATGGACATTTGCCGCTGGATTTTCAATGGTTGCGTACGCCGCAGTGGCAACGCCTGTTTTCGCTCGAGGCGCGGCCGGGTTTTCTGCGTCTGTTCGGGCGGGAGTCTCTCGGTAGCTGGTTCGAACAAGCTCTGGTGGCTCGACGGCAACAGCATCTGTCCTACACCGCGCAAATCTCGCTGGAGGTGAGTCCTGTCAGTCCGCAACAGGGCGCGGGTCTGATTGCCTACTACGATCGCCATCGATTCCATGCGGTCTACGTGACGCATGACGAACAGCAGGGCCGGGTGCTGAGCATGACCAGCTGCAACGGAGACTGGCCGCTAGGGCGTCTGTCGTGGCCGTTGGGTGACGTTGTCACGATCGCTGATGGCGCGGTTGAGTTTGCCTGCGACGTCAGACGTGAGCAGTTGCAGTTCCGGTGGCGTCAGGGCGGTAGTGACTGGCAGCCGATTGGCCCGGTGCTTGATGCAAGTACGCTATCGGATGAGGCTGGGCGTGGCGAGCACGCAAGTTTCACGGGTGCCTTTGTCGGCGTCGTCGCCTTTGATACCTCGGGTCGGGCGATGGCGGCCGATGTGTCGCGGTTCAGCTACGCACCAGCAAACGCCTGATGCCAGCGGGCATGCGCGTGGGTTTGCTAGCTGCGCTTCTGCCTGGCCACCCAGCTTACGTGCCTTTGCACGGCCTCGTCAGCTTTCAATGCCTTCAAGGTGTTCAGGCGCTTGGCGAGTGTCATCTCGTCGAACAAGCGATGCAAACCGGTGTGGCAGGCGCGGCAAAGCTCCACGCCGGCGTTCAGCTGTTCGCGCGAAAAATCCTTGCGAAAGCGCGGGCGCCGATGCATCTTGCGGGGAATCAGGTGATGAAAGGTCAGCGCGGTGTCACGATTGCAGAGTTCGCAACAGCCTTGCTTGCGTCGTGGCACCATTATCCTTGAGGCTGCTGCGTCAGCATGAGCACTGCTGTCTCGTACTCACTCGATCGCCGGTCACTTGATGAGGCACTAGGGATACTTGCCCGCCGGGATAGCGTGCTTGCCGGCTTGTATGAGCAATGGGGCAGGCCACCGTTGTGGCGACGCCCGGCGACGTTTCGCACCCTGGTGTTCATCGTGATGGAGCAGAAGATCTCCTTGGCCAGTGCGCGTGCGGTCATGCAGCGAGTCGAGGGAGTGTGTCAGCCGTTTACCCCTGCGCAATTTCTTGCACTCGAACAGGATGCCTTGCGTGAGCTTGGAGTGAGCAATGCCAAGATCGGTTACTGCCAATCCATCGCCCGGGCCATCCGCAATAGACAGCTTGTGCTGAACGCGCTTGAGCAGCTGAGTGATGATGAGGTAGTCGCGACACTGACTGGCGTGCGCGGTATCGGGCCATGGACTGCCGGTGTGTATCTGACCATGGCACTGGGACGACCGGATGCCTGGGCGAGCGGCGATCGTGCACTGGCGGTCAGTGTCGCGGAAAGCTGGGCGCTGGATACTGTTCCCGATTATCCCGCGCTGGATGCGCGAGCCGAGCACTGGCGTCCGTATCGAGGTGCGGCTTCGCGGCTGTTGTGGCATGCCTACCTGTCGCGTCGAAACCTCTGATTTCGTGAATCATCGGCACGAGCCGCTGTCGCGGGACCTGTTTCAACGCGCGGCCGTCGTGGTCGCGAGTACGGTGCCCACGTGTTCGCTGAAACGTTTGGCTGGCACGAAGCCCACCACGCGCGCACCCGGCATTTCTCGCCCTGCGGGGTCAAAGAAGATGATGGCGGGAGGCGCGAACAGACGGAAGCGGTCGAGTAGTGCCTTGTCGATGTCGTCGTTGTCAGTGACATCCGCCTGCACGAGCAGCACACCGTCAAGGCTGTTCTGCACATCCTCGTCCGTGAACGTGAAGTGTTCCATCTCCTTGCAGCTGATACACCAGTCGGCGTAGAAATCCAGCATCACTGCGCGGCCTTGGGCGCTCGCGCTTGCAAGCACCTGATCGAGATCGTCGCTGGATTTCACGCGCTGGAACGCAAGGCCTGCCTGTTCCTGGGAGCCGTTGCCGCCATTGGCGCCGCCGCCGGTGTAGACCGCCAGTGGACGGGTCAGGCTGGACCCACCAGCAAGCGCACCGAGCAACACCGCGACCCCGTAGATCGATACTGCAAGTCCGGCAGCTTTGGCGGTACGATCCCATCCGCCCGGGTTGGCATCCAGCCGATCTGCCGCACCGAGCCAGATGCCGGTACCGAGCACCAGCAAGCCAGCAAGAAGGGCGGTGGCCTCTGGCGAAATGAAGCGCGACAACATCCAGATCGCCATGCCAAGCATCAGTACGCCAAAGCTCTGCTTGACGCGAACCATCCAGGTGCCGGCCTTGGGAATGATGCTGGCGGCTGATGTGCCAATGAGCAATAGCGGCGCACCCATGCCGAATCCCAGTGCAAACAATGCGGCCCCGCCAACCCACGCGTCTCCCGTGTCGGCGATGTACAAGAGCGCTCCGGCCAGTGGAGCGGTGACGCAAGGGCCTACGATCAGCGTGGACAGGAAGCCCATGGTGACGACGCTACGGTAGCCGCCTCCCTGTTGTGCGTTGGATGCCTGTGTCAGGCGAGATTGCAGTGCGCGCGGCATCTGAAATTCGAACAAGCCGAACATCGCGAATGCGAACACAACGAAGAGCGCTGCGAACAGGGACAGGACGACGGGATTCTGTAGCCAGATCTGTACGTTCTGTCCGGACAGCGCGACGAGTACGCCCGCAACTGCGTACGTCGATGCCATGACCAACACGTACACCAGGGACAGGCGAAAGGCGCGACCGCCAGAGATCGCACTGCCATCGGCGTTGCGTTGGCCGATGATAAGGCTCGACAAGATCGGGATCATTGGCAGCACGCATGGCGTGAATGCCAGCAGTACGCCCAGACCCAAGAATGTGACCACAGATAGCCAGAGACTGCTGTTGGCGAGCAAGCCGGACAAGCGGTCTTGCTCGGATACAAGGCCTGAGCCTGCACCTGAGGAGGGGGGCGGAGTGGTTGTGTCTGCAGCGGCAACCGCTATGACGTTCGCTGCGGAGGCAGCGGTGGCGCCGACAGTGTCGATCAGATAAGGCACGTCGATGGTTGACGGCGGGAAGCAGACGCCGATATCGGCACAGCCCTGGTAGGCGACCGTGAGTGTGCCGCTGTCTCCGACCTTCAGCGGTTCATCGAGCGCAAGCACCGTGCGAGCTTCACCGCGATTGACGTACACATCGCCGAAGAAGGCATCGTGTTCGAGTACTCCGTCGCTGCGCTCGATGATGGCGAGCGGGGCATCGGCAGCATCAAGGTGGTGTGCGAATTTGTCCCGATACAGGTAATAGCCGTCTTCGATCGTCCAGAAGAGTTCGATCTGCGAGGTGCTCGCTGACAGCGCCATTGGCAGGTAGGCTTCCTCTGGGCGCAACAAGGTGGCGTCGGCCGCAGACCCGAACAGCGATCCAGAAGAAGCGCCAATGGTTGTCGGTGAACTCGACACCGATTGCTCAGCGGGTCGGTCCAGGTCAGCAAACAAGCCACCGGTGTTTGCGCCGCGCGGTGGTGCAAGCGCTCTGGACGGAATCGACGCGCTTGCATTCAGTTCGATGGTGCGCGTCACCGTGGTCGGCGGATAGCACAGGCCGATGTCGGCGCAGCCCTGATACTCGATGCTGAGCACCGCGGTCGTCGCTTCTTCGATCGGGTCGGTCGGGCGCGTCGACATCCGGGTCGGGCCACGATATACCGCAGATTCGCCGAAGAAGGCATCGACTTCTATCAGGGCTTCGGGCATGACGGGCGAATCGAGGGCGATTGCTACCCCGTCGGCAGCGAGCGACAAGCTCGTCTTGTCGCGATACAGATAGTGTCCCGGTTCGATGGTCCAATCGACCACGACGGTGCCGTCAGCGGCTACCGATGCGTCAGGGATGTAGGCTTGCGTGGCCGAGAGCGGATCGCTGGCGCCAAAGGTGATGCCTTGAGCCGATGCGCTACCCACACTTGCGAGCGCCAGGGCCGCTCCCAGCGTGACGCCGCGAACGATCCGCTCGAGCAACGTCGCCGGTTTCCGGAATCGTGGTGGAAGGCACGCGCAGGGCGGCACGTGGCATGACAGGCGCTGGAGCAAGCTGTGGTCGGGTCTGTGTGACATGTTTGCGGTCCGGGTGCCCGGCAACTTACATCCGTGTAGTGTGGACGGCCGCTCTGACCGCGACACAGACGATATGTTCCGCGCGGCTCAGCAGCGACTTCGGGCTTTCAGAACTCCTTTCACAGCGCATGCCGATTCTCTTCCTGTTGTTCGTGCTGGTCCCCGTTGCCGAAATCGCCTTGTTCGTCCAGGTCGGTGGATTCATTGGTCTTGTCCCTACGCTGATCATAGTCATTGCCACGGCAGCCCTCGGCACCTGGCTGCTGCGTCGTCAGGGCCTCAGCACCATGAATCGGGCCCGTAACCGGCTCGATGCGGGGGAGCTGCCGGCCGATGAGCTGGTCGAGGGGCTGATCCTGCTGGTCGGCGGTGTACTGCTGCTGACTCCCGGGTTCATGACGGATGCCTTCGGATTTGCCTGCCTGATCCCGCCGAGCCGGCGGTGGCTGGCCAGATTCATCAGTAGGCGTGTTTCGGTCGCGACGCTGGGGCAGGGAGGCGGTGGCTTCACCATGGGCGCAGGTCCCGGGCCCCGTCCGGGTGGGGATCCACGCTCGGACACCCGCTCGGGCCGGGGGTCTGGCGATGTCATCGACGGCGAGTGGAAAGAGGTCGATCGGGAGAGTTGAGCACGCGCCCCCTTGTAATCGCGATGGGTATCTTTACAATTAGCACTCTCAGGAAGTGAGTGCTAGCAACGCGCTCTTCCCTGTGGAGTGCCGCAGCGAGGCGCGACCCCGCCCGGCAACCAGATTCACCCTAATCCTTTGTCAAACTTTCGTTTCGGAGACGTACCAGTATGAACATTCGCCCATTGCATGACCGAGTGGTCGTCAAGCGCATGGAAGAAGAGCGCACCAGCGCTGGCGGCATCGTTATCCCTGATTCCGCGACCGAAAAGCCGGTTCGTGGTGAGGTGATTTCCGTGGGCAAGGGCAAGATCGCCGAGAACGGTGACGTTCGCCCGCTCGACGTCAAGGCCGGAGACCAGGTCCTGTTCGGCAAGTATGCCGGCACCGAGATCAAGATCGACGGCGAAGAGGTTCTCGTGATGCGCGAGGACGACATCATGGGTGTGTTCGAGTAAGCAACGTCCCCCATTGCGCCTGCGATTCGTGGCCATTGCTGCGAACGCGCGCTGCATCACTCCCCAATCACACGTTTCATAGAGTAAAGAATCATGAGTGCTAAAGAAGTCCAGTTTTCCGACAGTGCACGTCAGCGCATGCTGCGTGGCGTGGATGTCCTCGCCAACGCGGTCAAGGTGACGCTCGGACCCAAGGGTCGTAACGTTGTACTCGACAAGAGCTTCGGTGCCCCCAACGTCACCAAGGATGGCGTGTCTGTAGCCAAGGAAATCGAACTGGAAGACAAGTTCGAGAACATGGGCGCGCAGATGGTCAAGGAAGTCGCTTCCCAGACCTCCGATATCGCGGGCGACGGCACCACGACGGCTACTGTTCTGGCGCAGAGCATCGTGCGCGAAGGCCTCAAGTCCGTTGCTGCCGGCATGAATCCGATGGATCTCAAGCGCGGCATCGACAAGGCAGTGGCTGCAGCTACTGCGGAGCTCGCCAACATGTCTGTGCCCTGCAACGACACCAAGGCGATTGCTCAGGTGGGCAGCATCTCTGCCAACAGCGACAGCTCTATTGGCGAGATCATTGCCGAGGCAATGGAGCGAGTGGGCAAGGAAGGCGTCATTACCGTTGAAGAAGGCAAGTCACTCGACAACGAGCTCGATGTCGTCGAAGGCATGCAGTTTGACCGCGGTTACCTTTCCCCGTACTTCATCAGCAACCAGGACGCCATGGCGGCCGAGTTGGAAGACCCCTACGTCCTGTTGTACGACAAGAAGATCAGCAACATCCGTGACCTGCTGCCCGCGCTTGAAGCGGTAGCCAAGAGCGGCAAGCCTCTGTTGATCATTGCCGAGGACATCGAAGGCGAAGCGCTCGCGACTCTCGTCGTGAACAGCATGCGCGGCATTATCAAGACCTGTGCTGTCAAGGCGCCGGGCTTCGGTGACCGTCGCAAGGCGATGTTGCAGGACATCGCCATCCTCACCGGTGGCCAGGTCATCAGTGAGGAAGTTGGCCTGTCTCTCGACAAGGTTACCCTGGAAGACCTCGGTACCGCCAAGCGCGTTACGGTCGACAAGGACAACACCACCGTTGTCGACGGTGCTGGCGAGAAGAGCGAAATCGAAGCTCGCGTCGAGCAGATTCGCACCCAGATCGAACAGGCTACCTCTGACTACGACAAGGAAAAGCTGCAGGAGCGCGTCGCAAAGCTTGCCGGTGGTGTCGCGGTCATCAAGGTCGGTGCCGCCACGGAAGTGGAAATGAAGGAGAAGAAGGACCGCGTAGACGATGCGCTGCACGCCACTCGCGCCGCCGTAGAAGAAGGCATCGTTGCCGGTGGTGGTGTTGCACTGGTTCGCGCCATTGCTGCTGTCGACAAGGTCAAGGGTGACAACGACGAGCAGAACGTTGGTATTGGCATTGCACGTCGTGCCATGGAAGAGCCACTGCGTCAGATCGTCTCGAACGCCGGTGGTGAGCCGTCGGTTGTTGTTGCCAAGGTTCGTGAAGGCTCGGGTAACTTCGGCTACAACGCTGCCAACGGTGAATATGGCGACATGGTCGAAGCCGGTATTCTCGATCCGACCAAGGTGACGCGCTACGCACTCCAGAATGCCGCATCTGTGGCAGGCCTCATGATCACCACCGAAGCGATGGTCGCGGATGCTCCGCAGGACGACGCTCCGGCTGGCGGTGGCATGCCTGACATGGGTGGCATGGGAGGAATGGGCGGAATGATGTGATGTAATTCACATCGTTTTACCTGTCGGGCGGGCTCAGCACGCCCGGCAGGATGCTTGCTTCAAGAAACCCCCGCCCTGCGGGGGTTTTTTTTGTTCTGGTTTGTAACTTCAGCGCAGCCGGGATTCGCCGATACCACTGCTACCGGAATGTCGCTACCGAGCGCCCGGGCTGTCCATGGAAGCAATGCGTGCCATCTGATCTCACAATACGGACGTTGTATCTGTCGCAGACCGCCAAGGCGGTTGCGTTGTTTGTGTGGGCGATTCTCTTTGCGGTCCAGTTGGCTGTTTTCCTGCCTGGCATCTACGGCCGTTACGTGGCTGCAGGCAACGCGGCGGAGGCGGCAGAAGCTGCGCGGCTGGAAACCGCACTTCGCTATGCTGGTCCGGTCACTGCCAGTGCGGCACCGGAGGCCTTGATCAATGAGGCCTTGCGCAGCATCGTGCTCACGACTGCCGATGGCAGCGTGATACTCGAGGCGGACAGCCGTGACCATGGTGGCAGCCTGCGACCGACCGAAGGCGATGCTCCCGGCAGATCCGTCAGCCTGCGATTGAACACCATCGAGTTCCCCATCGTCGCGACGGGGTGGCTCGATCTCAGCAAGGCACGCACAACGGCGTGGCTCGAAACGATGGCGGTCATCGTTCTCGCTTTTCTGGTCGGTTGCATCGGCGCGGTTGCCGCGCTGCTTACTGTGGTACGCCAGTTTCTGACACCTATCGCCCGCTTGGTTACCGAGCTTCGTGGAAACAGAGAAGCCTCCGGAGGTAGCGTGCCGTCTGCCGTCGAGTTCGCGACGACACGCGATCTCGACCCCTTGGCCAATGAGTTCAATCAGCTGATCGACGCCCAGAAGAAATCTGCGCGTCAGGTCAAGGTCAAACAGCAGTATCTGGAGTTTGCAGCGCACCATGATCCCTTGACGCATCTGCCGAACCGGCTGATGTTTGAGGACACGCTGAAGTCCACTGTGCGCAACGCGGTCGCTGAAAACCTGAAGTTTGCGGTCTTTCTGGTTGATCTCGACAACTTCAAGTTTTTCAACGATCAGTATGGGCACCTCATCGGTGACAAGATGGTTGCCGAAGTCGGTAACCGGCTGAAGACCATGATGCGCGATATTGATCTGGTGGCGCGGCTCGATGGTGATGAGTTCGTCGTGATCCAGAAAGACGTCCCTGATCGTGAAGCGGCGTTTGGCATAGCAGAGCGACTGTCGGCGGTAGCCAGTGCACCGTACGAGTACCGCGGCTTTACGCTCAAGATTGCGGTGTCGGTGGGCATCAGTTGTTTCCCGGCAGATGTACACGCAAGCCAGGACGAAGAGCTTCTCGGCGAGGAGATCGTGAACAATGCCGCGGTGGCCTTGCAGGAAGCCAAGAGCAATGGCAAGAACCAGGTGCAACTGTTCAATGACTCAATGCGCAGCCGTTTGACCGCACGGATTCGCCTCGAGCAGGATCTGAAGATCGCGATGGCTGAAGAACAATTCGAGGTCTGGTACCAGCCCAAGGTCAACATCCACACACGTCAGGTGACCGGTTCAGAGGCGCTGGTGCGATGGCGTCATCCGGTCAATGGGTTCATTTCTCCGGAAATCTTCGTGCCGGTAGCAGAAGAGGCCGGTCTGATCATCGAGCTGGGTGAGTGGATACTGCGTACGGCCTGCAAGCAGACCCATGAACTACAGCGCATGGGTTATGAGGGTCTCAATGTTGCTGTGAACATATCAGCGGTTCAGTTTACCGACGGCAACCTGCTGCCGATGGTGAGCCGAGCGCTGGAAGACATGTCGCTTGCACCGTCCTTTCTCGAACTCGAAATCACCGAGAGTGCGGTGATGCACGATCCCGAAGAGGTGATCAAGTCGCTGCATGAGTTGTCACGCTTTGGCATGCGGCTGGCCATCGACGACTTCGGCACGGGCTATTCTTCACTTGCCTACCTCAAGCGTTTCCCTGTTGACACACTCAAGATCGACAGAGCCTTCATTACCGACATCTCCAGCGACAACGACGATGTCGCGATCGTTGAAGCGGTGCTGGGTCTTGGCAAGCACTTCAATATGAAGGTGGTGGCCGAGGGTGTCGAGGACGAGGACCAGTTGCAGTTCCTCAAGACGCAGGGCTGTGATATTGCCCAGGGCTACTACATATCCAAGCCGATGGCGTTCGAGCAATACGTCGACTGGCTACAGCGTTGGCCGCACGGCATCATCGGTGTAGACGGTGACTCCGAGGACGCCGGCGCCAACAACGTGCTGGAGCTCCCGGCCAGGCCTGTCAAGCGCGCCTGACGCCTGCGCTGAGTCTTCAGCGCACATTCACTGTCATATACTCGCTGCCCGCGAGTATTCGAGGCAGATAAAACCAGATGTCGGTGTGGTCCTCGCTACCGTGGTGGCAGTATGCGTTGATTGCCGTGCTGTTCTGCTGGAGCGGATTCGTCCGGTCCGGTCTCGGTTTTGGCGGCGCCGCGCTTGCTCTGCCCATGATGTTGCTGGTGATCGATGATCCGATCCTGTTTGTTCCAGCCGTCGCCTTGCAGCTGCTGCTGTTCTCCTCGCTGAATCTTGCCACGCGACTCCATCTTGTCGATTGGGGCTATCTGTTGCGTTTGTGCACGTGGCTGGTGATCCCGGTGGCAGCAGGCTTGTTCGGGTTGCTCAATCTGCCCGGGCCCGTGCTGTCCATGTTCGTGTACGCGACCACCTTGGCTTATGGGGTCTTGTATGTGCTCGATCGTCTGGTACAAAGCCGCTCGACCGTGTCCGACGTGCTGCTACTTGGCATTGGAGGCTACGCCAGTGGCGTATCGCTGACCGGCGCGCCGTTGATCGCGGCGGTCGCGGCGCGCGGACTCGCGCCCGAGCGCTTGCGCGATACCTTGTTCGTATTGTGGATCGTGCTGGTGCTGGTCAAGCTGAGTACCTTTGCGCTGGCCGGTATCAGTTTCCAGTGGCCGCTTGCGTTGGCCACCTTGCCATTTGCGGCCACAGGTCATGTCCTGGGACTCAAGATGCACAAGCGCATCCTTGCCGGTGGGCGCCGGTCGGTGCACCGGGCTATCGGTGCCGGGCTGTGTGTGGTCTCCGTCGTCGGTATCTGGAGCGCCGTGCCGGCAGTGCTCGTCTGGATAGCTTCTCTTTGATCCTGCGCCTGATCGGCCGGGAGCCGCCCGTTTGCTACAATCGGGCCGTGTGGCGAACGCCCTTGTTCGCGTCGGAGACTCAATGAATTCATCTGTCAACTCCCCGGGCGGCAACGCCACCCTGTTCGAGACCGTGCTGCCGAGCCGCGCCGGTCAGGTGGAATGGATACGGATTGGCCTGGTTGCCATCGTCGGGACGGTGCTGCTGACACTGTCAGCCAAGTTCGAGATCCCGTTCTGGCCGGTACCTGTCACCTTGCAATCCCTGGTGGTGATGAGTCTTGGCCTGGTACTCGGGGCACGCATGGCAGCTGCAACCGTTGCGACCTACCTGGTTGTCGGGGCCTTCGGTCTGCCGGTCTTTGCCGGCACGCCGGAAAAAGGCATCGGCCTCGCTTACATGGTCGGCCCCACCGGGGGATACCTCGCAGGCTTTGTGGCTGCTGCCTTCGTTGTCGGCTGGTTGGCCGAGCGTCGCTGGGATCGCAGCGTCGTGGGCACCGTGGGTGCCATGTTGATCGGTACGGTCGTGCTCTACGCTCTCGGGCTCGCCTGGCTCGGCATGGTGCTGGGCTGGGACAAGCCCATTCTCGAGTGGGGCTTGTACCCCTTCGTACTCGGAGACCTTGCGAAAGTTGTCATCGCCGCCGCATTGTTGCCTACCCTATGGCGACTGCTCGGAAAACGATAGACCTCATGCAAGCACCCAACACACGCCGGCTGCGCCAGCTGCCCGTCGTCCTGCTCGGCGCCACGCTGATCTCGTCTTGTGCGAGCAGTGGCGTCAGCGTCAGTGATGTCGCGGGAGTGTTGGGCGGTGGCACCAGCTCGTCTGCGGGCGTCCTGTCGTCAACCGAGATCGTCAGCGGCCTGAAGGAAGCGCTCGCCAAGGGCTCAAGGGCAGTGGTGGGTCAGCTTGGCAAGCCAGGCGGGTTCAGCGACGACCCGATCGCGTACATACCGCTGCCGGATTCCCTAACCAAGGCAGCGGACTTTGGCCGCAAGGTTGGGCTCGGATCCTACTTCGATGATCTCGAGCTGCGTCTCAACGAGGCGGCAGAGCAGGCCACTCCCAAGGCGCAGGCCTTGTTCATCGGAGCCATCGACAACATGAGCATTGCTGATGCTCGCGGCATCCTCAGTGGACCGGATGATGCGGCCACGCGTTACTTCGAGAAGCAAACGGGTGACTCGCTGACTAGCGAGATGTCACCGATTGTTGATGGGGCCCTCGCTGACGTCGGTGCCGTGGCCAGCTTCAACACGCTCGTCGCCAAGGTCAATGCGGTGCCGCTGGCCCCGCAAATCGATACGGACCTGACCGGCTACGTCACCGAGAAAGCGAAAGACGGCATCTTCAGCTACCTCGCAGATGAAGAAAAAGCCATTCGCGACAATCCGCTCGAACGCACCTCGGAAATCCTTCAGCGCGTGTTCGGAAGCTAGTGGATACGCCTGTCCCGCCTCCGGCGTCGTTGCGTGAGCGCAACTCCTTCGGACGCGATGAGCTGCTGGAAAGCGGTCACGGCACTCTCTTTGGTGAAGGCAACGCGCGGTTGCCGCTTCCGAACATGCTCATGTTCGATCGCATCACCACCATCAATGCGGATGGCGGTAGTCACGGCAAGGGTGAGATCGTCGCCGAGCTCGACATCAGGCCTGACCTGTGGTTCTTCGACTGTCACTTCGAGTCGGATCCGGTAATGCCGGGGTGCCTCGGGCTGGATGCCTTGTGGCAACTGGTCGGCTTTTTTCTCGCCTGGAAGGGTAATGCGGGCCGGGGGCGTGCGCTCGGTTCAGGTGAGGTCAAGTTCAGTGGGCAAGTGCTGCCGGACGCATCGCTTGTTACCTACCGCCTCGATATTCGTCGGCTGATTGAGCGGCGCCTGGTCATGGGCATTGCCGACGGCAGCGTCGAGGTCGACGGTAAGGAGATCTACGTGGCCAAGGACCTGCGAGTGGGCCTGTTCACGTCTACCGACACTTTCTAGTACCGACAACCTATCCAAGTCATGCGACGAGCAGTCATTACCGGCATCGGCATCGTTTCCTGTCTGGGCAACGACAAGGCGTCGGTGACCGAGGCCCTGAAGAGCGGCAAGTCGGGGATTACTCGGCGCGAGGAATATGCTGAGGTCGGCATGCGCAGCCACGTTGCTGCGCGGCCAGTGATCGATTTCAAGGAGTCGATTGACCGCAAGCAGTTGCGATTCATGGGAGATGCGGCAGCGTATGCCTACCTCGCCATGCAGCGTTGCATCGAGGATGCCGGGCTCGAGGAGCACGAGGTCTCCAACGAGCGTACCGGTGTCATCGCGGGCTCGGGCGGTGGCTCCACCATGAACCAGGTCGAGGCGGCGGACATCCTTCGTGCCAAGGGCATTCGGCGCGTCGGGCCATATCGTGTCACCTCGACCATGGCGAGTACCGTATCGGCGTGCCTGGCAACGCCGTTCAAGATCAAGGGCGTCAACTATTCGATCGCCTCGGCATGCTCGACCAGTGCGCATTGCATTGGTAATGCGCTGGAACTCATCCAGCTCGGCAAGCAGGATCGCGTTTTCGCTGGCGGTGGGGAAGAGGAGCACTGGACATTGTCGTGCCTGTTTGACGCGATGGGCGCCCTGTCCACTCAATACAACGATACGCCGGAAAGATCATCCCGGACCTACGACGCGAATCGCGACGGCTTTGTCATTGCCGGCGGTGGCGGCATGGTGGTGGTCGAGGAGCTCGAAGCCGCCAAGGCACGTGGTGCGCATATCTACGCTGAGGTGGTGGGCTACGGCGCTACATCCGACGGGCATGACATGGTCGCGCCGTCCGGTGAAGGTGCGACACGATGCATGCAGATGGCCATGCAGGGGCTCGACGCTCCGATCGACTATATCAATGCTCATGGCACCAGCACGCCTGCCGGCGATGTGACCGAACTGCAAGCTGTGGGGCGGGCCTTTCCAGATGGCGTGCCGCCCATCGCATCCACCAAGTCCCTGACAGGGCACAGTCTCGGTGCTGCCGGGGTGCAAGAAGCCATCTACTCCTTGTTGATGCAGGAGGCCGGTTTCATTGCTGCATCCGCCAATATCGAGCAATTGGACGAGACCGCCAACGGCTTCCCCGTTGTCACCGAACGACGCGACAACGTCACGCTCGACACCGTCATGTCCAACAGCTTCGGGTTTGGCGGAACCAACGCGTCTCTGGTACTCCGTCGGATCTGACCCCTACTGCAAGGGTGGTGCATCGAGCGCCGCCATCTGCTCCTTCAGTTGCAGGATGTGCTCTCCCCAGAAGGTGTCGGTGTCAAAGAACGGGAAGGCTCGCTGAAATGCCGGATCTTTCCATCGTCTGGCAATCCATGCTGCGTAGTTGACCAGACGTAGCGCGCGTAGCGGTTCGATCAGAACCAGCTCGCGGCGGTCGAAGTTCCGGAAGGTCTCGTAACCGCCCAGCAGGTCGTCCAGTCGGGCTTGGGCGTAGCCCGTGTCTCCAGACAGGAACATCCATAGATCCTGGATCGCCGGGCCGGACGCCGTGTCGTCAAGGTCGAAAATCAGCGGAGAGTCTGCGCCCCACAGCAGGTTGCCCGGGTGCATGTCGCCATGAATCGCCAGCCAGTCGACGTCGGTGTCCTCGAGCGTTTCATCGGCGTGTTCGACGAGCGCGGTGGCAACATCCTCGTACGCATTGCAGAGGTCCTCCGGTATGTGCTCGGAGTCCAGCAGATAATCGATGGCAGCAAAGCCGAGTCGCTCGGCATCGATGTCCGGCCGGTGGTCAAAGTAGACGTGCTCGCCAACCTCGTGCAACAACGCCAGGGTGCGCCCGATTGCGCTCAGGTGCTTCGGGTCGTCCAATTCGGGTGCACGTCCGTGGGCCTGTGGGTACAGGCAGAAGCGGTAGACCCCGGTGCTGTGCAGGGTCTTGCCCGTGTGGTCCTCGATGGGCCCGATCACCGGAACATCCGCATCGATCAGGGTCTGGCAGAACGTGTGTTCCTCGAGAATCGCCTCATCGGTCCAGCGGTGCGGCCGGTAGAACTTCGCGATCACCTGATCTCCGTTGTCCTGCCCGATCGCATAGACGCGGTTCTCGTAGCTGTTCAATGCGCTGATGCGTCCATCGCAGCTGAGACCCGCGGCATCGATGGCGTCGAGCAGAGTCACCGGATCGAGTGCCTGAAACGCGAGGGTAGCGTCGTCGGCAGACGGGTCGAAATCGTTGTCAATCGGCATGTGAAGAGTCCGATATCGGAAGATATGGCGTTTTCGATCGTCTTAATGGCATAAAAAATCGATAAAAACTGGCCGTTTAAGGGGATGAAAATTCACGAACGTTCGCGAAAGTACAAGCATTTGCACCTGTTCGGGTGCTATCGTGCACGATATCTCCCGCTGGCGTGGTCCGACCCCAAGACCGTATGGATATTCGCAAGATCAAGAAGTTGATCGAGTTGTTGGAAGGCTCGGACGTGGCCGAGATCCAGATCAAGGAGGGGGAGGAGTCGCTTCGGATATCGCGCGTTGCTCCGGCGGCAGGGGCACCGGCACCGCTCATTACCTCGGCGCCCGCCGCGGTTACGGCATCCGCACCGGCCGCAGCCCCAGCGCCTGCTGCGACGCCTGCAGCACTGGCTCCCGAGCCCGATGCCGTGCCTCCGGGCACCTTTATCGAGTCGCCGATGGTCGGTACGTTCTACCGCTCTGCCGGTCCGGATCAAAAGGCATTCATCGAGGTGGGCCAGACGGTGTCCAAAGGCGACACGCTGTGCATCATCGAGGCGATGAAGATCATGAATCGGATCGAGGCTGAAGTCAGCGGCACCGTGCGCGCCATTCTGGTCGAGGACGCTCAGCCCGTGGAATACGGTGAACCTCTGATCGTTATCGACTGACGGGCGACGCACACGTGACCAAGCCTGCAGTAAAGCCGATCAAGAAGATCCTGATTGCCAACCGCGGCGAGATCGCGCTGCGCATCATGCGCTGCTGTCGCGATCTCGGCATCCAGACGGTTGCGGTGTACTCGACCGCAGATCGGGACCTCAAGCATGTGCGCCTTGCCGATGAAGCGGTGTGCATCGGTCCACCGGCATCGACAGACAGCTATCTGAGTGTCCCGGCGATCATCGCCGCCGCGGAAATCACTCAGGCGGAAGCGATTCATCCGGGCTACGGCTTTCTGGCCGAGAACGCGGATTTCGCCGAGCGCGTCGAGTCGAGCGGTTTCAAGTTCATCGGGCCGACGGCAGACGTGATCCGCGTGATGGGCGACAAGGTCAGCGCCATTGCCGAAATGAAGGCTGCCGGTGTGCCTTGCGTGCCGGGGTCCGACGGGCCGCTGGGTAACGATCGTGCGCACAACCGGGCGCTCGCCAAGGAAATCGGATATCCGATCATCATCAAGGCCGCGGGTGGCGGTGGTGGTCGCGGCATGCGCGTCGTGCGTTCAGAAGAGGAACTCGACGAATCGGTGGACATGACCGCCAACGAAGCGCGTGTCGCCTTCGGAAATCCCATTGTCTACATGGAAAAATTTCTCGAGACGCCACGTCACATCGAGTTCCAGGTGATGGCTGACGAGCACGGCAACGCCATCCACCTCGGTGAGCGTGACTGTTCCATGCAGCGTCGCCACCAGAAGGTGGTCGAGGAAGCCCCCGCACCGGGTATCGACGAGGCGACGCGTGCCGACATGGGTGCACGGTGTGTGGAAGCCTGCAAACGTATCGGCTACCGCGGCGCGGGCACCTTCGAGTTCCTGTACGAGGATGGGAACTTCTATTTCATCGAAATGAACACGCGCGTGCAGGTCGAACATCCGGTCACGGAAATGATCACCGGCGTGGATATCATCAAGGAGCAGATCTTCTCAGCGGAAGGGCGCGTGCTGCGCTGGAAGCAGGAAGACATCAAGATCAATGGCCACGCCTTCGAGTGCCGAATCAACGCCGAGGATCCGGTCACCTTCATGCCGTCACCGGGTGTCATACAGCAGTTCCATCCACCGGGTGGGCTGGGCGTGCGTATCGAAACGCATATCTACAACGGCTATCGTGTGCCGCCTCACTACGACTCGATGATCGCCAAGCTCGTGGTGTACAGCAACCATCGACACTCGGCCCTGGCGCGCATGCGTGGTGCCTTGTCTGAAGCCTTCATCGACGGCATCAAGACCAACATTCCACTGCATATCGATATCTTCAACGATGAGGCCTTCATCGAGGGAGGTACCAATATCCATTACCTCGAGAAAAAGCTCGGGCTGGAATGAATGGGTATTGGCGAAACCCCCTGCTTGCCTGCGGATAGCGATTGGCCTGAAGTGCGGGTGCAGGTGCCGGCACAGGATGCCGGTGCTCCCGATGAGCGCATCGTCGAGCAGTTGGAAGACTGGCTTGTTGCGGCGGGCGCCTTGTCGGTTACGCTGATTGATACAGACAATGCTCCGGCCGCGTCCGCGGAAGCGGTGCTGGAGCCGGCTCCCGGAGAGGTGCGCCTGTGGCGGCGCGTCACGCTGGTGGGTCTGTTTGCGCAAGGCACGCGGCCACAAGCGCTCACGACAGCGCTTGTCGACTCACTGGCCGATGCCGGTCTGGATACGCTGCCTGAGCATGAGCTGACGGGTCTCGCTGATGCGGTCTGGGAGCGTGAGTGGTTGCGTGACTTTGGGCCCATGGACTTTGGACCGCGCTTTCAGGTCGTGCCGACCGAGCACGATGTGACTGCCAATACCGACACGGTGTCGCTGCGACTTGATCCCGGGCTGGCCTTTGGTACCGGTACGCATCCGACCACTGCCTTGTGTCTTGCGTGGATGGGCAAGGGCACAGCAGAGTCGTTGACTCCCCTCCAGGGGCTGGACGTCATCGACTACGGCACAGGTTCCGGAATTCTTGCCATTGCTGCGCTGCTCCTCGGGGCCGCGCACGTGGATGCCGTGGATATCGATGCCCAGGCGTTGATCGCCACGCGTGACAACGCTCAGCTCAATGGTGTGGCTGAGCGCATGAGGGTGGGCAAGCCTGATCTGCTCGACGACCGATTGACATCAAGTGCGCTGCGTCGCTGCGATCTGCTGCTTGCCAACATCCTGCACGGCCCCTTGCTCGAGCTCGGCGAGCGCTTTGCCGATTTGTTGACGCCTGGCGGACACGTGGTGTTGTCGGGTCTACTCGAAACGCAGAGCGCATCACTGCGTGTGCGCTACACTCCATGGTTCGAATTCGAGCCGGATGTCACGTGCGATGGTTGGGTGGTCATGACGGCTGTCCGACGCGCCTGATCGCGTGAGCCGCACAATCCGCGTCGCTTACGGCTCGGCGTGCGTATCGGCCCGAGACCAGTAAACGTCCATGGCCACTTCGAGCGCGTCCACATCCAGCGCCTCCACACCGCATAAGTCGGATAATCCGACCAGTGCGCAAACCTCCTGTTCGACGTGTCGAACGGTGTTCGAGGTGTCGTCGGAGCTGTTGAAGTCCACCGACACGCGCGTGCGGTGTGGCGAGTGCTACGCCATTTTCGACGCCGCCAGTAATCTGGTCGAGGGAGCACCCGTCACCCGCAGTGTCGACGTCACGCCGTCCCCCGCAGTACCGCCCGCATCCAGCGGCGACAGCTATGATGGTGATTCAAGTGTTGATAACGCGGACGGGCTTGACGTCACCTACTCGGACTTCGATCTCTTCTCCGAAGACGCCGATCTTCCCGAGATCGCCTACTTCGACCAGACCCGCGACACCCCGGAATTCGACTTCGATACGGTGGCGTTGGAAGAAGATGAAACCTTCAACGACACACTGTTTGCGCATGACGTGACCGTGGATGCCGGCAGCATCCGGGGGGCGGGTGGCATCCGGGTGCCGCGCACGGCCGTCATTGGCAAGGATGCGCCGCGCGTGCCGTTGGAGTTCCACTACCAGGACCCTGAGCCGGACGCCGAGACCCCTGAACAGGACAGTCCCGAGGGCCTGCGCACCGGCGCCGGGCGGGTCGATACCGCCGCGGCGCTCAAGTCCGCGTCGCCCGAGGCGGAATCGACCGATCCGGCGGCTGTCGCTCCTGCTGAATCCGCCACCGATCCGATGCCGGACCCGCTGATCGATGCGTCCGACAGCGAGGTCAGTCCGTCTGCCGACGCGCGACGGGGCAAGCGGGGCTCGATCTGGCTGATGCTGGTGTTGCTGCTTGCCTTGTCGGTGCTGGTGTGCGCGTTGTATGCATGGCGGCATCGGGACTCGATACACAACAACACACTCGCTCGACCGGCGTATGAGATGTACTGCCGAGTGACCGGTTGCGCGGTGCCGTCGCGGGTGTCGCTTGGCGAGCTCAAGCTGACCCGTCGCAACGTCTACTCGCACCCGGACATCGAGGACGCGTTGGTGATTGATGTGAGTTTCAGGAACCAGGCCGAATTTGCTCAACGCTATCCGACGCTGTTGGTGCGTTTGTCGGACCCCAGTGGCCGAATGGTCGCTCGACGGGGCTTTCGGCCCGGCGAATATATGCCGGGCTGGCAGCAGCAGGACACGATCGCCGCGGGGGTACAAATCGATATCAGCCTTGATGTCACCGACCCTGGCGACAACGCTTCGTCGTTCGAGGTCGACTTTGCGACAACGCCCTGGGATACACCCTGAGGTCCGATTATTTTGTTCATTGCTGAACACCCGTACGGTATCGGCTACCACGTGGCTGAGCTAGGATACGCGCCCGCCTCCGAGGTTTCTGCGCCTGCTTCAGATGATCGAGATCGGCCCGCATGCGTTACCCGGCAAGGTGTTCCTTGCACCCATGGCGGGTATTACCGACCGGCCTTTCCGTTCGCTGTGTATTCGACAGGGCGCGGTCCACGCGCCGTCGGAGATGATTTCCAGCGATACCCTGCTGCACGCAACCGCGAAGACGCGCCACCGTATCGTCAGGGCCGACGACGCACTGGTGCACGCCGTGCAGATCGCGGGCAGTGACCCTGATCAGATGGCTGACGCGGCGCGTGTGAATGTGGCACACGGCGCCGAGATCATCGATATCAACATGGGGTGCCCCGCCAAGAAGGTGTGCAATCGGGCAGCGGGCTCGGCCTTGTTGTCTGATCCCGACCTCGTCGAGCGCATCCTGACGTCGATAGTCGCGGCGGTCGACGTACCGGTCACCCTCAAGATCCGCACAGGCCCCGACAGAGCCCATCGTAACGGGACACAGATCGCACGCCTGGCGGAGAAATCCGGTATTGCCTGTCTGGCAGTGCACGGACGCACGCGTGCAGACCGCTTTGCCGGAGAGGCCGAATACGACACGATCGCGGAGATCGTCGACCGTGTGAGCATCCCGGTGATTGCCAATGGCGATATCCGCAACGGCGAGCAGGCGGTTGCTGTACTGGCGCATACCGGTGCTGCGGGTGTGATGATCGGACGCGCGGCACAAGGCAACCCCTTCGTGTTTGCAGAGATCTGTGCGGCAATTGAGGGCCTTGAGGCTCCGCAGCCGCCGTCTGTCGAGGACGTGCACGCCGCCCTGGTGGAGCAGATCGCCGGATGCCATGATCTCTATGGTGACTACCGCGGAGTGCGCATCGCGCGCAAGCACATTGCCTGGTATTGCCGCGGACTGCGTCATGCCACGCGATTTCGTGAAACCGTCAACCAGATTGCTGATGCCGCTGAGCAGCGCGCGACGGTTGACCGCTTCTTCGAGCACCCTCACAGCTTTGCAGCGGCTGCCTGAATATGGATATCGATACCACGCAAGGCCGCGCCGACCGTGCTCGTCAATCAACCGCTATCGAGCGATGCATCCAGGCTGAACTCAAGCGCTACTTTTCCATGCTCGAGGGGCAGCCTCCGGCTGATCTGTATCGACTGGTTATGCGCCAGGCAGAGGGCGCACTTATCCGCTCGGTACTCGAGCAGTGCAATGGCAACCAGAGTCGTGCGGCGGCCTGGCTGGGAATCAGCAGGGGTACCTTGCGTGGCAAGCTGGCCGAGCAATCCGACACACAAGACCATAAACCATGACTGACCCTAGCCGCGCAGCACTGCTGAGCGTGTCCGACAAGCGTGGAATCACCGAACTGGGGCAGGCACTGTCGGCAGCGGGCTATCTGCTGTTGTCGACCGGCGGTACCGCTGTTGCATTGCGTGCAGCTGGGCTGGATGTTGTTGAAGTGTCCGACTTCACGGGTGCGGCGGAAATGATGGGCGGGCGTGTGAAGACGCTGCACCCGACCATTCATGGCGGCATCCTCGGGCGCCGTGGTCTCGATGAGGCGGTCATGGCCGAGCGCGGCATCGTTCCGATCGACTATGTCGTGGTCAATCTCTATCCGTTTGAAGATACCGTGGCAAAGCCGGACTGTCGGTTCGAGGACGCCATCGAGAACATCGACATCGGCGGCCCGGCCATGGTGCGTTCTGCCGCCAAGAACCATGCCTCGGTCGCGGTGGTAACCGATCCGGATGACTACCGCCGAGTTGCAGCCAGTCTGGACGACGAAGATGCAGGGGCACAGCTGCGTTTCGAGCTCGCCTGCAAGGCGTTTGCGCACACGGCGCACTACGATGGCGCCATTGCCAACTACCTGACCGCGCGCTCGACGCCGGATGCGGCGCCTGACCGTTTTCCCGAGGTGCTCAACCGTCAGTTTCAGCGCATTGACACCTTGCGCTACGGTGAAAATCCGCATCAGGCAGCGGCGTTTTATCGCGACCCTGCGTCCATCGCCAAAGGCAGTCTGGCAACGGCTGACTTTCGTCAGGGCAAGAGCTTGTCCTACAACAACGTGGTTGATGCGGACGCGGCGCTCGCTTGCGTAAGGGCCTTTGAGGAGTGCACATGCGTGATCGTTAAACATGCGAACCCGTGTGGGGTAGGCAGTGCGGACACACCGTTGCAAGCGTACGAAAAGGCGTATCTGACCGATCCGGTTTCTGCGTTTGGGGGCATCATTGCGTTCAATCGGACGCTGGACGAAGCCACTGCAAATGTCATTGTCGAGCGACAGTTTGTGGAAGTGGTCATCGCGCCCGCCGTTGATGACGGCGCGCTGCAAGCATTCGCTGCCAAGCCCAATGTGCGTGTTCTGGTGACCGGGGAGAGCGACACGAATCCTGTCTGGCGCTACCAGTCGGTGTCCGGGGGACTGCTGGTGCAAGACGATGATCAGCATGTGCTGGACGTCGCTGAGCTTGAAGTGGTGAGCGCCCGTGCACCCACGACTACCGAATTGCGTGACCTTGCCTTTGCCTGGCGTGTCGCCAACTACGTCAAGTCCAATGCCATCGTGTATTGCCGTGATGGTGCGACCATTGGTGTCGGGGCAGGTCAGATGAGTCGTGTGTACTCGGCCAGGATCGCTGCGATAAAGGCGCAGGATGCCTCGCTGGACGTGAAGGGTTCGGTCATGGCTTCCGATGCGTTCTTCCCGTTTCGCGACGGTCTGGATAACGCGGCAGAAGTTGGCGTGCGTGCCGTCATTCAACCGGGCGGCTCACGCAACGACGCGGACGTGATCGAGGCGGCCGACGAGCACGATATCGCCATGGTGTTCACGGGCATACGGCACTTTCGTCACTAGTGGAAAGACCCCAGGACGCGTCGGGTGACGGCGGCGTTTTTTTCAGGCGGTAAACAACCACAGGAAACCAGCGTTGTAGAAGGCATGCAACACGATACTCGGAGCGACATGCCGGTACCGCTCGAATGCCCATCCGAACGCCAGCGACGGGAGCAGAATCAAGGCTGCCTGAAGAGGGGTCTGCGACAACAGATGACTGGCGGCGAAAACCAGTGATGTCACGAGGTTTGCAAGGCTGATGGGGCCCGCGCGCTGTTTGAGCGCCGCAAACTGCAACAGCCAGGACTGCAACATCCCGCGAAACACGATCTCTTCCAGCACGGGGTAGAGCACGATTCCGTACAGCAGGCTCATGGCAGCGGGTTGGCCAGCGGGTAGCGGTACACCGGCCACAATCAAGGCGATCCAGGCCGCGGGGCCTGCAAGCATCAGTGCCCACCAGTGGCGATCACGCGTTGCCGCGTGCAGCGCCGCCGCTGAGCGAACCGGCTCACTCGCGGCTGCTGCGCTCAACGCGTGTTCTCGATGACCTCTATGCGGTTGTTGTCCGCACGGCCCTGCGCGGTGTTGTTGTCGTACAGCGGCTGGGAGCCACCGAACGAGCGCAACACCAGCCGGTTGGCACTGACTCCGCGGCTGACCAGATAAGTACCTACGGTGCGCAAGCGCCCACGTGTCAATACCGCTTGATCACGATCGCTGCCCCGGTTGTCGCTGTGCGAATGCAGCTCGATACGTGCACCGGGATACTCGCTCAGTACATCGGCGAGATAATCCAGCTGCGCGGATGAACCGGATTGCAGCTCCGCGGTGCCATCAACAAATCTGACTCCGGTCAGTACGCCGTCGAGCAGGGCGCAACCGTTGTCCTGTACCGGAAATCCGATACTTGACTGCGGACAGACGTCGTCGGCATTGCCCACACCGTCGCCGTCACTGTCTGCCGGGGAGGGGGTGGGTGTCGGACGGGTCGGCGCCTCGGGTGTTCGTGGCGCCTGCGGTGCTGTGGGCGCGGTCGGCGTTGCTGGAGTCGTCGGTGCGCTGGGCGCCGTCGGGGCTACCGGCGCCGTTGCCGTGCTGGGGACTGTCGGCGCTGCCGGAGTTGTGGGTGTGCTGGGTGTGCTTGTGCTGGGGGCCGTCGGCGCTGCGGGCGCCGTGGGAGTGGGCGGTCGTCGCAGCTGTCCGCCAAAGCGACCGATCAGCGATACGTAGCCGACGGCCGCGTCGGTGTCGAGGAACAGGCCCTCGGCACGCAGGCCGATGTTGCGAGTGAGATATACCTCGACGCCAGCGCCCGCACCGAACCACACGTCCTCGATCGGTTCCAGCTCGAGATCGCTGTCGCGGTTCATGTAACCGAGGCCGAAGCGGCCGAAGAAGGACACGCCGAGGCTGCCGCGGGAACGGAAATCGCGCGAGTCGAAAAAGCGGTACATCACCGAGAGGTCCGCAGCGTTGTAAGTGGCCGATTCTCCGTCCTGTGCGCCGTCGTTGTTGTCGAAATCAACTTCGCCGAGACCATGCAGTTGGAGCTGCACGCTGCTGCGCGAGTCCAGATCCCGTCCGAGTATCAGCGTCGCCGCCGCATTGGCTTCATCGTTGGCATCGATGTCGGCTTCAGTGTCCGGGCTCAGCAGCGAGCCCCCGCCGCCGATTCCGATGTACCACTGGTCTCCGGCGGACTGTGCTGCGACCGTCGGGCTGGCGAGACAGAGCAACAGGCCAGCGACCAGAGGTGTGGTCTCGGCGCGGGTCCAGCGAGTGACAAGGCGATCAATCGGCGACATGATGAGTCAAGGTTTCGGACAGACGGCGCTCAGTAGCATAGTTCGCCGGAGTCGGTTTTTCGACGCTGAAGCGCAACAATGCCGTGATGGGCAGGCCGGCACGCTCTTCCTATCCTTCGCGAAGCCAGCGCGCCACATCCGTTGCGTAGTAGGTGAGTACCCCGTCGCAGCCGGCACGGCGAAACGACATCAGTGTCTCCATGACGCAGGATCTTTCGTCGATCCAGCCGTTGGATGAGGCGGCTTTCAACATCGCGTACTCGCCACTGACGTGATAGGCGAAGGTCGGTACGGCAAACGTCTCCTTGACCCGGCGCACGATGTCCAGATAGGGAAGCCCTGGCTTGACCATGACCATGTCGGCGCCTTCCTGCAGGTCCGCTGCGACCTCGTGGAGCGCTTCGTCGCCGTTGGCGGGGTCCATCTGGTACGACTTCTTGTCGCTTTTGCCGAAGGCCTTGGCTGCGCCGACGGCCTCCTTGAAGGGCCCGTAGAAGCTTGAGGCGTATTTTGCCGCGTACGACATGATCATCACATTCCGGTGATCAGCCGCCTCCAGCGCTTCGCGAATAGCCCCGACGCGCCCGTCCATCATGTCCGAAGGGCCGAGCACATCGGCACCGGCGTCAGCCTGGCACAGCGCCTGGCGTACCAGTGCGTCGACGGTTTCGTCATTGATGATGTAGCCGGATTCGTCCATCAGGCCATCGTGCCCGTGTGGCGAGTACGGATCCAGAGCGACGTCGGTCATGACCCCGAGCGTGGGTACTGCCGCCTTCACGGCTCGGATGGCGCGTGCCGCGAGGCCCTCGGGGTCCCACGCGCTAGCGCAGTCGTCGCTCTTTTCCGCATCGTCTGTCACCGGGAACAGCACGATCATCTGCACGCCTTGCTCGTGCGCGTGTGCCGCCTGCTCCACCAGATGGTTGATCGCCAGCCTCGACACACCGGGCATCGCATCGACAGCCTGCGTGCCCTCGCCCTCGATCACGAAGTAGGGTTGAATCAGAGCGTCGACTGTGACGGTGTTCTCGGCGACCAATCGACGCGCGAAGTCCTGGCTTCGCTGGCGTCGAGGCCGACTTCCGGGATAGGGTGCACGCAGTCCGGGGATGGGGTTCACGTTTGTAGTCCTGGTCATCAGCAATACGATAGAAGCACGACAATGCCACATCGCGATTCGCTAGACTCGCGCTCCGCTCGTTAGACTGCACCTCGGTCGCTCGCATATCCATGAAAGAACCCCACAAGGTGGTATTGATTGCGGTGGGCCTGAGTCTCGTGCTCTGGTTCAGCGTGAATCAGTTCATGAACTCCACCCACAATTTTGCGCAGGCTCTCGACGTACGGGGTGTTGCCTACGTCGAGCGCGAGAAAGTTGCGGAGGCTCCAGAACCCGTTCAGCAAGTTCGCGAACTATCGCGGACCGAGCGCCGGGAGCGGGACGAGACCGCCGAACGCGTGCGAGAGCAACAGGCACAACTGCTGCGCGCGTCCGCCGCGCCCAAGGCGCCCGAAGCGCCTGATCATGCGGACGGTCCTGCCGCCATGACCGTGTCGAGTCCGGATGTCGCACTTGCCGACGAGGACACTGCGGTGGCCGAGCAGCAAGACGAGGGTGTAGAGCCTTCACGTGCCGACAGTGATAGTGACATACGTGCGGTCGCAGCGGCAGAGGAGGCGGCGGAAGACGAGACGAACGCAGAGGGTGCAACCTCATCTCGACAAGTTGATGGTCAGCGTCCAGTCGACGCCGAGAGCCGTAGCGCCGATACACGTGATGATCGATCGGCTACCGGCGGTAATGGGGCTGATGACGCAAGCGATGAAGAGCGAGAAGCGCCAGTCAGACCATCGATCACGGTACCAACGCGGAACCGGGCCGCAGAGCTCGATATCCTGCAGCACCTGAACGAGGAGCTGGTGTCAGGTAAGCCGCTGACGCGCGCCGTTGATGTTCGATTGTCCACGCAAGCGCGAGCCGGTTGTGCGGCTGCGATAGATGCGCCGCCTCGGGTGGGCGTATTCTTTCGTCATTCTTCGCCCGCCATCCGCGGCGAAAGTCTGAACCAGATCGATCAGCTGATTCGCGTGTGGCGTGCGTGTGGAGAGGGTGAGTTGGTGATAGACAGGAATCCACAAGGAAGCATCGATAGCAATGAATTCTTGAGCGCGCGACGCGAGGACGAAGTCAAGTACTACCTGTTGCAACGTTCGGTGCCCAAGGACTTGATTGTGTACGGTGGCCGACGATGATCAACGCCTACACCGTGATTGGTCAGCCCATCGCGCACAGCCTGTCGCCGATGATTCATTCGCTGTTTGGGGAGCTGACCCAGCGCAGGATCACCTACACGCGCACCGAGGGCACCGACGCCAGCTTTGAAGGCATCGTGAAGCAATGGCATGACAGGGGGGGCAAGGGTTGCAATGTGACAGCTCCGTTCAAGGAGCAGGCCGTACAGGTGTGTTCGCACCTGGCGCGTAGCGCCGATCGGGCGGGCTCGGTCAACACCATCCACATGCGTCGAGACGGCGAATTGGTCGGGCACAGTACCGATGGTGCGGGCATGATGCACGACATCGAACGGAACATCCGTTTTCCGGTGCGCGGGCGCCGAGTACTGATTCTGGGTGCCGGAGGCGCAGCGCGAGGCGTTGTCGGGCCGCTGCTGGATGCGCGGCCATCGGCCTTGCATATCGCCAATAGAACCGTGTCGCGTGCCGACGCGATCCTGCAGTACTTTGCCGATGACCCTGCCGCGGGCGTGCCGATGAGTGCCTCGTCCTACGAAGCGCTGTCAGAGCAGGCGCCGTTCGACCTGGTGATCAATGCGACCAGCCTGAGCCTTGCCGGTAGCCTTCCGACATTGCCCGATGGATTGATGACCCCCCAGGCCCTGGCCTACGACATGATGTACAGCCGTGAGGCCACCGTGTTCATGCGCTGGGCACACGACCAGGGAGCAACCGTCTCCGACGGATTTGGCATGCTGGTAGAACAGGCGGCCGAGGCGTTTCTGGTGTGGGAGGGTGTACGCCCCAAGACACGCATGGCCTGGCCACGCCTGTTGGAGTTGCTCAATGCACATTGATCGGATGATGACCATTCAGCAGAGCGTGTTGTTGCGACATGTGCCTGGACTGATCGTGGGTCTTTCCCTGCTGTTTTACGTATCCGCGAGCATGGCCGATGGGGGGCAGCCCCGTCTGCCCATCATTGATCTCGGTGTCGGTTCGCACACACTCAAGGTCGAGGTCGCCAGTACGGCGAACCAGCGATACAACGGCTTGAGTTATCGAACCGAGCTCGGTGATGACGAAGGCATGTTGTTCGTGTACCAGCGTCCGCGCATGCTGACGTTCACGATGCGTAACACCGTGTTGCCATTGTCCATCGCCTACATCACCGAAGATCTCGTGATAGACGAAATTCTCGACATGGATGTGGGTCCCAACCAGTTCTTTCCTTCACGTTCGACGGTGAAGTACGCGCTGGAAGTCAACCAGGGTTGGTTCGAAAAACACGACATCGCTGCCGGGGATCGCGTCAAGCTACGGTAGCATCGGGGTGTCGGGCAGCCGGTCCGGCATTGACTGAGACCTCTGGCCCATGGCCCTGAATGCTGACCGACGTATCGCTACCTGGTTTGATGGCGAGTGGCATGCCGGGAACATCCGCGTGATGGGTGCTGCAGACCACGGCACCTGGCTTGGCACCCTGGTATTTGATGGCGCACGCCGCTTCGGTGGGGTGGCGCCTGATCTTGTGGCCCACTGTCATCGAGTCAACACCTCGGCCCGCGCGCTCGGGCTCGCTCCCACGTTCACCACCGAGGCCATCGTGGCGCTGGTCATGGAGGGCCTGGAGCGCTTTCCCGTCGACGAGGCCGTGTATATCCGTCCGATGTACTGGCCACGTGAATTTGGTATTGGGGTGATTGCTGCAGACCCCGAAAGCACCGTTTTCTGCCTGTGTCTGGAAGCGATTCCGATGCCCGAGTCCGACGCTACCGCTACCTTGTCCGACACCCGTTTTCATCGACCCACGCTGGACGTTGCCACCGTCGATGCAAAAGCGGCGTGCTTGTACCCGAACAACGCTCGGATGGTGCGAGAAGCGGTGTCGCGCGGATTCAGCAACGCGTTGGTGACGGACGGTCTGGGTAACGTGGCCGAGTCCGCGACCAGTAATGTGTTCATGGTGCGTGACGGTGAGTTGCTGACGCCGGTGCCCAACGGTTGTTTTCTGAACGGTATTACGCGCCAGCGAACCATCGCCTTGATGAAAGCTGATGGTGTGACGGTGACCGAGGCGGTGTTGACCCCCGCAGACTTTCATGCGGCCGATGAGGTGTTCCTGACCGGTAACATGGCAAAGATCACGGCGGTCACTGCGTACGAAGACACGCGCTATCCCGTCGGTCCGCTTTCGTTGCGGGCGCGTGAGCTCTACTTCGATTGGGCGCACAGCGCTTCGTCTGCAATCGAGTCTGCAGCGTCGGCTTGATCTCCAGGGAGTAGCACTTGCATGCAGTACACCCGACTCGGAATCAGTGACATCGAGGTAAGCCGGCTCTGCCTCGGCAGCATGACCTGGGGCAGTCAGAACACCTTCGATCAAGCCGCACTACAGATCGAGCAGGCGCTCGATGCCGGTGTCAATTTCATTGACACCGCAGAGATGTATCCGACGACGCCCTTGTTGGCCGATACCTTCGGCGATACCGAGCGAATCATTGGACGGTGGCTCAAACAGAGCGGGCGCCGTCACGATGTTGTGCTTGCCAGCAAGGTGCTGGGCAACGGTCGCGATGATCTTGATGGCGGAGGCGATATCACCGCGGCCAAGTTCGAGGCATCGTTGCACGCAAGCCTCGAACGCCTCGGTACCGACTGTATTGATCTCTATCAATTGCACTGGCCCAACCGCGGTAGCTACCACTTTCGTCAACATTGGCACTACGACCCATCAGCGCAGCGCACCGCTGATGTCGATGCGCACATCGTCGACGTACTCGAGGCGGCTGACGCGGCAGTAAAAGCGGGCAAGATACGCACGCTTGGTCTCTCCAATGAAACGGCGTGGGGCACGCAGCGCTTTACCCATCTTGCTGAGCAGCACGGCTTGCCGCGTGTCGTCAGCATCCAGAACGAGTACAACCTGCTGGTCCGGCATTTTGATACGGACCTTGCCGAGGTCTCTCACCATGAGAACGTTGGCCTGCTGGCGTTTACGCCCCTGGCTGCAGGTGCGCTCTCTGGCAAGTACGACGACGGCGAGCTTCCGGCAGGATCGCGACGCACCCTCAACGATTCACTCAACGGGCGCTGGACGGATTACTCGCGTGAAGCCACGCGACGCTACAACGCGCTCGCAAGAGAGCACGGCATGGAGCCTGCGTTGCTGGCACTGGCGTTCTGTCTGTCGCGCCCCTTCATGACATCGGTCATCATCGGGGCCACTCATCCGCAACAACTTGCCATCAACCTGTCAGCCGCTGACGTGACCTTGAGTGACTCGGTGCTCGACGCTATCGCGGCGATCCGTCGTGATCACGCGATGCCGATATAGTGACAGACACCCCATCCTCGGAGTGACTATAAAGCGACACGACGCGTCCAGTCGCTCATCGTCCCGCGTTTGTCGAACAGTCCACCCGGCATGATTTTGTCTGCGGGCCGCGTCCGTGGGGTCAGCAGGATCGCACCCAGCAGCTGCTCGCGAGTGCTGATACCGAGCCGTTCGAAGGTGTCTGGCTCTCTCAACACACCGCCGCTTGACCAGTAGCTGTCCCAATCGCTGGCTTCGGCCATCAGCATGAGGTTCTGGACCGCAGCGCCTGCTGCTGCCACATGTTCGATGTTGGCGTGAGAGAACTCGGGATCCGGATTGTCGGAAGGATTCGGGAGCCAGGTTGCCATCACCAATACACCTGCCGCGGCAAGCAGTGCCGGGACCTTCGATGCCCAGGCGCGTACCCAGGGAGGCGTGTCGGTGGCGGCTTGCTGCTCCAGCCAGTCCAGCAGTGCGACACACGCTTCGGGCTCGAGTACATGAAAACGCCAGGGAACGGGGGATGCCAGTGACTCCTGCCGGTGGGTGTCAGCGTCGGCCGGTTTGTGGAAGGGCGCCTGGCCTGCAACCTCCAGCATGCGCTTGAGCACGGCTCGCTCGTCGGGGTTCAGTGGGAGGGTGTGTTCGTGGCGTGCGCCCGGGTCACACAAACGTTTGGTAGTGCGCCGGTTGGAGATGACTCTGGCGACGGCATCGACGGTGTGTTGATTCATGCCGACAGTCTAATCCGCCAGCCGTGTGGCGGCACAGCCCAGCCGTGCCCGCAACGGGCGCAGAGGCGCAACATTTAGGCGCCCGCTGGACCATTCATGCGGGGGTCCAACGGTGTCGGAGGCGATACTATCGGGGAGGCGGCAGACAAACGTCTGACCGTGTCAACGCAAATTTCCGGAGTCGATGTGAGCGAAGACAATTCAACCGCGGGCGGGTCAGGTGCCACGCTTCCCAACCGAGCTCGGGTCGTTGTCATTGGTGGTGGTGCCGTAGGTGCGAGCGTGCTCTACCACCTCACGGAGCGCGGTGAGACGGACGTCGTGTTGCTTGATCTCAACGAGCTGACCTCGGGATCCACGTGGCACGCAGCAGGCAACATTCCGACGTACACCGGCGACCGGGCCATGCTGCGGGTGCAGCATTACTCCACAGAGCTTTACACGACGTTGTCCGCAGACGATGCATATCCGTTTGCCTACAACAAGACCGGTTCGATTCGTCTGGCGCGGACCGAGGAGCGCTGGCTCGAATTCAAACGCGTGACCGCAATGGCCAATGCACTCGACTATGGCTATGAGTTGATCACGCCGGAAGAGGCACGTGATCGCTTCTACCCGCATCTGAACACCGATGACATCGTTGGCGTACTGTGGGATCCGAACGACGGTGATGTCGACCCCAGCCAGCTGACGCAGGCGATGGCGAGTGCGGCACGCAAGCGCGGTGCGCGCGTGGTGCGCTTCTGTCCGGTCACGGCCGTCGAGCCGTCTGGCGAGGGGTGGAAGGTAACGACTGACCGCGGCATCATCGAAGCCGATATCGTCGTGAACGCGGCCGGATATCGCGGGGCGGAGGTCGCTGCCATGGTGGGTGAGTTCCTGCCGATGGTGTCGCTGGAGCATCAGTACCTGGTTACTGAACCGGTGCCCGAACTCGAAGCCCTGGATGCCAAGATACCGCTGCTGCGAGACCCGGATGCCTCGTACTACCTCCGGCAGGAAAAGCATGGCCTGATTCTCGGTCCCTACGAGAAGGGCGCGACACCGCGCTGGACGGATGGCAAGTTGCCTGAAGACTTCGCCTACCAACTCTGGCCTGACGATCTCGAACGTCTGGAGTGGTACATCGAGGAAGCTTGTAACCGCATGCCGCTGCTTGGCACCGTCGGTGTGCAGCGCGTGATCAACGGTCCGATACCCTATGCGCCGGATGGCTTCCCTTACGTTGGCCCGGCCGTCGGCAAGCAGAATTTTTATCATGCCTGTGCATTCACCTTTGGTATCTGCCAGGCGGGTGGTTCGGGTCGGGTCATTGCCGAGTGGATCCTTGACGGCAAGCCCTCGTTTGATACCTGGTCGCTCGACCCGCGTCGCTACGACGCCTACGCCGATCAGGCCTACGTGGTGGAGCGTGCCACCGAGACCTATGCCGAGGAGTACGCCATAGCCTACGCCGAGGAAGAAAAGCCTGCCGGACGTCCGCGTCTGGTCACACCGGTGACAGAACGTCTGAAAGCACGCGGTGCAGTGATGGGGGCGCGCGGTGGCTGGGAACGTGCCGCGCATTTCAACGCGGGCGACGACACCGCTGGGGAGGCCACCTACGGACGCGCGCCGTGGTTCGAGCAAGTGGCGCATGAGTGCCGCAGCGTTCGCGATCACGTCGGTCTGACCGAGATTTCCGGCTTTGCCCGCTGGCGGGTTACCGGGGATGATGCCGCAACATGGCTCGACGGCCTTAGCGCCAGCAAGCTGCCGTCGCTTGGACGGGTCGGACTTGCCTATTTCTGCGCACCTCACGGTGGCATCGTTACCGAGACCAGCGTGACACGCCTCGGCGAGAACGACATCCTGCTCATGGGCGCGGCCGCGGCCAGGCGGCATGATCGAGACTGGCTGGATGCGCACTTGCCGGCTACTGGAGTGACCATCGAGGACGTCACCGAAGCATCGACCACGCTGGTGATCGCCGGGCCCAAGTCACGCGACCTGCTTGCAAGCCTTACCGACGCCGATGTCAGCAACGCGGCCTTCCCATGGCTGACGGCACAGCAGATCACGGTGGCCGGTATTGCAGTTCTGGCCCTGCGGGTGAACTATGTGGGTGAGCTCGGCTGGGAGCTGCATGTGGGCGTTGAACAATCAGGTGCGCTATACGACGCGCTGGTAGAAGCCGGCAAGGACTTCGAGCTTGCGGATATCGGGCAGTATGCGGTGGGTTCGCTCAGGTTGGAGAAGGCCTACCGCGCCTGGAAGACCGACTTCGACCTCGACGTCACACCGCTGGATGGCGGACTGTCGCGGTTTGTGGATCTCGACAAGGGAGAGTTCGTCGGCCGTGATGCCTTGCTCGCGCAACGAGATGCCGGCGTCGAGACCGCGTTCGTGCAGATGCTCCTCGATGACAGTGATCCCTGCGAAGCGATGTTCGGTGCGCCCATCCTGCGCGATGGTGCCATCGTCGGCATGGTTACCTCAGGAGGCTACGGCCACCGACTGGAGCGGAGCATCGCGCTCGGGCTCGTCGATATCGAGCACGCGGGGGTGGGCACGTCCCTGGTGGTCGATGCCTTTGGCGTTCACCGCAAGGCTGATGTGGTTGCGGAGCCTGCCTGGGATCCCCGCAACGAACGCTTGCGCGCGTGATGTCATGACCACTAGCGACCTTCGTCGCGAAACAACTTGTGTTTCAGATGAGCCGTGAGCTTGCCTTCGAAGCGCCAGCGCATGCGTTGCGCTGCGTGGGCTGTCGGGGTATGGAACAGGCCTGCAAGCGTCATTACCGCCGACACCGGTACAAGCCCCGCCGTCTTGACCGCCCTGACCAGCGAAGAGACAAGGCCAGGCTCGTACTTGCGCATCACGTGGACGCGAATGTTGGCCGCGGCAACCACGCGACTTCTTATCCATTCGCGCGTCAGCCGTTCGGGTGGCACGCTTTCGTGCACGATGGCCTTGGCCGCCCAGCTCATGCGGTGGCCGCGCTGCTGGATGACGTAGAAGAACGCGAGGTCCTCGCCGCCGGTCAAGGCGAATTCGGGATTGAAGAACTCGGGTGCGAGTTCCTCGAGAATTGAGGCGCGGATGAGAAAATTGCCCGCAGCGTTCAGTACGCACTGACTTCCGTCCACGAGTTGTTCGTCAGCGCCGTAGTAGGGATTGCCCGTGAAAAATGCGTCCGTCCCTTCCGGAAACACGGGCAGCGTAGGTCCACCGACAGCCCCCGCGTCGGTGGTTTGCTGGACACGTACAAGCTCTTTGAGCCATTGCTCGCTCGGCCATTCGTCGTCATCGAGAAACGCGACGAGGTCGGGCGTCGACTCCAATGCCATCGCGACCACGCGGTTACGCGAAAACGAGATGCCCTGTCGTTCCACAAGGTCACTGCTGACCGGCCAGCGATAGTCTGCAGGCAGACTCTGCACGATGGCATGTCCCTGCTGACCCGTGGCGTCGTTGTCGGCAACGAACACCTCGAGATCGTGCTCCCAGTCCAGCCGCGCGAGGTGGTCGAGCAGGTTGCTCAGACCGTCCGGGCGCCGGAAGGTGCATATGCAGACGGCAACGTTCATCTATTGCGCCGTACCGTTCGAGCGAGTGTCGGTGTCGGCGAGACGGAGGCGCAAGAGCAAACGTTCGGTAGCGGAGCGAGGCGAGACTCCAATGGTACTTCAGTCTGCTCTTCGGCGAAGGTATTCATCGGTTGATCAAGTGGCGGTCGGGCATCGGGGGACGGGGGCCTCGACGGCGCATAGGGGTATATGTCAAGCGAGACCTATGCCAGTTGGCGATCCCGCCAAATGTCTGACTCCTCGAGTCGGTATTCAGTGGCATGTCTCCTGCACCCTCGCTGGTATAGTCCGGCACCGCTCGCGCTCTTGGCGCCATCGCCGTCCAGCTGACCCGTGAATTCAGGTAACCCATGTCCAGGCCTTTTTTCAGCGTTGTCGTACCTACCTACGACCGAGCGCGCACCATCGGACGCGCCATCGACTCCTGCCTGTCTCAGACCTTCACGGACTACGAGATCGTTATCGTCGATGACGACAAGTCTTCAGACGACATGGAAGCTGCGGTCGCCCCGTACCGCGACAAATGCGAAATCAATCTGATCCTGGACCACAAGGGCAAGGCCGCAGCAGCACGTAATACGGGAGTTCGACTGGCCAAGGGCCGCTACATCGCATTTCTGGACGCCGATGACGCCTGGCTGCCCGACAAGCTCGAGATCTGCCATCAACGTCTGAGCGCAGAACCTGACACCTTGTTTTACAGTCAGAACTATGTGGATCGTGGGGTTGGCAAGTACTGGATCAAGCCCAACCGGGGACTCGGAGAGGGCGAAGACATCTTCGAGTACCTGTTCCTGCACAAGGGCTGGGTGCACCCGACCAGTATCGTTGTGGATGCCGATACCGCGCGCAAGTGTCCGTTTCGTGAGGACCTTTCGTTTGGCGATGACACCCAGCTTGCGGTGGACTTCTGGCGCAACGGCACACCTATCAAGATGATCGAGAAGCCGTTGACGGTGTATCACGATCTCTATGAGGTGGGTCGCTTGTCACAGACACCCGCGTTCCAGCGCAAGGGCGCGGTCGAGCACACCAGTTTCATCGACTGGGTGGAAAGCCATCGCGAGGACATGTCCGACTCGGCGTGGCTGGGGTACCGTGCGTTCTTCTACTCGAGGTTCATCGCGGCGAGCGCGCCGCTCACGTCACTCAAGGAGATCTGGCGCGCGTGTTTCAATGGACCTGTCAGTGCCAGGAAGTGCTTGTCTCAAACCGCACAGACGTTCATGCCGGGCATCTATCGCCGACTGACCGACGTGCTGGTACGCATCAAGGGCTTGCCGTCAATCGAGTAAGCGCGGCGTCGATGGGCGACTCACAGATGCTGGACCCTTATCGACGATAGGGCATCAGGCGTTTGGGTGTTCGTGGTCGTCAAGCTTCTCTCTACCTTGATCCGACACACCTCTTCGGGAAGCAGCGTGAAGCCGTTGTCCGAGAATATCCGTCGACCGCCAAGGTCCAGCGTGACCCAGTACGCCGGCGTGTCGGTGGTGAGCTCCACGTGTTCCTCACCATCGATCTGCGTGTGGGCCACCTGGATCAACGGCGTCGGTAACGCAAACGCCTTGTAGTCGTCCATCCAGTATTCGTTGACGCCTGAGATAGCGGCGGTGGCGCCGGTCCAGATGACGCGGTAGTACGCGATGCTCTCGTTGCGTTTTGCCCCCGCATGGATTTCGCCGCTTGTGCGCACATCGGTGTCAATGACATCGACGAGACACGCGGCATCCGGGTTGACCACGGTGGTGTACGTGCGTGTGGACAGTACCGTGCCCTGAATGTCGTGTGCGGTCGTTGTGATGTCGAGCTCGATACTCGCTGAGGTGTCGTTGACCGCCTTCAGTTGCAGTTGACCGTGGGTGTTGAATCTCTCATGCCCTGGAACCATGGCGACGAGAACGGGTTGGTAGAAGCGTCGCGCCGCGTAGTGCAGCAGTTTCCATCCGCCGCCGTACTCCAGTGAAGACCACGAAGCGACGGGCCAGGTGTCATTCAATTGCCAGAACAGTGTGCCCGTGCAGTGCGGTTTGAGGCATCGCCAGTACTCGACCGCGGTCTTTATCGCCATAGCTTGCTGGCACTGCGACAGGAACACCATGCGCTCGAAGCTGTTCGGAAACTCGAAGTGGCGAACCAGCGTCTCCACGATACGAGCGTTGCCGCCGACGTTGCGCTGGTGGACGGCCATCACTGCTGACGATACGTTCTTGTCGCTGGCTTCGGCGAAGGTGTCGATAACCGGCATCGATGGAAAGGACTGGAATCCGAATTCGGAACAGAAGCGCGGATGGATATCCTGATAGGCCGAAAACGGCTTGGCCTCGTGCCACACATCCCAGAAGTGCATGTCGCCTGCGGCGTCGTTCTTCCAGCCGTCACCAAAATTCATGTGGCCGACTGATGGCGAGCTGGGCCAGAACGCCACGTCGTCGATCTCATCCTGCGTGGTTCTTTCCAGGGTGTGATTGAGCCTCGAGTAGTTGGCGAGGTAGCGGTCACGATGGTCACGCGTGATGTCCCACCAGTTCAAGGCGCCGACCAGTTCGTTGTCGCCGCACCATACCGCTACACACGGGTGGCTGGAGAGTCTTCGCACCTGTTGCCGGGCCTCCTGTTCGACCAGTGCCAGCCAGTGCGGATCAGCGGCGGGGTAGTGGTTGCAGGAGAACATGAAGTCCTGCCAGATGAGAATGCCCAGCTCATCGCACAGTTCATAGAACCAGTCGGGTTCGTACTGGCCGCCACCCCATACGCGCAGCATGTTCATGTGAGCATCAACCGCCGAACGCAACAGGGGCTCGACCGTTTCACGCGTTATTCGCTGCGGTAGGGCGTCAGCGGGGATCCAGTTGGCGCCGCGCATGAAGATGGCTTGCCCGTTCACGATGAAACTGAAGCCCGATCCATCCTCGTCCGGTGCTTGCTGGATCCGCACCTCGCGAAATCCGATCTTGCGGTTCACCGTCTTGTCGCCGATGGCAAGCGCAAAGTCATGGCGGGTTTGCTCTCCGCTGCCGACGGGCCACCATCGTTGCGGTGATGGGATACTCAATGACCAGTGGAGTTCTTGCGAGCCGCAAGTCAGCGCTTCAACAGAGTTCAGCTCGGCACCCGCGACGTTCAGACTGCAGGGAACTGTAGCGTGTTCGTTGGAATGTACGGTGGCACAGACCTGTAGCACGACATCGTCGCCGTCAAACTGTTGTTCGAACCGGACATCTTCGATCCAGTGCGCGCTGACACACTGCAACCGGACGTGTCCATAGATGCCAACAGGCATCAGGCACAGATTCCAGTCCCAGCCAGCGTGACACGGGGTCTTGCGCAGCATGTTGTTGTGCGGCACCCGGCAATTCCAGCTCAGATACGGTAGCTCGAAAGGGAATTGTTCTGCCTTGCGACGTGCAGACAGACTGGGTGAGTCAAAGCGGATGCGGATGCGATTGATGCCAACCTCGAGATGCGTGGTGACATCAAATGAATAACGCAGGAACTGACTCTCGGTAGAACCGATCAAGCTGTCGTTGACATGAATGGTACTGAGACAGTCGACCTGGTCCAGCATGATCAGGCACTGTCTTGTCAGGTCATCCTCGGTTACCTTGAACTCCCGCTCAAGCGTCCATTGCTGTTGGTGTACCCAGTCGACGGCATACTCGTTGTCCCGGTAGTAGGGATTTTCGATGTGGCCACTGTCCAATAGCGCGCTGTGAACATCACCTGGAATCTGAAATGGGACATCGATACCGCGTTCCTCATGCAGCAGGCGCCAGCCGTCATTCAGGTCAAGAATCATGGTGTAGCCCCGGAAGTCGTGTACGGCAGTTGGCAAGCGTTCATGGTCGGCAGTGTGCGTAGTAGCTGGTGGTGGCAGGCCAGTCCGAGAATACGGCCCGGACGCCGACGTCGCGAGCCAGCACATCGAGCATCTGCAGCGCATCGGATTCGTCGTCGACAAGCTCGGCGACGCTCTGGTAGTACCAGCCTCCGCGGTTGTCCGCTGTCAGTGGGCCCGATCTTTCCAGCGTCCATGTGATCAGGCCGAGCCCCGCCAGTCGTGCCTCTCTGGCGTAGGTGGATGGCACCATCTGCCCATCCTCTGCGGTGACCAATACCCATAGTGGTGGCGCCAGCCAGCGCACACCGCTCTTCACCAGCGTGGTCATGTCGGGCTTCCAGGTGTCGGAAAGCATCGGATCGAAACCCGCCTGCGAGTAACGATCATCGAGATAGACCACCTGTTCAGCAAAGTCCGGTGCGGTCGCGATCCAGTGTCTGATGTCCTCTTCTTCAAACGACTGGGGCCAGACGCGGCTGCTGTCCACTCCAGCCTCCCGGTACTCCTCGAGCATGCGGTCTGCTTGTTCGCTCCGCGGGAAGGTGATGTGTGGTGATGGGTTGATGACCTTCTTGAGCTCGGGTGTCATGTCCACGCCGAGTTCGTTCAGCAGTTGGATGCTCTGTGCGTGCGTCATCACGGTGCCGCGGCGGTCTCCGGCATTCATGGTCCCCTCCAGTGTCAGGAACTCTTCCAGGGTGACATCAGTCGTGCAGCACTGCACATCGGCATACGGCGTTCGGCTGTCGGGATCAGGGGGTGTCGAGCATTGTTGTGCAAGCTCGGTTTCCAGGATGTTGGTGGTCGTGTGCAGGTCGCATTGCGAATGCCGGCAGACCAGCTCCTCGTCCCGCGTGAAGCTGACGTCGCATTCGATGACTCCCGCACCCATGCGGGCTGCAGCCACGTACGACTCTTTCGTATGTTCGGGAAATCGAAGTGGTGCGCCGCGGTGACCGATCGAGAACGACTGCCTGCTGATGTTGTCGGTGTTGCAGGTAACGAGGGCTTCCTTGAGCTCGCCCTCTGGCAATGCCTCGGCCAACCAGAAGGGGCGCGGGCCCAGCTCGATCGGGAACGGTGTCGTCGATGACTGTGCGTAGGATGGCGCTGGCACGTACACGACGGTGATGAGTAGTGCGCGCAGGAAGATGCCGATGGATTTCATGGTGTAATTGTGGCGCTGCGCCGGCACGTGAGCGGACGGTCGGCACAGTGTACGCAAGGCTACTGGACACTCTCGATGACCCGCATTGCCATACTGGACGATTACCAGCACGCTGCACAGCGGTTCGCTGACTTCGCACGCTTGCCTGAACACTGTGAGCTGGTGGTCTTCGACCAGCCATTTGCCGCCGTGCCCGATGGCGTGGACCGTGTCGTTGATGCCTTGCAGGAGTTCGATGTCGTGTGCTGCATGCGCGAGCGCACCCGTTTTCCGGCCGAGCGCCTGACGGCGTTACCGCGCTTGAAGCTGCTCGTGACATCCGGCAAGCGCAATGCGGCCATAGACATTGCCGCCGCCCAGGCGCAGGGCGTTACTGTCTGTGGCACGCAATCGCCCGGGCATGCCGCCTCCGAACTTGCCTGGGCATTGATCATGGGCCTTCAACGCCATCTGGTTGCCGAAGATGCCTCGGTGCGAGCCGGGCAATGGCAAACCACGGTAGGCCGGGATTGTCACGGCCTGACGCTTGGACTGCTGGGGCTTGGCCGCCATGGCGCCAATGTGGCTCGGTTCGGCAAGGCCTTCAACATGCGTTGCATTGCCTGGAGCACCAACCTTGATCCGGAACACTGTCGGGAGCTGGGTGTGGAGCACGTATCACGCGAGGCCTTGTTCGCCGAGTCTGATGTGCTGTCCATCCACCTGGTGATGGGCAAGCGCAATCGCGGACTGGTAGGGGAGGCTGAGCTTGCATCGATGAAGAGCGATGCCTTGCTCATCAACACCTCGCGCGGTCCCATTGTTGATGAAGCGGCCTTGATTGCAGCACTCGAGTCCGGTGCCATCGGCGGCGCGGGGCTTGATGTGTATGAGCAGGAGCCATTGCCTGTCGATCATCCCCTGCGTCGTGCGCCACGCAGCCTTCTGACGTCACACGTCGGCTTCGTCACGGAACAGACCTACCGCGTGTTCTATGGGGAAACTCTGGAAGCGATCGAGGCCTGGTTGGCAGGTACACCGGTGCGGGTACTCGAGCCATAGCTTGCTAGCTGTCCTTGCTGTCTTCTCGACGCATCAGATAGCGGAGTCCGATGGGGCCGACAACAATGATGTAGGTGAAGCGGCAGGCATGAACCAGAGCCACCAGTCCTGCATCCAGGCCCAGCGCCAGCGCCACCAGGCTGACCTCCGCGATGCCTCCCGGTGCCAGCGCCAGAAACAGCACCAGAAATCCAAGGCCGGTGACCGCGTCGAGCGCGATCGATAGCACGGCGGCCACAGACATGAAGACGATCGTGAATATCAGCGACGCGCGAAACAATCGCCCGTAGGTGTCGCGTGGGCCTCCGGCTACCTCGAATCCCAGCACCATGCCGAACACCAGCAAGGCGACAGTCTTCACGATCGGAGGCGGGGTCAGCGACCAGTCGGTTACGGTGGCCAGCAAGGCAGTAATCAGCATCGGGGCAATCACATGACTCCCCGGTAGTTTCAATCGCTCGGCAAGGAAGAAACCGCCTACGATCAGTACCGCCAGCAACCACGGCGACGCGTCGTTCGAGAGTTGCAGGCTGTCCACGAAGGGTGAGGCGGTAGTCGTGATACCGAGTGCTCTTGCCAACAAGGACACCGACACCACGACAAACACCACGCGTACCGTATGCGCCATCAACACTTGCGCGCGATTACCGATGTCGCCGGCCATGGCGAGCAACATCGATAGACCACCGGGTAGTGCCGTCAGAAATGCCGCAGGTCGTGGTAGGGGGCCACGGCGCTCGAACCACACGGTGCCAAGCACCACGCTGGCAGTCACGATGCCGAGTGTGACGGCGATGGCGAGCGGCAGGTGTGCATGTGAGTGCGCGAAGCTCTGCGCAACCGACGGTCCGAGGGACACGCCGATCGCTACTCGCATCCAGCGCTCGATGACGTTGGGCAAGGCGCGAGTGGGTAGCCCCGCCCAGGTGGCCAGGGCACAGGCAAACAAGGCGCCGAGCATCCATGGAATCGGCAAGTGCAGAAACACAGCGACTACCGCGCCGGCAAGTCCTATGGCCAGTGTGAACAGATAGGGCGCTGCCCGACGAGCTCGGCTCATCCGATACTGGCCGGTATCGATACCTCACCCATGAACAGTCGGCGCGCAGTGCGCAACAGTCCCGCGTTGCGAAGTGCGAACTCGCCTGTGACCGAGTCTTCAGGTAGCTCGGCGTCGAGGAGCACATCGATGGCACCCGTGGGATGCTCGATGGACAAGGGGTAGGGACGCTCCGGGGGAAGTTGGCAGAGCCCTTCGGCGACCGTCCCTGGAAGCACGAGGCTGCACGCGGTGCAGATGGCGCCGGTCACGGCGTACGCCGGGTGGGTGCGCCATGGCATGAAGTAGCGGGCGCACACCGCCCCGCTGCCCTCAGGTGCGGCGAGCAGCCCGAACTTCGGTACGACCGACTGACTGACATCACCGAGCCCCATCAAGCGACCTGCCTCCAGACGAATGGCTTCGATCTTTTGAAACAAGCGAACGTCTGCATCAATGACGTCCCGGGACTCGTGACCGCTGATGCCGAAGTCCGCAGCGCGCCCGATGACCATCGGCATGGCGACATCGATACAGGTGATCTCGGTCCCCTTGATGACATCGATGGTGTTGCCGGTGGGCAAGAGCTTGCCGGTCTTGGAACCGATGACGTTACGAAAATCGAGAATCACCGGTGCGGCGGTGCCGGGGACGCCATCGATGCGAGCATTGCCCTCGTACTCGACGACACCGGAAGGCGTCTGCACGTTTGCATCGATCAAGGCATCGGTGTTGACGTTGCGAATGCGTACGCGGGTTATTCCGTCGCACGCCTGTAGTAGTCCCAGCTCGATCGCAGCGGGCCCGACACCTGCCAGGATGTTGCCGCAGCTCGGTGAGAAATCGACTTCGGCGCGTTCTGCATGTACTTGTGCAAACAGGTAGTCGACATCGACATCTGTGTGTTCACTGATGGACAGTATCGCGACCTTGCTGGTCGTTGCTTGCCCACCACCAATGCCATCGACCTGCAAGGGAGAGCCCGCACCCATCGCGGCAATGAGAACGCGTGCAATCGCATCGCGATCGGCAGGAAGATCGCTTGCCATAAAATACGGTGCGCGCGATGTGCCGCCGCGCATCATCAAGCAGGGGATGTGACGTTGTGGCATTCCACCAGCCTCTTGTCAGGGACGAGTCGTGAGTAGGTGCCGTGCTTTCAGCCGAACGGCCATGGAAGCGTGAGGTAATTCTGAAGCAGGCCAGGTGGAAAATCCCGATTCAGCAAACTCGCCATGGTCAGGATAAAGGCGATACCGCACACGGAAAGCACGACCGTTCGGCTCCAGCTTGCGCCCGCTCGCCACCGCAGGAAGATCACGAAGAACAAGGTGATGGCAATGATGAAGCCGAACAGCGACGTCAACACCAACAGGCTCGCGAACCAGGCGATGGTCGGCCAGAGCCCATGAGGTGCATCCGCGTCCTCTCCCGCCGCTTCGCGATCAGCAAACAGTGCACTCTCTGGCGGAGCCAATAGCATTCTCACGATGATCGCGAGCGTGGCCAGTAGTGCCACCGCACTGATCGTGGCTGGAAACACCTTGTCGTTGAAGACGGAGATGGACAAGGCATCGATCAAGGCCCACGCAAAGAAGGCAGCCAGCAGCAGCGCAAAACTCAGAGGCGCTGCCCGGCGACCACTGCTGATATCCCCTTCGGGCAATATCTTCTTTGACTGGCGCATGCCGAGCCACACCGAAACGATGGTGATGACGAGAATTGCGATGACGATGGGAGAGAACAGGAATTCAAGCATCGGAGCGGTGCCCTTCCTGCCCTTGATCATGGCGATTTGCACGGCCTGGTAGGTGTAGACCTCGGCCTGATCGGCCAGCACGAATCCAATGAGAAAGGCCGGGCGTGACCAATCGAAGCGACGCATGAATATGCCAAGCATCCCGATGGCCGCAAGCGCTGCGAGATCCTCAAGCGATTGGCGTGACTGAAAAGCGGCAAAGGCAATCAGCATGAACAGGAAGGGCACCAGCAGCGTGAACCTGATGGTGGTCAGTCGCGCGATGGGCTGTGACAGTAATATGCAAAGTCCGGCACCAACGACATTGGCAAGCGCCAGCGACCACACGATCGTGTAGGTGATGTCGAGGTCGTTGGTGATCATCTGGGGGCCGGCCTCGTAGCCGAGCAGAATCATGCCGCCGATGAACACCGCCATGGAGCCGGAGCCCGGGATGCCAAACAGCAAGGTGGGCACCAGACCGCCTCCTTCCTTGGCGTTGTTTGAACTTTCAGGCCCGATGACGCCGCGGATGTCACCGGAGCCGAACTCCGGATTGCGCCGTGAGGTCTGTACGGTGTGACCGTAGGCAATCCAGTCGACAACGGATCCGCCCAGTCCGGGTATCACGCCAACGATCACGCCAATGACGGCGCAGCGTAACGATAGCCATTTGTGGCGCCACCAATCTCGCAGGCCGTCCAGCCATCCAGCGCCGAGTCCCCCATCGCGGGAGATCGCGCGGTCTTGCCGCAGTAGCGCGATGATCTCCGGGATGGCAAAGATGCCAAGACCCACGATCACCAGTTGCAGTCCGTCGTAGAGGTACGGCCACTCGGCTGACACCAGCCGCCCGGAACCGAGCGCGGGCGCAGCTCCTATGGCACCGACCATCATGCCGAGCCCGGCCGCCGCAACGCCCTTGAGCGGAATTCGACCGGCCAGCGTGCCGACCATGGCGAGCCCGAGAATGGTCACCATCAGAAGCTCAGGTGTGCCGAAGGCCAGCACCAGAGGGCGTGCAATCAGCACGAAGAAGGTCAACACGATCGCGCCGAACAGACCGCCGATGAGCGACGACACGAAGGCTGCCGACAGTGCACGTGCGGCTTGCCCGCGCTTGGCCAGCGGGAAGCCATCCAGCACCGTGGCCTGGCTGGCTGACGAGCCGGGGATACCCATCAGCACGCTGGCAAAGGTATCCGAGGTGGGGATGACGGCAACCAGGCCGACCATCAGGGCCAGGCCGGATACCGAGTCCATCCCGTAGATGAACGGAAGGACGAGGGACAGGCCGGCAATGCCGCCGAGGCCCGGAAATACCCCCACCGACAAGCCGAGCAGCACACCGACGATCAGGAATCCGATCTGGGTCGGTTGCAGAATGAGTGCGAAAGCTTCACTCAGGGCGGGTAACGCCGCGGCTAGTGCTTCCATGGTGCTGCAGCTAGTGGTTTGATATCAGGAAATCTGCCCGCCGGACGTTTGTCCAGCGGGCAGGGCGCGCAGGCCTCAGGCATGCGCAAACCGACGCTTACAGCTCGACGCCGTAACGCTCTTTCAACCAGCCCTTCACGAAGGCCTTGGCTTCATCGCTGACTTCGGTGCCCAGTGCTTTCTGGGTTTCTGCGGCTTCACCGGTGCTTTGCGGGTACACACCGAGGCGAGCGGCAGAAATCTCGGCAAAGTCATCACGCTCGGTGACTGCCTTGAAGGCATCGCTGTAGGCCGCAACGATCTCGGCATCGGTTTCACCTGGCAGGAACACCATTTTCTGCGCCGGGAAGCCGGCTACGAAGAAGGCGACCCACGCATCCCAGGCCGGGCCCGAGGTTTCGCAGGCGGCAACGCTTTCGCAGACTTCCTTGAAGGTCGGCATGTCGGGGAAGGTCGGGTCGCGAACGATCTCGCCGTTCTCGTCGAGCGAGCCCCAGCTCATCATCGGTACCGCCTTGCCTTCCTCGACCAGCGGCACGACGCCGTTGAGGTAGGCCGAGGAAGTCTGATAGTCGATGTTGGCGTCGCCGCGTTCGAACATCAGGCGGCCGTCGCCCCGACCCTTGAGGCCGAATACGGGCTCCACGTCCATGCCGAGCATTTCCCAGGCGAGAAGCGGCACGAGATCCAATCGTGTCGCGCCTTGCGAGCCGTAGATGAAGGTGTTGTTTGCAGCGAAGGCGTCGGCGTCAGCAGCAAACTCTTCGGCGAGTTCGGGCGGCAGGTATGCAACACCGCCGGTAGCGGAAGCCAGAACGATCTGGAAGTCCGCGTAGTGGTATTGCACGCGCGGATCATCCAGCAGGAACGGAAACTGGGTGGAACCGGAGGTGCCGAGGATCGTCAGGCCATCGGGGGCTGCGTTCTTGGCAAAATCGTTGGTGCCCTTGGTGGATCCCGCGCCAGGCTCGTTCTTGACGACGACATTGGGCTGGCCCGGAAGTGCCTCGGACAGCAGAGGGGCGTAGAAGCGCGCCCATTTGTCTGAGCCACCACCTTCGGAAAAGGGGATGACCCATTCGACGGTCTGACCGCTGAAGTCAACCGCCCAGGCGGGTGCTGTCAGGCTGGCTGCCGCCAGCGCTGCCATGGCCATTACGCCCTTGTGTGCACGGCCTGATGTGCGTTGGTTCTCTGTTTTCAAGACTCTCTCCTCGTGGTGGTATTCGTTTTCGGGATGTTACGGCACCAAGCTTTCGCCTGCCTGTCATGGCTGATACAGTGCGGTGGCTCCGTGTCGCTCACCCGTATGCACATCGTCGTCGTCGAGGACAACGCTCTGCTCGCCGATGGACTGGCCACCGCTCTGAGAGATGAGGGGCACGGGGTTGATGTGCTGTCGAGCGGCACGGGCGCTGCTGACTTTGTCACACGTGGTACGTGCGACCTCCTGATTCTCGACGTGAACCTTCCCGGGTGCTCCGGTCTGGACATTGTCGGAGATTTGCGCCGGCGTGACGTATCGACGCCTGTCCTGATATTGACCGCCCGCGGAGATCAGGCTGACAAGGTTGCAGGGCTGGATGCCGGCGCGGACGACTATCTCGCCAAACCCTTTGACCTCGATGAACTCAAGGCCCGCGTCAGGGCGCTGCTGCGTCGAAGCGATCGTCAGCGCGTCGAGACGATCGAGATCGGTTCATTGAGTTTTGATCCCGGTGCTCGACATGTCACGGTGGGCGGTGAGCTGCTGATCCTGCCCGCGAGAGAGTTGGCCGTACTCGAGTTGTTACTGCGTCGACGCGGAGAAGTGCTGCCCAAGTCCCGATTGCTTGATCACGTGTTTGGTGCGACCACCGAGGCGGCCGACAACACCATCGAGCTCTACGTGCACCGCTTACGCAAGCGGCTCGCAGGCAGCGGAGTGGAGATTCGTACCTTGCGCGGTTTGGGTTATTGCCTGTTGCACGTCGACGGATGAAATCGATCCGTACAGGACTGTTGCTCTGGTTGATTCTGCCACTGTCGCTGGTGGCAAGCGTCGTGTCGATAAACTCCTTTTTTTCGGTGCGCGAGGCATCCAACAAGCTGCATGACCGCACCTTGCAGACGGTGTTGCTCGCTCTGACCGAACACATGGTTGCCAACGAGAACGAACTGGTGACCGAAAACCTCCTGGAAGTGCTCACAGAATCGCTCGGTGATCAGTTCTTCTATCACTTTGCAGCGCCGGGCAACGCCTGGATCATCGGCTACTCCGCGGTGCCGGAACGGCCGACGCACGTCCGCCTCAGCAATGGGCTCACGGTGTTCTACGACAGTGAGTACCAGGGAGACCCGGTACGGGCGGTTGCTGCGCGGCAATTGCTCAGTCGCCCTGGGCTGTCGGGCTGGACCACGCTGACGGTCTGGCAGCGGGTACAACAGCGCCGCGCCTCGGCACTCGAGCTGTTTGGTCAGTCACTATGGCGATTGGCCTTGTTGGTGGGAATGGCAGGTCTTGTCGCGTGGTGGGCGGTGTCTCGGGGCTTGCGCCCACTGGAAGACCTGCGAGACGCTGTGGCCAAGCGCTCTCCTGATGACCTGTCGCCGATACGCCGACAGGTGCCGGTAGAGTTGCGGCCGATAACACAAACGATGAACACGCTCTTCGAGCGCGTGTCAGCCGCGGGCAGTGCGCGCGAGCGCTTGATTGGCGACGCAGCCCACCAGTTGCGTAACCCCGTGGCCGCGTTGTTGACGCAGGCCCAGAACGTGGAAGCCGCGCCGACCTTGCATGCCGTCAGAGAGCGTGCATCGGCACTGGTCGATTCATCGAGGCGCCTGCAACGCCTGGTCGAGCAGATGTTGATCAGTGCGCGTAGTAACGCAGGCGGCATTGATACCTCTGGGCCCGTGGACATCGTGGCGCTGGCTGCTGCTGTCGCGAGAGAGCACGGTGCCCAAGCGATTGAAATGGGGCAGGAGCTGTCGTTTGAAGCGTCTGTGGAGCACTGTAAAATCACCGCACACGGCGGTCTGTTACGGGAGGCCTTTGCAAACCTCATCGACAACGCCATTCGTCATGGTGGCCGTGGTGCTTCGATTGTGGTCGGTGCCACCCCAGCGGAGGGCAGCGGCGCCGTGCGCTTCAGTGTCAGCGATACTGGCGAACCCCTGGACGATGAGCGGCTGCAACAGTTGAGCGAGGCCTTCCACACGGGTTCCGGCGCTGCGGCAGGCAGTGGTCTGGGGTTGTCGATCGTGCGGGATATCGTACGCTTGCACGGTGGTCGTCTGTCGGTGGAACCGGTACCCGATGCTGACGGTAAATCCATCGTCATTGATCTGCCACGGCGTGTTCAGCAGTAGAAACAAGTGGACTACGTACTTTGCAGTCGCGGACGCCCGCCCCCGGAAAGGAACGTCGAGAGCTATTGAATGATTGATGTATTGATCGTAGGAACAGGCAACGCCGCTCTGTGCGCTGCCATCGCAGCCTCTGAAGGCGGGGCCTCGGTATTGATGATCGAAAAGGCGGATGAAGCGCTCGCCGGTGGCAACACGCAATACACCGCGGGAGCCATGCGATTCGCCTACGACAGCGGAGAGGATCTGTTGCCCCTGCTCGAAGATCCAGACGACCCGCGGGTGCCTCTTACCGATTTCGGTTCGTATCCAACCACGCGCTTTGCCGATGACCTGCTGTCATTCAATGACGGGCAGGCATTACGTCCAGAACAACACCGTCTGGTGTCGGAGAGTTACGACGCCGTTCGCTGGCTGGCATCCCACGGAGTGCGTTTCGTACCGATCTACGAACGCCAGTCGTTCCTGAAGGACGGGCGGCACGTGTTCTGGGGTGGACTTACGCTGTCCGCGCGCAACGAAGGCGTCGGCCTGTTCGAAGCCGAACGTGCCGCGGCACTCGCCATGGGTGTCAGCATTCGCTATGACTGTGCGATGGTGAGCCTGATTGACGTTGATGGATGCGTGTCTGGCGTGGTGGCAGAGAACGCCGGCGGTAAGCGCGAAAACATTGAAGCGCGAGCTGTTGTGCTCGCGTGCGGTGGCTTCGAGTCCAATAGCGAAATGCGTGTGACCCAGATGGGCGCCGAGTGGGCTGCGGCCAAGCCGCGCGGCACCCCGTTCAATACCGGTGATGGTCTTTCGGTAGCCTGGGGCCTCGGTGCCGCTCGCCATGGCAGCCTTGGCAACGCGCACGCTACGCCGATGGATCGGTACATGAAGGACTACGGCAACCTTGATATTCCAGCGGGTGAGCGCAAGAAGTACCGGAAGATCTGTTACTTCCTCGGCGTGATGCTCAATAACAACGGGCAGCGATTTGTCGACGAGGGGAAGAACTTTCGCAACTACACCTACGCCCAGTTCGGTCGGGCGATTCTCGAACAACCAGGGCATGTGGCCTGGCAGATCTTCGACAGCAAGGTCTTCGCTCTGTTGTACGACGAGTATCGCTTTGACGATGCCCACTTCGTTGAAGCAGAAACGCTCGACGCGCTGTGTGAGCGCTGCGAGGATCTCGATGCAAACGCTGCCATGGCAACGCTTGAGCAATTCAATGATGCGGTCGATGACACGATCACCTTCGATCCCACTCAACTCGATGGAAAGTCGGCTCAAGGCCTCGATCCGCCACGTGCGAACTGGGCTCAACGCCTGGACGCTCCGCCGTTTCGTGCCTACCCGGTCACGTGTGGAATCACGTTTACCTATGGCGGCGTGAAGGTGTCTGACAGCGGCGTGGTGTTGCGCGAAGATGAATCGTGGATTGCCGGACTCTTTGCATGTGGCGAGATGGTTGGGGGCGTGTTTGTCGCAGGCTACCCCGGCGGCTCCGGCTTGACGTCGGGGGCGGTGTTTGGTCGACGTGCTGGCGAGGGCGCCGCGGGCTTTGCGAAGGACCGCACGCACAATGGCTCCGCGGCAACAGCATGAGTCACTTGCGCGCCCGTGTTGCCAACGGCTCGTTGATGGGGGCGGTGAGCGTGCTGGCCTGGTTGGGTAGTGCCTGGTTCATCGGCATGAACAGCGTTGATATCTATGGCGGTCCCGCCGCGTCACAGTCGGGTGCCATTGCGCGTGGGGCCACCTGGTTATCTGTCCCGGTACTGCTAGGTGCACTACCGGCGTGGTTTCTGGCACGCGCAGGGATCCGGCGTGGACTAGGTCCGCAACACGGGCGTATGACACGCTGGATGATCGGCGCGTGGATCATCAACGGCGTGGCGCTGCTGGGACTGTGGTTGCTGTTGTGGTGGCATTCCAGCGCGCCACCGGAGTCTCCTGACGTGGACTTGCCGGTGCTGATACTTGGCATGTGGTGTACCGCCTTCACGGCCTACGTGCCTGCCATGATTGCCGTGCAGGCGCGACGACGCGAAGCCGTGGAGTCGCATGAACTCGACACGGCCGAGAAGGTGCCTGACGACAACTGACCGCGAGCGACGACGCGGCCGTTAGACTGTGCGGGTTCTTTCGACTGTCTGATGCGCATCGCTCGTGAGAAAACTGTTTCTGGATGTCTCTGCGGCGGCTACGGCGGCCGGCATCGTACTCTTCGCACGGTTGGTCACAGCGGTGCGCGGTTTGTGGTCGGGCTCGGAGCCCGTAGCGCGCCAGCGCGTGTATTTTGCCAATCACAGCAGTAACGGCGACTTCGTGCTGCTGTGGACGGTTCTGCCTCCGCGCATGCGCCGCGCCACCCGACCAGTAGCCGGCGCGGACTACTGGAACAGCTCGGCGCTGCGACGCTTCATCGGGCGTCGGGTATTTCGTGCACTGTTGATCGAAAGAGGCGCAGGAGAGCAAGGTGGCATTGCCGCCGTACAACAGATGTCGGCGGCACTGGATAATGGCCACTCGCTGATCATCTTTCCCGAAGGCACGCGCAATCTGACCGACACGCCGTTGTTGCCTTTTCGCAGCGGGCTGTACCACTTGGCGCAAGCCCGGCCAACCGTGGATCTCGTGCCCGTGTGGATCGCTCACCTGAACCGGGTACTGCCCAAGGGCGAGGTTGTGCCAGTGCCGCTGTTGTGCACCGTGACCTTCGGTGAGTCGCTGCATGTGAAGGAGGGCGAGGGCAGGGACGCCTTTCTCGAGCGCGCAAGTAGCGCCTTGCTCTCACTGGCGGAAGAGTCATCTCGATGAACGCGCTGTCGGAACTATTACGCGTATTGGGGGTAGCCCTCGGTTTTCTGCTGATCGCTTCGCTTGTCGCACAGTGGCTGGCATGGCGTCAGCCTGCGGGGCATGAGTCCCCGATCATCGACAACCTGACCGCTCGTATCAACGCCTGGTGGGCCATGGTGCTGTTGCTGGGTGCGGCGTGTATTGCAGGAGACCTTGCATTGATTCTTCTGTTCGCATTCTGCTCGTTCGCCGCGCTGCGGGAATGCCTGACGCTCACACGCACCTCACGGCATGATCATCGTGCGCTTGCCGTTGCATTCTTTGTCGTCCTGCCCGCGCAATACGCGCTGATCGCGGCGAACTGGTACGGCCTCTACTCGATCTTCATTCCCGTCTACGCGTTTCTGTTCTTGCCGATACTGGCTGCCTTGAGAGGCAGTACGGATCAGTTCCTGATCCGTGTGGCCGAAACGCAGTGGGCCTTGATGATTGCCGTGTTCTGCTTGTCACACGTGCCAGCGCTGTTGACACTGTCCATCCCCGGAAGCGAAGGACGCGGTCTGCTGCTCATCGTGTGGTTGGTGGCCGTGGTGCAATTGAGTGACGTCTTCCAGTACATCGTGGGCAAGCTCCTCGGACGGCACCCGGTCGCGCCAAAGCTGTCACCGTCAAAGACGCGTGAAGGGACCGTCGGTGGTATCGCCATCGCCGTGTTGATCGGGGTTGGCATGCACGGCATCACACCCTTCTCGCCATTGGCCGCGGCCGGTGCTGCGTTGCTGGTCACGTGCATGGGGTTTCTGGGTGGACTTGTACTGTCAGCGGTAAAGCGCGACCGTGGCATCAAGGATTGGGGTCACCTGATTGCAGGGCATGGGGGATTCGTTGATCGCCTCGACTCGGTATTGTTCGCCGCCCCGGTGTTTTTTCATCTCGTCCGGTTCTTTTACGCAGATACCTGATGTCAGACGCAAATGATGACGTGCCTCAAGCATTGACGGATCGGCGGCCGATAAGCAGCCGCGATACCGGGTGGGCGCAGGCGCTGGCACGTTGGGCTGTGGCGAGACACATTTCGGCCAACGTCATCTCGGTGGCCAGCATGGGGTTCGCCGCACTCACCGCCGTCGCCTTCGTGCTTCTGGCTTCGGTGGGTCCGGGTGCATCGGGTGTTGTCTGGCTGTTGCTTGCGGCGCTCGGTTGTCAGCTCCGTCTGGTCTGCAATCTCATCGATGGCATGGTTGCCGTGGAAGGCCAGCGCTCGAGTGCCACCGGGCCTTTCTGGAACGAGTTCCCGGATCGTGTGTCGGATGTAGTGATACTCGCAGCCGCCGGAGTGGTGGCTGAAATGGCCACGCTCGGTTGGGTTGCGGCGGCCTTGGCGGTAGCGACCGCATACGTACGCGAACTCGGCCATCGTTTGACCGGAACGGTCAGCTTCCGGGGCTGGATGGCCAAGCCGCAACGTATGGCGGTGATTACACTGGCTTGCATTGTCGCCATCGCGGCGCGATGGTTGGATGTGCTCGACGATGCGCAGATATTCATGGTCGCACTTGTAGTGGTGTGTATCGGTGCGCTCTGGGTCGTTGTCGCTCGTGTCAAGCAGGTGTTATTCGCTCTTGGGGAAATTGCCGAACACAATGACTGAGCCACGTGAGGTCCACGTCAGACCCGCCGACCAGGATGCGAGCCTCGAGGTCCATCGACATCGTTGGCTGCCACGGGAGGGTGTACCGCGCAAACCACAGGGCGTATACCTGTTACACGGAACTGGAGAGCATGGCGCGCGCTACGCGCGGCTGGCCTCTCGGCTTGCGGCTGCGGGCTGGGCAGTAGGCGCGCACGATCACCCCGGCCACGGTTTGTCCGGCGGACTCCAGGGGCGTATACCCATTCCCGGCACCTATGCGACGCGTGCCGCCATCGAGTTCAGCGCCTTCGAGCGAGAAACCGGCGCGACGCCATTCCTGTTTGGTCACAGCCTCGGCGGCGTCGTGGCTGCCGAGCTGGTGCTGCTGCATCGCCTGCCGGTGGCTGGTTTGCTGCTGTCGGCGCCGGCCATTGTCCCGCGTCTGGGTTGGCAGGACGCTCTCCGGCTGAAGTTGTATTCCGTGCTGGTGCCACGCCTCACGGTGAACACCCCCTACGACCCCTCGCGATTGACCCACGATCTCGAGCAGCAGCGCCTGGCGAGTGCTGATCCCTTGATTCACGGTTACAAGTCGGCGGAATTCGTGTCCTGGTTGATCGCGGCGGCTGAGCGAGTGTCCGCCGCTGCGGAGCAGCTTGATGTGGACACCTTGCTGATGATCGCGGGCGATGATGTGGTCATCGATATCGAGCGCACGCGCGAGTTTGCCGCCAGGCTTCCCTCGCATCACCTCACCATGACGACCTACGAGCATTGCCACCACGAGCTGCTGAACGCGGCCCCAGAGACTCGTCAGCGCATCGAGGGGGACATTCTCGAGTGGTTGTCAGCCCGGGGGGTGACGTAGTTGAGGACTGGGTCTCGCTATTGCAGTTCGCGACCGTTTGGCTAGACATTCCGCGAGGATGGGCGCAAGTCGCAGGCCATGCGGCCGATAATTTGATGACGTGAGGGGCAAGTGTCGCCCTTGCTTGTGCATCAACCCCGCCGCTGGAGCTCTACTCGTACGTGAAATCCTTGTCCAGACAGCGTACTGATCGTCCTGGATCCACCGTAGACCCGGACAGGCCGTCGCGGCCGCTGGGCTCATCGCAGGATGTGAATCAACGTCGGGATAAAGTAGGGCTCGGAGTACTTGTGGCCCTGCTGCTGCTGGGAGCCAGCTTGCCTGTGCTGCGCGCGGTCTTTGGCCTCGATTGGAGCTTCGGCTCCTCACAGGGGGCGCTGACGGCACCGTTGAGTGTGCTGCTTGCCGCGATGATTGCCGTGCTCGCGCTAGGGGCGAGTAATCTGAAGCTGCAACGACGCTCCGAGGCCCTGCAGCTTCGCTACCCCAGGTTGCAACAACGCTACAAGGACCTGCAGCGACGCTTCGCAGAGGTTTCCCAGACGCAGGCGCTGGACAACCATGCCTTGCTGCATGATCCAATGACGGGCGCCGCGAATCGCCGTCATTTCGGGTCGGTACTGGACAAGCTGTCGCACGATGGTTCAGCGACTCACAGCCTGTTGATGATCGATCTGGACCGCTTCAAGCCAGTCAATGATCTCTACGGCCACGCGGCCGGTGATGCCTTGCTGACCGAAGTCGCTGTAGGCCTGGACCGAATCGTCGGTAAGGACGATCTCGTGGCCCGACTCGGCGGTGATGAATTCGCCGTGCTGTTGCATGCGCGGTCTGGTGCCGCTGCCGAGGAGGTGGCACTGGCCATCCTCGAGTTCATTTCGCGCTACCGCCTCAACTGGCAGGGGAATCGTGTCGGTGTGGGTACCAGCATCGGCATGGTCGCTATCGATCGTCCCGACCGGCCTCCCAACGAGTGGCTGACCGTGGCAGATGAAGCGTTGTACGCTGCCAAGGAAGCCGGGCGAGGGGCTGTGTTTGCGGGCAACTTGACCGACGACACCTCAGGGTCAACAAACGTCCGTCGTGTTGATGCCGGGCATGGTGAACCGGTTGCCAGTGCATCGAGCCACAAGCCGCATGATGGTCGCAGCCCACAGATTTACGGCCAATTGATGCAGCAACTGACCACTGGAACGACGTCGACGTCATCCAACCGACAAGGCTCGCGACGGGAACGTGAGGTATCCGAATGGGTCATGGTGGATGCGCGTACCGAAGGGGATGACGCCTCTCCCGGCATGACCATGCGCGAGTTGCTCGACGATGCCGCATCCCGTGCGGATGGTGGAGCGGATCTGGTTCGATGGATGTTCAAGGTAACGGTCGACTCGCTGTTTTATCTGGAGCCCGCGCGTGCCAACAAGATCGGCTTCGTGTTGCCGATTCCGGCTCGGGCCATTGTCGCTGTCCCGGAGCTTGCCAGCGAGCTGTTAGCCATCAATGCCATGAAGGCGCGATCGGCGCAGAATTTGTGTTTCGTGCTGAATGGCGTGGCGCCGGTGGCGGATCACCCGCATCTTCTGGCGTTCCATGAACGCGTCAGCGCCAATGGCATCGGCGTGGCGCTGGAGATTCGGGCCAATACGCTCGATGTACTTGCACCCTTGTTTGATGTTGCCTACGACTCGGTGTACATGTCACGCGAGCTGACGCTTGGTCTCAAACCCGGCAACGCCACGCACTCGGCCATCAAGGCATTGGTGGGCGTCGCCGAGCGCGCATCCAAGCGCGTTGTTGCCGCTGATATCGACGCCTCCGAGACACTGACCCAACTGAGTGACCTCGGCATACAAAGCGCCTATGGTTGCGCTATCTCCGAGGCCGCGCCTTTGCAGAAGGTACTCGGCAAATAGCGTGACGCGTGATCGCCGGGGCGGTGAGGTTCAGTGATCCAGTCCTGCACGCGTAGGTGACCGAGGCTCTCGGGCGTCGCCTCTGGTAGTAGGCCGGCGCGGTGGTGATACTCTGTCAGCGCCCTCCGGAAGGACTCGCGTTTCCCGGTATCGATGAAAGCCCAATCGGCGCCTGTAGTTTCGCTCGTCGTGCTTGTGACAACGCTTGCCGGTGTTGTCATCTGGCACCAATCTCCACGTGCCGCCGTCATTCTTCCGCCGGCGCCCGAGCCGGACGTGCGCGCGCTCTCGGACTCACCGGTCGAGGCCCCCGGCCTGGTATCTGATGTCTCCATAGACCTCGACATCGATCAGGGTGCTGTTCAAGCGGCCATCGATGCCGTGGTGCCGCGCACGCTCTCCGGTAGCGAGGAGGACCCCCTGGCGGCGGCCAACAACGATCGACTCACATGGTCTTTGTCGATAGGCTCAGCACAGCTTTCGTCCTACCAGGGGGCGCTGGCGTTCCGAATTCCTCTCGACCATGGACTGATCAATATCACCGGCCGAGTGGGAGTTGCCAGGAAGAGCAAGGGAGCGCTCGGGTTGCTCGAGAAGGCGCTGGGTTTCGATTTCAACGAAACCGTCGAATTCGAAGGAGCCATTGTCGGCACGGTACGGCCGCGTTTCAACAAGGACTGGACCATCGAACCTGAGTTCGACATGAGCGTGTCCTTGTCCAAGGCGGAGGCCGAGTTCTTCGGGCGTGTGTTGAAGGTCAGCGTACGTCGCGCAATTCAGTCGCGAATAGAGGCAAAGATGCGCGAGCAGGAGCAGCAGCTACGCGCCAGGCTGGCATCGGATGGACGGGTCGCGACGGTGGTGGAGCGCTTGTGGAACGCCATGCACGCTGTTGTTCAGGTGTCGTCACAACCCACGGTCTGGATGAGCTGGGAGCCCTTGGCCCTGCTGGTCAGCCCGTTTCAAGCCAGCGACGATCAGGTATCCATCACCGTGGGCACCCGGGTGCGTACCGCCATCGTCGTGTCCCCCGTGCCCCCGGTGTTGAACCTGACCCCGCTGCCGTCCCCCGGCACGGTCAAGCGAGGCAGTGAGATCAGCATGCAGGTACCAGTGTCCATGCCACTGGATCAATTGACCACAGTAACCTCCCAGAGCGTGGCCTTGCCGCAGCTGCTCGAGTTGGACGGCGGTCGTGTGGAAGTGCAGTCCGTGACCGCCCATGAACTGGCCGACACCTTCACCGTCGCCGTCGCCGTCAAGGTATCGCCTGACTGGCGACCGGCGGTGACCACCACGATGTATGTCAGCGGCACACCACATCTTGACCGTGCAAGTAGTCAGTTGTCCTTGCAGCATGCTGACTTCGATGAGCAAACCCGCCAGGCGCTCAGCAACATGGGCGGCTTCATGCTGACACCCGAGGTGCTCGGGGCGATTGAGCAGCGCAGCGTGTTCCAGGTCCTTGAGCCCGGGCAGGAGATCGTGGCGCGAGTCAGCGCCGAGTTGGACCTGATCGAGGACGCGCTGCCCGACTGGGCCAGGGCGGAGCTCAGCATCAACAGCGGATCGCTCTCTGGCGTGGCGGCCACCGACGGGTGGCTGGTGTCAGTGCTTGATATCACCGGCGGCGCACGGTTGCAGGTCGGGGACATCGACGCCTTGCTTGCAGACAGGGCGCTCTGATCAGGCAGCCTTGTCAGGTTGCAGGCGGTCGAGGATTTGTCTGGCGGTCGTTCGCAGTTCATGGTTCTTGCTGACCACAAACTGCCTGGTACCACGCCAATTGCGAATCGCACCTGGTCTGGCTGACTCCTTGATATCCAGCAGGTAGGCAATGGACTCTGCCGCGGTATTGAACAAGGTGTCTGCTGAATAGGCCGACGCCCAGGCGTCACGTGCGGCCCTGCCTCTGTCTGCTGACTCGTCGGCTATCGCTTCGAGTACGTCAGGGATGGTGTCGACACTGTTTTCGGGCACCTGGACTGCAAAGCTCCAGTCGATGTGCTCGGTGGGTACCCAGTGGTCCGAGATGATGACCGGCGCAATACCGGCTTCCATGGTCTCGAACAGTCGCGCAGAAGATGTGCCGATGCCACGTGGACACAGCACGAACTGGCTCCGCGCCATGTGTTCGGCAAACTTGAGTTCCTGTGACAGGCGATCAGTGCCTTCGCTGTGCCAGGTGTCGAATTCGGAGGTGTCGACGACACCGTCACACTGCGTGCCAAGCGCAAGCACGTCCTTGCGACAACGGTGGCTGACCGAACCCACGAAGGAGTACAGCCAGCGCTTCTCAAGCTCCCAATCGTTGATCTGGCTGACGTAGGGGTTGGGCGTCTGTACGTACGGGAAAGCGACTTGATGATCGTATTCGAAGGCCGTATCCGGCATTGAGCAATACAGACCCGGAAGTGTCGCCCAGGGTTTGTCGGCCTCGTTGTACATGAAGATCTTGTCTGGATAGGCTGCGATCAGTTCGTGTTTCAGCAGCTCACGATAGAGGTAGTCACTGAATTGCGCATTTTCCACGAAGAGGATGGCATCCGCCTCATCCGGTGAGGACGTCAGTTCGTGACGACCGACGCGGTCAGCACTGCCACACTCGATCAACTGATCGAGCGCCGGATGATCACGATAGGCGGATAGAAGATGCAGCTTCATGGGAATTTCATGCGGCTGTCGAAGAGCTATTGGTCTCTTGCGTCAAAGTGTAGGTGGCCACTGCGTAATTGCGAGTGCCCATGATCGGGCCTGTGACCATCGTCGGCTATCTGTCGCACGGCCTGGATCAACTGCATCCTGTGGTCACTTGCAGTCCGGTTATCGACCAATAGCGCAGCGGCCACTGCTGCCAGCGTGTTGAAACCGGCGGTGGTACTCGCCGAATGGCGTTTGGCTACCTCGCCTGTGATGCAGTGCTGCTGAAACTGCGTCCCGCATCACAGTGAATTGCAGCCCGGTACGGGGCTGCAGTATCAGTCGCAGTTGGCTTGCCGCCAGGTCCGCTCGAACGGAAGCCTCCAGGCGTGTGGGCTGATCAGCTGGTGGACGGCATTGGGGCCCCAGGAGCCGGGCGGGTATGCGCTGACGGGAGGTGGAGACTCCAGCAAGGGCGCAGATATCTTCCACAACTGCTCGATGCCCTTGGCGGTCGTGAACAGGGTGTGATCGCCGCGCATCGCGTCGAGTATCAGGCGCTCATAGGCTTCCAGCACTTCGCCGATGTGCTTGGTCTCATCCATGGCGAACTGCAAGCTGTGCTTGTCGAGCTTCATGCCGGGGCCGGGACGCTTGCCGTAGAACGACAGTGACGTGCGAGACGCATCAGCAAGGTCGAAGGTGAGGTGGTCAGGCCCGAGCGCGCCCACTCCCGAGTCTGCCGGGAACATGCTTTTCGGAGGTTCCCGAAAGGCGATGGAGATGATGCGCTGACCTTCGGCGAGCTGTTTTCCGGTGCGCAGATAGAACGGCACGCCCGCCCAGCGCCAGTTGTCGATGCTGCATTTCAGGGCGATGAAGGTTTCAGTGTCGGAATCCAGAGGTACCCCATCGAGGTTGGTGTAGCCGGTGAACTGCCCACGCACGACATCCGATGGCTGAATCGGCAGCATGCTTCGGAACACCTTGATCTTCTCTTCGATGATGGCCTTGGCATCGAGGGTGACGGGTGCTTCCATCGCGACAAACGCAAGAATCTGAAACAGATGCGTTACCACCATGTCGCGAAATGCACCGGTTCCTTCGTAAAAGGATGCTCTGGTTTCGAGTCCGAGTGTTTCTGGTACATCGATCTGGATGTGGTCGATGAAGTTACGATTCCACAGCGGCTCGAACAAGCCGTTGGCAAAGCGGAAGGCAAGGATGTTCTGCGCCGGTTCCTTGCCGAGGAAGTGATCGATACGAAACACCTGCTCTTCGCTGAACACCTCGTGTACTGCCTTGTTCAGTGCGACTGCCGACGCATGGTCAATGCCAAACGGTTTTTCCATGATGACTCGCGAGCCTTCCACAAGCTTGGCTTCGGCCAGCATTTGTACAGTCGACAAGGCGGCACTGGGCGGTACGCTGAGATAGTGCAAGCGACGTGTCTCACCGCCGATATCCCGCTCTGCGCGGGCAACCGATTGCTCGAGAGTGGCAGCGCCCTGGGACAGGGCCACGTAGTCGAGACGCTCGGCAAACGCCTTCCAGCCGTCTTCCGGAATATTGCTGTGCGAGCCACCACGCCGGTAGAAATCTTCCAGAGAGCTCCGGCAGTGCTTGACGAACTCATCGACCGAGAGATCTTCAAGTGACAATCCCACGATCCGGCAATCGGGAATGAACCCGATGTGGAACAAATGAAAGAGGCCCGGGATCAGTTTGCGTCGGGCGAGGTCACCTGTTGCTCCCACAAGTACGACCACCTGGGGGTGCGCGGGGCCGACACTTGCGTTGACAGTACTCATTGCCTGACTCCTGACTTGCGTCGATTCTCGGGCTTGGGTTGTCAGCGCGTATCCGGAGTGTCAGCGCGCTGCAGGCAGGTGGTCTCTCGGTATCCGGATAATGGTCCTTCGTTCGTCAGCATCCAGGCTTGTTTCTACCGTGCCGTGTACGCGTTCGAGTGCGTCACGTACGAGTAGTTCACTCATTTGCGGACTTGCAGTATTGCCTTCGGTCCTGGCGAGCACGTTGCGTGACACTGATTCGGTCAGTTGGATCTCGATCATGGAGCGGTCGGGCGCGTCGTCCTCCAGCCACTCGACGTGAAATTCGCTACTGTCACTGGAGAGGCCGCCGTCAAGCATTGCCTGCATGCCGATTTCATGGAAAACCAGTGCAAGCGCACCCGCGAGATCAGGCGTCATGAGAGTGGTGTCTTCGCCTGTCATTGATACCTTGGCCGGAGTCGCCGAGGTGTATGGCAGAAACATGAAGTCGAGCATGCTACGCACCGGCGTCAGACCCTCGATATCGCCGATCAGCGGATATTGTTCTGGTCTTACCGTTGCCGCCAGTCGTTCTATCACCGAGTAGCCAAGCTCCGGACCGTTGAGTATCGAGGATCGCTTGACGATGAGGTCCTTGAGTTCGAGGCTCAAGCTTCGGCGCATCGTCAGCCGTTGCCGATACGAGCTGATGACGCTGCCGAACTCCGGCGTTGCGCCCGCCCTGCGGTCGCTGGTGGTGATGTCCCATTGAAGACCAAAGAACTGTTTTACCGAGCCGTTGGCGGCACGCACAGGGCCCACGAACACCGCGTTATGGAAGGGTTGACCATTGGCTCGATAGTTCAGCAGCTCGGTCCGCTCGACGCGGTTGTTGGCCAGCGTGTTCGAGATGGACCGGACGTCGGTCTTGCGCGTCATCGCGCCTTGCAGGAAGCGGCAGTTGCGTCCGATGCATTGCGCGGCCGGATAACCCGTCAGTGTCACGAAGGCATCGTTGACCCAGACCAGCGGGTTGTCCACCCGTGACGGATCCGACAACGATACGGCGACGTCGCTCGCGCGCAGGTAGGGCGTAGCGGCCGGCATGTCGTCTGCTGGCAACGCCTGGTCGTTCGGTGTGAAATCAGATTCGTTCATCCGGGTGTCGACATTATCAACTGGACAGACCGCTAGTCGTCCAACCAATCCTGGGGTGGCAGAAAATGCTCGGTCAGAGCAGCTTCCGGTGATCCGGGTTCTGGAGTCCAGCCATAGTTCCAGTTTACGGACGGTGGCATGGACATCAGTATCGATTCGGTGCGACCACCACTTTGCAAGCCGAACAGGGTGCCGCGGTCCCACACGAGATTGAACTCCACGTAGCGACCGCGCCGGTACAACTGAAAGTCTCGCTCACGTTGTGTGAAGGGTGTGTCGCGCCGTTTATCGACGATGGGCGCGTAGGCCGGAAGGATATGTTCGGCGACGCTCTTCATGACGGAAAACGCGTGATCAAAACCATCCCCGTTGAAGTCATCAAAGAAGAGCCCACCCACACCTCGCGCTTCATCGCGATGCTTCAGATGGAAGTAGCGATCCGCCCACGCCTTGAACTCTGGGTAGAGCTCGGCGCCGACCGCCTCGCGAGCGGTCGCATGCCAATGCCTGCAGTCGTCCTCGAAGCCGTAGTAGGGCGTCAAATCAAAGCCCCCACCAAACCACCAGACATCGTCGGCGCCCTCGATTTCCGCATGAAAGAACCGGACATTCGCGTGCATGGTGGGAACGAAGGGGTTGTGCGGGTGCAGCACAAGGGATACTCCTGTCGCCTGCCAGCGCCGGCCCACGAGCTCCGGGCGATGTGCCGTGGCCGAGGGCGGCAAGGTCTCCCCGGACACCACTGAGCGCGCCACGCCCGCTTTCTCGAACAAGCCGCCGCCATCCATCACCCGCGTGATACCGCCACCGCCTTCGGCTCGTGTCCAGGGATCGGAGACGAAGGCCGCCGAACCATCCAGGGCCTCGAGATCTGCGCACAGGCTGTCGTGGAACTGTTCGAGGAAGCGACGGACAGCGGCGGCGTCTACTACGTTTTGCGTGGGTTCGGGCATGAGCGTCAGGTTAAAACAATTCGCCGATACTCTACCTAAAAGGCTCACTTTGCCGTTGATGAATTGGCCTTGAGCGGATCGCTGGCAGCGAACTGCGTCAGTTCAGCTATACTGTACGAATGAACAGCAATCTTCTCATGCAATCGTCGGCTGTCCCCGCTGTGCAAGCGGTGCCGGTCAAGATGATGCGCAAGCTGTCCATACTGGCGGACGCCGCAAAGTACGACGCCTCGTGCGCATCCAGCGGCGCAGCACGCCGTGATTCGCTCGATGGTACTGGCGTGGGCAGCACGGAGGGCATGGGCATCTGCCACTCCTATGCGCCGGACGGTCGCTGTATCTCGCTGCTGAAGGTGCTGCTGACGAATTTTTGTACGTTCGATTGTTTGTATTGCGTCAATCGGGTGTCCAGCAATGTCCCGCGGGCGCGCTTCGAGATCGACGAGCTGGTCAACCTGGTGCTGGCCTTCTACAAGCGCAACTATATCGAGGGTCTGTTCCTGTCATCAGGCATCATCCGCGATCCGGACTACACGATGGAGCAGATCATCGAGGTCGCGCGCCGCCTGCGCGAAGTGCACGATTTCCGTGGCTACATTCACCTGAAGACCATCCCGGAAGCGTCTCCCGAGCTGTTACAGGCGGCCGGACGCTACGCGGACCGGTTATCGATCAACATCGAGCTTGCGCGTCGCAGTAGCCTCGCTGCACTGGCACCACAAAAGGAAGTCGGCGGCATACGGCGTTCCATGGCAGCGATCAAGGAGCGCCTCGACGAGAGCCGGGATCGCTCGCATCGTGGACGCAAGATGCCGCATTTCTCGGCGTCCGGGCAAAGCACGCAGATGATCGTCGGCGCAGACAAAGCCGACGACAGGGAGCTACTCGATTGCAGCCAGTCCCTGTACGCCGGCTATCAGTTGAAGCGCGTGTACTACTCCGCCTTCAGCCCGATCCCTGACGCCAGCGCCAGTCTCCCCCCAAGCCCACCCAACCTGAACCGGGAGCATCGCTTGTACCAGGCAGACTGGCTGATGCGCTTCTACGGTTTTGATGTGGGCGAGGTCGTGGCTGGCGGCAAGGACGGCATGCTCGACCCCGCGATCGATCCGAAGCTTGCCTGGGCCCTGAAACATCGCGAGCAGTTTCCGGTGGATATCAATCGCGCCCCGCGTGAGGTGTTGCTTCGCGTGCCCGGCCTTGGTGTCACGGGAGTCGAGCGCATTCTTGTGAACCGACGAAGTCAACGTCTGCGTCTCCAGGACCTCGGCCGTTTGTGCGGATCGGTCAAGCGGCTGAAAGCATTTGTGGTCACACGAGACTGGACACCCGGCAACCTGCTCGATGCTGAGTCCCTCAGGCGTGGCTTTGTGCAGAAGGACGCGCAACTGTCCTTGTTCTAGCGGTCATGTTCACCGTCTCCTTGTCTCGTCCCGACGATATCGATGGCTGGCGAGATGCGGCCCGTGCGCATCTCGCTGCGGCGACCGCTCCTGAGAACATCGTGTGGCAGGTAGCAAGTGCGTCGGATGCGGGCGCAGCCGTTGCTGCCGCGCCAAGCGCTGATCTGTTTGCTGCCGACCATACCGTGCTACCACCGCCGGTCGCTACGCAAGCACCGCCGGTGCCGCGGAGTTTTCTGGATCTGGCGGAGCGCGTGATCTGTCACAGTGACCCTACGCGTTTTGCGTTGCTGTATCGCGTGTTGTTCCGGCGCGCCTGGGGTGGTGAACCAGATGTGCTCCGGCAGGCCGCGGATACCGACATGCACACCTTGCATCTGCTGGGCAAATGTGTGGCCCGCGAGCGCCACAAGATGCATGCATTCGTGCGCTTCCGGCAATCAGATGGAGTAGATCCGGAGCACTTCTACGCGTGGTTCGAGCCGGAGCACCATACGCTCCGCCTGTCGGTGCCGTTCTTTGTTCGGCGCTTCGCCAACATGCGCTGGTCCATCGTGACCCCCGCAGAGAGTGCCCACTGGGATACACGCCAGCTGGTGTTTGGTCCTGGTGGCCGCAAGGGGGCCGGCCCGGGTGAGGATGCGATGGAAGACCTCTGGCGGGTCTACTTCGCCAATATCTTCAATCCCGCGAGACTGATGGTCGATGCCATGACCAGTGAGATGCCGGTAAAGTACTGGAAGAATCTGCCGGAGGCTCCGTTGATCCAGCAGCTGGTGCTTGACGCGGGCGCGCGTGCCTCGGCGATGGTTGACGCAGAAGCCTTGGCCGAGCCCCGGTTTGCCGCCGTCGCTGAACATCCGCACGCGGTTGACGCCAGGGGTATTCCGGTCGTGCAAAAAGCGGCCGATGGGATGGGTAGCCTCGGGGCACTTCACGCCCAGACGCGGGCGTGCCTTGCGTGTCCGCACGCGCACAAGGCGACGCAGACCGTTAACGGTGAGGGTCGTGTGGGCGCTTCGTTGGTGATCGTCGGTGAGCAGGCGGGGGATGTTGAAGATCTCTCGGGTCGTCCGTTTGCGGGACCCGCAGGGGAGGTGCTGCGTGGTCTGCTGAAGGACGCTGATATCGATACGCAGGACGTGTTCCTGACCAATGCGGTGCGCCATTTTCACTACGAGGTGAGGGGCAAGCGTCGTTTGCACAAGTTGCCTGACAAGGACATGGTCGATCGGTGTCGCCAGCACCTGTTTCAGGAGATCAAGGCAGTAGGACCTCAGGTGGTGCTACTGCTCGGCGCGACCGCGGGGCGTGCGTTGCGTGGCCGCGCGGTGCGTGTGACCGAGGAGCGCGGCGTAGTCAGTACCACCTCATCGGGCGTCAAGGTCGTGCAGAGCATTCACCCTGCGGCGGTGCTGCGCGCTGATGGCGAAAAGGCGGCAAGCCTGAAGCGGGATCTGCAATCGGATATCGCGCTGGCCTGGCGTTGTGTCAACGCAGCTGTCGCCCCGTCCTGACGTCGATGATGTCGCTGGGTTTGCGTCGACCGCCGAGCTCGCCCTCAACTACGCCGTCAATACGATCACCGAACACGCGACGAATGGCGGCGGCGGTCTTCAAGGGCTTCTCACCGCTGAGATTGGCGCTTGTCGAGACGACAGGTTCGCCCAGCGTGCGGGTCAATGCAAGTAGCAGCGGGTGCGCACTCACCCGCACGGCAAGTGTTCGCCTGCCACCGGTCAACAACGGCGAGATACCCATGGCTGCCGGTATGACAAAGGTCACCGGTCCAGGCCAGGCATGGTCCATTCGCGAGCACCACGCAGGTTCCAGTGGTGCGAGCAGGGGAGTGACCTGGGCGCGGCTGTCACCGATGAGAATCAGGCCCTTGCCGGTGTCACGCGCCTTGAGATCGATGACCCGCTGAACCGCTGCCTCATTGCTTGCAATGCAAGCGAGGCCCCATACGCCTTCCGTGGGGCAGGCCGCGACGCCACCGCCACGAAGAGTGGCGACGGCGTTGTCGAGATCCAGCAATGCGCTCAGGACTTGGCTGCCGTCACGACCTTGGTCGTATCACTGTCAACCGCCTTGCTCGCCTTTTTCTTGGCAGTTGCCTTCTTCTTCGACGCCGCTTTTTTCTTGGCCTTTTTCTTGGTGCTCTTCTTCTTGGAGGCCGTCTTCTTGGCGGCTGCTTTCTTTGCCGCCGCCTTCTTCTTGCCGCGGCCTCGCGGCTCCGGTGCTTCCTCGATCATCTTCAGGCAGGTTGCAAGGTCGTACTCGTGCGCGGTCTCGTGCCTGTCCTTCGGAATCTTCGCGTTCTTGCGGCCATCGGTAATGTACGGCCCCCAGCGACCCTTCAGGATCTGCACGCCTTCGTCCGGCCAATCGCGAATGATCCGATCGATATCCGCCTGCTTTTTCTCCGCCACGACCTCAAGTGCGCGCTCGGGCGTGATGGTGTAGGGGTCGTCGGGCTCCTTGAGCGACACGTATTTGTCGGCGTAGCGCACATAGGGCCCGAAGCGCCCGATGTTGGTGCTGATCGCTTCGCCTTCAGGTGTCTCGCCGAGCTTGCGCGGTAGCTCGAAGAGTTTGAGTACTTCTTCGAGCGTTACGGTGTTCATGCGCTGGCCGGGGCGCAATCCTGCGAAGCGCGGCTTTTCCTCGTCATCGCGGTGACCGATCTGAGCCATCGGCCCATAGCGACCGAGTCTGACGACAATCGGTTTGCCGCTCTTGGGGTCGGTGCCCAGTGACCGTTCTTCTACCGCTTCTTCGCGGGTGACGTTTTCCATCTTGTCGTCGACGCGTTCCTTGAACGAGTCCCAGAACTTGCCGAGCAGCGGCACCCAGTCCTTCTCACCGCGCGAGACGGCATCCAGTTCGTCCTCCAGTTGCGCGGTGAAGTCGTAGTCGACGTAGGTGTCGAAGTGTTGTGACAGAAACCGGCTGACCACGCGCCCGGTATCGGTCGGGAAGAAGCGGCGGCTTTCGATCTCCACGTACTCGCGGTTCTGTAGTGTCGAGATGATCGATGCGTAGGTCGACGGGCGACCGATGCCGTACTCCTCGAGGGTCTTTACGAGACTCGCTTCAGAGAAACGCGGTGGTGGCTCGGTGAAGTGCTGCTGCAGCAACACGTCTGCGAGCGGCACGCGGTCGCCTTCCTTCAATTCGGGAAGGACCTTTTCGTCGTCATCGCCCTTCTTCTTGTCGTCCATGTCCTCGCGGTATACCCGCATGAAGCCAGGGAAGCGGATGGTCGAGCCATTGGCGCGAAACGTATTGCCCTCACCACAGCTGAAGTCCACGGCGACCTGGTCGATGGTGGCATGGATCATCTGACTGGCAACGGTGCGTTTCCAGATCAGGTTGTAGAGCTTGTATTGATCTTCGCTCAGGAATTTCTTGAGCTCTTCGGGCGTGCGCTTGACCGACGTCGGGCGAATGCCTTCGTGAGCCTCTTGTGCGTTCTTGGACTTGTTCTTGTAGACGTTGACGTCGTCAGGAAGGTAGTCACGACCGTAGCGTTCCGGAATGAGCTCGCGCAATTCATCCAGACAGTCCTGAGACAGGGTGACCGAGTCGGTACGCATATACGTGATCAGACCTGTCTGGCCATCACCGATGTCGATACCCTCATACAGACCTTGAGCGGTGCGCATGGTGCGTTGTGCGCCGAAGCCAAGCTTGCGCGAGGCTTCCTGCTGCATCGTGGAGGTGGTGAAGGGCGCTGTGGGGTTGCGCTTGCGTTGCTTTTTTTCGACTGAAGCTGCGACCAGTGTCCCCTGTTCGCCCGCGGGTCCCCCTGCTGCTGCCTGTGCCTGTGCGCCCTGGAGCAGATGAGCCTTGGTGTCTTCGGCCAGCTCGGATGAGTTGACCGTGAACTGCTTGACCTTCTCGCCACGCAACATCGACAGGCGAGCGGTAAACGGTTGGGTGTCCTTTTCCAGCGAGGCGTTGACGCTCCAGTATTCCTTGGGAACGAAGGCCTCGATTTCGTCCTCGCGCTCGCAGATCATCCGCAGCGCGGGGGTCTGTACTCGACCGGCGGATAGTCCCGCCTTGATCTTGCGCCACAGCAATGGCGACAGGTTGAAGCCGACGAGGTAGTCCAGCGCGCGACGTGCCTGCTGGGCGTTGACCAGGTCGTGCCCGAGTTCCCGCGGGTTGTCAACCGCGTCCTGAACGGCGCGCTTGGTGATCTCGTGGAATACGACGCGCTTGACTTCCTTGTTCTTCAGCGCGCCCGCGTCACGCAGCAGTTCCACCAGATGCCAGCTGATGGCTTCACCTTCGCGATCCGGGTCAGTGGCGAGTAGCAAGGTGTCCGCTTTTTTCAGCTCGCGCTTGATCGCGTTGACGTGCTTTTCATTGCGCTCGATGATCTGGTACTTCATCGCGAAGCCCTGGTCGGGATCCACCGCTCCTTCCTTGGGCAGCAAATCACGCACGTGCCCGTAGCTCGCCAGGACGGTGTAGTCCTTGCCGAGGTACTTCTCGATGGTCTTGCCCTTCGCCGGTGATTCGACGATGACGAGATTCTTGCTCATTCGATCCTGTGCCTGGGGTTTGGCTCGGCCAATCCGTGATTCACGGGGATCGGACCTTACCGATCCGGACGGTGTGGCGCTAGAGGGTGCCTGCCTGCGGCCTCGAAATCCAGTACCAATACTGCAACGCGGCATAACACCGTGATGAGCAAGCATCGGAATGGTCCGGAATCAGGCCAACTCTTTGCGACGAACTAGCGCAAGCAACGTGCGTACCCACCGTGCGGCAAGCGCTCCAGCAGGCCGGCCATCTCGAGCCGTGACACGGCCGCCAACACCTTGCCGGGTGGCAATGTACTGACATCGCACAGGGCGTCCAGACCCATGCCATCGGCGTCCAGGCAGGCCAGGGTATGCCGGGCGTCTGTGTCCAGCTCGTCGCTGCTGGCGACGGTAGCGGCGGGCAGTGGCCGTCCGATGTCGAGGCCCATGGCGGGTGCCAGGAGCGCCGCGATCTCGGCGGTGTTCTCTACCAGCGATGCGCCATCGCGAATCAGGTCGTGGCTGCCGCTGTTACAGGGATTGGCAATATTGCCTGGCACCGGCATGACCGGTTTACCCAGCACGGCAGCGTGACCTGCTGTCGTCAGCGTGCCGCTGCGTCGCCCGGCCTCGATCACGACGACACCGTATCCGAGAGCGGCTATCAGACGATTGCGCTCCGGGAAGCGCTTGCGGTGTATGCCCTCGCCGAGCGGATACTCGGTGATCACTGCGCCGCGTTCGATGATTTCGTGAGCAAGCGCGCGGTGGGTGGAAGGGTAGATGCGGTCCGGGCCTGTGGCCGACAGCGCGAGGGTCACGCCGCCGTTGTCAAGCGCACCGCGATGGGCGGCGGCATCAATGCCAAGGGCCAACCCCGACACCACGGAAAGCCCGAGGCCGGAGAGCTCTTCGGCAAAACGTCGTGCGGTCGCCAGACCCACGCGTGACGCGTGACGCGAGCCCACCATGGACACGCCGGGCAAGTCGAAAGCATCTAGCTGCCCGGTGACCGCGAGCATCGGGGGTAAGTCGTAGAGGGCGCGGAGGCTGTCGGGGTAGCGCGCGTCCGCCGGGGTCAGCAGGTGGCGTATCGAGTGCTTGTCGGCCCAGGCCATGGCGCGTTCGGCGCCGCGCAGTCCTTGTGTGCTGCGTAGCTGACAGGCGAAACCCGCCGAGTGTGGTCGGTAGGCGGGATCTTCCGGCAGCGTGAAACGCAGGTCCGCAAACGCTTCGTCGTCGCCATCGATAAGGCGTGCGAGGCGGTCGCCGAGTCTGCCGAGGTCAGGCTCAAGCGATCGCAATGCAGCGATTCGTGCGGATTCCGCAGGGAAGGAGTGCGCCAGGCGTAACCAGGCGAGCCCGAGTCGATCTGTACTCATGCGACGTCATCCTTGACGAAGAAGGTACGAATCCCCGGGCCAACCCCAGGGTAGTTCCTTCCTAGATTCCGGTAATGAAATCGTTCGCCCGAATCGGACGCGTGGACTCCATCACCAATCCGTAGCTTACCTTGTCGAAGGTCTGGAACACCAGAACCACGCCGGTGCGTTGGCTCGGCATGCTGACCTGCTCGTAACTGTGATGGCTGCGCTCATCGACGAATGAGCCACCGCGCGACTCGATCGCCAGCATGTCGCCGGCCTGAACGCCGCTGCGCTCACCCAGGTTCAGCACCACGATCTGGTCGCGACCGGTCTGCACGATCGAATTGACCAGCGAGACGATGCGTCCATCGCCGCGAATGTCCGGCAGTCGGGGAGTGAAGTCGGCGATGACCGCTGACGTGTCCTTTGGCATCACGATGTCGCCTGCGATGGTTTCCATCTCGTTGGCAATGATGACGAGCGTGGATGGATCGCCGATGGCGAGCAGACGTGCGTCGGCAACGTGGGTGAGCTGCTGGCCCAGGAATTCTCCTGTTGACGGGTCTTCGAGCCATTTGTCGGGGCGATAGATGCTGTACTCGGTCACCGACGGATCGACGTCTCCGCGGATATAGATCTCATGGCCTGCGGCACTCGCCAGGCGGCCGTCGTCGTTACCGACGACATAGGGGGTGCCCTTGATGTCCGAAGGCTCTACGACGCTCGGACGAAGCAGAAAACTGGCAAGCGAGTCGGCCTCGACCATCGGGATCGCCTCTTCAAGAGACTCCGATCGGATACGGGGCGAGAGGCGCTCGGTGCCCGGGGTCGCTGCACCCAGCAGGGGCTCGCCGTTCGGGCCGACGTTGAGGTTGCCCGCGGTTGGCACCAACGGCTTTCCATTGCGTGACAGCACCAGCGATGGTCGATTGTTCACGTACTCGAGCTTGAGTTCGTCACCCGGGTAGATCAGGTGCGGGTTGGCAATGTCCGGGTTGTAGTTCCACAGCGTGGACCACAACCAGGGCTTCTTCAGGAATCGATCAGAGATGTCCCACAAGGTATCGCCCGACACCACGGTGTAGTGGTTCGGTGCGTTTTCGTCGAGATCTTCGAAATTGATGAAGGCTCGCGGCACGATGCTGGTGTACGACGATGCATAAGCATCGTTGGCAGCGCCAAGCGCGGGTTCTTCGGCTGGCCGATCGTTGACCGTGGCAAATCGAGGACCAGAGCAGGCTGAGAGAGCGAGCGCAAGGGCTGCAACGGCCAGTACGGTCGGCTGCAATGCCAGGCGAGTGCGAAACGCTTCTACCGCCTCCAGGCGAGCAGGGGCGGGCGTGAATTGAGCCATCGTGGACGGGTCTCCCGTGTGAATTTCCGGCGTCTCGAAGAAGCCATCGGCGGCTGCAATCAAGACTTGACCGGATTTGCTATGCAATCTCGGTGCCCTAATGGCCAATTGACGATGATTTCCCGGTGCTGGGTCCCGATCGGCAGGCGTGACCGCCCGGATGGCCCAACGCGGCGTAGAATGCGCGTCTCGCTGGAAATTTCCGTCGCCGTGACGCCACTGCCGATCCTGCTGTTCCCAGACCCCTTGTTACGCCGGACCGCTGCGCCCGTGGACAATGTGGACGGTCAGGTCGTCGAACTGGTCGACCACATGTTCCAGACCATGTACGACGCCCCCGGCATCGGCCTGGCGGCAACGCAGGTGGATGTTCATCGACGCATCGTCGTGATCGATGTGTCCGACGAGGGCGATGCCCCGCTGACGCTGATCAACCCCGAGCTGGTGCTGGCAGAAGGCCAGGGCGAGATGCAGGAGGGTTGTCTGTCCATTCCCGGCGTGTATGAAACCGTCAAGCGTTCGACTGAGGTGCGTGTGCGCGCCGTCAATCGCGACGGGGAGCCCTTCGAGATGGATGCGGATGGTCTGCTGGCGGTGTGCATTCAGCACGAAATCGATCACTTGGATGGCAAGTTGTTCGTCGATTACCTGTCGTCGCTCAAACGCAGCCGTATTCGTCGCAAGATGGAAAAGCTTGCTCGCGAAGAGGACGACGACGCAGCGCTCACGTAGTGGACAGACCTCTAGTGGACTGTCAACGTTTGCGCGTGGTATTTGCCGGTACGCCGGCGTTTGCGGCCGTGGCCCTCGCGGCGCTGCTTGACAGCGATCACGACGTCGTAGGGGTGCTGAGCCAGCCTGACAGACCCTCCGGTCGTGGCCGCAAGCGTGTCGCCAGTGCGGTCAAGGCGCTGGCCGAGTCGCACTCGGTGCCGGTGCAGCAGCCATTGAGCTTGCGTGATCCGGACGCGTTCGAGGCGTTGGCCCGCTGGCAACCGGAGGTCATCGTGGTGGCGGCCTACGGCATGATTCTGCCGCCTGCCGTACTTGAACTGCCGCCGCTGGGTTGCATCAACATCCACGCGTCGCTGTTGCCACGCTGGCGTGGGGCAGCACCCATTCACCGCGCCATCCTGGCCGGTGACGCCACCACCGGTGTCTCGATCATGCAGATGGATGAGGGCCTGGACACCGGGGATGTGATTCTGGAGGCGCGGTGTCCTATTCAGGAGGATGACACCAGTGCGAGCCTGCACGACACATTGGCCGCGGCAGGTGCGACTGCCTTGCTCGACGCGCTTGGCGGATTCTGCCGCGGTGATCTGCCTCCCCGCGCGCAGAGCGAGCACGGCGTGACATACGCCAGCAAACTGCACAAGAGCGAAGCCCTGCTCGATTTCTCGCGTACCGCCCGCGAGCTTGACCGACAGATCAGGGGGCTGAATCCATGGCCCGTGGCAGAGAGCACGCTCAATGCACAACGGGTGCGAGTGTGGGTCAGTCGTCTTGGTGCGGCGCGCTGCGACGCAGCGCCCGGCACGGTACTGTCGGTCGGTACCGATGAAGTCGAAGTGGCGACCGGTGAGGGCAGCGTGGTGCTGCTGGAGTTGCAGCGCGACGGTGGCAAGCGAGTCTCGGCGGGCAGCCTTTTGCGAACGCTGGACGCGGGCAGTCTGAGCTTTGGCACATGACCGGTAACCGCCGCCCTCGTCGATCGCGTGAGCGTCGCCGCAAGCGGGCTGAGTACAGCGAGGATCCACGCATTGCTACCGTCCAGGTGATGCTGGCAGTCGATGGTGAGCAGGGTTCGTTTCGCGAGCTCCTGCCCCCGGCACTCGAGGCATTGGACGTCCGCGCGCGCGCACGGTGTCAGGCCTGGTGCTACGGCCTTGCCCGTTTTCACATCGCGCTTGGCGACCGGCTGGATGGCTTGCTCGACAAGCCGCTGAAGTCGCGAGATGCCGACCTTGCTTGGCTGCTCGAGCTGGGTCTGTACCAGCTGCAGTACAGCGATATCCCAGCGCCGCTCGTCGTCTCGGAAACCGTCGAAGCCGTCGAAGGTCTGGACAAGGACTGGGCACGTGGTCTGGTCAATGCCGTATTGCGACGCTCGCTTCGCGAGGGGCGCGCGGTGACCGAGGACCCGGCGACCGCACAGGCGTTCCCCGAGTGGATGTATCAGCAACTCGTGATCGATTGGGGCGACCAGGCGGAGGCCATTGCCGCGGCCAGCAATGTACAAGGGCCGATGACGGTCAGAGTGGGGACAGGTGACCTCACGTCAACTGCACAGGCGTTTGCCGATGCTGGGCTACCCGCCAGCGCCGGTACACGTGCGTCAGCTGCGCTGGTGCTGGATGCGCCGACAGACGTTTCGCATTTGCCAGGTTTCGGGCAGGGTGCGGTGTCGGTACAGGATGAGTCCGCGCAACTCGCCATCGAGCTGTTGTGCAAGGAGGCTTCGGCCGGTGGCCGAATGCTGGATGCCTGTGCGGCACCCGGTGGAAAGACGGCCCACGCGCTGGACACCGGCCATTTCAGTGAGATCGTTGCGCTCGATGTCGACGCGGGCCGCATGAAACGCGTGGCAGACACCCTGCAACGTCTTGGACGCAGCGATGACGTGACGGCGATCTGCGCCGATGTCGTGGACATTGATTCGTGGTGGGACGGGAAAGGCTTTGACGCCGTACTGCTCGATGCCCCATGCAGTGGCACGGGCGTGATTCGTCGCCACCCCGACATCAAGCTGCTGCGTCGTGAGTCGGACATCGCGGCCCTCGCTGCTGCCCAGGCGCGTATGCTCGAGGCTGCCTGGAAGGTACTCGCTCCCGGAGGCTGGCTCATGTACACCACCTGCTCGATATTCAAGACCGAAAACGAGCGGCAGATTGCGGGCTTCATCGAGCAATGCGAAGACCTCGGCGAGCTTGGCGTGCTCCCGGAGTCCGCTGGATACGCGCGTGTGGATCCTGCAACGGGCATCACGCTCGGCCGTCAGTGGTTACCCGACGAGCCACTCGATGGCGATGGTTTCTGGTACAGCCTGATGCGTCGAGCAGGCTGACGGTTCGTGAAGCGTTTGCTGCCATGGTCACTGATCCCAGCTGTCGTCCTGCCGCTTGTGGGTCTGGTTCTGGTGAATGCGCAGCGGCCGCTGGTCGGTGAGTCGGGTGACACGGACCTTCGCATCGTGTTCAGCGAAGCGCGGCTGATCCCCGAGGGCGATCAGCTCCTGTTGGACGCGCAGGCCGATGTCGTGCTGCCCGACGCGGTACGTGAGGGGCTGGACAGCGGCGTGCCGTTGGAGTTCGTTGTCGAGCTCACCTTGGCGGAGCCTCGTACGCCGTGGCCGGATCGTCGACTCATGACCGAGCAATGGCGCTATCGCCTGATCTACTACGAGCTCACGCGACACTACAGGATCAATGCGATCGACGGCGGTGAAAGCCGCAACTACCGATCCTTGTCGCAGGCGCTCGATGGCCTAGGGTCAGTGCAGGCCGAGCTCGACCCACCCGACCAGCTCGGGCGTGTTGCCACCGTCAGCATGCGTCTGGACAGCAATCAGTTGCCGTTGCCGTTGCGCCCGGTGCTCGGCGGACTGTGGCCGAGTAGTTGGGCCCTCTCCAGTGAGGCCTACAGTTGGACCTTTGACATCGGCTCCGAGTCGGGTCGGGCCTGATCATGCCCTTGCTTTCACGACCGCCGAGTGAACGGGGCCTGCAAAGACTGACGCGTCGTCCGATCAGCGCGGTGCTCATGGCCCTGTTCTTCGTCGTTCTGATCGTGTCCTTGTATGTGTTGGGCACAATGGCGCTGCAGCTCGATCGTTTCGGGAGGTACTACCACTGGTTGTTGATCGGCAATGGTCTCGCGTTGACGTTCATTGCGTGGCTGCTGCTGGTCAACGGGTCGCGACTTGTCCGCGAATTTCGGGCGCGTGTAGCCGGCTCACGGCTCACGTTGAAGCTCGTGGTGCTCTCGGTGCTGCTGGCCTTGGTGCCGGTCACGCTGGTGTACGGTTTTTCCATCCGTTTCTTGCGTGCCAACATCAACAGCTATTTTGATCTCGAGATCGAGCAGACGCTTGACGATGCTCTGGAGCTCAGCCGTGAATCACTCGGGCTGCAGATGCGTACCTTGCAACGCGATACCTTGCAGGTCGCCGAGCAACTGGTCGGTATCAACGAGCGTTTCGCGGTGTTTGCGCTCAATGAGCTGACTGCCGAGACTGAAGCCAGCGAGATGACCCTGATAGGGCCGGACAATCGCGTTATCGCCTCCACCGGCTTGCTCGACAGCATCAGCTTCCAGCCCGCTCGCCCCGACGATGATCTCGTGGCGCGGGCGCGCCAGGGACTGTCGTATGTGGGTGTAGATCCGGTGGGGGACAGCGAGCTGTATATCCGCGTCGTCACTCCTGTGTTCAGCGAGGACGCCACGCGCGAGAATTCAATACTGCAAGCCCTGTACCCTGTGGCCAGTCGCTCGGCAGATCTTGCGGAGAGCGTGCAAACGAGTTATCAGCGTTATCGGCAGTTGGTGTTCCTGCGTCAGCCATTGATCCTGTCTTCGATGCTGACATTGTCGCTGGCGTTACTGCTGTCGGTGATGATGGCCGTGTGGTTCGCCTTTTACGCGGCGCGCCGCATGATGATGCCCGTGCACGATCTTGTCGAAGGCACGCGAGCGGTCGCGGAAGGCAACTATGCGACGCGCATCTACAAGCGCAGCAAGAATGACGAGCTGGGTTTTCTGGTGCAGTCGTTCAACTACATGACCTTGCAGCTCGAGCAGGCCAGAAAGTCTGCGGACGACAGCCGGCGTGAAACCGAGCGTCAACGCGCGCGGCTGGAATCGGTGCTGGCGCGAATCTCTTCGGGCGTTATCACCATCGATGCCGAGCATCGTATCGAGACATCGAATCTTGCGGCGGTAGGCATACTTCTTCCCTCCGAAGCTTCGGCCAATGGATCTACCGAGTCGTCCGCTGAATCCCTGGTGGGAGAATCCCTGTTGCGGCCGGTCAACGATACGAGCGTGCTCGCGCAGCTTGGTGACCACCTCATCCCGCTATTGTCCCGCGCCGGAGCCGAGGACTTTGCGAGCGAACTCGAGATCACCGACAGCTCGGGCACGCGCCTGTTGTTCTGTCGCGGCTCGGCACCGCTGGACGTAGCGGATGTCACGACCGGGCGAGTGATCGTCATCGACGACATGACGGCGGTAGTCAGTGCGCAGCGTGACGCTGCATGGAGTGAGGTTGCGCGGCGTCTCGCTCACGAAATCAAGAACCCGCTCACGCCCATTCAGCTCTCGGCAGAGCGCTTGCGTCACAAGTTCTCGACGCGGGTCGACGAGTCTGATCGCGAGCTTCTGGGGCGGCTCACGCGCACCATCGAACATCAGGTGGATTCGATGAAGTCCATGGTCAACGCCTTCGCGGAGTATGCGGCAGCACCCTCGCTCGCGCTGCAGAACACCGATATCAACACTCTGGTGGCCGAGGTTGCTGAACTCTACCGCTCGGCCGAGGACGGCGGTGTCACGATTGACACGACCCTGCAGGAAAACCTGCCGCCTCTGCCCGTGGATCTTGCGCGGCTGCGACAGCTGGTGCACAACCTCGTCAAGAACGCGCTCGAAGCTCAGTCGGATCAGACCGAGCGACGCGTACATCTCGTGACGCGTAGCGCGCAGACTGGCAGTGGTGAGCGCGACGCTGCCGAGATCGTGTGTGAGGATGCCGGCCCGGGTTTCGAGGCCGAGCGGGTGAATCGTTTGTTCGAACCCTACGTCAGCTCGAAGCCCAAGGGCACCGGTCTGGGGCTTGCCATTGTCAAGAAGATCGTGGAGGAGCATGGCGGTACCATTCGACTCGACAACCGACACGATGATGGTCTGGTGCAGGGAGCACGAGTCACCGTTGCGCTACCGTATCCCTCGAGCTCTCCCACCCGAAACACGGGGCGAACAAGCGCGGCTTACGGTGGGCAAGCACCGGCTGACGAGCAGCCTACCCACGTGAATTCCACTACCGCATCAGATAGGAAACGGGCATGAACATGCGATCCGTGCTCGTCGTTGACGACGAGCCAGACATACGCAGCCTTCTCCAGGAAATACTGGAAGACGAGGGTTATGCAGTATCGGTGGCAGATACCGCGACCGCAGCGCAGCTGGCAGTCGAGGAGCAGAGGCCGGATCTGGTCCTGCTCGATATCTGGATGCCGGATATGGATGGGGTGACCCTGCTCAAGAGCTGGAAGCTCGGTGGCACGTTGGCGTTTCCGGTCATCATGATCTCCGGGCATGGCACCGTGGAGACGGCGGTTGAAGCCACGCGCCACGGTGCAGTGGACTTCATCGAAAAGCCGGTCTCGCTCGCCAAGCTACTACTGACGGTGGAGCGGGCCTTTGCTGATGCGGGACACGTCGCGGCAAACGATTCCAACGAAACGTTGCCGATCGCACGGCTGCCGCAGTTGCTGGGTGACAGCCCCGTGGTCGAGAATCTTCGTGCGGTACTTGATGACGTGGCTACCCGCAGCACACCCGTCATGCTGGTTGGCGAGTTGGGAAGCGGCCGACTCGTGTTTGCACAGAATCTGCACGATCGTGGGCTGTCTCCGACGGGGCCGTTCACGCACTTGCGATGTGATGCCTTGTCGTCGGCCAACGCACACCTTGAACTCTACGGGGAAGAAACCGGGGACGCGGTTCGCCCCGGGTATCTGGAAACCGCTGGCGCTGGCACCCTGTGCCTGACCGATGTCGAGCTATTGCCCGCCAGTGCACAGACCTGCTTGCGTCAAGCCATTCAACAACAAGGTTTCATGCGCGTGGGCGGTAACACCCGAGTGCCCTTGCAGTGTCGCTTTGTGGCGACCTCGCGCGAGCCCATGGCAGAGCTGCTCAAACGCAATGCCTTTGATACCACGCTCGCGCGTATCCTGAACACCGAAGAGATCACCATCGAGTCCTTGCGCTCCAGGCGCGAGGACATTCCTGCGCTGCTTGAAGGCTTCGTCAACTGGCATGTCGAGCAGGAGGGCCTCCCGTATCGGCATTTCACGCTGTCTGCGCAAAATCGCTTGCGCAACTTCGATTGGCCCTGCAATCTGCTCGAACTCAAGAATCTGGTGCAACGCTTGTTGTTACTCGGTGGCAGCAGTGAAATCGAGGTTGCCGAAATCGACAGGGCCCTTGGTGTGCGCGAGCCGGGTGAGCAGGCAGAGGACACGAGTATCGTGCTGCGTCATGACTTGCCACTCAGGGAAGCCAGGGCCGATTTCGAGCGCCGCTACCTGATACGTTGTCTGATCGATTCCCAAGGCAATATCGGCGATCTTGCCAAGCATGTAGGCATGGAGCGTACGCATCTCTACCGTAAGCTCAGGAGCCTGGATATCGATCTTGACAAGGTGCGCGACGCATGAAGATCATCGTGCTCGGTGCAGGTCAGGTGGGGTCTACCGTCGCCCAGAGTCTCGCTAGCGAAGACAACGACGTTACCGTGGTTGATACCAACCCGGCGCGCTTGCAGGCGCTTGAGGACAGTACCGACCTGAGGACGATCACGGGCCCCGCGTCCTACCCAGAGGTGTTGCGTGCAGCCGGCGCTGAAGACTGCGACATGATCATCGCGGCAACGAACTCGGACGAGACCAACATCGTTGCGATCCAGATTGCGTACACCCTGTATCGCACGCCAGCCAAGATTGCACGTATACGCTCGCACGAGTACACCAGCGAGAAGAATCTGTTCAACAACGAACACATACCAATCGATGTGATCATCAGCCCGGAACAGCTGATTACCGATCACATACGCCGCATCATCGAGCACCCGGGCGCGATCCAGGTTCTCGACTTTGCACGCGGTGCCGTGCGCATGGTCGGCGTGGAAGTACAGCCCGGCGCACCGATGGCGGGGCTTGCGCTATCGCGCTTGCCGGATTTGCTGGGTGATATGGAAACTCGTGTGATGGCGGTGTACCGAGGCGACGAGGTCATCATTCCGACGGGCTCTACCGTGATACTGGAAGAGGATAATGTCTTCTTCCTTGGCGAGCGCAAGCATACGGCCGTGGTGATGTCACAGTTTCATCACGACAACGTGCCGAACAAGCGCGTCATGATCGCTGGCGGCGGTAACATCGGGCAGTTGCTTGCCCGCAAGCTCGAGCGTCACTACCGGGTAAAGATCATTGAAGCGCGGGAAGATCGGGCGATCGAGCTTGCGTCACAATTGACCAGTTCAATGGTGCTCAATGGTGACGTCGCCGATCAGGAGATGCTCATCGAGGAAGGCATTCAGCAGATGGATGTGTTCTGTGCCTTGACCAACGACGACGAAGCCAACATCCTCTCGGCGATGCTTGCCAAGCGCATGGGCGCCCGCAAGATCATGTCGTTGATCAATCGCCCGGCCTATGTCGAGTTGGTAGAGCGCAACATCATCGACGTTGCAATCTCCCCACAGCAAATTACCATCGGCGCGTTGCTGACCCTGATTCGGCGCGGGGATGTTGTGGCGGTGCATTCGCTGCGCCGGGGTGCGGCCGAAGCGCTGGAGGGCGTTGCTCACGGAGACAAGGAGACATCGATGCTGGTGGGGCGTACCATTGGCGAGATCAAGCTGCCCAAGAGCGCCAATATCGGTGTCGTTGTTCGTGGCAAGGATGTACTGATCGGTCACCATGATCTTGTGATCGAACCCGAGGACCACCTCATCGTGTTGATCACTGACAAGCAACAGATTGGTGATGTGGAAAAGCTGTTTCAGGTCAGTGTGACCTTCGTCTGACCCACAAGCCGAGTCTGCATCCCGTGCCAGTACAGTTGCGTGTCGTTCAGCGCGTTGTTGGAATTCTGCTTGCCCTGTTCAGCATCACCATGCTGACTCCGGTGCTGGTGGGGCTGATTTATCAGGACGGGGCCATCGTGCCGTTTCTCGGTGCATTCCTGACGACCCTGGTTACCGGTGTTCTGCTGTACTTTCCTGTCAGGCATGTGCGTGCGGCGCTCAAGTTGCGCGACGGCTTTGTCGTCGTGGTGGCGTTCTGGACGGTACTCGGCATCTTCGGGGGACTGCCGTTCTGGTTGTACAGTCCGTTGGATCTGTCGATTCCCGCTGCCGTATTCGAGTCCATGAGTGGACTCACGACCACGGGTGCGACGCTTATCGTTGGCCTGGACAGACTGCCGCACTCCATCCTGTTTTATCGTCAGCAGATGCAGTGGCTGGGCGGTATGGGGATCATCGTGCTTGCCATTGCGGTGTTACCGATGTTGGGTATTGGTGGGCAGCAGCTGTTTCGCGCCGAGACACCCGGGCTCAACAAGGAAAAACTGACGCCGCGTATTGCCGGCACCGCCAAGGCACTCTGGTACATCTATCTCGGCCTGACCGTGACGTGTGCGCTTGCCTACTGGCTTGCCGGCATGTCGGGTTTTGATGCCATCGCGCATAGTTTTTCGACGGTGGCTATCGGTGGTTTCTCCACTCACGACAATTCAATCGGTTACTTCGAATCCAATCTCATCGAGTCGATCGCCATCATTTTCATGTTGATCTCGGCGGTCAACTTTGCATTGCATTTTACTGCTGCCCGGACCCGCAGCTTGAGACACTACGTTCGTGACGAGGAGTTCCGGGTATTCATCTTCCTGATGCTCGGGATGACGATCATCAGTGGCCTTTACTTGTTGTTCACTGAAACGCTTTCCGGGCACCACGCCTTTGTCGATGCCTTGTTTCACGTGGTATCAATCGGTACGACCACGGGGTTTACGTCCGAGGCCTACTTCGAGTGGCCAGGATTTCTGCCGATCTTTCTGCTCTTTGCTTCTTTTGCTGGCGGCTGTACCGGCTCCACCGGTGGCGGCATGAAGGTGATTCGCGTCGTGCTGCTCTACAAGCAGGGGTTGCGTGAGCTCAAGCGCTTGTTGCACCCCAACGCCAAGATCGTTGTCAAGATCGGTGGCCAGGCGCTGGACAACAGCATGATCGATGTCGTCTGGGGCTTCTTTTCAGCCTACGTCGTGTTGCTGATCCTGATGTTGTTGTTGCTGATGGCTGCCGGACTGGATCAGGAGAGCGCATTTTCTGCCGTGGTTGCCTGCCTCAACAATCTGGGACCAGGGCTTGGCATCGTCGCGGCCAACTATTCCTCACTCGGTGATTTTTCCTACGTCGTGCTGAGCATCGCGATGCTGTTCGGTCGTCTCGAGATTTTTACGCTACTCGTTCTGTTTACGCCGGCGTTCTGGCGCGTCTGAAATGCGCCACAAGACAGCGCTTGTTGCCGAGATGCGACGAGCATTGCGGATCGGCCTGCCGCTCATGGCGGCCCAGGTGCTCGCGATCGCCAACGGCGTGGTCGACACCCTGGTCGCGGGCCGCATCACACCAGAAGCGCTGGGTGCGGTGGCGATCGGTGCCGGCATGCTGTTTTTCATCGTGGTCGCGGGTACGGGACTCATGGCGTCCTTGTCGCCCACCATGGCGGCCTTGCGCGGGCAGGGTCGGCGACGTGAAGTCGGCGTGGTGTTTCGTCAGGGGCTGTGGATGGCGCTGTTGTTCGGCAGCCTTGGATTACTGCTCATGGCGCTGTTCGATCAGCACCCGACCATCGGCGTCGATGCCTGGGATCTGGACGCGAATCTGTTGCCGTCGGTGCATGCCTATCTGGGCATAGCCAAGTGGAGTCTGCCGCCGGCGATACTGTTACTTGCGGCACGCAATGTGTGTGAAGCGACTGCGCGCACTCAACAGGTCATGCTGGTTCAGATCATCGGTGTCGTGATCAACGCCTGTGTTGACGTGACATTGGGGCTTGGTGTGGGGCTTGCGCCGCTCGGTATCGAACCCCTTGGAATAGCAGGTATTGCCTGGGCGACGGTTGCGGTACAAACGCTGACCTGTGCCGTGATCTTTCTCCTGCTGACGCGTCCAACCTTTCGGCGTTTTGACTTGTATGCACCGTTGGAGCGCCCGGATTCAAGGCGCCTGAAGCAATTGATGACCATGTCGGCGCCGATATCTCTTATGCTGGTGGCGGAGGCCGGCCTGTTCATGGCAACAGCGGTTCAGATGGCGCAATTCGGTGTAGTGGAGGTCGGCGCGCATAACATCGCGATTACCTTGACCGCGGCGTTCTACATGTTGCCTCTTGGTTTGTCGTTCGGACTTACCGCACGCGCGGGATCTGCCTACGGCAGGGGCTGGTGGCCTGGCGTGCGCTTGCGCGTCATCGCAGGTGTACTGCTTGCTTTGCCACTCGCGATGACCACGGCGTTGATACTGGTGTTGTTTCGTGAATCGATCGCGGGTCTGTTTACTGATGACATCGCTGTCCGCTCTTTTGCGATCAAGCTTCTGCTGCTCGCGGCGGTGTTTCAGATTTCCGATGCCATGCAGGCGGTATTCATCGGTCTGCTACGCGGCATCCAGGACACACGCGTGCCGATGGTGATCAATCTCCTCAGCTACTGGGGCATCGGATTCGGGGTGGGATGGTTTGCCGCGCACGTCGCTGGTTTTGGGCCTGCAGGGTTATGGGGAGGTCTGATCGCCGGCTTGACAGTGTCTGCCTTGTTGCAGGGCATCAGGCTCAAGTTCCTGTTGAGCGAAAGATCGATCAACGGTCGCAACCGTAGCGTGTAAGCGTCGCGGACCAGAGCTCGTCGGTATTCTCGACCGGGGGAGCCGAGGACGCATCCTGGCGAATCTCCACAACTGGCGGTGGGCTAGTGGCGAGGCGCTCGCACAGGCGTGTGCGCTCTGCTGGTTCCTCCACGATGGTGTCGAGCTCGTTGAACAGAGCGTCCTGCTGTTGTTCTGTCATGCCGGTGAAATAGTGCTGTAGGGACGCCTCCAACGCCGTGACGTAAGCCTGCGTCACACGATCGTTTCGAGTGGCTTCTTCGTTGAACATCAGGAAAGGCCAGGTGATGAAGTACAAGCCTGCGGCATCGCTGTAGTTTTCCTCCTGTATGCACACCTGAATACTCAGCACGGTGTCCTTCATGTTCTGGTGCAGCTCGACCACTCGCTCATCATCAAGGCTCATGCAGGGGACCGGCTCAAGCGACGCATCGATTTCCGACTCGGCCGATGATGCGGTACCTGTCAGATGGATCAGGACGAGGACTACTGAGAGTATCCAGCGCATGATGAATTGAAATTGCTGTGGCGACCCGGGCTCGCCTGTTGGCGATAGCTTCGTTGGTCAGGATCCTTGAGCGTACAGCTTGACGATGGGTTTCGCAGCGAGCAGTCGACGCATCCCTTATGATCGATCGCCTCCCAGGCACGAAAGAATCGAATGCTTCAAACATGGCGATGGTTTGGGCCCGACGATCCGGTCACTCTCGCTGACGTTCGCCAGGCTGGCGCTACAGGTATCGTCACCGCCCTGCACACGGCAGCTCCCGGCGAGGTGTGGCAGGTGGAAGACATCGCGGCGAGGAAGTCCGCCATCGAGGCCGCTGGGCTGCAGTGGTCGGTTGTAGAGAGCATTCCGGTACACCCTGCAATCAAGTTGGGCGATGCGCGTGCAGCAGAGTACATCGATCAATGGATACAGACCTTGCAGAACCTGTCGTCGCAGGGGCTCGACACCATCTGTTACAACTTCATGCCCATTGTCGACTGGACACGAACAGACCTTCGTTATCCGACCGATCGTGGTGGTCTTGCGTTGCGCTTTGATCTTATGGATTTTGCCGCTTATGACCTGTTCATCCTGCGTCGAGAACGTGCGGAGCAAGACTATGCCGCTACCTTTATCACCGAGGCACAAGCACGCTTCTCTCGCATGGATGAGGGTGCGATCGAGACGCTTGAAGCCACCATCATTGCCGGACTCCCAGGCTCTGAGCTGTCTCATGGCCGAGAAGGTATTCGCCGCTCTATCGAAGAGTTTGCGGGTGTCGACGCCGACGCACTTCGTGCCAATCTGGTGAGCTTCCTCGAGCAGGTTGCTCCCGCTGCAGAAGCCTGCGGTGTGCGTGTGTGCCTGCATCCCGACGATCCGCCATTGCCCTTGTTCGGTTTGCCGCGGGTGGTGTCCACACAATCCGACTATGCGGCACTGTTTGCCGCTGTGCCGACGCTAGCCAACGGCATTACCCTGTGCGCGGGTTCGCTCGGTTCGCGTGCCGACAACGATGTGATCGAGATTGCTCGAGCGTTTGCCTCGCGCGTTCACTTTGCTCATTTGAGGAACGTGACGATCCAGGCGGATGGTGTCTTCTTTGAAGACGATCATCTTGAAGGTGGGGTTGATATGGTCCAGTTGATTGCAGTGTTGCTTGAAGAAGAGGCACGCCGACAGCAAGCAGGCCGTGCCGACCCGTTCATACCCATGCGCCCGGATCACGGTCATCTGTTGCTTGACGATGTCCACAAGAAAACCAATCCTGGCTACTCCGCCATCGGAAGACTCAAGGGCCTTGCAGAGCTGCGTGGTGTGGAACGGGCCGTTGCATCCTTGACCGCGGCCTGATGGCTCAACTCACGTATAAGTGGAGAAGCATCACGTTTCGATCAGCCCAGGGTCCTGATAGCCTACCTGTGCACGGACGCTGCAGCGTTTGTGACCGGCTCCAACTTCCTGATAGATGGAGGACTGAAGGCGCAGCTGAGTGCATGAAGCGAAAAACGGTGACCCGGATGTGCGCCTCTTGCGGGAAAGCAGGGTGCGTGAGATATTGGGTTTGGTCAGTGGATACATTGGCCTGAGATCACCACCGTGCAGGCGCCACGCATCAGGTCTGGAGCGAGAGTCTGGATATCAGTAGTAGCTCGGATGGGGCGGCAGCCGATGTTGGGATGTTCAGGTAGTTTCGGTGGCGCGTTGCCATTGGCTTGTCGCTCGTGACGTTTTGGCTCTCACGTCCCTTTGAGGCGTTGCTCGCGGGCGGCGACGACGCGGTCAATCCGCCGGCTTTCGACACGCTGATCATCGGTTCTGGCTACGGTGCTGCGATGGCAGCGCTCGCACTGACCGAAGACAACATTGCCCAGCCCGGTGAGATCGCGGTCCTGGAGCGTGGCGACGAATTTCTGCCTCAGGACATGCCGCGCAGCCTGGGTGACGTTGCGTCCAATGTACGATTTACAAATGCCAGCAATGGCGCGGTTGCACCAGCGGCTGTTAGTGACGATACCGCCCTGTGGGATGTCCGTAGCGGTGACGGCATCGTCAGTATTTCTGGCAACGGCCTGGGCGGAACCTCGCTGGTCAATGCGTCGGTGGTGGTACCTCCGCTGGACGGCGTGCTGGACACGTGGCCACAGCCGGACGGCGCGCCCTGGGCCAAGCGCTTTGCCGCATGCCAGACCAAGATCGAGGCCTTGTTGGGGGCAGTTCCGTATCCGGCTGATATTCCCATACGGAAGTTTGATGCCCTGGCGCGAACGGCCAGCGCGTTTGGTGCACGTACCGAGCGGCCACCCTTGTCCATCAACGTGGACGGTCCAGGCCCGCATAGCGTCGATCACGGTCCCTGCAATGCGTGTGGCAACTGTGTGATCGGTTGCCATTCGGGTGCGAAGCAATCACTTAACCTGAACGCCTGGCCACTGGCGCATCAACGTGGCGTCTCGCTGCACACCGGTGCGCGCGTACTGTCGCTGCAAGAATCCGAAGAGGGTTGGCAGGTTCACGGAACTCTTTCTCGGGACGCGAGCACGACCTTTGTCATCGCCGCGCGGCGAGTCGTGTTATGCGCAGGCGCCATCGGCAGCACCGAGATTCTGATGCGCTCTCGATCGTTGCAGTTGTCTCCACGCCTCGGCAAGAGCTTCTCGACCAACGGCGATGGCTTGCATCTGTCCATCGGGCAGCGCAGTCCTGTGAACGCGATGGCTGGCACTCCTGACATCGGCGCCACCAGCCGACCCGGGCCGACCATCGTGGGTCGAGCCGTTACCGATGGTGCGGAAGGTGCGGGACGTCTGACCCTTGAGGACGGTGCCATACCGCACCCTATCGTTGGATTGTTCAGCGAACTGACAACCTCACTGGAGTTCCTGAGACGCTTTGTGGCCAGCGAGCCGACGGCCTGGCAGAAGGACAACCCCGACAACGATCAACTGGTCAGCGACGACGCGCTCGCCGAACACACGCAAGTGCTGTTGAGCATGGGCTTTGATGGCAATCAGGGCACGCTTCGTGCCGACGGCGCCGGCGGTCAGGTCTTACCCTACTGGCCGCATGACAGTGGCAAGCACGGCTTCTACTCCCGCTTGCACGCTGCGTTCACGTCGCTCAAGCAACGTGCGTTCGATGGTCTGGATGGAGGGCGCTATCAGGCGAATCCGGTTCGAAAACCCTTGCCGGATGATTTTGTCGACATCTTCGAGGGAGCAGATGCCCTTGAAGGTAGCGTCACCACCGTACATCCACTGGGCGGATGCAACATGGGGAGCAGTGCCGCGACCGGAGTTGTGAACACCTACGGGCAGGTGTTCCATTCTGCGCCCGCGCAGCTCGACAGCACCGACGTCTACGAGAATCTGTACGTGCTTGATGGGGCTGCGGTCCCCGGGGCAGTCGGCACGAATCCCATGTTGACCATCTCGAGTCTTGCCTACTGCCTGGGCAGTCGCATGGCGGGTCGCGACATGCCGACGTCGGCCCCCTTCGCGTTGCTCGAACCACGGTTCAAGAAGCTCCCGGACATACCCGAGCCGCCGGCGATCACCGCCTCGCCCGTCGTGGCGGACTTCAGCGAGCGCTTGTTCTGGAAGCTGGACACCGATGCCGCCACCCGCGAACAGCAGCGTCTCGCGCTTCAGCGGCTCATCGGTAAACCCGTGAACAAGGATGTGCAAGCCCTCGCGCTCGACATCTGTTTTGAATTTTCCGGGACCACGTCGCTGGATCGCTGGAAGAACGACCCCGGGCGCGAATTGCCTGCGCGGGCCGAGCTGTACGAACTCACGGATCCCTTGTTGCACACCAGTGCCGATGTCGAGTTCCCGAACGAGGCTCTGATGCATCTACAGGGCGGTGTGACGCTCGGCAAGGAAGATCGGGCGAGCGGACTCAGGAGCTGGGCCCGTATGCTTAGTGCGGGTGTCCGGTATGTCCGGTATCGACCCTTTGCGGTGGGGGCTGCACTCCTCGGATTGCTACGCAGGCGTCCGTCGGAAAGCACGACATCGTCGAGTTCAGGAGGCTTCCTCAAACGCGCGGCAGGCTACGTGCGTGTGGCGCGATTGCATAGCGACTACCGCCATCTCGTGTATCGACTGGAACATGAAGACTTGTTGCTGGAAGGGCGGAAGTCTCTTGAATTCCGGGCACGCGGCGAGACCGTCTGGAACACCTTGTTCCAGCTGCCGATGCACTGGCGCCGATCAGGTGTCGTTTCAATGCACACGGAATTCTCGATCGATCTGATCGGGATCACGAAGGGGCCGGCACCGCTACAGATCCGGCAGGCAGAGGACACACCGCACGCGCTCGTGGCTATCGTGCGTTCGATGTCACTGATGGCGCGCATGCTGCTGCAGACGCATTTCTGGAGCTTTGGTGCGCACGACTACGAGCGCATGCAGGATCTCGACGGCTTTGATCGGGAGAGAATGAACCTGCCGCCTGACAGGCTTTGCTACATCAGGGAAGGTGTCGAACACAGTAGCGAGCCGGTCACGACCTACACCAGCCCGGATGAACTCACTCGGCTGATTCAGTACCGACCTGCCGGGTTGGTCAACACCGAAGTGCCAGCTCTGCTACTGGTGCACGGACTCGCACACAGCAGTGAGATCTTCTGGACTGATCTTCTGAGTGAAAACTACGCGCAGTACTTTCTTGCCAACGGTTTTCAGGTGTGGATTGTCGACCATCGCACCAGTGCCAACTCACGCCTGTCCGTTGACCCGGCACACACCTGGGACGATATCGCCTTGATCGATCTGCCCTGGGCCGTGCGCAAGGTGTTTGACGTCATCAATAGCGGAGCATCTACTGGTCTCGCGCGGCAGGTGCATGTGTTTTCACACTGCATCGGTGCGGGCGCGGTGTCCATCGCCGCACTAGCCGGCAAGTTGCAGCAGCCGGATGCGCCACAACGATCCATGTTGGCGTCTCTCGTGCCGCATGCGGTGACGCCGTGGTTGTACGCATCGGCGGACAATCGAGCGCGCGAGAATGGTTGGGCACTGGTCAAGGACCTGGAGCTGATCGATACCGTAGAGCCACGCCTGCATTCACGACCTCATTGGACCGAAATCATTTTCGATCGCCTGGCGACCTCAACGATCGACCGAAAGGAGCGCGTTGAATGGCCCTGGAGCAAGCATTGGCGTGATAGCCGTGGCGGAGGCTTTGCCCGCTCCGTATACGTTCGCTACACGATTTTCTGGGGTCAGCAGTGGAACCACCGGAATGTGTCGCGGAGGCTGAAGCGGGCCTTTGCCGGTATGATCGGCCCTGTGCCGATTGCCGTGCTTCAACAGGTCTACTTCAGTGTCACGCGCAACCGCCTGGTGGCGCACGAGGGAAGCAGTGAATACGTGAACGAACAAGCGCTCGCAAAGTACTTCACGTTTCCTACCTTGTTTCTTCACGGCGATGTCAACAGGGTGTTTGATATTGAATCGTCGAGGCTGTCTGCCGAGCTGTTGATGCGTTTTCGGCGAGCAGATTCGGGGGACGCGCTGCCTGGAGACGACACACCAGAGCACGCACGGCATGGCGTGTGGCTTGAGACCTTTGCTGACTACGGTCACATGGACATGATTTTCGGCAAGCATGCGACTCGCTCCGCGGGTCCGGCCTTGCTGCACTTTTTCAAGGCAGCCGAGGCCGAGGCGTCAGCCGGTCGTGAGCATGATCGCTTCACCACGTTTGCCACGCGCTACGCTGATCGGCGGATCAAGCCGGAAGACAGGCCCCATACGCGTCTCGATCCGAGTCTTACCCCGCTATGTGGCCCGGTGCTTTCGCTCGACAACGACACCGATCTGTTGGTCTGGAACGAAACGGACGACTACAGCACGCATCTTCCGGAAGCGATCGAACTGAATGCTGGAACGCAGGACGGTGCACTGCGTGTCGTACCTTCCGAGTCGCTTACTCGTCCGTATCCAGTGTCTCCCCGTGGAGGTCGATTCTGGCTGAATCGCATCACACACCCCACGTTGTTGCCTTGCCTGCCGCAAGCACGGGTCGTACACGCCGCACAACCCGATCTGTCGACGGCTGCCAATAGCTCGCTCACGCCGACCGGCGATCTCCCGTGGTGGCGACGCCGCTTCGGTGAAGGTCCGCATGACGGCGAGCCTGATCTCTGTCTTGGGCTCGGGTCGTGTCTGCACCCGGGTTCCACCTTCGAGCGAGAGCTCAGCGACACCATATTTGAAGGTATCGATCGCCATATCTTCGCCAACGCGCACAGTGGCGAAGACGCCGGGATTGACATGTTGCTACTGCTCGGTGATCAGATCTATGCAGACGCGACCGCGGATCTTGCGGATCCGATAGCCCTCTACGAAAGGTTCCGCGGACGCTACCGCACGGCCTTTCGGGGATCAGCCATGCGCCGCGTGATGTCACGAGTGCCGACACGCTTCGTTGCCGATGATCATGCTCTCTACGATGACTATGCCGGACTTGCCGTCAACGCGGATTGCTCGGCACGCGAGCTCTTCGAGGTGGCTCGCAGGGAGGCGGCCAATTTTCAGTCTCATCGGCATGTCGGCATGGGCGCAAGGATTGATGAAACGCCGCGCCTGTGGGGAGAAGTGCGGTGTCGCGGGCATCGCTTGTTCTGTCTCGATACGCGTTTTGAACGCCAGGACATTGACCGGGCTCAGGCGACGGCTTTGCTTGGTGGCTCACAGCTGGACGCGTTCTGCGACTGGCTGCAGGCAACGAAAGACGATGAAACGGTGTTGTTCGTTGCGAGTGGCTCAGCATTCATGCCCGTGTCGCGAGACCTTGTGGCACATCCATCCTTGCAGCAGCATGTCGATGGATTGCTCGCGTATTCCGGATTTCTCGAGACGCTGTTTGATGCCATTGTCCAGCTGCCGGCAGTCACTCGGGTGGTCTGGCTGTCGGGTGATCCGCATCTCTCGTGTCATGCTCACATCGAACTGGAAAGGTCGGGGCGTTCGGTGCAGATGCATCAAGTGGTGGCCTCCGGCTTGTTCGCACCGCTGCCGTTTGCGAATGTCGCCGCTCAAAGCATCGATTGGGGACGAACCGTCACGGTGCCGATACGCGGCTCGGATGTGACCTTGACCCTGCAACAACATTTACTCTCCGATGCCAATCAGCAGTTCACACGGCTCGATCTTGATTCCATGAATGCCCGAATGACCCTCGGTAGCTATGACGCCAGCGGAGCATTGCTGCACCGGTCTGGCGCCACTGTCGACTTGCTGGGGGTTCTCCCGGCATGAATCTCGTTGAACGTTGGAACGCACTCAACGAGCGGCTTACCGGACTGACGGTGGATCGTCTCACGAGTGACTCCCTCGAGCGGGAGGTGATGCGCTGCTCCCAGGAAGTGCGCACATTCCAGAGCCGACAGTCGCTCGTGCTTGTCGTGATTGTTGCGACTGTCTACTTCATATCGTTCAAGACACGCACTGACACCGCGATATTCGCTGCTTGGTTGGCTGCTATCGTGGCAGCAACGATTGTCAGAGCGTGGGTCTGTGTACGTGTAGAACGCCGGCTCAAGGCCGCGGATGCGTCTGAATTGATGCATAACGAGGGGATACTCTTTCTGACCGGTGTTGCAATGCCCCTGATCATCGGGACCGGGTACTGGCTGGTGTGTATTCCAGGTGATGAAAGAATCGTGTTTGCGATTACCTTGCTGAGTGCGATGTACTCGATTGGTAGCACGATCAACTCGATGACCCAGATCCGGCTGTTGCCCATTCTGCTGTTTGTAAACCTCGGGCAAGGCATGGTGTTTTTTGCTGGACTCGGTAATCGGGATGAACCTGCCATTGCCCTGTTACTCCTTGCCATCTTGTTGCTGGAGCTTGGCTTTGCCAGGCGCAACAGCGCATTTTTTCGCGATTCCATACGCATGCGTCTGGAGAACGCCGAGCAGAATCAGCAACTTCAAAGTAGTCAGCAGTTGGTGGAGTCGTCTCTGAACAGCGCGCGTGCAGCCAGTCATTCCAAGAGCGAGTTTCTTGCGGCAGCCAGCCACGATCTGCGCCAGCCGCTTCATGCACTGTCCTTGTATATAGACGCCTTGCAGCTCTCGGTAACGTCACCCGACACCGTTGATCTTGTGGACAAGGCGGCGATGGCAGCAGCGAGGCTTCGTGCCCAGTTCGACGCCATACTTGATCTGTCCAGCATGGATGCTGGTGGTTTCCAGCCCAAACCCGTATTGGTGGAGCTTGGTGACTATCTGAAATCGTCCATCGAAACCGTGCGCCCGCAAGCCGATGCCAAGGGGCTTGTACTGGCGTGTCATGCCGAAACACTCCACGCTCAGGTCGACACGATGCTGCTTGAACGGCTGATTGGTAATCTACTCAGCAACGCCGTGCGGTTTACAGAAGCAGGTTCTGTCCAGGTCCATGTCCGTCCGGACGCCACCGGAAACAACGCCATCATCGAGGTGGTTGATACGGGCATCGGTATCGACGAGGCCAACCAGAAGCTGATCTTCGATGACTTTGCGCAGCTCAACAATCCGGCCCGCAGAACCGGTGAAGGCACCGGACTTGGACTTGCGATCGTTCGACGACTTGCAGAAATACTCGGCGCCAGGGTAGAGCTTGAGTCCACACCGGGTGAAGGCTCGTGTTTTCGACTGATATTGCCTCTGTCCGATTCGAGATCTGTACCCAGGGTCGAAGACCACAGGCCGATCGGTAAACAAGGGGCGCCGGCAGTCCAGCCCGTTGACCTCAAAGGCCATAAGATCCTCATCGTTGATGACGAACCCGGAGTGCTCGACGCCCTGAGTCGTCATGTGGTCAGCCGGGGAGGTGAGCCACTTCTCAGCGACAACAAGCAGGATGCCATCGGGGTGCTCGAGAACATTGGCATCAATATCGACTTTGCGATTATCGACGACATGCTCGGTGCCGATGAGCGCGGTCTGGACATTGCGGTTCAGGTGGCCGATCAGCGAGGTAATGAGAGCGTGATTGTCGTCACCGGAAGCGAATCCCCGGAACGAATGCGCGACATCACCGAGATGGGGATTGATGTGTTCAGAAAACCGCTCACATCAGAGCAGCTGGACGGCATCATGCGTGAGCGTTTGTCGCTGGCCTGACCGTTTGCTGCCAAGCCATTGGGTGTCAAGCCAATCTTCGGACCCCGGACGGCGTTTCGATCAGGGCGCTTATCCGTGATGCAGGCGCTGCGCAGAATTGAATCTGCGCGCTTTTCATCAAAATGATCGAGCGCTGGACGCGCGGCAAGAGCGAGTGTCCGGTGCGTCTTGTCGATACAGGTGTGCAGCGATGGGCAATGTGGTGATATGTCGCCACTGTACGGCAGCACTTTCCCTGGGTTATTGTCGGTGTGCCAGTGTTTGCTGTCGCCGACTGTCCAACACAGTGCCGCATTCATGAATATCATTGAAGACGATCTGACCGGACCTGAAATCCAGGACTTGCTTGCCTTGCATGCCAAGGGAATGCAAGAGAATTCACCCAAAGGCGCATGTCACTACCTCGACGTGTCGGCGCTTGCTGTGCCGGAGATCACCGTGTGGTCCATGTGGGATGGCGGTTTGCTCGCCGGTTGTGGAGCGCTGCGCGAGCTTGATCGGGTTCACGGGGAAGTGAAATCCATGCGCACCAGCAAGACTTTTCTTGGCAAAGGGGTAGGGCGCAAGATGTTGGAGCACATCATTGCCGTCGCCAAGGACCGCGGTTACGAGCGTCTGAGTCTCGAGACGGGCACCACCCGCCTGTTTGCGGCCGCCATCTGCTTGTACGAAGGCTCAGGGTTCAAACGATGCGGGCCTTTTGCTGACTACCCGGAGAACGACTTCAGTCGCTTCTATACGATGGACTTGACTTGAGTTTGCGTGGCTGATCCAGCGCCACGAAGTTGACTGCCAGACCGCTTGTCACCAACGCCGCTGCCAAGAGCTTCCACCACAGGAGGGACTCGTCAAGTATCAACCACGATGCGCTCATGCCGAACACCGGAACCATGAGAGCCCAAGGGGTGACGGCTGCTGCTGGGTGGCGTTCGAGCAAGCGGTTCCAGATGCCGTAGCCAATCAGCGTATTGCCGATGGCTTGCCACGCAACAATGCTCGCCGTGGTCCATGATATGGACGACAGTGCGGCGATAGTCGGAGTCCAGCCATCGAGCCACAGTGCAGCGACCAACAAAGGAGGTGCCGCTGCCAGGGAAGACCATGCCAGGAAGGCAACGATGTCGAGCGCGCCTATGCGTTTGATCAGTACATTGCCTAGCGCCCAGAAGAGTGCGGCAGCCAGTACCAGCATCACACCACGGTGGGTGGCAGAGCCGTCGGTGAACACGATGATGGCAAACAGGCCGGCAAAGCACAGTAGCAAGGCGGCACGCTGAAGCCATCGTACAGGCTCGCCAAAAAGGAACGCCGCAAGCAGGATCGTGAAGAACACCTGTAGCTGTACGACCAGCGACGCAAGCCCCGGCGAGATGTCCGATTGCATCGCCCAGAACAACAGACCGAACTGGCCACAGCCAATCAGCAGGCCGTAGGCCGCCACGAGCCTGTAGGCTACCGCTGGCCTTGGCAGGAAGAACACGAGCGGGATGGCGCAGAAGAAAAAGCGCAGACCGACGAACAGCATCGGCGATAGCTCATCGAGCCCGATACGAATGAGCACGAAATTGGTACCCCAGATGGCCACTGCCAGCAGGGCGAGAAGATGATCCCGAAATGGCATGCGTGCGCAAATGGCCCTTGGCAAGCGCACATCACGCTCCACAGCGCCGAGGGTACCTCGGACACGCTGAAAACAGTACCACCGGATTGGGCGGTGCGCCTTCCTGCCGAAGAGCAGGGCGCATGGTACTCCCGGTGTTGTCGCCAAGGCCGCGCCAAGCAGGTGGACTCGTCAGAGACGGCCAATCGCGTCCTTGGGCAGAAGCACCTTGTGCTCCGCACGTATCACGTCATCAACGTCGTCCGCAAACGAGCCTGGGTGGTTTTTCATTAATGTGGCAAGACGTTGTTTTGCTGTCGTCATCAACTCCGGACGATTTTTCTCCAGCCATTCCTTTGGGCTGTTGCGGTCGCCAATCTCGGGATAGACGTAGTCCTTCTGCATACGCTCAAGCGTCTGCGAGTGGCCAAGATAGTGAGAGGGGCCGTCGATACAGGTGTCACGCATGACATCGAGCGAGAGGGTCTGATCGTTGACTTCGATGCCGCGTACCGTTCTGTTGATAGCCCCAAGCATGTCGTTGTCGATCACCATCGATTCGTAGCAACACCCCAACAAGGACGCGTGCATGCCAGCGGACTCGTACACCAGATTGGTCCCGGAATGCGCGGCCAGAGTCAGCGTGTACGCTTTTTCGTAACCGGACTGTGCATCGGGGAGCTTTGCGTCTGCCATGCCGGCCGGAATACCGGTGGGAAGGCCGTAGTGACGGCCCATTTGCCCACAGGCAGCGGCGAGTACCGCTTGCTCACCACTGCCACCGCTCATCGATCCGGTACGCAAGTCCGAGACAAACGGCCATGTCCCGAAGATCGCCGGGTGTTTTGGCACCAGCAGGTTGACGTACACAAGCCCTGCAAGCACTTCAGCAACGGCTTGCACGACGGAGCCTGCAAGCGAAGCCGGACTGGTTGCACCCGCCTGTCCGGCGGACAACAGCAATACCGGCATGCCACCCCTTACCGCAACTTCCAGGCATCGGCAGGCATCTTCTGCAAAACGCAAGGGTGGAACCACAAAGCAATTTGACATGCTCACAAACGGGCGCTCGCGCCACTTGGCTTCCGAGCCCGCTATGGTGTGCAACATTTTCAGCGACTCGGTGACGTGCTCGGGCTCTACCCAGCTGGAGCCCACATGCTTGGTCGTGCCGCGTACCGCGGCATAGCAGGTGTTGAAATCCATGTCGGCAGGTTCGTCGACATCTCGTGCCACGACACATCGCTGAAAGTAGTGAATGTTGTCCAGCTGGTCGACCAACCGCGCGAAATCGTAGACGTCAGCCAGCTGTGATTCGCGGTAATCGTGTGTGTCCACATCCACGACATGGACTGCCGCGCCCGCTGTCCCGAAATACAGCTGTGAGCCCGAGAGGGTCATGTCGTGAACGGGGTCGCGTCCGTAGAGCACCACGTCGCGGTTGGCATTGGCGATGGTGTCTTCGACGAGCGCACGAGGAAAGAACAAGCGTCCATCCTTGTAGTGGCCACCCGCTGCAACCACCGCGTCCATGCAACTGGGTATTGCCTGGCCGAGACCAATGGTCTCCAGTGTGTCGAGCACCGCTTCGTGGATACGGGCAATGTCGCTGTCGGACAGCGGTTGGTATCGCCCGCCTGACATCCCGGGTCGGATAGGTCGGTCCGTGTCAGACAAGGGGGCCGCGCGCTCGGCGTGCATGGCCGCGCGTGCACCGCGACGACGGCGGCGAAGCTTGGTTTCCGACATGTAGGACTCCTTCTTGTTCTACGACAGACTATAAGTCGTCGATGCAGGCATCATGTACTCATGAGCGACATGGTTCGGGCAAAGTGGGACGCACGTTACGCGTATGCCGGTGACACGGTACCGCCGCCGGCGGCGGTGCTATCGCGTCATTCGCGCCTGCTGCCAACGGTGGGGATGGCATTGGATTTTGCCTGTGGGCTCGCGGGTAATGGCGAGTGGCTGGCTGACCGCGGACTGACAGTCACGGCCTGGGATATTTCACCGGAGGTCGTGGCCAAGCTTGAGGCTCGCCGTGGCAGTGGTATCAGCATCTCGGCGGTTCGGGACCTTGTGGCGCAGCCTCCGCAGCCGGCGAGTTTTGATGTCATCGTGGTGAGCCGATTCCTGGACCGGTCGGTCTGTCCTGCAATCGCTGCGGCGCTGCGGCCCGGCGGCGTTTTGTTCTACCAGACGTTTACACGGGGCTTGCGCAACCCGGACTACCTGCTGAGCCCTGGAGAGCTTCCGCGCTTGTTTCCGACACTCACCGTGCTACACCACGATGAGCCGGCCAGCGACGCCACACACGCGGCAACAGTGCCCGATTCGTCCCCCGCAGAGGCGATGCTCGTAGCGCGTGCAGCGCGACACGCCTAGACTGAGCGCATGACGGATCAGAGTCAGCTCATCAGCAGCTTTGAAGCCATGCTGGCCCGCGGTCAGGATAGCGAGATGCTGCGCTTTACCCTCGGTGGCGCCTATCTCGATCAGGGCAAGCCATCCGAGGCCATCACGCACCTGACCGAAGCGGTGAGCCTCAAGCAGGATTACACCGCTGCCTGGAAGCTACTGGGGCGCGCGCTGGTGGCTGCAGGCAGGGTGCCTGAGGCCATTGAAGCCTTTGATCAAGGCTTGCAGGTGGGGCAAGCAAACGGAGACAAGCAAAGCGTCAAGGAGATCGAGGTGTTCCGGCGCCGTGCGATCAAGTCGCTCGATGGTGATGCCAAGCCATGAATGTGTCGGTCATCTTTTCGACCTACGAGTCCGAGGACTGGCTGGAGAAAACCTTCTGGGGATTTCTCGAGCAATCACACCGGAACTTTGAAGTCATCGTGGCCGATGATGGATCCGGGCCTGGCACACGAGCACTGGTAGATCGATACCGTGAGGCCTTCGCCGAACGGGGTGTCGATTTGCGGCACGAGTGGCAGAAAGATGAGGGGTTTCGAAAGTGTCGAATCCTCAACCGCGCCATTCTTGCAGCACGCCACGACTACATCGTGTTTACCGACGGGGACTGCATCTGCCGGCGAGATTTCCTCGCGACACATGCCGCACGTGCACAGCGAGGGTCGTATCTGTCGGGCAGCTACTTCAAGTTACCGATGTCAACGAGCCTTGCGATTTCTCGCGATGACGTCGTTGCGCAGCGCTGTTTCGATTGGGATTGGTTGCGCGAGAACGGGTTGCCCGCGAGTGCCAAGCGCAGCAAGATCGAGTGTGGTCCGACCATGGCGCGTCTCATGAACCGCATAACGCCGACCGCCTGTAATTTGAAGGGTTCGAATGCGTCCGTCTGGCGTGACGACCTCATCGTCGCTGGCGGCTTTGACGAACGCATGCGCTGGGGCGGTCTGGATCGCGAGCTGGGCGTGCGTCTGCAAAACGCGGGTATCAAGGCGCGCCACGTGCGCTACGACGCGATTTGCGTGCACCTGGATCACGCTCGAGGTTACAAGGACCCGGAGATGGTGAAGGCCAACAAGGCCTTGCGCGTCAACGTGGCACGACAGAAGATCCGCCGTACGGAGCACGGCATTGGTAGTTAATCCATATGTGCGCGCCGGCGCTTGTCCTGCAGGCGACGTACGCCTTGCCGCGCTGCAGCGGATACGCCAGGTTCGCCGTAGCGCCCTTTGCTGACATGCTGTACGCGGCACACACCGTCGACATCTATCGCGACACCCTGCGTGCCGAGTAGCCAGCGAAACACGCGGTCTTCCTCCGCCTTTTGCCAGCGGGGTTGCGGTTGCTGAAAGCAGGGCACCGCGTCGCAATAGCCGACCGCTCTTGCGACATCACCGTGAGTGATCTGCAAGGGACCGGTGGCGCGCGTCACCGTGTGCGGTACGAAATTGTCCGGGTCTACCCGCAGCAATCGAGGCCGTTGCAATGAATTGGACACATCTCCTGATGTGTTCGTATCCGAGTACGCATCCGTTTTCGATTCGATGCGTGGGTACACGAGGGCATCGGTGCGTCCTTGCAGCGCACGATTGAGACTGTCAAGACAGTGTGCCTGGAAGGTCAGGTCACAGTCGGTGAACCACACCCAGTCGGCCGTTGAGGCCTTGGCAGCCAGGTTTCTACCGATGCTGCGGCGAAACAGCTGCTCTTTCGGGAGCACCTGCCAGTTCCAGACGACGTTTTCTATCGAATGGGTCGCCACGAACTCGAGCAAGCGAGATGTCGCACTGTCTTCGTCGCTGTAGAAGACGGTCATGCGGATCCGCGCTTCAATGACCGGATGATCGATCAGCGAGGTGAGCTGATACGCAAGCAAGCGCGAATATCCCCAGCAATGGGAGACAATCTCGATGGATAGCGTGCCGTGGCGGGGCGTGCGTGCATCTGTTGTGGGTGGTGATGGGTACAGCCAGCGCGCCGGTAGCGGGCTGCCTGCCAGAAGTTTCAATGTGCGACGGCCCGGCACAGCTCTGTCCTGAGGCGCATACGCCTGGTGGGATGGGGAATCGGCGTTACTATAACGCGCGCCGAATCTCGTCTCCGGTCGGGTCACCGAGCACAAGTTTGTGGTCCAATACGCGGCAGGCGAGCCGCGCGGTGTTCTGCCAGCCTGCAAGGTCGCTTCCTGGTACCCATCAACACCCAGACACCATGACCACAGATCCGGAAACGACCCACGTCGAGGTCACTGCAGATCAGCTTCCGATGCATTGTCCGACACCGGATGCGCCGCTGTGGAATAGCCATCCGCGGGTGTACATTCCGCTGGAAGATGCGCCGGACGGTGTCGCAAGCTGCAGCTACTGCGGCACGAGTTTCAAGTTGACTGACAAGCAGTCCGCCCCTGCGGATTGACACAAGCTTGCATCCTGCAGGCATTGTCACCCGCCAGGATCCGCAGAACCCCACGCGCACCTGGCGCTACCGGTCCGATAGTGAGCCGGCCTTCGATCCCATCGTGTTTGATGCCGCGATGCTACGGCAGCAGGGGTGGGTGACCGATATTCCCGCTGCGGGACGGGGGGGTACCGTCTTCTTTGAAATGAATTCGACGCCTCTGGTGCTTCGCGAATATCGCCGCGGTGGCCTCGTTCGGCACGTCAGTACGCGTCACTATATGCAGGTTGGGATTGAGCGTAGCCGATCCATGCGAGAGTTTGCGCTGCTGCTGCGCATGGAGGCCATGGGCTTGCCGGTGCCGCGCGTATTTGCCGCGCAACGGACGCGTTTCCTGCTGTTCGAGACCGGTGAGCTGGTCATGCATCGCCTGGCGGGGCATTCCCTGGCCGAAGGCGCGGCGAATGGCACGACGGATGCTGCTGCGTGGCCTGCGATCGGTGAGTGCATCGCGAAGTTTCACGCTTGTGGGGTCGAGCACGCCGATCTGAACGCACACAATATCCTGCTTGATGAGTCCGGCCAGGTGCATGTGATTGATTTTGACCGAGGCCGCTTGCACGAGGGCGCCCGCGTGTCTCCGGACACGCCCTGGGCCATGGCCAATCTGTCGAGACTGTCGCGATCCCTGCAGCGTCTTGGTGTTGATCAGGCAGCTGTCAAGATCGAGGCGGCGTGGCGAGCTCGTCTGCTTGAAAGCATTTCAGGCAGCGATTGACAGCGCTGAGAGATAGCGCGGCAGCACCGCCTGATCTTCCAGTGCGACGCGTCGGGCTCGCTCGCCCATGGCTCGGCACTCCGTGGCATCCAGTGACCGCATCCACTTCACCACCGCGTCTGCATCCGATGCTCGATACAGCGCATCGGCTGCGAGCAGGGACTGGCAGGCTTCAGCGAAGTTGCTGGTATGAGGTCCGGTGCTAATGGGTCGCGCGCGCCGGGCCGCTTCCATCAGATTGTGCCCGCCACGTTCAACCAGCGAGCCTCCAACGAACACGGTCGTCGCGTGTGTGTACCAGCGGTCAAGCTCACCGAGCGTATCTGCGAGATACACACGGTGATGTGCCTCGGGTAGCTGCCCCATGGAGCGTTGACCTACGTTGTGTCCTGCGATACTCGACAGTTGAGTTGCGAGTGAGTCGCCACGATCGGGGTGACGTGGAGCGATGACCAATAGCGCTTGCTTGTCTGTTGCACACCACGCGCTGGCAAGAGACGCCTCCTCGTCGTTGTGGGTCGACGCGCACAGGTGATAGGGCCTCGACACTAGCGAAGGCTGTCTTTCTTGCTGAAGAGGAGCAACGAGCTTCAGGTCTCCGACTTCGGTGACACGGGTGCCCCCAAGTGCTCGATAGCGCGCAGCATCTTCTGCGCTGCGGGCAAGGACATCGACACCGAGCAAGGCGTCGGCGTACACCGGTGCCATCACTCGCGCAGCGCCGGCAATCGTTCGCGATGAGAGGCGCGCGTTGACAATGCTCAACGGAGTGCCGTTACGCTTGGTCTTGGCAATGAGCCATGGCCAGAGTTCGGTTTCCATGATCCAGAGCGACCGTATCGGCTGGTGCCTGATGAAGCGCTTGACCGCACCCGGCAGGTCGATCGGTGCGTAGCGATGCGACACGGCCGGTACGCGTTGAGAGAGAACCTCGGCTCCGGTGACCGTGGTGGTTGTGACCAGCAGTGCTTGCGCACCCTCCGCTTCGATCAGCGCATCCAGCAGCGGAATTGCCGTCAGCACTTCTCCGACAGAGGCTGCGTGGATCCAGCGTTTAGGCGCGTGCAGAGCGTGTTCGTGCGGATATATGCCGAGTCGCTCACGCAGGAATCGCCATAGCTGCCCTCGCGGGCGAGCCTGCTTCCACGCGACGACCAGGACCCATAGCAGCAAGACCGGTGACAGCATGCGCACCGCCACGCGATAACGACAGGGTGGTGCAGTCGGGTGATTGACGTCGTGGGGAATGCTCAAGGGATATCAGCGTACGGGTCCGGGTAGTCCTTGCTCGGAGGTTTGAACCGTTTGTGCGACCAGAGGTATTGCCCCGGTTGCAGATGCACTTGCGATTCGAGCAGGTCGTTGACCGCTTGAGTGGCAGCGGTTACATCACTGCTATCGATGTCCACGGCTTCGTCGAACCGAAGACGGTAGCCCGAGCCATCGTCGCAACGTGAGGGTGTCAATGGAATCAGCACCGCGCCGGTCATCGCCAGAATGCGTGCCGTACCGCTTGATGTCAGTACGGGTTGATCGAAGAATCTTGTCGCGATACCGCCTCGGCGCGCACTTACCGCCTGGTCCGGCGAGAACCAGACCATCTCCCCACGCTTCAAACGTCGCACCATGTTACGGATGTCGTGATTCGGAATGATCCCGGTCACGTATCGACGACGAGCGCTCGCTTGTATCGCGCCGAACAAGGGGTTCTTTGGCGGGTCATAGACGGCCGACGCCGGCCAGCGCGTGCAGATTGCACTCGCGCACACGTCGATGCAGGTGAAGTGAGCCTGCAACAGAATCACGCCTCGCCCGGTCGCGAGCGCGCGTTCGACGTGCTCTGCACCTTCCACGGTGAATCGTCTCTCCAGCGCATCGGCACCCCGAAACCAGAGCCAGCTCATTTCCGCCGCGGACATTCCCGTATGTCGACTTGACTGCGCAGCCACTGCCGCGTGATCAAGCTGTGGTACGGCCAGGCGCAGATTGCGCGCGACAATGCGTTGTCTGCCGGGAATCAGTCTGATGGCCAAGGGCCCCAGCGAGCGCCCGCAGGCGAGGACCGTGTCGAGAGGCAGGCGTGTCAGTAGCCAGAGACACCCGATACCCATCCAGGTGTGCCAGTACCTGGGAGCTGTCCAGTCGCGCCAGTTGAAGGGCTCTCCCGCTGGCGTGGTCACGTCGAGGTCACTGACTGGCGGTTTCGCGATGAGACGTGCGACAGAGCTTCAGTCGACCAGAAAACGATTGACGGCGCGCAGGTCCGCCTCGCCCAAGGTGCCGGCAGCAGACTTGAGTCTGAAGGAGCTGAGGATGTAGTCGTAACGCGCATTGGCGTAATCGGCACGCGCCTGAAATACATCACGCAGTGCGTTGAGTACTTCCACGGAGGTTCGGGTTCCGGCTCGGAAGCCTGCTTCTACAGCGTCGGCCGATTGTTGCGTCGATACGAGTGCCTGATTCAGTGCACGCACTTGAGCGATCGAGGCGACAACGCCACGAAACCCGTCCCGAGCTTGCTGAACGGCGGCGCGTTCTTGCGCTTCAAGGTCCGCGGTTGCCGAACGCCAATTGGCTTGTGCCTGGGCGACCTCGGCGTTGATTCGTCCACCACTGTAGATCGGAAGCGTGGCCTGTACGCCAATCTCGCCCGCTTCGGCACTGCGGTCGCGCAGGTCCTGCTCCGTATTGAGGGCGCTGGCGCTGGCGGTCAACCTGATGGTCGGGTAGCGCTGGGCGCGTTCCGCCTTGATAGCGGCGCGTGCACTGTCGGTAGACAATCGGACGATAACCAATGGCAGATTGGTGGCTTGTGCCAGCTCCACCCAGTTCTCGACGTTGTCGGGAATCGGACGCACAAGCGGGTAGTCGCTTGCGAGTTGCGAGACCTGCTCGGCGTTGACACCGGATATGACCCGTAGCGCTTCTCGCGCGGTTTCCAACGAATTCGATGCCACGATTTCCTGAGCAACTGCCAGATCGTATTGCGCTTGAGCCGTGCGCACATCGGTGACGGCGACCAGGCCGACGTCGAATCGTCGTTCGGCTTGTTCGCGCTGGCGCGCGATGGCCTGCAGTTCCGATTGGCTGAATTCCACATTGGCTTCGGCGCGTAGTATGTCCAGATAGGCGGTAGCTACGCGCAGGATCAGGTCCTGTACCGCTGCAGCGTACTGGGCCTCGGCCTGACTGACACCGATCTTGGCCTGCTCGAGCAAGGCGCCACTTTGCCTGTCGTACAGCGTTTGGCTCAGGCTCAATTGCAGCGTGTTGTCGAGATAGGTACTGCTCTGGTCGGAGTTGAAGTCCGTCAGCCCCGCCAGGGCGTTGAAGGTGAGTTGCGGCAGGAAAACAGAACGCACGGCCGGCACGTTGTACTGCGCGGACTGGAAGTCATGAAAGGCGGACTGGATGGTCGCGTCGTAGTCTTGCGCAAGTTCGTAGACCTCCATCAAGTCCACGGCGTGCGCCGCTTGCCCGAACAGCGTCAGACAAGCCGCTGCGAGGATTCGTCTGCATTGCACGCGGCAGGAGCTCGCGCCACGGCCATCGGTTGAGTGAGTCATTGCAGTTTTCAACAAACCATCGGTTCCAGAACGTTGGGCACGGGCCAAGCTGTGTCAGAACACGAACGGCGCTGATTCGGCGTGGTCAGTCGATGAGGAAAGGGGTGCGAGATAGGTTTCGAACAGGCTTTCAGTGAGCCACTCGGTGTCGCTTACACGCACGATGCGAATCGCTTCCATCGTGGGCTGGGACAGGCTGCCCACGACGGCCACCAAACGCCCGCCAATGGCCATCTTGTTCCGGTACCAGTCGGGCACGGAGGTCACCGAACCGCCGAAAAGAATAGCGTCGTAGCTGTCACGTGCATCCCAGATGTCGTTGGCGTCCTGCTCGAGCACCGTGGCATTGGCCACGCCGATAGCTTGCAAGCGTGCATTGGCGGCCGATGCCAGTGCGGGGTGGACCTCGAGGGCGTCCACTTGCTTGGCAAGTCGTGCAAGGCAGGCGGTCAGGTAGCCCGTGCCGGCACCGATTTCGAGCACGGTATCGGTGGTGGCGAGTTCGAGTGACTGCAGCAGACGGCCTTCGAGAACCGGCTTCATCATGTGCTGACCATGGCCGATGGGCAACTCGTAGTCCGAGTAGGCGAGCTGCTTCTGTTCCTCTGCTACGAACTCGTCACGGATGACCTCGGCGAGGACGTCGAGCACGCGCTGGTCCAGCACGTCCCACGGACGCACCTGCTGCTCGATCATGTTGTGCCTGGCTCGCGATGAGTCGTAATTCATTGAATTCATATCGGTTTTTTGCTTTCGGATCATCGGGTCTCGCCACTTGACCCGTCGGTGCCCGTGATGAGTCGTCCGAGCACTCAGTTTACCGCCTAGAGGGTAGCTGGCGGCGCTCGATATGCTGTGATGAGCGAGCGGACAAGACTCGCCACGGCGGTGCTTGGTGGTCGTCGGGTTGCCGTGGGGCGTTTGCACGTTTGTCTGGCTATCGCCTGATCACGCTATTGCTCGCGACGTCGACGCCAGCGAGTCATCGCCGTCGCAGCGCGTGTCCACCAACGCTTCAGCGTTCGGGCATGCCGGTAGAGCATGGTAACAACGGAACTGCGCCACCAATCGATACTGACGGTTGTTCGCCATTGCCGGGTGTAGGAATTCTTGTAATCGTAGTCGCCTTTGAGCAGATCGATGGACGTTACACCTGTAGCAATAGCGTGCTCGATCATGTGCATCATCAATTGGTGGCCTGGGCTGACGGATTGATACTCAGGATCGAACCCCGCCTGAAAAAAGGCTAACTCACCGTTGCATAGATACGCGTATTCGACGCCCACTGTGCGCTGATTCAATTGCAGTTTCACGAGCCAGAGTTCGTCTGATTGCAGTAATCGGTGCATCAGTGTTCGATGAAACTGCAGATAGCGATGGCTATTGAAGCTGTCAGTCTTGCCCTTGGTGGCGTGACGAGATCGATGCAGACTCACCAGTTCGTCAAACGTATCGTCAACCTCCTGTGCAGATGTACACCGGGAAAAGTGGAAGCCTTCAGTCGCTGACAGAGCCTTGGTCCGACGTCGCCAGTGTTTTCGTGCATTGCGGCTAAGACCCGCAAGGTAAGTTTCGAGTGAGTCGGGCAACTGTTGAACGCGCCGCTGTGTTTTCCAGAGGCGGGGGGACGACCAGCCATTGGCGGCATCAGACGTTGTGAGCTCGTCAAGCAGTGGCGACTGAGCAGGTACATCAGCGAGTGAGATTCTGGCCAATTCCGGTAGCGATCGCAGTATGGATTGCGCTACTGCACTCAGTGTGACGGCTTGAAACGGTTGGTCGTACAGCACGTCCAGATCGTCCGGTGATGTATCCCCACCCGTACCGATGAATTTCAACGTCTTGACAGGCCAGATTCTGAACATGCGTGTCCTGCACACGTAGAACGGCGCGATCATCCGTACCGTGTTGTTGATCCGAACCACGACGATGCACAGTTCACCAAGATCACCATAGTGTTGCCACCACAAACGGTTCCAATGCCAGCCGTTGAACACGCTGGCTGCACGAGAACGCGATGCCAGATGCTGCCAATCATCCTGCAATGCATCAAAGCCGGCATCGGTGGTGATATGTTCCACCGTGACGTTCCCGTTCTGACTGCCAAGGTGTGCTATCTCTGCCATGTCGTTGCTGCTTGATTGGATCGTGCAGCCGTTGACGCTGGTCTTCGGTCTGCTGTTGATCGCTCTGATCCGAGTCTGGCGGCTGCGGCCATTCCCGCAGGCAGCCGCCTGGTGGCTGCTTGCTGCGTCTGGCACGCTATGGATGGCCAGTGCACCGATAACCGCGAATGCCTTGGTGGGTCGACTGGAAACCACGCACCAGCACTATTCAGCGAACTGTGAGCTGATATCGGATCGGTCCTCTGTTGTGGTCCCAGGCGCCAGTATCGATGCCTACGTGGACAGTGACAGCCCGTACGAGATTCTCGGTAGGGATAGTTTGACAAGGACCTTGCGGGCTGCAGCTCTCGACAGTGGGAAGCAGATGTTCTACGTGCTGGGCGGTGGTCAGACATCGCGCAAGCTCAGCGACCTAATGGCTGCCGTGTTGACAGAGCAGGGCATTGCCAGGGACCGTATCGTGCTCGAATCCATCAGTCGGTCCACGATTGAAAACGCGCAGCAACTCGCTGCATTGCTGGAGCCGGCACAGACGCCGCCCATCGCCCTTGTCACCTCGTCGCTGCATGCCAACCGAGCGACGGCGACGTTCAGTGGATTGGGCTTCACCGTGTGTCCGATTACCGTTGACCCGCTGTACTCCGTATCAGCCGGATGGATCGGCTTTCTGCCGCATATCGATGCGCTGTTCAAGAGTACCCAGGCGTGGCGGGAAGGGCTGGCCATTGCCCTGTACCGCGTGCGTGGGTACATCACTTAGGCGGCAGACGACGGGTTGTTGTTGTCTGCGCTGATGCTGCCTTTGGCGGAAAATGATGCGTGTCGAGCGCTTTCAAGCTTGCGCAACCCCAACGGCTCATCCGGATCTACCTGCAAGTCAGTGATATAGCTTGCTGATCGATCGCGCCGTTCAAAGGGTCGAATCTTGTTGACCGCGCGATAGGTAAAGCGTTTGAACGCGGGCAATGCGCCATCTTCCGCCATGCTGCGTGAAGTAATACCCAGGCCGCGCAGTACAAACCGGTTGGCCAGCTGCACGTACTGACGCTTGTAGATGCTGGGTGTGTAGTAGCTGGTGGCCAGCGATACGTTCATGTCCTGGTTGACTATCCGATGGGGACCGTTGTGAGGCCAGGAGGCGACATCACCGGGCGAGAGCAGAAATTCTTCTGCAAACTGGTCGAATTCGGATCGATAGGGGAGGTTCTCGTCAATCTCTCCCGCATAGATATCTTCGATGTACTCCTGCGGCACCAGTCGGGTATCCATGGCAGGATAGATCCAGACCTTCTTTTGCCCGCGCATGTGCCAGAGCATGTTGGGCTCGGCGTCCAGGTGGTAGTAGACCTGTGCGCCGGGAGAGCTGATCAACAGTGTGCTGTAGTTTGCGCGCGGGTTCTGCAGGTGTGGGCAGTGCTGGCCCAAATGCTCGTACATCCCCTTGACCAGCGATGCGTAGTCATCGCTGTATTCTTCAATGTGAGTGATGTTGAGCCAGATTCGGCCATTTTCGACCGCTCTCCACAGTGATGCTCCGTCGGTCTCGGGTGCAATATCGACGCACGACCATTCGGAAGCCTTGCACGGGTCCTGACCCATCGTGAACGCCTGCAGCCACTTGCGCGGGAAGCTGTCCAGTAGTGCAATCAACTGGGTTTTGTCGAACAGTTCGCGCTGGTGATAGTCGTGGCGGCTCACCATCGGTACGGTACCGAATCTGGCGTATTCCTCAGGACTCCAGGCTATGGGAAAGTTGGCGTTCATGACATCGGTACCTGCCCCGGACTATGCTAGCCCCAATAGTAGCAATCCCGCGCGCGCCAGCGCCTCGGGCGAGTCACATGTTTGCGTTCCGATATAAAGTGCATGCGGGCGAATGGCCTCGGAATTGTGTCGGATGACATCAGGCAACGCGATGACCCGCCTGGGTCGATTTTTCGTCCAGTCGGATATCACTCGGGTACTCACCCTCGATGTCTCCAAGGCACCGGCTGAAAACACCATGGCAGACCTGCAGTGCCGCCTGCTGGACGTCGATGGACTCCAGCAACTCCGATCCTCGCAGGCCTTCAGTGTCACCGAGGCCTTCGTGGATGATTTCGTCACGCAGAGGTTCACCGGAGTTGCGGCCCATGTTGACGGCAGGGTGGTCGGCGTCTGTTTTTTCGTCCGTAATAGCGTCGCAGCTCGTCACAATCGCGGCGGCGAGCAGTTCAAGGGTATCGGCATTTCCTTACCGCCCCATACGCAGTATCTGTTCAAGGTGGAGGTACTGCCTGACTTTCGCGGCAGGCGCGTTCACGCGGCCATGACCGCATTTGCGATCGCCAATATCGATGTCGGCAATCTGCGCGCGATCGTCACGACCACTCATTGGCGAAACAAGGCCTATCTTGCAAGCGTCTATCGCCAGGGGTTCAGCGCCCGTGGAATGGCGTCCGAGCTGATCGTTGCCGGCAAGCACCTGTTTTTCATTTCACCGCCATTCGATGTCATCGAGAGTGAGATCGATGGTGAGCAAGGGCATCGCGTTCGGTTGCATAGCGCTATCTGATACGCCCGCGCACAGCGATGCACGGGCGATACAGCGTGGTCAATCGGCGCTGTCGTTGCTGCTCTTGCCGCTGCTCTTGCCGCTGCTCTTGCCGTGTGCGTCCGAGGCCGTGTGACCCGTTTTGGCCGATGCCTCGGCACCGCCAGTACCCGGTTTGCGTCGGCGACGACGTCGGCGCTTCTTCTTTGGCGCGTCTTCTCCACCTGCTTCTGTCGCCGGTTCGACAGCGGCGGCTGCCTTCTCGGTCTTCTGCGGGCGTGGCCCTGCCGAGCGAGGTCCGCGCCCGGATCGATCTCCGGAAGGCTTGTCGCGTGGCCCCCCGCGCTTGCCACCCTTCTTTTCGCCGTGACGCTCAACGCGGTCGCGCTCGATGCGAGCGGGGCGACGTGGCTCGACGAGCAGCTCATCAGTAATGTGCGCCAACGGAATGCTCTGGCCGATGTATTCCTGGATCTCGGGTAGGGAGAACGAGTAGTTCTCGCACGCAAAGCTGACGGCGACCCCTTGCGTGCCGGCACGTGCTGTCCGACCGATACGATGGACATAGTCTTCGGCGTTTTGCGGCAGGTCGTAATTGAACACGTGGCTGACATCGTCGATATGCAGTCCGCGTGCTGCGACGTCGGTTGCGATCAGCACCGGTATCTTTCCGCCGGTGAACTCCGCCAGAATCTTCTGGCGCTTGTTCTGCCTCACATCGCCGGACAGCAGGCCGCAGGTGATGTCGTTGCCCACCAAGTAACTTTCAATGCGTTCTGCGGTGCGTTTGGTGTTGACGAAGATCATCGAACGCTGAGGTTCGAGATCTCGAATCAGCCCGAGCAGCAGCGGAATCTTTTCGTCGGATGCGGGTTGATACAAGGACTGGCGCACGCCGTCGGCCGTGACCTGGGTGGTTTCGGTCTTCAGCTCCTCGGGTTTGTCCATGTGCTCGTAGGCAAGCTCCATGACACGGTGTGACAAGGTTGCCGAGAACAGCATGCTGGTGCGCTCGCCCGGAGGTGGCATGCGCCGCAGCAGGAACCGGATGTCGGCAATGAAGCCGAGGTCGAACATGCGATCGGCTTCGTCGAGTACGACGATCTCGAGCGCTTTCAGGTCGAACACCTTCTGTTTGAAGTAGTCGATCAGTCGCCCGGGTGTACCGATGAGTACATCGATGCCGTCAGCTACCTGGTCCCGTTGTTTCTCGTAGTCGATGCCGCCATAGACCACGGCGGTCTTCAGCGATGTGTGCTTGCCGAGCGAAAGGGCATCCTTGCCGATCTGGATGGCGAGCTCTCGCGTTGGCGCGATGACCAGCATGCGCGGTTGATCGGCGCGGCGTTCGGCCGGCTCGGTGGTCAGCAGGCGGGAGAAACTGCCGAGCAGAAAAGCCGCGGTCTTGCCGGTGCCGGTCTGCGCCTGGGCCGCGACATCCCGACCGGCGGATATCACCGGCAGCGTGAGCGCCTGTATCTCCGTACTGTGGGTAAAACCGAGTTCTTCGGTGGCTTGCAAGAGCGGAGCGGGCAGTCCGAAGTCACGGAACGCCGGTGTGGCCGGGTTGTCTGAGCTAGTCATTGAGGTCTGGTAGAGTGGCGCCGCGGTCCGAGCGACGCAAATGCGGAGGCCCTAGCAGGGGCCAACTGTGGAAGATCACCGAACCAGACCGGGCTCGGGTTGTGGTGCCTGAAACTGATGGGGCGATTGTGATGTGCCGGTACAGGAATGTCCCGGAGATCAATCGGTCCGGTAGTCGAAGCCTCACCCATCGGTTTATGAGCCCATGCCGCTTGGCTGCGGTTCTCTGACTCACCTGCAGCATTGCGAAGACCCGGCTTGCCCCCATAATCCTTGACAGCAGCGGCTTGCGCCGACGAACTGAACACCCACGCGAGAATCACCATGACTGACCATGTTACCGCGATTACTGATGACACCTTCGAGCAGGAGGTGCTGAAATCTGATACGCCCGTGCTCGTTGACTACTGGGCCGAGTGGTGCGGGCCCTGCAAGGCCGTCGGTCCGGTGCTCGAGGACCTCGCGCCGGAGTACGACGGCAAGGTCAAGATCGTCAAGCTCAACATCGATGAAAACCCCAACACTCCGCCCAAATACGGTATCCGCAGCATCCCGACATTGATGCTGTTCAAGAACGGGGCAGTGGAATCGACCCAGATCGGCGCCTTGTCCAAGGCCCAGCTCAGCGACTTCCTCGATCAGAACGTCTGAGCCACGCAGTCCACGATTCCAGGCGGCGCGCCCGCGTTGGCGCGCCGCTTGCTAGACCCCGGTATCGAGCCATACGGTTACGCAGGCGCTGATATCGCCGGGTAGACGTGCTGGGCTCCACATGCTACGGTTACCTTCGCGGGCACAGGATATCGCCATCGCCTGTGTGTCGGCCGTCAATACGACGTCCCCTGCATCCCCCTCCCTGGACAGTTCCGGGACTTACGCCCAAGCCGAACCCACCGCGGGTTCTTCGCGTGTCTTGCTCCCAGCTTCCCCTCTGGTGCCCGCCTCGGCGCGGCCCCGCTACCGATCTTGTGTAACGCCGGTAACGCGCATCTGCGCGACGGCCTCCCAATCCAGCTGACCACTGGCCTGCTGACCACTGGGCCTTTCAAGGCCACTATCGTGACGCGCATGAATCTGACCGATCTCAAGAAAAAGAACGCGACCGAACTTGTCGAGGTGGCGCAGTCCATCGGAATCGAGAATGTCGCTCGCCAGCGCAAACAGGACATGATCTTCTCGATCCTGAAAGCGCACTCCAAGCAAGGAGAAAACATATTCGGCGGCGGTGTGCTGGAACTGCTGCAGGACGGCTACGGTTTCTTGCGTTCGGCAGACAGCTCTTTTCTGGCAGGGCCGGACGATATCTACGTCTCGCCCAGTCAGGTGCGGCGCTTTGCGCTGCGAACCGGCGACACCGTGTTCGGCCGCATTCGTCCACCGCGCGAAGGTGAGCGCTACTTTGCGCTGGTCAAGGTCGACGAGATCAATTTCAGCAAGCCTCAGACCGGACGCAACAAGGTCCTGTTCGAGAACCTCACCCCCTTGCACCCCAAGGATCGCCTCGATATGGAACGAGGCAATGGCAGTACCGAGGACATCACCGCACGGATCATTGATTTTGCTGCACCCATCGGCAAGGGTCAGCGTGGTCTTATCGTCTCGCCACCAAAAGCGGGCAAGACGATGATCCTGCAGAACATCGCGCAAAGCATCGCTGCCAACAATCCGGATGCACACCTTCTGGTGCTACTCATCGACGAGCGCCCGGAGGAAGTCACCGAGATGCAACGCATGGTGCAGGGCGAGGTCGTGTCAAGCACCTTCGATGAGCCTGCCAGCCGACACGTTCAGGTGGCAGAAATGGTCATCGAAAAAGCCAAGCGTCTGGTAGAGCACAAGAAGGATGTGATCATCCTGCTCGACTCGATCACACGACTGGCGCGTGCCTACAACACGGTAGTGCCGAGCTCCGGCAAGGTTCTCACCGGCGGTGTGGATGCCAATGCCTTGCACCGCCCGAAGCGCTTTTTTGGCGCCGCGCGCAACATCGAGGAGGGCGGCAGCCTCACCATCATCGCCACGGCGCTGGTCGAGACCGGCTCCAAGATGGACGAAGTCATCTACGAGGAATTCAAGGGCACGGGAAACATGGAACTGCATCTTGAGCGACGCATTTCCGAGAAGCGCGTATTCCCCGCGATCAACATCAGCCGCTCCGGCACGCGCCGCGAAGAGCTGATGATGAGCGAGGACGAGCTTCAGAAGACCTGGATCATCCGCAAATTCGTACACTCCATGGATGAGATCGAGGCGATCGAATTCCTCATTGGTCGTCTCCAGCAGACCAAGACCAACATGGACTTCTTCGACTCGATGAAGCGCTAGGCGCGCTCGACTTGCAGCGCGCGGTGCCCGATATCCCGACGGTAACGCGCGCCATCGAATGTGACCTTGGCAGCGCCCTTGTCGGCACTGGCCTTGGCCAAGGCAAGCGTGTCCCCCTTGGCCGTGACGCAGACGATGCGTCCACCATTGGTCACCAAGGTGTCATTTTGCAAGACTGTCCCGGCATGGAAGACCGTGCAGTCGGCATCGCTTTCGATCCCGCTGATCGGGGCCCCCTTGCTTGAGCCTGCGGGGTAGTCGGCTGCCGCGACCACGATTCCGATGGCTACCTCGCTCGACCATTCGGCCGTCACTTCACTCAAGCGTCCATTGGCCGTCGCCTCCAGGAGATCGACCAGATCGCTGTCCAGTCGCATGAGTAATGGCTGGGTCTCCGGGTCGCCGAGGCGTACGTTGTATTCGACGACAGAAGGGGCGCCCGTATCGTCGATCATCAGCCCGACGTAAAGAAAGCCCCTGAAGTCGACACCATCAGCCTTGAGTCCGTCGAGACTCGGCTGCAGGATTTCATCCAGCACTCGCTGGTGCACGGCGTCCGTGACAACGGGCGCCGGTGAGTACGCGCCCATGCCACCGGTGTTCGGACCCTTGTCGCCTTCATCGCGTGCCTTGTGGTCCTGGCTGGTAGCGAAGGGCAGCGCCGTGTTGCCGTCGATCAGCGCGATGAAACTGGCTTCCTCGCCCTCCAGAAACGACTCGATCACGACGCGATGGCCGGCCTCGCCATGGCGAGTGCCACTCAGCATGTCGCTGACGGCGGCGCGTGCCTCGTCGATCTGATGGGCGACAACCACGCCCTTGCCGGCAGCCAGCCCATCCGCCTTGATCACGATGGGTACACCGCGAGCTTCAATCATCGCGAGCGCTTCCTCCTCGGAGGTGAAGCTGCCGTAGGCGGCTGTCGGAATCCTGTGCCTCGCCATGAAGTCCTTTGCGTGCGCCTTGCTGCCTTCGAGCTGTGCGCCATCGGTACCGGGGCCAACCGTCGGGATGCCGGCCGCACGCAAGGCGGTGGCAAGTCCGGCGACCAGGGGTGCCTCAGGCCCGATGACGGCAAGCTCGACCACGGACTCCAGCGCGTAGGTAACCACGGCGTCGATATCCTGGACATCGAGCGCGATATTGGTGGTCTTTGCCTCGCTGGCCGTACCAGGATTGCCCGGTGCGACAGACAGGCGGCTGAGCCTCGGTGAGCGGGCGAGTTTCCAGGCGATGGCGTGTTCGCGACCGCCGTTGCCGATCAATAGTATGTGCATGAGCGTATTGTACGGCGACAGCCAACGCTTGCTTCCCGTCCTACCGATCATGAGTGCAGTTTTCGATGCGCCGGCACCACGCAGTGCGCTCTACATGCCAGCCTCGTCGCCCCGGCTCATGGCCAAGGGGCCGGAGGTCGCCGCTGATGCGATCATCGTGGACCTTGAAGACGCCGTGGCACCGGATGCCAAGACAGAGGCGCGTACAGCGGCGGTTCACTCCCTGCGGTCACTTGACTACGGGCAGCGCGTGCGCGTGTTGCGGGTCAATGCCGCTGAGTCGGAGTGGCACGCCGACGACATTGATGCGGCGGTAACCGCTGCGCCGGATGCGGTGATGCTACCCAAGGCGGAGTCTGGCGAGCAGGTGCAGCAGTTCATCGATCGACTTGAGGCCGCGGGACTCTCTGACACCGTTGCGGTGTGGGCCATGCTCGAGTCGCCTGCGGCCGTGGTCGCGGCCCCTTCGCTTGCCGCCGCCGGTGCTGCTCGCGCACGCTTTACCACGGTATGCATAGGCAACAATGACCTGTCGCTAGCTGCTGGCATGGCGGTTCCAGCCCCACGCTCGTTGTTGCAAGCCTGGCTCCAGACCTTTGTAGCCGCCGCACGTGCAGGCGGCCTTTCGATCCTTGACGGTGTGTACAACGACTTCAAGGATGCCGAGGGTTACGCCGAGGACTGCCGCGCCTCACGCGCTCTGGGAATGGATGGCCGCACGGTGATCCATCCGGTTCAGATTGACGCGGCTCACGCTGCATTTTCTCCCGACGAGGCATCGATTGCCGAGGCGCGGGATATCGTTGCGACCTTCGCTGATCCTGCGAATGCCGGCAGTGGTGTCGTTGCAATCAATGGCCGGATGTACGAACGCTTGCATCACGATCTGGCGCAACGCACACTCGCGCGCGCCCAACGGTTCAAGCTCGTGTGAACTCGACTCCTTCCTCGGTCGCCGCGCCTCGCCTGACGCTCGGCCCGACCTTGATGTTTCTGCTCGTTGTGATCTCGGCCCTTGGGCCGCTCGCGATGAACGGCGTGCTGCCCGCTACCACGGCCATCATGGACGACTTTGTCGCGAGCTACGGCAGAGCGCAGCTGGTACTCACCGCATTCATGGTGGCGGTATTGATTGCGCAGATCGTGGTGGGGCAGGCCGCTGATCGATTCGGGCGACGGCCGGTCATGATTACCTGCCTCGCGCTGTTCAGTGCCGGCAGTACCTTGTGCGCTGTCGCGCCTTCCATGGAGATGCTACTGCTTGCGCGGCTTGTACAAGGGGCCGGGGCGGCTGCCTGCATGGTGCTGCCCCGCACCATCGTGCGCGATCTGTACGACCGCGACAAGGCGGCCAGTGTCATCGGCTACATGACTGTTGCCATGATGGTGGCGCCGTTGTTCGGGCCGGCCATCGGCGGATGGATTACCACACACCACCATTGGCGGCTCATGTACGTGGGGCTCGCCATCGCAGGCCTGGTGATCCTCGTCGCCGCGTTTGTCCTGCAGCGCGAAACCCTGGTAAGTCCCGTTGGCGACGGTGGCGCAACGACACGTGGGCCTGCAGTCGGAGCCATGCGCGGATTGATGAGTCAGCCCGTGTTCCTGGCGCTGGTCGTTGTCTTGTCGGGATCGGTCGGGGTGTACTACAGCTTTCTTGCGGGTGCGCCGGGTGTTGCCATGCGCAGCCGTGGCATGGCCCCGTCAGACTACGGGTTATGGTTTGCGATCGTGGGGGTCGGTTACCTGCTCGGTAACCTGGTGGCAGGACGCTGCTCGTCGATGTTTGGTGCGCTGAAGATGGTCAAGCTGGGCCTGCTGCCCCTGATGGTCGGCCTGTTGCTGTTCTGGGGCTTGTCAGGTTCTACGCACCCGGTGGCGCTGTTCCTGCCGATGCAGTTCGTGGCCTTCAGCAACGGCATGTCTCTGCCCAATCTGATGTCATCCATCATGAGCGTGAACCCGTCCCTGGCGGGGACGGCCTCCGGGCTGGCCGGCACCGTTCAGATGGGCATGGGTGTGCTGCTGACGATACTGGTCGGGTTTCTGGTGCCGTTCGGGGATCAGTGGCTGTTTGTGGTGGTCACCGCCTGTATTGCGCTGGCCGCCGTCGGCGCGTGGCTACTGATCCGTCTGAAGATCAACTGGACAGAACACTAGTTGGCTACCTGCGGGTAGCGAATCTGCTGGCCGACCTGAATGATGCTGCCGTTGATGCCGTTGAGCTCGCGTAGCGTGGCGACGTCGGTGCCGAAGCGCTGTGCGATGAGTCCGAGGTAGTCTCCGCTGCGCACGCGGTAGGTGCCGTAGAGGCTCTGTGGCGCTTCATCGATCGGGCCCGTGTCCTCGACCACGATCGGCTCGCCAACGGCGCTGGCCTGGACTTCGATCACGTCCGGTTGGTTGAAGCCGCTTGCGGCAGTACCGTTGGTATTGTCGGTCGAGCCGAGTACGGTCGTCGCCGGACGATGGGTGCTGCTGGCCACTGACGCGGGCGCCGGTAGTGCGGCGATGCCCGCCGCCTGCGTGTTTAGCTGCCAGCGGTATACGCCGACGGCGAGGGCGCTGGCAGACAACACCAGAATGATCAGGTCGGATTTGGCAATCACCGTGAGCAGTCCAGATCGCTGTGAAGAGGCGCCACTATAACGACTCGGGCACCCCTGTGAGGCATGCGCCGGTGCCCGGGGGTTGCGGAATGTGACCGCTATCGATCCGTGCCGACACGCTAGTGGCAAAGCGTGAAGCCGCGCTTACCCAGTTCTCATAAATAATAACAGTCAGTTCGCCGCGATGACACTTTGTTGGCGCTAACGTGCAATTCTGTCCAGCACGAAGCGGCGCATGGTCTCTGCGATGGCGTCGTTTTTCAACGGTGCCTCAAGGCTTTCGGTGGCTGCCGCAAGGCGATCCGGAGGGATCAGTGCGCCACGGGTGCGGATCAGCCCCTCGACGAATTTCGAGTCGAACTCGGGGTGTGGTTGCACGGTAAACGTGGAGTCGCCGTAGACGAATGCGGCGTTTTTACAGAAGTCGCTCTCGCCGACGGTGCGCGCCGATGGGGGCGCCTCGACCACCTGATCCTGATGCCAGGCCATCAGCGGCAGGTCCATATCCGCCGCCAGATTCACCGCGTCATCACCCAGCCAGCGGTACGAGGTGCGTCCAACGCTCCACCCCTCGGAGAATTTTTCCACGCGCCCGCCGAGGGCTTGAGCGATCAGCTGGTGACCGAAACAGATCCCAAGCATCGGCACGCCACGCGCCTGTACCTCCCTTACAAAAGACTCCAGGGGGGGAATCCAGTCGTGTGCTTCGTAGGCGCCGTGGCGTGACCCGGTCAGTAGCCACGCATTGGCCGCCTCAGGAGAATCCGGCAGCGTGCCGTCGAGGGCCCGCCAGGTCCTGAAGTCGAAATTGTCCTGGCCCATCAGACGGTGGAACAGCACATCGTAGTCACCCAGGTGCTCCATGCTTTCCGGCGCTTCGCCGCATTGCAGGATGCCAAGCAATGGCTTGTTGTCGGTCATGGTCGAGCGGTGCCTCGTAAGTCGGTGCGCATGGCCAGTCCCGTGACAGTTGCGGTACTGTCATGGTCGAACGAGCCGCGCAAGCAGCTTGCACGCTACCGAAATCGACTGGCAATTTCACGTTCTCCCATGGCCGAACAAGGCTTGCATGTGTGTTTGATCAGCGTCCACGGGCTGTTGCGTGGTGGCGCTCTGGAGTTGGGGCGGGATGCAGACTGCGGTGGGCAACTGCTGTACGTGCTGGAGCTGGCCAATGCCCTGGCAGCTCACCGCGGCGTTGCGCGGGTTGATCTTGTCACCCGGTGCGTCGAGGACGACGCGGTTGATCCCTGCTACCGCGAGCCCGTGGAGACACTCGCATCCGGCGTGAAGATATTGCGCATTGATTGTGGCCCGGCGGGCTATTTGCCGAAGGAGCAGCTCTGGGATCACCTCGATACCTTCACCGATAACCTGTTGTCCCTCTATCGTGCTGAGGGACTACGCCCTGACGCTATCCACTCGCACTACGCGGATGGCGGTTACGTGGGTTCGCGCGTGGCCAACATGCTGGAAGTGCCACTGGTGCATACCGGCCATTCCCTGGGACGGGTCAAGCGAAGACGTCTGCTTGCCAGTGGTGTCGACGCGGGCGAAATCGAGAGCCGCTACGCGATGACGCGACGGGTGCATGCAGAGGAGCAGACGCTCGCGGTCGCCTCGCGCGTCATCGCCAGTACCCATCAGGAGATCGAGGAACAGTACGAGCTCTACGACTTCTATCGCCCTGATGCCATGACCGTGATACCGCCGGGTACGGATCTCGAGCGGTTTCATCCCCCTGGTGGCAACGAGCGCAACAGCAGCATAGCGGTCGCGGTGCGTCGCTTTCTGGAGTACCCGGAGCGTCCGATGATCCTTGCGATCGCGCGTGCTGATCCGCGCAAGAATATCGCCACACTGGTGCGTGCCTATGGCGAACACCCGACATTGTCCTCTCGCGTCAATCTGATACTGGTGCTCGGCAACCGGGACAACATCGAGGACTTGCAAGGTGGGGCTCGTCGTGTCCTGACAGACGTTCTGCAACTGATCGACAGCTACGATCTGTACGGCAAGGTGGCCTGTCCAAAGCATCATGAACAGGACGATGTCCCGGTGTTGTATCGGCTGGCTGCACTCACCGGAGGCGTCTTCGTCAATGCTGCACTGACCGAGCCTTTCGGATTGACGCTGCTTGAAGCGGCCGCCAGCGGCCTGCCGGTTGTTGCGACCGAAAACGGTGGTCCACGTGACATCCACCTCAACTGCCGTAACGGCATACTTGTCGATCCGCTGGATACCGAAGCACTGGGCGCGGCGCTGGACAGGGTTACCCACGATTGGGAGACCTGGCAGACGTGGTCGCGGCGCGGCCTGTCTGGCGTGCGCAAACATTACTCATGGCAGGCACACGCCGAGTCGGTCGTGTCGATGATGGCGGACGTCATTGACGAAGCCTCGGTGCCCGACCCGGCGCGTGTGGCGGATCCCGCTGTCGAGACGGGCTCCGCATCGAGCGTCGCGCCGCATTCGCAGGACTGGCGGCCGGTCTACTTTGACCGTGCGCTGTTCACCGATCTCAATCTCAGCCTGATCGGTGACGACGAGGCACTCAAGGAACTCCTGCAGGTGGTACGCGCAAACCGCGAACGACTACTGTTTGCGATATCGACGGGGCTCAGGCGTCGTACCGCGCTGAGGTTGATGCACAAGCACGGGATTCCGGAGCCGGACATTCTCGTGACCAGCGCGGGTACGCGTATCTGCTATGCACCGAAGCTAGCCGATGATCCGCACTGGCGCGGCCACATTGCCTGGCAGTGGACTCCGGAGATCGTGCGTCGCGTACTCGACGATGTACCCGGGCTGGTGCGGCGAGAGCGCAAGTACCACAGCGCCTTCAAGATCAGCTACAAGCTCGCGGAGCAGGGCGGCCCCTCCATCGGGGATATCGAGGCGCGACTGCGCCAGGCCGAACAGTCGGTCAATGTCCTGTTTTCGCATCAACGCCTGGTCAATGTGGTGCCGGTGCGAGCTTCCAAGGGACACGCGCTGCGATATGTGGCCGGGCGTTTTGGTCTCCCACTGGAGCGCGTGCTGGCGATCGGCGGGTCGGGTGCCGACGAGGACATGATGCGTGGCAACACGCTCGCTGCCGTCGTCGGGAACCGCGCACATGAGGAGCTGGTAGGGCTCGAACCCGGGCAAAACATCTATTTTGCCAGTAGACCCTTTGCGGGCGGCATACTGGAGGCGATAGATCGCTACCGGTTTCTTGACGTGTGACCATACTGATTTGCACCGATCTCGATCGCACCCTGCTGCCTAACGGAGAAGTCGCCGAACCGGCAGGCGCGCGAGATCAGTTTGACCAACTGGTTGGCCGGCCGGGTGTGCTGCTGGCCTATGTCTCCGGCCGGGACCCGGCGCTGGTGCGTGTAGCCATGGAGCAGTGGGATCTGCCGGAGCCCGACTTCATCGCGGCCGATGTGGGTACCCACGTGCTGGAAGTCGATGTTGATGGAGAATGGATTGCCGATGAGCAATGGCCCGAGCAGCTGGCCGAACGCTGGCAGCATGTGGATACGCGCAGGCTGGACAGTCTGCTGTTGGAAGGGGCGGGTCTGACGCCTCAGTCCGCAGCGCGCCAGGGCGCGTACAAGCGCAGCTACAGCGGTATCAGCGACGCGGTGGTCACGCCAGTCCTGCTGTGCAAGCTCGTTGGAGACATGGCGTCCCGTGTCTGCTTTGCCGTCAGTCATGACCCCGATGTCGACGAGCTGCTGGTGGATGCGCTGCCTGCGGGTAGCGGTAAACGAGGCGCGGTAGAGCATCTGCAGAGCCGCCTCGGCGTGGACGACGCCCACACCATATTCATCGGTGACAGTGGCAACGACCTTGACGCGCTGCTGGGGCCATGGCCATCGGTGCTGGTGGCCAATGGCGACGTCTCCACGCGGCGGCATGTCCTGGCGCATCCTGTCGAGGAGGATCAGCCGTATCTTGCACGGGCCCCTTATGCGGCCGGTATCGTAGAAGGGGTGCTGGATGCCTTTCCGGAGCTGGGGCCCGTTGATCGTGACGAGCCTGAAGTGCTGGACCTGTGTGCCAATTGATCTGCGTTGCAGACCTGCATGAGTTCACTGTTTTCCTTCTGGTCGATTCCTGTTGCCTGAATACCCACCGATGACCGAGTCCGAACTACCGCCTGTCGCGCTGCACGACCTGTCGACGCTCGGTGCCGCTGGCCGAGACGCGCTGATCGTGCGTGAGGAAGACGACCTTGATCGCTTCCTTGCGGGGGTACTTCCGATCATCGATGCGGTGCGTGGTGAGGGTGACGCGGCGCTTGCGCGGTTTGCGCGCGAGCATGATGGCGCGGCCTCGCTCACGGCCGATGGTATTGCCGTGACCACCGCCGAGATCGATGCCGCCTTCGACGCGGTGGATGCGGAAGTGATCAACACGATGGAAGTGGCGGCCGACCATATCAGGCGCTTCCATGAAGCTCAGCGGCCAAAGGACATGTGGATGACCGAAATCTGCCCCGGCGTGGTGGTCGGTGAGCGGGCGACACCGATCGACTCCGTGGCGTGTTATTCGCCCCGCGGCAAGGGAAGCTTTCCGGTCGTGACGCTGATGACGGCGATTCCTGCAGCGGTTGCCGGCGTGCCGGATCCGGTCATTCTGACCCCGCCAGGCCCCGACGCAAACGTGGACCCTGCGACTCTGGTTGCCGCACGACTGTCCGGTGTGGAGACCGTGTGCAAGGCCGGCGGTGCGCAGGCCGTTGCTGCCGCGGCCTTCGGCACGACGAGTGTGCCGCGTTGCCACAAGATCGTCGGGCCGGGTTCACCCTGGTTGGTCGCCGCCAAGCGTGTGCTCGCTGGCGTCATCGATCCGGGCTTGCCGGCCGGCCCCAGCGAAACCATCCTCTTGGCAGATCCCGGCGCCAACGCCCACATCGCGGCGCTGGATCTCTGTATCGAATCCGAACATGGCCCGGATTCCGGGGCGTTTCTTGTGACCTGGAATCGTGACCTTGCCGAACAGGTTCGCGCATTGGTCCCGGCCTACTGGGCGCGCATGGGCGACACGCTCGCGGGGTACTCATCGACGGTGCTTTCCGGATCGCACGGTGGAGTGGTGCTCGCCGAAGATGCCGCAAGCGCCTACGCCTTCGTGAACGACTACGCGCCGGAGCACTGCCAGGTGTTGTCAAAGACGCCGTTCGAGCATCTCGCTCATATTCGCAACGCATCAGAGATCCTGTTGGGAGAACACGCTGCAGGCTCTCTGGCCAACTACCTCATGGGGCCGAACTGCGTACTGCCCACCGCCGGTGGCGCGCGCACGCACTCACCGCTCGGTGTTGCCGACTTCATGAAGACGTGTTCCATTGGTCACGTCACAGAAACCGGTTATGCAACTTTGGCCCCGCACACCTATCGGTTTGCGCGCTACGAAGGCTTCGACGGGCATGCCAACGCGGTGTCCACACTGCGCAGCAAGGCGCACCGTAGTGAGGCGCCCGGGCCTGACGACTACTAGGTCAAGGAACACGGCAATGAGACCACTCGATCAACCCGGACGCTCACCGGTACATGCCATGCACGGCATGGTCTGCACGTCGCAGACTCTCGCCAGCGATGTCGGCCTGGACATCCTGAAAGCAGGCGGCAACGCGCTGGACGCGGCGATCGCCGCGTGCGCCATGCAATGCGTGGTCGAACCTGCGATGACCGGCATCGGGGGTGATTGTTTTGCCATGCTGTCATCAGGTGCGGGAACGCCGATTGCGTTCAACGGGTCGGGCAGGGCGCCGGGTGGTGCGACTCCGGAGGCTCTTGCGGCCCAGGGAGTCACAGGCAGTATCGAACGAGGATCGGCCCACTCGGTCGTGGTGCCGGGCGCAGTCGATGCCTGGACGCAGTTGCACCGTGACCACGGTCGCATGCCGTTTGCCGAACTGCTGGCGCCGGCCATACGCACGGCACGTGAGGGCTTCCCGATGTCGTCACGCGTTGCGGTGGATACGGGGTCTCAGGTGGAGTTTCTCAGTCAGCATCAACGGGCGGCCGCTTTGTATCTCGACAACGGCAAGGCGCCAGCCGTCGGCAGCGTGCGTCGGCTGCCCGAACTCGCCGATGCACTGGAAGCGATTGCACGTGAGGGACGGCAGGTTTTCTACGAAGGTGAACTCGCCGTGGACATGGTCGACGAGCTCGCAAGTCTCGGTGGCTTTCATACCTTGGACGACTTTGCGCGCGCGGCCGGTGAGTACGTGTCGCCGATCGCGATTCCATACCAGGGCAGAACCATCTGGGAGTGCCCGCCGAATGGTCAGGGCCTGATTGCGCTGTTGCTGTTGCGTATTGCTGGCGAGCTGGATATTCCCTCCGGTGACACGCTGAATGCCGATCGGATTCATATGGAGATCGAGGCGTGCCGCCATGCGTACCGGATTCGGGGTGACAGGCTTGCAGATCCTGCCTTTGCCGACGTGCCGGTGGACGCGATCATCTCTCGTGAACATGCCGCGAGAGTCGCTGCGGTCATTGACAAGGCCAAGGCTCGTTCGCCACTGCCTAAGGTCACCTTGCCCGAGCACCGCGATACGGTGTACATCAGTGTGGTCGACAAGGACCGCATGTGCGTCAGTTTCATCAATACCCTGTTTTTTCCGCATGGAAGCGGTATCACCACGCGCAGCGGCATCACCTTGACCAACCGTGCCCAGGGCTTCTCACTGGATCCCGCCAGCCCGAATGTCATCGCACCGCACAAGCGTCCGCTGCATACCATCATCCCGGCGCTTGCCACACAAGGCGATGACCATGCGGTCGAGCTTGTCTTCGGCGTGATGGGTGGCGAGTATCAGGCGATGGGCCAATATCAGTTTTTGTCGCGCTACTTCGGTGATGGTCTCGATCTTCAGGAAGCCATGGATGTTGCGCGATTCATGCCGGACCCCTATACCGACGTGGTCGAGGTGGAGAGTGGAATCGACGCTGCGACACGCCAGGACCTTGCCGCGCGCGGCCACGTTATCGCGCCCTGCGTATCGCCGGTAGGTGGCTCTCAAGCCATTGCGATAGACGCTGCGAGTGGTGTGCTTACGGGAGCATCCGATCCGCGCAAGGACGGTTGTGCAGCAGGTTACTAGCGTGATGCCGGAGACCGATGCCGAAGGCTACCTCCGCCGGCGTGAAGACTGGTCGCGTGAGCTGGCAGAGACGATGGCTGCTGCCGACGATATCGTTCTGACCGACGCCCATTGGGAAGTCATCGAGTTCCTGCAGGACTACTACACCCAGTACGAGATAGCCCCCGCCATTCGCATCCTCACCAAGCAGATCGGAAAGCGCTTCGGCAAGGAGAAGGGCAATAGTCGCTATCTCTATGAGCTGTTTCCGCGCGGGCCTGCCAAGCAGGCCTGTCGCTACGCCGGTCTGCCCAAACCGACCGGCTGTGTCTGATCCCGGTCTGGCGGTGCAGGCCTTGTCCATTGCCTGCGCGCTTGCCATCTACGGTGGTGTAGTCGGACTTGCATTACGCATGTGGCGTTGGGCGCATACGCCGCAAGCCATTCCCATCCCGTTGACACCCGCGCCGCGCACGCGTGCAGGTGTGTGCCTGCGATTGTTCGTCGAGTTGGTTGGTTTTCGTACGCTGTGGCGGGCGAGCCCGGCCACCTGGTGTGGCTGCGTGCTGCTGCACTATGGCTTGTTGTTCACGCTGGTGTTGCATCTGCGTTTTCTCTGGCCGCGTACGCCGCTGTGGATTGTTCCGCTGATTCCCTACGGGACCTACGCAAGCCTTGCCTTGACCGGCGGGCTCCTCGTATTGCTGGCGCGGCGACTCCTTGTTGCACGCGTTCGCTACATATCCGTACCGAGTGACTACCTCTGGTTGCTGCTGCTGTTGTGTATTGTCGTGTCGGGTGCGGTGTTGAAGCACATCTGGCCGGTGGATGCCTACCAGGTCGGGCGATTTCTGCGTGCCGCCTTGCGCATCGATACGGTGGCCTTGCCCGGTGGCATGGCGTTGTGGTTACACCTGGGCGCGGTGCTGTTGCTCGCTGCCTTGTATCCGGTTGGCAAGTTGCTGCATGGCCCGGGTGTGTTATTTGCGCCGACATTGAATGCGCGCGCGCCGTGAAGTCCTATCCGATCATTCCACTGATTGCCGAGTCTCAGACCAGTGAGTCCCTGGGATACCCCGGCGAGCTCGTTGATGACTGGCAATCCAAGGCCATTGCGCGTCTTGGCGAGCTGGTGCGCAACAACCGTGCGCTTGCCGTGTTCATGGACACCTGTACGCGCTGCGGGGCCTGCGCGGACAAATGCCACTACGGTATCGGCACCGGTGACCCCAACAACATGCCCGTGGCCCGTCAGGAGCTGCTGCGTTCGGTGTGGCGTCGCCACTTCACGTTCTTCGGGCGATACCTGCCGTGGTTGGTCGGCGCGCGCGACCTCGATCGGGACATGCTCGATACCTGGTATCGCTACTTCCATCAGTGCAGTGAGTGTCGTCGCTGTGCGGTGTTCTGCCCCAAGGGCATCGATACCAGCGAGATCACCATGGCAGGGCGTGAGGTGCTGGCGAGCGTCGGGCTTGGTCAGCACTATTCGCAAACCATTGTCGAGAAGGCCGCGCGCCTTGGCAACAACCTCGGCATGAAGCGCCCCGCCATCGCCAATACGCTGGACAGCTTGGAAGAGGATCTTGCTGACGAGCTTGATGAGGCCGAGTGGGGAGGGCCGGTGCGACTTCCATTGGACGATGCCTCAGCCGACGTGCTCGTGGTGGTGCCGTCGGCGGATTTCTTTGCTGAGCCTCATGTTGATGGGCTACTCGGGCTTGCCAAGGTGCTGCATGTGGCGGGCGTGCGGTGGACGCTCTCGAGTGAGGCCTCGGAGGCCGCCAACTTTGCCTTGTTCGCTGGCAATGTTGAACACGAAAGACGGCAGGCGCAACGCCTGGTGGATGCAGCGCGCGCCCTCGGTACGACGCGTCTGGTTGTCGGGGAGTGTGGGCACGCCTGGCGGGTCGCCGGTACTCGGCTTGCCGCCCTGGTCGGTGCGCACAGGCTTGCAAGCGTCACGGCCAATGCAGGTGCAGAACATGTGTGCGAGCTGACACATGAGCTCTGGCAAGCCGGGCGCATCAGACTGGATGCATCGCGCAACGCCGGCAAGGTGGTGACGTACCACGACTCGTGCAATGTAGCCCGGGGTGCGCGCATGGGGAGTTCAGCGGACGGTGCCTTCACGCTGCCACGGGATCTCCTGACCGCCAGTGTGGATCGCTTTGTCGAGATGCCACGCGGTAGCACGCACCGCGAAACCTTTTGCTGTGGTGGCGGCGGAGGCATGTTGTCAGACGATCAGATGCAGGTGCGTGTACAAGGGGTGTTACCGCGTGCTCGTGCACTCGCCACGGTTGTGAGTACAGAGCAGGTGACCCACCTCGCTTCCATCTGCGCCATCTGCAAGACCCAGTTGTCGACCGTACTGCCGATGGCGGCGGTAGATACTTCTCTTGAGGACATTGAAATCATCAGTCTGCATACCTTGATCGGCAATGCCTTGCTTCCGCCGATGGCCTCGACAGAGTGAGCGAACAGGATTGGTCGTGGCTGCGTGCAGACAATTGGCGTGAATGTGTTGCGGATCCAGCGATGTTGCCCGAACGTATTCGTGATCATCTGCTTGCCGAGAACGCACGGGCGGACCAGTGGTTCTCTGCCCACCAGGGGTTGTTTGAAGAGCTGGAATCCGAGCTTCGTGGGCGTATCGAGCCGGTGGATGTGTCGCTCCCCGACAAGGACGGCCCCTGGGCATACCGTACGCGCTACTCCGAAGGTGATGAATACGGTGTGTACCTGCGTTGCCCTCGAGATGGTGGTGAAGAGCAGGTCATACTCGATGTGGAGCGGGAAGCGTCCGACCACGAGTATTTTGCAGAAGGTGATGTGGAGCATTCGCCGGACCATCGTCTGCTCGCATGGACGGTCGATACCTCGGGAGATGAGCGTTATACCCTGCACATCCGGGATCTCGATACCGGGCGTGACACGTTCACGCTGGAGGACGTCTACGAGGTGGTGTGGGGCACGTCCGACACCGTGTTCTTCACTCGGGTCGATGAGGAACTGAGACCGAGTCTCGTCTACCGGCTGACCTTGGGTCAGGAGCCACAGCGGGTGTACGAAGAGTCGGACACGCGCTTCTCGTTGTCCCTTGGCATGTTCCGAAGTGGTGCCTTTGTTGTCATCGAAGCCAGCATGACCGACTGCAACGAGATACGACTCATTGCTGTTGACGACATTACGGCAGATCCGTCGTTGATAGAGCCGCGCGCACCCGGCGTGGAGTACTCGTTAGAGCACCAGAACGATCGCTTCCTGATCGTGACGAATGTCGACGATGCGCCCGACTTCAAACTGATGGAAGCGCCGGTCGCGTCTCCATCGCGAGCGTACTGGCGCGAGTTGGAAGCCCATAGGGAAGGTCGTACCTTGCTCGATGTCGATGCGCTTGGAGACTGGATGATCATTCTGGCGCGCGAGAACGCGCTGGCGCAGGTATCCCTTGTGCACCGGGATGGGCGTCGGCGTCAGCTTGCTTTCGATGAAGAGGTGTATGCCATCGGCATCGACGCCGGATTGGAATTCGATGCATCGAGTTTTCGTCTGACCTACGCGTCTCCAACGACACCGGATCGGGTATACGAGGAAGACATCCTCTCGGGTGAACGTCGATTGCTGAAGCAGCGACGCATTCCGTCAGGGCATGATCCGCAGCTGTACCGTACGCAGCGCATGCAGGTTGCCTCCTACGATGGTGTCGAGGTGCCGGTCACGCTCCTGTATCACCGAGACACGCCGCTGGACGGTAGCGCACCCTGCCTGGTGTACGGCTATGGTGCTTATGGTTCCTGCGTCCCTGCAGACTTTTCGGCTGACGTGTTGCCGTTGGTCGATCGCGGAGTGGTCTATGCGATCGCCCATGTGCGAGGCGGGCAGGAGCTCGGACGACGCTGGTACGAAGCGGGGCGCCTGGAACACAAAGCCGCCTCGTTTGAAGATCTGTATGCCGTGCTACGCGCGATGGTCGATCGAAAATTTGCGCAGTGGGGGCGATTGGTCATCCAGGGCGGATCTGCAGGGGGGCTTCTGGTTGCCGCTACCACCGACCTTGTCGTGCGCCGCGACCCCGGGCTTGTGGCCGGTGTCATCGCCGACGTGCCGTTTGTCGATGTGCTCGCGACAATGAGTGATGCCAGCCTGCCACTCACACCGGGAGAGTGGAGTGAGTGGGGTAATCCCATCGACGACGCCGCGGCCCGGGAGTGGATTCGCGGTTACTCGCCGGTCGATCGGGTGGGGGCCCATGATTATCCCGCACTGTTTGTCACTGCGGGCATCAGTGACCCGCGCGTTACCTGGTGGGAGCCTGCCCGATGGGTAGCCTTGTTGCGTGAATGTCGCACTAACGAGCAGCCGCTGCTGTTACGTACCAATCTCGAGTCGGGACATTTTGGTGGTACGGGTCGCTATGCCTCACTCGCTGACACGGCGCGCAGTCTGGTATTCGCGTTGGCCGTGATGGGTCTGACATCCGGGTAGCCGTTGTCACGTCAGTGCTGACCCACGGCGTCGCAGCGATAGGGCCGACGTTTGCTGCAACGCCCGCTGCGGTGATGCGGGCGGTTGGCAAGGCTGCAGGTCTGTCGATTGGCACAGCAGCAAAAGCCGTCGAGAATCCTGACGGTGGTCGGGCATACCTTGACCTGCGTGAAACAGCGCCGCAACGTGCCGCATTGGCGGACCTGCGTTCGCGTTGAGCAAGGCGAGTCAGATATAGCGCAGACCCTTCTCTTGAAGTCGCTTGCGCATGTCGTAGACATCAAGGCCCAGTTCCCCCTCGGCAAACCGAACGCGCTTGGCATCCTCGTTGGCAATGCGCGTGCGGGTTTTTTCCAGTACGTCGTTGGCGTGCGCGCGCGGCACGATGCACACACCGTCATCATCGGCGACGACCGCATCACCGGGATTGACCGTTGCGCCGGCACACACGATGGGCACATTCACCGAGCCCAACGTTTCCTTGACCGTGCCTTGCGCACTGATCGATTTCGACCAGACGGGCAGACCCATGATCTGAAGCTCACGGGTATCGCGCACGCCGGCATCAATGACCACCCCGAGTCCGCCCCGGGCTTGTAGTGATGTTGCCAGCAGGTCGCCAAAGTAACCTGCGTCACTTGGTGAGGTTACGGCGACGACCAGGATGTCCCCGGGTTGTACCTGCTCCATGGCGACATGCAACATCCAGTTGTCAGCCGGTGGCGCCAGGATGGTAATCGCCGGCCCCGCGATAGCCGGGCCGCGATAGATGGGGCGCATGTAGCTTGCCAACATCCCGGTTCTGCCCTGCGACTCGTGCACGGTGGCGACCCCAGCTTCAGCCAGTTTCCTGCATGTGCTCGGTGCGGCGCGCTCGATGTGCTGCACGACGACGTGTGACACTGATAACACCTCACGGGTAGTCAGGGGGATGCCGCCATGATCGCTTGTTCGGTGGCGTGATGTCGAGGGTCGGTAACGTGCCGGCGCCCAGCGCGGCGGTGTGTCGTGGATCTGGGCTAGTATTGCGGTGTTACAGTAAGTGTAGAGATCTGCAAAGATGGATCACCTCTCGAAAAGACATCAATCACCTGGAGACACATCGGACAATGTTTATCAAGCCATCGCTTGGCGCGCTGTTGACTGGCGCGCTGTTGACCGCGGGCAGCGTGTCAGCGGCTCACGCGCAGGAGGTCACGCTGAACCTGCACCAGTTCCTGCCCGCGCAGGCCAACGTGCCAAAGCTCATCCTCGATGTCTGGGCCGACAAGGTCGAGGAAGCCTCTGGCGGCGAGATCAAGATTGACCGCTACCCGTCCATGCAGCTCGGTGGTGCACCACCGGAACTGATGGATCAGGTCATCGACGGCGTCGCGGACATCGTGTGGACCGTGTCGGGATACACGCCGGGCCGATTTCCGGGCACGGAAGTGTTCGAGCTGCCGTTCATGATGGAGGACGCGCGCGCCGCATCCTGCGCGTACTGGACCATGTTTGAAGAACACATGGAAAGCGAAGACTTCAAGGACGTGAAAATCGTCGGCACCTGGGTGCATGGCCCGGGAATTTTCCACACCAGCGACCCGGTGCAAACACCCGATGATCTGCAAGGCATGAAAATCCGTGGTGGTGGTCGTATGGTCAACGAGCTGCTGTCGCTGTCTGGAGCGGAGCCTGTCGGTATGCCGGTACCTGCCATTCCGGAGGCCTTGTCCAAAGGTGTGATCGACGGTACGACCATTCCGTGGGAAGTCACGACGGCTCTGAAGATTCCCGAGCTCGTCGAGTATCACACCGAGTTCGAAGGCGCGGCCTTGTACACACTGACCTTCGTACTCGCGATGAACAAGGACGTCTACGAAGGCTTGTCCGATGAGATGAAGGCCGCCATCGATGACAACTCAGGCATGAATTTCTCGGTATTTGCTGGTGGCACGATGGCTGACGCTGACGCTCCGGCCCGCGAAGCTGCGATCGACAACGGCAACGAGATCCTGACCGTGTCCGATACCGCCGCGTGGCAGGAAGCCGTCAACCCGATCTACGAGACCTGGGTAGCCCAGATGGCCGAAAAGGGTATCGATGGACAAGCGCGTATTGATCAGGCTCGTGAGCTGATGAGCGGCACGTGCATGGGTGCCACCGCCGAGATGTGATTGTCGCTGACTGATCTCTGAACGATCCGCTGCCGATTGGCCGCGGTACTATCGCGGGGCAGCGGCTACGGTGGTCGCTGCCCCGACTCGGATTCCTGCATGTATCGGTTTTTCGACAGGCTGGCGCGGTTGTTCGCGCTGCTGGGTGGCGTGATGCTCAGTGCTCTGGTCATCATGACCTGCCTGTCGATCGTCGGCCGCGTGCTCAACTCCTTTCTGTACGGTGAGCTTGCACAGTCACTCATGCCCGCTTTGGCCGAGCGGTTGCTCGACCTTGGCGTCGGCGCGGTCGATGGTGACATCGAGCTCGTTGAGGTCGGCATGGCGTTTGCCATCTTTGCGTTTCTGCCGTTGTGTCAGCTGCGCGGATCGCATGCCTCGGTCGATATCCTGACCTCGCGTTTCCCCGCGTCTGCAAGCGGTGTGCTGCGCATGATCACGGAGCTCGTTTTTGCCATCGTGATGGTGCTGATTGCCTGGCATCTCATGCAAGGCATGTTGAGCAAGAAGAACTCCGGACAAACCTCCTTCCTGCTGCAGTACCCGGTGTGGTGGGGCTATGCTGCGGCACTCACCGGGGCCGTCGCGACAGCATTGGTCAGTGTCTACATGGTTGTTGCGCGCGTGATCGAAGTCGCGACCGGGCGCACCGTGCTGCCAGACGATGGAGCGGCGTCGTGAGTGACATGCTCATCGGCGTGCTGTCGTTTCCCGCACTGCTGGTGTTGATTTTTTTGCGGGTGCCGATCGGTCTTGCGATGTTCCTGACCGGGCTCGTCGGTCTTGTCATCGTCACAGGGGATGTCAAGGTCCCGTTCGGACGCCTACGCAGTGAAACCTTCACCACGTTCTCCAACTATTCCTTGTCCATCGTGCCAATGTTTCTGCTGATGGGATACTTCAGCACGCTCGGGGGCATGAGCCATGCGCTGTTCAAGTCTGCTGAAAGCTGGTTGGGACATCGCAAGGGTGGCGTCGCCATGGCGGCGGTCGGTGCCTGCGCGGGCTTTGGCGCCATTTGCGGTTCCTCACTTGCGACCGCTGCCACGATGGGACGAGTCGCGTTGCCTGAGCTCAAACGTTACGGTTACTCGGGCGGCTTTGCCACAGCAACGCTGGCAGCAGGTGGCACACTGGGTATATTGATTCCGCCATCGGTAGTGCTCGTCATCTACGCGATCCTCACCGAGCAGAATATTGCCAAGCTGTTTCTTGCGGCATTTGTTCCCGGTGTGCTGGCTGCCATCGGTTACATGATCGTGGTGTCGATATACGCGCGCATCCATCCAGATGCGGCTGGCACACGGCCACGCGTACCTTACCGGGAACGTCTGCAGGCCTTCATCGCGATCTGGCCTGTTCTGCTGGTGTTTTTCCTGGTGGTCGGGGGGATCTATCTCGGGTGGTTCACGCCTACGGAAGGTGCTGCTGTCGGCGCACTTTGCACCGGGCTGATCGCCTGGGGGGCCGGTGCCTTGTCGCGTCGAACCTTGACAGAAGCGTTCGAGAGTACGGCCCGCACCTCGGCCATGATCTTCTTCATCGTGTTGGGTGCGGCGATATACAACGGCTTTCTAGCACTCACCCAACTACCGCAGGAAGCTGCGGTATGGATTGGTGACAGCGCGTACAGTCCGTGGCTGATCCTCGTGGTGATCCTGTTGTTCTATCTGCTGTTGGGCTGCGTGATGGACAGCCTGTCGATGATCCTGCTGACCATCCCGATCTTCTGGCCCATCGTGCAGGAGCTTGATTTTGGTTTCGTTACCATGGTCGAGCTGCAAGGCGCACGCTTGGCTGATCTCGTTGCCAGTGGCGCGGACATCCCCGCGGCGCTGTTGCAGGAAGCGCAGACACTATTGGCGAGTGGTCAGGAACTCACGCGCGAGATGACGCGGGAGCTCGGGCTTCGCGGTGTCAGCAACGGCGCGCTCAATCGCGTTATCGACGAGCGTACCGCCATCTGGTTCGGCATCCTGGTGCTGATCGTGGTGGAGGTCGGATTGATCACACCGCCGGTCGGCATGAATCTCTTTGTCATCAATGCGATGCAACGCGATACACCCATCGTGCAGACCTACAAGGCGGTCATCTGGTTTGTGGCAAGCGATCTGATCCGGGTCGCACTCCTGGTTGCCTTCCCGTTCATCACACTGGCATTGATCCCGCTGTGACCGAGCCGCCCCGGATGCGACCGGGGCTGTCGACCTGCTTGAAGGTGCTCGCTTCGATCTCGAGTCCGTCGACAACAGGGGTCTTCATGGTGAGCCTACTGTCCGGCGCGGCTGCCGAAGATGACCAGCGGTGTGCGCAACAGAATGCGCAGATCGGTCAGCGCCGAGGCGCGCTGCACGTACACGATGTCCCAGCCGCCGTTCTCGTGCATGGCGCCGTCTCCACGAGCGGAGACCTGCCACAGGCCTGTCAGACCGGGCTTCACGAGGTGCCGCTGGTGCAGCTCGTCGGTGTAATGCTTGGCCACCACTTCGACGAGCTCGGGTCGCGGACCAATCAGGCTCATCTCGCCCTTCAGTACGTTGATCAGCTGCGGTAACTCATCCAGGCTCAGTCGGCGCAGCCAACGACCAACGGCCGTGTGGCGAGGGTCTGCGTCACTCTTGTGTGTGCGACGCATATCCGCCGGGACGGACTGCTCGTCTCCAGACCGGCGGTCCGCATTCATCGTGCGGAACTTGAGAACATCGAACTCGCGTCCATCGCGGCCGACGCGTCGTTGACGAAACAGCACCGGGTTGCCCATGGACAGCCGGACGAGCAGGGCGATACCCAGCATCGGCAAGGCGAGCGCGACAAGACCGAGTGCTGCGGCAGTCCGGTCAAACACCGGTTTTACGATGTTCAGGTAGACACCCGGCTTGAACTCGATCGTGGGCAGGCTGCCAGAGTCCACGGGGCAGACCTCCGAGCGTGTGTTCAGGCGCTCGATAACAATTTCATCTTCGCCATCCGTTGGGTATTCGGCCACGATTCTCGACACCAGCAGATACTCCCTCTTGCCCAAACAGCACATGGACGATGCACAGTGACCCGCGCGTGTCCTCAATGCTCAACTATCGGCCAGCATGTGATGTGCTGAAGATCGCGATGGCTGCCAACAAGAAGCAACGGCGTGATTACACAAAGTTGTGACGAACCTCACAAACGGTGGCGCATCTTCATTTGGTCCCGAAGATGCGATCGCCTGCGTCGCCAAGTCCCGGCACGATGTAGCCGTGTTCATTGAGGTGTGAGTCCAGCGCCCCGGTGTACAAACCGACATCCGGATGTGCCGCGTTGAAGGCGCGAGCCCCTTCCGGGGAGGCGACCAGGCTGAGGAATTTCATGTGCCGTGCGCCACCGTCCTTGAGGCGTTGAACGGCGGCAATCGCCGAGTTGGCAGTCGCCAGCATGGGATCAACAACGATGGTCAGGCGGTCGCCCAAATCCTGCGGCACCTTGTAGTAGTACTCCACCGCATCGAGGGTTTCTGCGTCCCGGTACAGGCCGATGTGGCCAACACGCGCCGAGGGCATCAGGTCGATCATGCCGTCGAGCAAGCCATTGCCGGCACGAAGTACGGACACGAAGCACAGTTTCTTGCCCGCGAGTACCGGCGCTTCCATGGGGGCGACCGGCGTTTCTATGGCGCGCGTGGTGAGCGGTAGATCGCGCGTGACTTCGTAGCAAAGCAGCAACGAGATTTCCCGGATCAGACGCCGGAAATGAGCAACCGGGGTGTCCTTGTCGCGAAGCAAGGTCAGCTTGTGCTGCACCAGCGGATGATCGATGACGGTGATGTCGGGGGCGTCGCTCATGGGTGATCCGTTGATAGGGCAATGGCAGGCAGCATAGCGTCGAGCGCTCCACCTACGGTATCCCCGATAGAAATATTATGTTGCTGCTCATTGCCACGCGTAGCGTTCGCTGCTCAAGCACGAACCAGCGAGTAGCTCGGGTCATACAGATCCGGTGCAACGACCTGTGCCTTGACCGGCTCACCGATCACCTCGACCGACACGGCGGTACCGATCGCTTCGAACGCGCAGTCGATAAATCCCATGGCGATGTTCTGACCGGTCCGGTAACCCCAGGCGCCCGATGTGATCGTGCCGATGCAGTTGCCATCCTTGTCAACAATACTGTCGCCGCCGTGCGCTGGCGCATGGGTGCAGTCGAGAATGAGGGTCACGAACGCACGACGTGGTCCGCTCTTGTGCCGTTCGACCAGCACATCCTTGCCAATAAAGGCGGGTTTGTCGAGTTGCACGAATCGTTCGAGCGCGCTTTCGATCGGATCGAACTCGGTGATGAGGTCCGCCTTCCAGTGGCGATAGCCTTTCTCGAGCCGCATCGATTCCACGGCGTGGCTACCAAAGAGCGTGAGACCGTGTGCTGCGCCTGCTGCACGAAGGGCGAGATACGCCGCGTAGAGTTGACTGTTGGGCACGTGGATCTCGTAGGCGAGTTCACCCGAGAAGCTCACCGACATGACCACCGCAGGCGCAAAACCGATGAAGGCTTCGCGCACCGACAACCAGGGAAAGGCCTCCCTGGACCAGTCGCCACGCGATGCGGCAGACAGCACATCGCGGGATTTGGGACCGGCTATCACGAGGATGGTCCAGTCGTTGGTCAGTGATCGCAGTTGAATCGAACCGTCATCGGGCAACAGACCGGTCAGCCAGTCCATGTCGTGATACTCGGACGCGGCGGCCGAGCCGTACCAGATGCGATCCTCGGCGAGGTTGGCAAGCGTGGCTTCAGTCTTGATGTTGCCTTCGTGGTTCAAGAGATAGGTCAGGCCGACCTTGCCCATCGTGCGCGGCACGCGGCTGCACACCACGGTGTCCAACCACTCACGGATACCGGTACCTGTAATCTCGAAACGGTTGAAGCCATTGACTTCGGTCATGCCAACGCCGGATTGTATGGCGCTGATTTCCTTGCCGACCACATCAAAGCGTTCGTTGAAGCGAAAGCTGTGGGTTTCCTTGAAGTCCTCTGAGGGTTTGAAGTACGCGACACGCTCCCAACCGTTGACGACACCAAAGTCAGCGCCTTCGGCGGCGAGTATCGGGGTCAGTGGTGTGGTCTTGGCGGGACGACCGGCCGGTCGATGCTCGTGCGGCATGTGAAAGCGGAACTCGTTCTGGTAGTCCTCGATGGCTTTGAGCGAAGTGAGTTCGACGTTGGCGTGGCCGGTAAATCGGCGCGGATCGATGACCCAGGTGTCGTAGCACGCCTCTCCATGCACGATCTGTTGTGCGAGTAGCCACCCGTGGCCACCGCCCTCGCCAAGACCTGCGCGCAGGCCGATGATGCAGAAGGCATTGCGCTTGCCGGGTATCGGGCCGACCAGCGGTGCGCCGTCAATGGTGTAGGTGATCGGGCCATTGACGATGGAATGGATACCCGCTTCTGTCAGCGCAGGCATACGTTCGAAGGCACCTTCGAGCACGTCCATCACGCGGTCCATGTCGTCCGGGCACAAGGCGTTCACGAAGTCAGGGTCGATGCCGTCCATGCCCCAGGTCTTGCAATCCTGTTCGTAGAAGCCCACCAGGAGACCGTTCTTTTCCTGGCGACAGTAGTAGTCGCTGATCGGGCAACGCAGCAAAGGCATCCGGTGGCCAGCTGCCTCGATGGCCGGGATGGCTTCGGTCACGAAATACTGGTGTTCCATCGACGCTACCGGGTGGTGCACGCCCATCATCGCGCCCACTTCGTTCACGCGGTAACCGCAGGCGTTGACAACGACCTCGCAGCGGATATCACCGTGTTCGGTATGCACGGTCCAGCTGTTGTCCTTGTGCTGCGTCAGGCCGATGACCGGCGTGTTGCGATAGACCTCGGCACCCGCAAGGCGCGCGCGGCGGGCGAGGGCCTGACACAGCTGCGCCGGGTCGATGTCGCCGTCCATCGGGTCCCACAATCCACCCAGCAGGTTTTCGGTCGAGACCAGCGGGTGACGACGTGCGCACTCCTCGGCATCGATTACCTCGAAATCCACGCCCATGCCCTTGGCCATGCTCACGAAGTGCCGGTAGCCATCCATCTGCGCTTCTGTATTTGCCAGACGAATACCGCCATCGGCATGGTGGTAGTTGATCGGGTACTCGGGGTCTTCGGCAAGCTCCTTGTACAGATTGATCGAGTGGGTCTTGAGCCCCACCATCGTTTGCGTGGCACCAAAGTTGGTGACCTGCGCCGCCGAGTGCCAGGTGGTACCGGAGGTGAGCTCGTTACGCTCGACCAGCACGACATCGGTCCATCCTTCCTGGGTCAGGTGATACAGCGTGGAGCAGCCAGCGATGCCCCCACCAATGACAACGGCGCGCGTCTGGGTTTTCATTTTTTTTGCAGTCGCCATGAGCGTGGTCCGGTGGGGTGGTGGGCCGCATCATAAGTCCGGGGTGACGACGACGAGCGGCTTGGTGAACGCGGTTCAGGTATTTCGAACGCATCGGTCGTAAAATCCGAACCCATGGATCTGACTGACCGACTGACGCTGCGAGGCCTGCGCATATTCGTGGCGCTGGAAGAGGCCCGATCGGTGGCCGGTGCGGCCGCCAACCTGGGGCTGAGCAAGTCCAGCGTCTCCCAGCACATCACCACGCTCGAACAGAACGTCGGTGTGGCGCTCTTTGACAGGAAACAGAAGCCGGTGGCTTTGACACCCGCTGGGCAGGTACTCGGCCTGCATGCGCGCAGGATTCTCGCGGCGGTGTCCGAGGCTGAGGCAGAGCTTGCCGATGCCAATGCGGGCAGTGTGCCGGTGCTGAAGTTCGCGATCATCGATGACCTGGATGCCTCGCTCACGCCGACCGTCGCGACCGGTCTGCACGAGAGGTTGTCGCGCAGTTTCATCTCCACGTTTTCGGGCCGTTCGGACGAAGTGACAGGGCGGATGATGTCGCGCGAAGCGGACATTGCGGTGACCGCCAGTCTGCCGAGTGATATCGGGAGGTTCCGTATCCAGGAGTTGTTTCGCGAGCAGTTTGTGCTGGTGGTCGCGAAGGGTTTGTACCAACCGGATCAACCCTGGCGCGAGCAACTGAGCCCACTCCCGCTGATTCAATACTCCGAGGCCATGCCTATCGGGCAGCTCGTGATCACCCACCTGAAGCGGATCCGCTTTGAAGCCTCGCGTCAGTTCTCGTTTGAAACCACGCGCTCGGTCATTGCCACCGTCGCGAAGACAGGCGGTTGGACTCTGGCCACTCCCCTGAGTGTGATCGATGCCAGCCGGTTCCGCAGCGCGGTGGATGTATTCGAGCTACCGTTCTCTCGTTTGTCACGCAGCGTGTACCTGATCAACCGTGCGCAGGAACTCGGCTCCCTGCCGGAGCTATTGGCCGACACCTTCACGCGGTGTGCGCAGGATGAACTGCTGCCCGAGCTCGAAGCGATGGCGCCGGGAATGGGGGGGATGATCGAGTGGGATGAGCAAGTGGGATAAGCAAGGGTAAGTGCCGCTTGTGTTTTCGATCTCTCGGTGTTATCCGTTCTCAGGTCCCACGGGAATCATGAGGAGATAGTGATGCTGCGTACAGGTGTAGTCGGTGTCGGCGACATGGGTAGTGGGCTTGCGAAGAATCTGCTGCACAACGGTTTCCCCACCACCGGGTTCGACATCGATCCGGTGCGTATGGACGCGCTCAAGGAGCTCGGCGTTGAACCGTCTGAAAACGTGGCCGACCTTGGACGACGCTCGGATGTGGTGTTCGTGATGGTCATGCACGGTGACCAGGCCAAGTCGGTGATTCTCGGTGACGATGGCCTTGTCAACAGCATGCAAGCCGGTGGAGTGGTCGTGCTGTCCGCCACGATCAAACCCGCGGAAGCCACCGAGATTGGACAAGCCCTGCAAGGCACCGGTATCGGTCTGGTCGACTCACCGGTGTCCGGTGGATTCCCGGGCGCTCAAGGTGGCACGTTGACGATGATGGCGGCAGGCTCACCGACGGATCTCGAGACTGCACGACCGGCGATGGAAGCGGTGTCGTCAACCATCTGGCCAGTGGGTGAGACGCCCGGTCAGGGGCAGACCGTCAAGGCGTGTCTGCAATCCTTGCTGGGTGCGATGTTTTCCGCCACCTTCGAGGCATCGGTGCTGGCTGCCAAGGCGGGCATCAACGGAGAAGCCTTCCTTAACGTCGTGGCCAACAGTAGCGGTGGCTGCGGCATCACCAAGACCGCACTTGAGAACATCATCGATCGGAAGTTTGAAGGCACGGGCAGTCACATTTCCACGATGCACAAGGACCTAACGATCTCCATGAGTCTCGGTGAGGCGCTTGGTGTTCCCTTGCACACGGCAGCGGCTGCGATGCAGATCTTCCACGCGGGTAAAACGCGTTACCCCGATGGGGACAACTGGGTGTGTACGCGGGTGATCGAAGAGATTGTCGGTGCGGAGCTTCATCGTGGAGAGGCGGTGCAGCGATGAAGCTCGGTGTGATCTGTGACGGCATCAGCCGCGACCTGTCGCACGCGGTCGATGTCATGGACGAATACGGTCTTGAGTACGCCGAGTTGCAGTTTGTGGGTGACACCGAGGTGGGTGACCACTCTCCTGCAGAGATAGCGGATATCGACAGGCTGTTGCGTAATCGTGGCAAGTCGGTGTCATGCCTCAGTCGCCACATCTTTGCGGGCATGACGTCGGCCAACACACCAGGTGATGCACTACACACCCGACACATGGATGCACTCAAGCTTGTCATCGATATGGCCCACGTGCTCGATTGCCCGCTGGTGCGGATCATGACGCCGAAGAAGGAGCAGATACTGTGGGGGCACAACGGCGCTGAGCGATGGAACGTTGCAAAGGGTGCCTGGGACGCGATCCTGCCGCTGATAGCACCTGCCTGTAACGTGGCGCGCGATGCCAAGGTCACGCTCGTTGTGGAAACCGGTAACGGCACCATGGTCAACTCCAACTACACTGGCCGCAAACTCATCGATGACCTTGATGCCAAGGATGTGCTGCAGGTGTTGTGGGACCCCGCCAACAACTGCTGGTGCCATGAGCAGGCGTACCCCGACGGTTACAACGAGGTCAAGGACGGCTACCTCGGGCATGTCCATATCAAGGATGTGCAGGTGGATACGCCACGGGCAACGCTTGAGGTGCGTCGCATGGGGGAAGGGCAGCTGGCATCTCAGTTCTCACCCATGGCTGATGCACTACGACGGGACAACTACGCCGGTGTGATCAGCTTCGAGAGTGTGTTCCATCCCGGCGACGGTGATTTTGAACACGGCTTTCGTCAGTGCATTGATCTGTTCCGATCCACGTTTGGCCCAGCCTGAAGCTGCACCGTCATGTCCTACCCAACGCTTGCCCAAGCCAAACGTTCACTGAAGCCGCGGTGGTACCGCAGTAAACTACCTCCTGCCAGACTGCATGAGCTTGCCCGTCGCAGTGACGCCAAGGCGTGGATGCAGGCCGGCGGGCATTTCGGTCTCTTTTGTCTGACCGGCCTTGTCACCTGGCTATGCTGGTCGCAACAGCAATGGCTGCTCTTTCTGATCGCCTTGTTTGCTCACGGTACAGTTGCCTCATTTTTTCGTGGCACGGCGGTGCATGAGCTGGGGCACGGAACCGTGTTCAAGACCAAGTGGCTCAATCGCTTTTTCCTGCATCTGTTCAGTCTGATCAGCTGGTGGAACCCCTACGACTACGCGGCAAGCCACACGTATCACCATCGGTTCAGTCTGCATCCTGAGGGTGATCGGGAGGTGCTGTTGCCGTTGCACCCTAATGTCGGCAAGACGTTTCTGCTGCAACTGTTCACGATCAACCTGCTGACCAAGCCCGGCAGAACGTTTGGCAAGGGAGGGCTGTTGGCCACGGTGTGGTCAACGTTGCTGGATGCCTGTGGCAAGACGGCGTCCACCGATATCCCTGCCAATGAGTGGCTGGCAGCGCTCCGTGCCGATCAACCGGACCAGCACAGAAGGTCGGTTATCTGGTCCAGGCTGCAGCTGGCGTTTCACGCAAGCGTTGTCGTGATTGCTGTGGTCACCGGTCTCTGGGTGTTACCGCTGATTGTGGTGATACCGAGTTATATCGGTAACTGGTTGAGCTACCTGCTCGGGTTGACTCAGCATTGTGGACTGACAGCAGGCGTGGACGATTTCCGCAAGAACACGCGCTCGATTCGGTTGCCCCGATGTGTCGAGTTCCTGTACTGGCACATGAACTGGCACACCGAGCATCATATGTACGCAGGTATTCCCTGCTACAACCTGCCGCTGCTCGCCGAGGAGATCAAGGCGGACATGCCGGAGCCGCGTAGCTTGCGTTCTGCCTGGCGCGAAATGCTGGACACCTGGGAGCGACAGAAGCGTGAACCCGGTTATGCCTTTGATACACCGCTACCCGATTCCGCGGGACGTTATCAACAAGGGCCAGCCACGGCTGATGAGGAGTCTCTTGGAGAGTTGGGCAGAGCCTAGTGGTCTGTCGCGTCGCTGAGTTTGTGAGTACCAGGGTGACAGACCATCAAAGGCGCTCGACACGTTCGGTGACTGCCGTGACACCGTCTCGTTGAATCGGACGATTGACCTATACCCTCAGGTGTTTGTTCGACGCATTCTTGTTTGGTACAAGCGATTAGCCATCCTCGCCAGCGCGTGTTTGGTCGATCGCGACAGAGCGAAATTCGCGAGATGCGTAAGCAGCTCTGCGACATTGGGTCTCCCCTCCTTGAATGCTTCGCGTAGCAATACCCAGAATGCTTGCCTCTCACCGCTGTCTGCCGCACTAGCGCTTGCGAGAGTCAACAGGAAGGCAGCGTGGGACCGTTTGCCGAGCAGGTGGCGGCGACGCCTCGCCCATCCCACCGCGCGACGCCAATCAGCAAAATGTGACACGCGCGGTCGATCGTTGCCGAGATTCCATTCCACCAATGGCTGGCGCGTGTCAGGAAAAATGAGCCGCAGC
>CALLMF010000030.1 GCA_938006335.1 uncultured Granulosicoccaceae bacterium | reverse complement strand
AAAGGGTCGAAATTGGCGATCAACCGGTGTCAGCGTCGTCGCTTGGGGAACGCTTTCGCGTTGAACTCGCTGAGCTTGAGGCCTTGGTCAGCGACGCCGATTACGATGCTGTCGACGCGCGTCTTGCCGGTATGGATCGTTTGCTGTTTGGTTACGGCAACGCCGAGTTCACAGCCCTCGCCGACAGAATCGAGGCGTTGCGCTCGGGTGCTGTTTCCACGTCAGACCGCGAAGCGCTTGCATCCTCGACTATCGAACAATCAGAACAAGCGGCCGCTGAGCTGGCTCGCCAGAACGCTGAGCGCGCGGCAGCGGAACAAGCGGCGCGCGCGGAAGCAGAGCGCGTAGCACAAGAGCAGGCCGCCCGCGAACGCGCCGAGGCAGAGGCTCAGGCAGCGCGCGAGCAGGAAGCGGCGCGCCTCGCGCAGGCAGAACAGGAGGCCCGCGAACGCGCTGAAGCAGAGGCTCAGGCAGCGCGCGAGCAGGAAGCGGCGCGCCTCGCGCAGGCAGAACAGGAGGCCCGCGAACGCGCAGAAGCAGAGGCTCAGGCAGCGCGCGAGCAGGAAGCGGCGCGCCTTGCGCAGGCAGAACAGGAGGCCCGCGAACGCGCAGAAGCGGAGGCTCAGGCAGCGCGCGAGCAGGAAGCGGCGCGCCTTGCGCAGATACAACAACAAGCCAGTGACCGCGCAGAAGCGGAGGCGCGAGTGGCACGAGAACGTGAGTCCGCTCGTCTTGCATCCGAGCAGGCCGCTCGCGACCGCGCAGAAGCCGAAGCGAGAATCGCCGGACAGCGTGAAGCTGCCCGCGTGGCCGCCCAACAGCAAGCGGCGAGACAACGCGAGGCAGAGACTTCCAGTCAAGGTCTTCAAGTCATACGGCGCCCACCGGCGGAATTGCCCGAGATCGACGATGAGGCGCTCGGCACCGTGTACGCGCGCTTCCAACAACTCGAGCGAGCGGTTGAGGCCAGAGATATCGACGCCGTGATCGGGCTCACCCGGCCGTCAGGCACCCGCATTCAGCAGTTCCTGCAGATCTTTCAGAACAGCGCGGGCATTTCGGCAAGAATCACCGATGTGTCTGCGCGTCGGGCGTCCGAATCCATCACCGGAACGTTGCGCATCGAAAGCGTGACACGACCGGACGGGACACGCGTACCGCCGCCTTCGCAGGCGCAAGCAATACCACTGACCAGTCGCCGGAATGGCGGCACATGGTCTGTGATCGATTGGTAACTTAATTTTCGGTGCGAATTTTCACACCTGACAGGGTACTCACACGCATGTTCGAAATACGTCGGCTGCTTTCGATTTCCATTGCCGTGTTGCATGTCTTGATCACATGCATGCTCGCGGTATCCGTTCCTGCCTCGGCGCAGTCGGCAGACAGCGATCCGCCTGTGATCGAGTTCGAGCGTATCGAGCAGGGCGTCCTCGGGGACACCCAGGTCTTTTCGGCGACTGTCGTCGATGACCGTGAAGTGTCTGAAGTCATGCTCCACTATCGCTTTGGCGATCAGGATGCCTACCAGAGCATCGAGATGATCGCGCTCGCCGGAACCTCGATCCATTCGGCGTCAGTCTCTACCAGCGAAGAGTCCAATCCAGTCATGCAGTACTACCTCGAGGCGCGCGATTCTGCTGGAAATCGCAGTATTCAGGGCTTCGCGTTCGACCCGCTCGAGCGTCTGTTGTTCACAGCGAATGACCCGGTCGCCTCGGACCCGATGCCGGTGCCCGCGACCGCCCCGGTTGCAGCTGCCGGCATGTCGAATGGGCGAAAGGTGTTTTATGGCGTTCTCGGCGTGATCGCCGTCGGTGCGCTTGCCGCTGCAGCGGGTGGTGGTTCTGATGATGGCGGTGGCGGTAATCCCGCATCCGACGATCCGGGTAGAGTGCCGCTGGTGATCACGGTCGATCCCCTTTGAGACAGGCCGGAATGATGCTTTCAACAATCAATAGGATGAGGCGCCTGCCTCTGCTGTTCGGTGCGCTGGTGCTCAGTCTTGTAGCGTGCGACACCGGAGACAGTGGCGGAGTCCAGAGCTCTGACGACAACGGCGCGGAACTCGCGCTTTCGCCTCCGGCGTCCATCCTCATGGCGCGCGCCATCAATCCCGACAATCTGAACCTCACGATCGAGGTCGACGGCAACGTGGTACCGGATCGACAGGAAGGTGATGTGTGGATTGCCGAGGTTCAGGTTCAACGTGGTGACTCTGTTGATGTCACCGTGACCTGGTCCGAGGCGTACGAAGGCATCGACCTCAGGCTCGCCACCTTGACCAAACCCGTAACGGTTCCGCCCACATCGGACGGCGTTGAAGTGTCGTTTACCGCGGACGAGTTTGACACCAGCTCTACCGCAGATCTCGATCTGGATGGGGACGGGCGTTCCAATCTCGCAGAGCGTCAGAACGACACTGATCCTCTGGATGCGAGTGATCCGGGCGAACCGATTACTACGGTGACGGTGCAACTCGAAATCGTGCTGCCGGGCATCCTCGCTGAGGCCGATGCTTCAATTCTTGATGCGCTCGACGTGTTCGCAGTCGTCGGCTCTTCTGTCGTGAACCTCACGCGCGACGGAGATACATGGCGTGCCTCCGCAGTAGTACCAGCGCAATCGGAGTTTTTCGTCCGAGTCAACTTCTTTGAAACCGATGCGCAGAGCCTGCGCCTCGCAAGGTATGAGCGCAGCAACAACAGTGGCGATGGTGGCACCTTCGTCATTGCTGCCAACGCCTACGACACCACTGATGACTTCGACGGCGATGGTGTGTCGAACATTCAGGAGATTGCCGACGGTACTGATCCGCGCACCAGCGACCTTGACCCCTGTGATGTCTCGCAGTTCGAGCAAGGTTGCACCATCGACACGGACAACGACGGTACTCCGGATTCCCAGGAGGGGCAGTTTGTCGACGAGGATGGCGATGGCACGCCTGACTACCTCGAGCCTCAAAATGTCGATATGGATCTCGATGGTTTCGACGACGAAAACGATCCTGCCAACACTGACCCCTGCAATCCTTCTCGTAACAACGACGCCTGCGCGGCCGTCACCGACACCGATTCGGACGGGGTAGTTGATCCGGCTGACAACTGCCCATTGGTGTCCAACGGAAACCAGCTCGACAGCGACGGTGACGGTATAGGCAATCTGTGTGACGAAACGCCGCTGCCGGATGCCGATGGCGACGGTGTTCCCGATGATGTCGACAACTGCCCGACGGTGAGCAATGCCGATCAGGCAGACGCTGATGGTGACGGTGTTGGCAACCTGTGCGACGGCACACCCTTGCCCGATGCGGACGGGGACGGTGTGACTGACGATGTGGATAACTGTCCGACGGACAGTAACGCCGACCAGCAAGACAGCGACGATGACGGTATTGGTGATCCCTGCGACTTGACACCCCTGCCGGACTTCGACAACGACGGTGTCGAAGACTCGCGAGACAATTGTCCTGCGGCTGCCAATTCCAATCAGCTGGACAGTGACGACGATGGAATCGGTGACGAGTGCGATTCAACCCCTCTGCCTGACGCCGACAATGACGGCGTACCCGACGGTGACGACAACTGCGAGTTCGACGCCAACCCCGATCAGGCGGACCGCGATAACGATGGTATCGGCGATGCCTGCGAAGTCGATGACGGCACCACGGACGGTGACGATGGAGCCACGGGCGGAAGCGATGGGACGACAGATGGCGATGACGGCACCACGGACGGTAACGATGGAGCCACGGATGGTGGGGATGGAAGTGGCACGGACACCTCAGGCACGGATACCGCAGGCACCGACACGGCAGGCACCGACACGGCAGGCACAGACACGGCAGGGACCGACACGGCAGGGACCGACACGGCAGGCACCGACACCGCAGGCACCGATACCGCAGGCACCGACACGGCAGGGACCGACACGGCAGGCACCGACACAACAGGCACCGACACCGCAGGCACCGACACAGCAGGCACAGACACGACAGGCACAGACACGACAGGCACAGACACCGCGGGCACCGACGCAGCAGGCACCGATACAGCAGGCACCGACACGGCAGGCACCGACACGGCAGGCACCGACACGGCAGGCACCGACACGGCAGGCACCGACACGGCAGGCACCGACACGGCAGGCACCGACACGGCAGGCACCGACACGGCAGGCACCGATACCGCAGGTACCGATACCGCAGGTACCGATACCGCAGGTACCGATACCGCAGGCACAGACACGGCAGGCACCGATACCGCAGGGACAGACACGGCCTGATTTTCCTGTTGCGCTACCTGGGTCTCGGTCCGGGTTGACGCAAGAGGGCATGCTTCAGGCATGCACGTCCTCAACGTCCTTTTGACATCGATTACGCTTGGCGCCTCGGCAACCTTTGCCTGGCATCTTGGTGATATCTGGGTAGCTCGTCAGCGGCTCACGCAGCCAATGCCTGCGTCACAGACGTCCTTGATTCTTGATGCAAGCGCTTATCGTGATCCCGATTTTGATTTTCAGCTCGCCGTCCCGGCAGGGTGGCAACCGATCGTGGCCATCCCGGAAAACCACGATGAAGAGGACGGCTTGCTGGTCGCGCATACCGTCACCTTCGAGGCGCCGCGCGAGGGTGTCGATGACGAGTTCTCGGACTACGTCATGATCGAGATAGTCCCAGGTTCCCGGTCGGGTCAGTTCGTGACGGATGGATCACGCGTCGAGCGGGTTGTCATCAATGGCCTTACCGGTACGCGCGAAAGTTTGCGCGTTGATCAACATCAGGTGGGTAACACGAACCTCGACCTGGTCGTTCATCAGGCCGAGATTCGTGCACTTGGCTATACCGTTGGCTTCTTTGCGATTGGAGAGCCGAGAAATCGCCAACTGATCGATGATGCCTTCGACCTAATGATCCGTACCTTCGAGTTCACGCTGCCGCCCTATCGCGTCAGCTGATAGCCCTTGCTGACTCGGCGAAGGATTACCTCGCAGGATAACCCTGCGGCCATTGTTCGAACGATGGACGTCGGCTGGGAGCGGTACCCGGCGTCGTATCTGCAGCGGGAACACGGCTCGGTGCGTCGTTGAAGAAAGGCTGATCATCGTACGGGGTGATCCTCTGATAAACCCTGATGTAGTCCAGTGCGTACTCAGCCGGAAATTCAGTGGTGGCATCGGGGGAGCCGGGCCACCAGCCACCAATCGCCGTGTTGGCGATCACGTACATGTCGACGTTGGACACTCGCGGATCATTGATGCGGTGAGTTTCTACACCGTCCACATAGAACACGAGCGTGCCCGGACTCCAGTCGACAGCAAAGGTATGGAAGTCCGATGTGTAGTCAATACCGGTAACAGGCATCGACTCTGTGGAATGCAGGGTTGTCGTATCGCCCGAATGGTCGTAGTAGTGATACGTGTGGTACGCGGTGTCCTGGTTATGCCCGATGTGTTCCATGATGTCGATTTCAGGCTCGTCGCCGCCGTCATAGTTGGTGTTGAGCAGCCAGAATGCGGACCAGAAACCCCTTCCAAACGGCGTACGAGCGCGTGCTTCGGCATAGCCATACGTGAAGTTGAAGGCATCTCGGCTGGTGATTACACCTGACAGGTACGGTTGCCCCAGTGCCTTGTCACTCAACGCGGCGGGTGTCGGCACGGAATTGATCGTCAATACCTCGCCATCAAGCTTGAATGGGTCGTAACCGAAGTCCGGATCGGAGCGAGTGTCGACGTAGTACTGCTCTTCGGAGTTGATGATGATATTGGGTCCCCACAAGTACGAGGTAGCCCACTTGCTGAAATCGAGTGACGTGCCCTGAAACTCGTCTGAGAATACAAGTTCGTATTCGTCGAGATCGACGCCAGTGGTCTTCCTCGCGGGACCTTCACGACCGCTACCGCGTACCTTGACAGTCAAACCTGTAGCGACACGCGACAGTGTGTCAGCGAAGTCGAACTTCTCGATTTCGTAGTAATAGTCGTCGTCAACAGTGTCGGTGTCCAGCCACTCGTTCTCGTATACGGAAAGGACGTAGTCACCATCACGGTAGATGTTGTAGCCACGTGCGCTGCGATCGGTTTCCCAGGAAATCAGACTGCTTCCATCTTCTGTCACTACACCTTCAAAGCCATCGGTCGTGTGCGAGGTAAATCGCTGGCCAATCGTGCTTTCCTCAGAATTCGACTCACTCAAGTCAACCGCCTCGGGTGAGTTGTTGGCCGAGTTTGTGGTATCGGTCGAATTTGTGGCATCGACCGTTTCTTCTTCCGTGTTTGCCTCTGGTGTCGCTGCGCCGAGAGCCGGTTGCGAGTCGACGTTGTCTGACTCGTCAATGGATGCGACTGCATCGACGGGTGGCAGATCAGTTGGTGTGCTGTTGTCTGCCACATTGCTGTCGTTGGTGCTGGCGACGTCGGTCACGTCGGTCACGTCGGGTACGACGTGCTCGATCAATCCAGCGGCCACCGCCTGTGCGTAGCTCAGCGTGGTTCGCGGATCATCATTGAGTTCGGCAGCTGACAGTGGCGCGCCCTGTTGTGCTGAAAGTGGGGATTCGTCAGCAGACAGCTCGGCGTCATCACTCCCGCTCGTTCCGTCGGCACAAGCGGACAGGAAAACCAGTACGGCGCAGGCGAGAGCGGCACGTTGGTGGTTCTGATGTCTCGGGATACCGCGTATTTTCGAGAATTGGGTCACTTTTCGGATGCGCTAGGGGCGCTGGACAAGCCAGTCGGACACGGACGTTAGCGGTCACTTCTGAGCTCTCTTGACGGTTATGTGGTCGCATCTCCAACCGGTCATGCACCGTTGCGCCGTCAGCTGCCAGGAGACTGAAAACGAGTGTCAACACCGCGAGCTTCGCCTGTTGCGTGAGGGCGGCTGGCATGGATCCTGATGCGCGTACATCGACTCTTGTCCTCTGTGCGCGTCTCACATGCAAACCAAACTCACGGCGGTTTCGGCCGTATTACTTGTCACTGGCGTCGCCGCGGCTTCGGCGGCGTCTGCCAGCGACTGGAGCGGCAGCTACGCCGCCGATGGCAGCTGTTACTGCACCGGTGTTCTTGCCGGTCGCGTGTCGAACACACTGGTGCCAACTCCAGTGGGTAGTCAAACGGTCGGCAGTGTCTGTGAGCGCGTCGGCACGGGTCCAGTACTCATGGAGTCGGGTGGTCAATTCAACCACGTCGTCTATCCGGATCCTCAGTGTGGCAATGGGCCGTTCGACGCAATCGTTGAAAAGGTCAGCGCTGCGTGCCCGGGCACCCGGGAACCCGGCAGCGACGATTGTCATGCCGCGGGACCCCGTTGGGATCTTGCCAAGGCCTACAGTCGTCCGGCCCCGGCCGTCGCTTTGGCTTCCACCGCTGAGCGTGATCCAGAGCCGCTGGCGGCAGCCATGCCGGCTGCAACCGTTGCTCCTCAACCGGCCCGGACCGTGACCGTGGATGGTCAGCAGTGGCGTGAAGCCCCTCCAGGCACTGACCCCCTCGGCGGAGACGCCGGTAGCCGGATCATTCTCGACGGCACGTTGTGGCTGAAGGCGGACGATCCGCTGTTCTCGATCACAGCGACGCGTGCAACGGCCGCATCGAAGCCGCGAGCGCTCGAGCAGTCCACCATGGTTCAGGCCACTGCGCCCGAATCTGTAGCGCCTGTGGTCGTGAAGGGATCCGAGCCGCAACTTGGTCTCGCCGATAGGCAACGCATTCTGGTTGCGCAAGCGCGCGAGCGTGCTCGTCAGCGCAAGGAAGCGAGGCTGGCTGCATCTGCGTCGCGCATGCCAAGCACTCCGGTAGAAGACGTGGCGGTATCGGCACAGGCTGAACAGAACGTGGAAGCACCGGAGATTCAAGCACCCGTTGTCGAGACGGTCGTTACCGTGGACGCGCCGGCCCCGGTCGTTCCGGACGAGGACGTGTCGGTGGAGGTTGTTGCCGAGTCCGTGGCTACCGATGAGGGCTCGACTGGCGCGTCATCGCTATCGGCTTTTCGCCTGCCGGTTGATGCACGACCGAGCTCTCGTGATTACTCGTTTGTGCAGGCCATGCCGGTCTCGTTCGATATCGGTGGTGGCGGTGTTGCCCTTGCAGGTAGCGCCGAGTTCAAGGAGCGGTTCCATCTCGTTATTCGCGGCGCAGCCGTGAACAAGTACAGCGAGCTGATGGTGGGTGGTGGTTATCACTACACCCCTCCAGCCGCTGATCGCATGACGCTTTTTGTAACAACCGGTATTGAATACGGTGTGTTCCCGATCAGTAACGAGTCGATTGCTATCGACGCGTCGGATGCGGGTTTGTATATCGGTACAGGTAGTCGACTGGTAGTGAACCGTCGTTTCGAGCTCGAAGCCGGTGTGGCTTACAGCAGCTTTCACGAGGGTGACCCCAACCTCTTTGGTGGGGCCTATTTTCACATCAATCGCAACGTTGATCTGATCTCGGCGTTCGAACTCGGCGACAACGACTCCTTCGGAGTTGGTCTACGAGTCTACTACTGAGGCGACATACGATAATGAAAATCATATCAAGACCTGCTCTGTTGAGCGTCGCCGTCTCTGCAGTCATTCTGGGTGCCTGTGGGGAGAGTGATCTTCCCGAGTACCACAAGCAAAAATTGGCCGAGGCCGAACTTGCTCAGGATGAACGTGAAGCAGAGGCCGCCAACAACGAAGATACGTTCGCGCCGGCTGCCGCTAACGAGGACACCAGCGAAAACACGGACGAGGACACTAACGAGGACGTAGACGAAGACACCAACGAGGACGCTATCGAAGAGAACGACGATGGCGACGATACGCAGGCAATTGAAGAAGATGCCGACGTCGACTCATCCACGGGTGAAGAAAACGAAGAAGCGGCTGAACCCGATGACAGCGAGGAGACCAACTCGGTGGTTCAGAGCGTGGACCTCGACGCAGACTACACCTTGGTATTCGCTGACGATTTCGAAGGCGATTCCCTGGATTTCACCCGCTGGAAGACTGCCCTGGAGTGGGGACCTGATCTGGTAGTCAATCAGGAAGAGCAGTACTACGTTGATATCGAGAACGCGCCAGACTTTGGATACAACCCGTTCACCTTGAATGACGGCATCCTCACGATCAGTGCTGTACCGACACCGGATGAGTTGGCAGCAAGTGCCAACAACCAGCCGTGGTTGTCGGGCGTACTCAGCACCGCCAGTCGCTTTGACATGCAGTACGGGTATCTGGAAGCTCGCATGGATCTGCCTGCCGGCAGGTCACTATGGTCTTCGCTGTGGATGCTTTCCAGTGATTACAACGCGACCGAGCTCAGGCCCCGGATTTTTGTAGCTGAGTACGACGGCGGGCGTGCAGACGCCATCTTCCACAACTACCAGTACGAGGATTCCGAGGGAGCTGTGCGCTCACCCGGGCAGTTTCAGGTAGACGACGATTCACTTGCCGATGGATTTCACACGGTGGGATTGTCGTGGACGCCTGAGGACCTGATCTTCTACCTCAACGACCAACCTCGTTATCGAGTCATTGGTGATCGTATTCCGCAGCAGGCGATGTACGTGATTCTCAGCCTGGCCGTCGGTGGGGTGTGGGTTGATGATTCCGATACCACAACGCCCGATCCAGGCCAGTTGCAGATCGACTATGTGCGAGTGTACGAACGCAACAACAACTAGTGGTCTGTCCAGTTGATAATGTCGGCTTCAGAGCCTGCGTGTGCCTTTCCGGCAAGGTGCATCGACGAAGATGCACTGGAGTGCATCAAGGAGATGCACTGGACAGACCACTAGCGCCCTGCGGTAGGGTTCGGAAGGGACTCCATCACTACGAAGGCGACCACCTGGTCGCCTTCGTCGGTCAGGCTGACATGAAAGCTGTTGATGCCCCGCGTCTTGCACACGGCGGCAGCCTCTCCTGATACACATAGATCCGGTTTGCCCAGTGCGTCGTGAGTGAGCCCGAAGTGGCTGAGCAACACGCCATTGCGCTCGCCTGTTCCCAGCGCCTTGACCGCGGCCTCCTTCACGGCGAACCGTTTGGCAAGAAAGCGTGCTCGGTCCGGTGCCGAATGAATGTCTGACTTCTCTGACTCGGTGAGGATGCGTGCCTCGAAGCGTTCGCCAAAACGGCTGTCAGCCTGAGCGATTCGTGACACGGTCACCAGGTCCACCCCGATACCGACAATCATCGCCGTGTGAGTTCGCTGTGAATGCTCATGCGCGCTGTCGAGCTTCCACGATCAGTCGCTTGAGTTGGGTGACCGCCTCGGGTAGCCCGAAGTAGAGTGCGCGTGCAATGACTGCGTGACCGACGTTCAGTTCGTCGATGGTCTCGATTGCTGCAACCGCTTGAATGTTGTCGTATTGCAGACCTCGACCCACCGAGATAGTGAGCCCGAGGCTATAGGCAAAATCACACGCGCTGACGAGATTCGCTATCTCGACACTGCGCGCCGCAGGATCCGTGGCGGCGCAGTAGGCGCGAGCATCGAGTTCGATGCCGGCGCTGCCGACGCGTGCTGCGGCCTCGATCTGCGCCTCGTTCGCCGTGACCAGCAGGGTGTTGCGAATACCGCTTTGCTCGAAGGCCGCGACGAAGTCGGTCAGTTGATCCTGATGTTCGAGTACATCGAAGCCACCGGCTGAATCACGTTGCGAGGCGTGCTCCGGCACCAGACACACATCGGCCGGGCCCACTCGCAGAGCGAAGTCCCTGATCTGCTCATCCGGGGCACACTCCAGCGACAGGCGCGTTTGCGCGTTCTGCACAAAGCGCTCGACGTCGTGCTCCTTGACGTGTCTGCGGTCGTGCGTCAGGTGCATGCGGATAACGTCCGCGCCTGCAAGCTCGGCCTGCAGGCCCGCAAACACAGGGTCCGGGTATCGACTGCCGCGCGCTTCGCGAACGGTAGCGACGTGATCCACGTTGATACCGAGCTGAATCACGCCTTGTGCACCTTATGACCGGGCATTGATGACTGGGTGGGTTGACCGACAGGCTCCGCAGTGTAGCGCAGGGCTGCCGACGTTCGCTTTGGTGTCGGCGACCTGCAACCGTAGGCTGCGGCGAGGTGCAATCGACTGAATATTGCCGCGGTGACTGCGCCTCGCCATACCGCTTCGGTAACCCGTCTACCGTCCTTGCGTTCAAAGACCAGTACGAGCAACCAGCGACTTCGGTAGTTGGCCTGGAGCAAGCTGGCGGTATAGGGGCGCGCGCCGTGAGACGGGCTGATCGTCCAGGAATCCCCGGAGAACTCGATGACCATGCAACGTCGCAAGACAGCCCACGCCCATGCGATTTGCAACCCCCAGAGGAGGGTCAGCGCGCAGAGTACGGGCACCGGGGTGTTGTAGTTTGCACCGGCGTCGTACACACACCAGCCGCTCAGGGCCGCAATGCCTGCAAGCAGGATCCTAGGTAATCGGGCGACCCGAGTTGCGCCGGACCAGGGTGGCGCTGATCTTGTCGATGACGGGCTGATATCGCACCTCCATGTGCTTGTGGTGGGGGTCGTTGCTCGCAGCGGGGACTCCTGCCGGCGTCCTGCCGGTCACGAAAGCGTACAGCGTCGGCTCCTGCAGGTCGAGTAGCTCCTCGAATACGGCACGCTCGTCGGCGCTGGCTTCGTCCCAGTGATCGTCGAGGTAGGCGAGCATGGCCTGATCAAGTTCACGCATGCCGCGACGGCAACGCCAACGCAGACGGGACTTCTGCTGCGCTGCGCTGAGTGCTGCTTGCTGCTCGCTCACGGGCGTTTGGTCGTCAGGTTACGTTGACTACAGAAAGCCGTCTACAAGCGACGCTGCACCATCATCCGCTTGGTCTCGGCAATCGCCTTGGCTGGGTTGAGGCCCTTGGGGCACACCTGTGCGCAGTTCATGATGGTGTGGCAGCGATACAGCTTGTAGGGGTCTTCCAGCTCATCGAGGCGTTCGCCCGTCGCGTCATCGCGGCTGTCGACCAGCCAGCGGTAGGACGCAAGCAGCGCCGCCGGGCCGAGGTATCGCTCAGGATTCCACCAGTAGCTCGGGCAACTGGTCGAGCAGCAGGCGCACATGATGCACTCATAAGCGCCGTCGAGTTTTTCCCGGTCTTCAGGGCTTTGCAGACGCTCGCGGTCGGGCGGTGCGGGCGTGTCTGACTTCAGCCACGGTTCGATGGAGGCGTACTGCGCATAGAAGTTCGTGAGATCCGATACCAGATCCTTGATGATCGGCTGGTGGGGCAGCGGATAGATGACCACATCGCCCTCGATGTCCGCGATGGACGTGGTGCAGGCGAGTCCGTTGCCGCCGTCGATATTCATGGCGCAACTACCGCAGATACCTTCACGACACGAGCGTCTGAACGCCAGGGTGGAGTCGATCTCATTCTTGATCTTGAGCATCGCGTCCAGAACCATCGGACCACAGTCATCAAGATCGATGTCGTAGGAGTCGACTCGCGGATTTTCCCCGGAGTCCGGATCGTACCGATAGATCTTGAAGGTGCGCACATTGGTTGCACCTTCGGGTGCCGTGAACACCTGACCGTTGGTCTTGACGATGGAATTCGCTGGAAGCGTGAATTCAGCCATTTATCTCTCCCTCAATCCTGTATAGCGGCCGCAGCGTGCGTCAGTACACCCGCTTTTTCGGCGGAATGACCTCGCACTCGTCGGTCAGGGTGGTCATGTGAACGGGACGGTAGTCGATGCTGACGTTAGCGCGCTCGTCGGTCCATGCCAGCGTGTGCTTCATCCACTCGTCGTCGTTGCGGTCCTCAAAATCGTCACGCGCATGAGCGCCCCGGCTCTCGGTGCGGTTGAGTGCACCGTGCACGATGGTCTGTGCCTGGGTCAGCAGATTTTCAAGCTCCAGGGTCTCGACCAGATCGGTGTTCCAGATCAGGTTGGGATCGTCGACCTTGACGTCGTCAAATTCATCGACGATGCCACGCATCAGATCTGCACCCTTTTGCAGGGAGTCTCCGGTGCGAAAGACCGCCGCGTGCTTCTGCATCGTGCGCTGCATGCGATCACGTACGTCAGCGGTGCGCGTCGATCCCTTGTTGAAACGGACACGGTCAAGGTGATCGAGCGCAGGCTGGATGTCATCGGCGGTGAGCGGCTTGTGCGACTGGCCGGGTTCCACGAGTTCGCGGGCTCGGATGGCTGCAGCACGACCGAACACGACGATGTCAAGCAGGGAGTTGGAGCCAAGTCGGTTGGCGCCATGTACCGATACGCAGGCCGCTTCCCCGATCGCCATCAGACCAGGCACTACCGTGTCCGGGTCGCCGTCCTTCAGTGTGACGACTTCGCCTTTGTAGTTGGTCGGAATACCGCCCATGTTGTAGTGCACCGTCGGGATGACCGGAATCGGTTCCTTGGTGACGTCCACGCCAGCAAAGGTTCGGGCACTTTCGCTGATGCCTGGCAAGCGCTTGTTGATGACGTCTGCGCCGAGGTGCTGGAGATTCAGATGGATGTGATCGGCATCGGGCCCGATTCCGCGCCCCTCGTTGATCTCCATGGTCATGGAGCGCGATACGACATCGCGACTGGCAAGGTCCTTGGCATTCGGCGCGTAGCGCTCCATGAAGCGCTCGCCCTCGCTGTTGGTGAGGTAGCCACCTTCACCGCGGACGCCTTCGGTGATGAGTACGCCGGCTCCGTAGATACCGGTGGGGTGGAACTGTACGAATTCCATGTCCTGCAAGGGCAGGCCGGCGCGCATGGCCATGGCGTTGCCGTCACCGGTACAGGTATGTGCACTGGTGGCAGAAAAATACGTTCGGCCACAGCCACCAGTGGCGAGTACCACCATGTGAGCCTGAAAGCGATGCAGCACACCGGTTTCGAGATCGAGGGAAATCACCCCCTTGCACACGCCGTCAACCATGATCAGGTCAGTGGCGAAGTGTTCGATGAAGAACTCGGCGTTGTGCTTTAGCGATTGTTGATACAGCGTGTGCAGTATCGCGTGACCGGTGCGGTCAGCGGCGGCGCAGGTGCGCTGAGCGGTGCCTTCACCAAAGTGCGTTGTCATGCCGCCGAAGGGGCGCTGGTAGATCTTGCCTTCTTCTGTGCGACTGAAAGGCACGCCAAAGTGCTCGAGCTCTATGACGGCGGGCATTGCCTCACGGCACATGTACTCGATGGCGTCCTGGTCACCCAGCCAGTCAGACCCCTTGATGGTGTCGTACATATGCCAATTCCAGTGATCTTCACCCATGTTGCCAAGCGCCGCAGACATGCCGCCCTGCGCGGCGACGGTGTGTGAGCGCGTAGGGAAGACCTTGGTGACGCAGGCCGTGCTGAGGCCTTGCGCGGCCATGCCGAGCGTGGCACGCAGGCCAGCTCCGCCTGCACCGACGATGACCACGTCGTAGGTGTGGTCGACGATCTTGTATTCGTTGCCCATTATTGATTTGTTGGGTCAGTGGTGGCACAGCGTACCGGCAGGCAGCCGTGTCCGTAAGGGTCGTCGGACTGCCTATGCTTACGTGGCATGGGCGTCAGGCGATCAGCCTGCCAGTGCGATGCGGAGTACAGAGAAGATGCCTGTGACCGCAAGAATGGCAGCACCGAAGGTAATGGCAATGAAGGTGATGGTGCGGACCGCGTGATCGCTGATGTAGTCGATCGCGACTTCCTGCAGACCGAGCCGGGCATGGAAGAAGCCGACGCTGATCAGCAGGATCATGAGAATGGCAGTGGTCGGTTGTGATAACCACTCGCGTACTGACACGTAGTCCATGCCGGGCAAGGCGGCGATGGCGAAGCACAGCCAGATGACCAGCGGCACGAGCGCGAGCGCAGTGAGTCGCTGGACCCAGAAGTGTCCGGTACCTTCCTTCGCCGAGCCCAGGCCCTTGACCTGTGACAGGGGTGTTCGGGTGCGCTTCATGATGCTGCCGCCACGATCCAGGTGATGACCGAAAGGCCAGCTGCAGCGCCCAGACAGAGGTAACCGGACCGGGTGGCTGATTCCAGAGAGAAGCCGTAGCCGACATCCCAGAACAGGTGCCGAATACCGTTGCACAGGTGGTAGTAGAGCGTGAGCGTCAGGCCAAAAAGGATGAACGAGCCGAACCAGGAATTGGCGATGCCGCCCATGAACCCGTAGGCGTCGGGTGAGCCCGCTGCAGAGGCGACAAGCAACACCAGAAGCACGATGCCCGCACTATTGATGACGCCGGTAATACGATGGCTGATCGACAACAGTGCTGTAATCGGTAGCTTGTAGTGCTGGAGGTGCGGCGACAGCGGCCGCGGATCATTCTGCGCCATCGGTGATTGGCTTCTGGTCGGTGAAAGGGGACAGGAACTCGAGAAACGCATTCCCGAATCGGGCCTTTATAGGACCTTGTCTGTATTTTATTACATGATACCTGTCATAAATCGACAGATCGACGTCGCGCTCAAAAATCGGTGCAGCGGCCGGCACGTTCCCAGTCGCCATAGCGCGTGGGTTCCGGGCCTTTTTGCCCGCCCAGTTCCGCCGCCCGCTCGGTGTCAGGAATGTCTGAGGCATTGATCGGGGCGGTGGCGTTTTCAGCAAGATGCGCCGGCCCATCCTTGATCTTTGGTGCGGGAGGCACAGAACGTGGCTTTGCCGATGTTGCGGCGTTTTCCTTTGAATCGTCTGGCATGAGGAAAAGTGAGTTAAAAGGGATGGCAAGCGTAAGACACGTTGAGCGCAGGGTGACCGAAGCTGCGTGCCTGTGGCGGATCTGGCATTGATAATGCCGATACGGACCACAGGCTTGCTCGGACCGTAGCGGCGGCAGACCCTCGAAACTACTCAACCGTATGGACAGAACATGACGATTGCGAACAATTCACCCATTCGTTTGGGCGATCTTTGTGTGGTCGATGTGGCAGGAGACGATGCGGAGACCTTCCTGCAAGGGCAGTTCTGCAATGACCTGACAGCGGTCACCGCGCCAGGAGCTCAGCTCACGGGCTATTGCTCGCCCAAGGGCCGCCTGCTGGCAACCCCGCTGATCGTCCGGGTGTCCGGTGGTATCCGTCTGGTGCTGCCGGTGAGCATCGTGGAAGCGACCTTGAAGCGCCTGCGCATGTTTGTCATGCGCGCGGATGTGACCTTCACCACGCGCGACGATCTTGCAGTGATCGGCGTGTTCGATCCCGCGGATCCACTGTTTGCCACGATGGGCGCGGCGCCACCGCAGCAGCGTTTCGAGGCAATGGAAGTCGACGATGTAACAGTCACGGCCTGGAGCAAGGAAGAGGCCCAGCGCTGGCTGGCGATCGTGCCGCTGAGCTCGCCGGCAGTTCCCACAAACAGCGATAGCTCTCCATGGACCCTCGCCGACATACGCGCAGGCATACCGGCAATAGTCGCTACGACGCAGGAGCGGTTCATTCCGCAGATGCTCAATTTCACCGAACTGGGTGGCCTGAGTTTTACCAAGGGCTGCTATCCGGGACAGGAGATCGTGGCCCGGACCCGGTATCTCGGCAAGTTGAAAAAGCACATGCAGCGTTTCGTCGGTCCGGGTCCTGACGTGCCGTCGCCCGGCGATATTCTGGGTGAGTCAGGTAGCACCGAGACAGCGGAAGTCGTGAACGCCGTACTGGCTCCTGATGGCAGTGTGGAGCTGCTCGCGGTGGTGCGCATCGAACGAGCCGAGGCTGCCATTCCCCTCAACGGAGGTCTGGCGGACGTCCGGGACATCTTGTACCCGCCGCGCCCCGGGGACGATTCTTGATTCAGGTGTACCAGGCCGCCACCGTGGTTGATGCCCAACTGGTGGCGGACGCACTGACCGAGGCCGACATTGCCTGCGAGCTCACCGGGCAGTACTTGTCTGGTGCCATTGGCGAACTGCCGCCCGGTGACGTGCTCGGTGTGAGGATTCATGATGCAACGCTTGAGGCCCGTGCTCGCGAGGTCATTGCCGATTGGGACCTCGCACGCAAGCGCGTGCGCGACGACTGGTTTTGCCGAGGTTGCGGCGAGCAGATAGGCGGTGCCTTTGGCCTCTGTTGGAAGTGTGGGGCCGCAGAGCCGGTCTGACCACCGCCGCCCCGATGAGCGACTCCGAGCTGGTTGAGCTCGATCTAGTGCAGCATCGCAAATAATTTGCGTCGGTACTTGCCCACCAGTGGGTCGTCCCCGAGCACGTCAAACAGCGACAACAGCTTGGTACGTGGTGCGCCATCGTTGTAGTCCGGTTGCGTTTGCACCAGCACCAGCAGGTGGTCCATGCCGCTCTGCACATCGCCCGCAAGCGCACTTGCGATCGCCAACTTGTAGCGCGTCTCTGCATCGTCCGGGTTGGCGCTGTGCGCAGTTTGCAGTGCGCCGAGATCCTCAGTCGCACCCGACTCGCGAGCCAGAGCCACGATGCCAGCCAGTCGTTTGCCTTGGGCACCGTCGCGCGATTCTTCAGGCAGGGCTTTCAGGCAGCTCTGCGCAGTGTCCAGATCACCTTCGGCGACACACACCTGACCCAGCGCCAACAAGACCTCGGCGTCGTCTGGCTCTGCCGCCTGGGCTTGCTGCAACAGGGCGCGCGCCTCGCTGGTCTGTCCGGCCTCGTGCATGGCAAGTGCCTGTTCCGCGACGGAAGCCGCTTCCTCAGGCTCTTCCGCCTCGGGTGCCGCTGCGCCGACGTGAGTCTCCAGAAACGTGCGCAGTTCGGCCTCCGGCAGCGCGCCCATGAACTCATCGACCAGTTGCCGATTACGAAACAGCTTGACGGTCGGCAGACTGCGAATGCCGAGTTGCTGGGCAATCCCCGGATGTGCCTCGGTATCGAGCATGGCGAGCACGAAGGCGCCGTTGTACTCGACCGCGAGCTTCTCGAGCACGGGCGACAGTGCCTTGCAGGGGCCGCACCACTCGGCCCAGAAGTCCACCAGCACGGGGACGGTATCCGAGCCTTCGACGACGACCTGCATGAAATTGGCTTCGTCCAGCTGCACGATGTGCGGCGACTCGGTCATTGAAACTCCAACAAGATCAGGGGAAGTAGGGGAGTGTGTCGCTTCATTGCCGTGCTTTCAAGGTGGAGGACCTTGTCGATGCCTGACGGCAGCGTCGGGCGGGGCCTTCTGTGCACTACACTGTGCGACCGCCCATGACTGTTTTTCGACGCCAACTGTGAGCCGTGTATACGATGCCTCGTCGATCGAGGTCCTGAGTGGGCTCGACCCGGTGCGCAAGCGCCCGGGCATGTACACCGATACCCAGCGCCCCAATCACCTCGCTCAGGAGGTCATCGATAACAGTGTCGATGAGGCACTGGCCGGGCACGCCAGCGACATTCGCGTCACGCTGCACAAGGACGGTTCGGTCGAGGTTCGCGACGACGGCCGAGGCATGCCGGTCGACATGCACCCCAAGCTCAAGAAGCCGGGCGTGGAAGTCATCCTCACGACCCTGCATGCTGGCGGCAAGTTCTCGAACGACAACTATCGGTTTTCCGGCGGACTGCACGGCGTCGGTGTGTCGGTGGTCAATGCGCTGTCAAAGAAGCTGGAAGTCTCCATCCGCCGCGGTGGACACGAGTTTTCAGCCAGTTTTGCCGGCGGAAACATCAAGGACAAGCTGAAGCCTTCCGGCACAGTCGGAAAGCGCAATACCGGCACCGCCATCCGCTTCTGGCCTGACAAGAAGTACTTTGACTCGGTCAACATCTCGGTGCCGCGCCTGCGTCACCTGCTCCGGGCCAAGGCGGTGCTGTGCCCGGGTTTGCGTGTGCGGCTCACCGATGTGGCATCCGGAGATCAGGACGACTGGTGCTTTGAAGACGGTCTCGTCGACTATCTGTCGACGGCACTGGACGGTTTTACCGCTCTGCCGCCGACGCCGTTGTCAGCGAGTATCGCATCGAGTGAGGAAACCGCTGACTGGGCGGTTGCCTGGTTGCCCGAAGGCGGTGACCTGGTGCAGGAAAGTTACGTGAACCTCGTGCCGACAGCGCAAGGTGGCACCCATGTCAACGGTTTGCGCACGGGACTTACCGAGGCACTGCGCGAGTTTGCCGACCTGCGCAATCTGGTGCCGCGTGGCGTCAAGATCACGCCCGAAGATGTCTGGGACCGAGTGGCCTTCGTGCTGTCGGTAAAGATGGCTGATCCGCAGTTCTCGGGGCAGACCAAGGAGCGCCTGTCGTCTCGCGAGTGTGCGGCGTTTGTCACCGGTGTGGTCAAGGATCACACGGCTCAATGGCTGAACCAGCACCCGGAAACCGGCGATCAGCTTGCTCAGCATGCGATTGCCAACGCGCAGTCGCGGGCGCGCTCCGGCAAGAAGGTGGTTCGCAAGAAGGTGGCATCAGGACCCGCCTTGCCCGGCAAGCTCGCTGACTGCTCCTCAACCGACCTGTCTCGTACCGAGCTTTTTCTGGTCGAAGGAGATTCGGCCGGTGGATCGGCAAAGCAGGCTCGCGACCGTGAGTTCCAGGCCATCATGCCGCTGCGTGGCAAGATCCTGAATACCTGGGAAGCGGAGATTGATCAGATTCTCGGCAGTGCCGAGGTGCACGATATCTCCGTAGCCATCGGCATGGAGCCAGGCTCGACGGATCTCGGCAAGCTGCGTTACGGCAAGGTCTGCATCCTCGCGGATGCCGACTCTGACGGGGCGCACATCGCAACGCTGCTATGCGCCTTGTTTGTCCGGCACTTCCGCACACTGGTGGAGTCTGGCCATGTGTACGTTGCGATGCCGCCGCTGTTCCGCGTTGATGTCGGCAAGGAGGTGTTCTATGCCGTTGATGAGACCGAACGCCAGGCGATCATGGATCGCATCGAATCTGAGAAAAAGAAGGGCAAGGTATCGGTTACGCGCTTCAAGGGCCTCGGTGAAATGAACCCGATGCAGCTACGCGAGACGTCGGTCGCTCCCGACACGCGTCGCCTGGTTCGTCTGACCGTAGAAAACGGCGATGACACCAACGGCACCATGGACATGATGCTCGCCAAGAAGCGGGCGGGCGACCGCAAGCGCTGGCTCGAGACCAAGGGCGATCTGGCAGACGTCTGATGGCCGAGCTTGAATTTGCGTTCGATGACGTGCCTGAGCCGGGGCAACGCACTTCGGTGGTTGACGGTATCGACTGGATCCGTCTGCCATTGCCGTTCCGACTGAATCACGTGAACTGCTGGTGGTTGGACGACGGTGCAGGGCACGCCGTTCAGATCGACACCGGTGTGGCGAGCGACACCACGCGAAAGCACTGGAGTCAGGTTCTGGGAAAAGTCAGGCCCGACACCTTGTTGGTCACGCACTTTCATCCTGATCACGCAGGTCTTGCCGGCGAGTACGCGGCAGCGGGCGTGCGCTTGTTGTCCAGCGAGATCGAGATGAACTTGTGCGCCCGTATCTGGCATACCGAGCCTGATGACTACGGCGCGCTGTACGCCGAATGGTATCGGCAGAACGGTATCGACGAGTCGACTGCGCTTGCGGTCGCACAGGCGGGTAACAGCTACCGTCGCATCGTTGTCGAACCACCCCGGATGAGCGAATTTACGTGGCTCGATGATGGTACGGAGATCGAACTTGGCGGACGGCGCTGGCAGGTGATGCACGGTGGGGGACACGCCCCGGCTATGCTGATGCTGTTCTGCGATGTGGATCGAATACTGATCGCGGCGGATCAGGTGCTGCCGGGCATCTCGCCGAACATCAGCGCAGGACCCGTCAGCAAGGAACATGACGAGTCCTTTGGCCTGCGTGAGCCGAACCCGCTGGCCCGCTTTCTGGAAACGCTCGAACGCTTGAGGTCCTTGCCGGAGGACACTCTGGTGCTGCCGTCGCACGGCATGCCGTTTCGTGGCCTGCATATGCGTATTGCCGAACTCGTTGCCCACCACGACGACCGCCTGAATCGAGTACGCGAGGCTTGCGTCGTGCCGCGTACTGCGGCAGATCTTTTCGACGTGTTGTTCGGCAAGAAGCTGGACGCGCAGCAGATGTCGTTTGCGCTCGGCGAGAGCCTCGCTCATGCGGAACACTTGAGACTCGAAGGTCGACTCGACGTCGATCATTCGACGGCCTGTACCCGATATCTTCGACGTTAGAAACGACCCGCTACCCGATAGCGGTATCTACCCGTCGCGCTCGGGCAGCACGGTGCGGTGAGCAGGCAGGTGTAAGCCGCGCCTAGGGTTCGCGGAACGCCTCGGTTGTCTTGAAAAGGGGCTTGAGCAAGTACTTGAGTACCGTCTTCTCACCCACGTGCAGTTCTGCCTCGGCGAGCATGCCCGGACGAATGGCGATGTCCGCATCAGCATCGACCAGCTGTTGCTGGTCGACCTCGATCTCGACCTTGTAGTAAGGCGGTGCGTCACGCTGGGTCTCGTCCTCGAAGGTGTCTGCACTGATGTGCCGCACTACGCCACGGAAACTCCCATAGATCGTGTAGTCGTAGGCCGAGAACTTGACCGTTGCCGGCATGCCCGGATAGACGAAGGCGATGTCCTTGGGATTGATCCTGGCTTCCACGCGCAATTCGTCGTCCAGTGGGATCAGCTCCACGATTTCCTCGCCTGGCGCGACCACACCGCCAATCGTGTTGACGAGCACCTTGTTGACGATGCCGCGTACCGGAGAGCGCAGCGTTGTACGGTGCAGCTGGTCGAGGCGCACAGCCATGGTCTGCTCGAGTTTCTTCGACTCGTTCAGGGCGTCCGCGTACTCCTGTGCGCGTAGCAAGGTGTACTCGGTATCCAGTGCGCTGAGGTCCTTCTGTGCATTGCTGGTGCTCTGGCGTGACTTGATCACATCAAGGTCCGGAACGACTCCCTTGCGCGCCAGCTTCTCAAGCAGTTTGAGTTCCTGTTCCTGCAGGTTGACCGCCTCGGTGAAGGCCGCCTTGGTCACGCGGTATTCCTGTACCCGAGCCTCGAACAACTGGCGCTCGGATGTGGCGATGTCAGGATTCGCGTCGGCATGCTCGGGCCGGGGTTCGAAGGTGTCGGCCTTGGCAAGTTCACTGGACAGGCGCGCGAGCCGTATCTGCAGCGCCTGGTATTCGTTGGACAGCTCCCCGTGAGCCCCACGGAACTTGGTGTCGTCCAGCCGTGCAAGGACATCGCCCCGTGCGATCTCATCACCCTCGTGCACGTGCAGTTCAGAGAGGATGCCACCTTCGAGGTTCTGGATGATCTGCGTCTTGCCGACCGGAATCACCTTGCCGGGCCCGCGCACTATCTCGTCGAGTGCCGCGAAATGCGCCCAGACAACAAATGCGACGATGACCAGTACGACGAGCCAGATGGTGCGTTGCTGTGCGCTGCGCGACTCGAGCAGGTGGTCCGCTAGCGGTGTGTTGTCCTCTATGTTCATGCGGCGTCTACCGGCCTGGCGGTCAGGCGCTTGATCACGTCGTCGGTGCTGCCGTCCATGGTTATGTGCCCTTCCTGCATCACGATCACTCGGTGGGTCAGGGACAGGATCGGGATGCGATGTGTTGCAACAATGCAGGTACGTCCCTGCAGCCAGATACCCATCGCCTTGACGATGTTGGCTTCAAGCACCTGATCGAGGCTGGCAGTCGGTTCATCCAGCAAGACAACCCGCGGGTCCTGCAGGAACAAGCGCGCAAGTCCGAGGCTGTGACGCTGTCCGACCGACATGCCATCCCCGCCATCGGCTATCGGCATGTCGAGGCCGAGCGGTTGGCGTTCCACCAACCGGTTGAGCCCAGAGAAATGCAGTGCCTGCTGGATACGCTCATCATCGGTCGTACCGTTGCCCAGCAACAGGTTGTCGCGGAGCGTGCCGGAGAACAGTCGCACCTCCTGTGGCAGGTAGCCGACGTTGCGCCTTACGTCTGAGGGATCAAGATGGGCGAGGTCCAGGCCCCCGATGGAGATCGCGCCCGTGTTGACGGTATAGAGGCCGGAGAGCACCTTCAGCAAGGTCGATTTGCCGGAACCGTTCTCACCCAGTACGCCGACCACGGTTCCGTCGCCTATGCGCAGGTCGGGAATGTTCAACGAGACCGGGCTGTCCTCGGTGTAGTGAAAGCCGACGTTGCTCAGTTCGATGTCACCATCGAGTATGCGTCGACGCACGTAGCTGCGGTCGATGTCGCGGTCCTGAGGTGCGGCGGCTACCGCATCGAGTCCGTCGAGGGAAGACTTCACCAGTTGCCAACGTGACAGCATGCCGGACAGTTGTGTGACCGGTGCAAGCGTACGGCTCGACAGAATGCTGATCGCGATGATCGTGCCGACGGTGCCGACACCTGCAAAGACAGCGTACACGCCCGCCACCACGGTCGAGACGTAGGTGACCTGCTGGATGCCCGTGGCCCAATGGGTGAGCTTTGCGGCGAGCGCACGTTGTTCGGTCGTCTTCAGTGCGTTGAGTGCCGTAATTTCGTACCAGCGCGAAATGAAGTGTGCTTCGCCGGCGCTCGCCTTGACCGCTTCGTGTCCGTAGCTCAACTCGGTCAACAGTTTGCCGGCGGCTGCGGTCCCGCCCTGCATCTCGTTGGACAGGCGCGACATGCGAGCCTGCATGAGCAAGCTCGGGAGTACGATCAGGATCATGCCGCCGCCGACGATCCAGACGGTGTTGCCCGCGATCAGGTAGATCAATGCAAGGAAGATGAGCACGAAGGGGATGTCGGCTACCGAGCCGATCGAGGAATTCGTGAAGAACTCCCGCACCGATCCGAACTCGCGCATCGTGTGGACCAGCGAGCCGGGGCTGGCCGGTCGCTTTGACAAATTCATGCCGCAGAGTTTGTCCATCAGGAAGTTCGAGACCTCGACCTCGATACGCTTGCCCGACGCGTCGAGCAGGGTACTGCGCGATACACGCAACATCGCCTCCAGCGCGACCGCAATGATCGCACCGGCCACCAGCACCCAGAGACTTGTCATGGACTGGTTGGGAATCACGCGATCGTAGACCTGCAGTGCGAAGATCGAGACACTGACCGCGAGCAGGTTGGCAAAGAGTGAACTGACGGCGATGTTGGCGAGCAGCCCTCGCTGGTTCCGGAATCGTGCCCAGAACCAATGACCATTGCTCGTTGGTCCGAGGTGTCGCCTGCTGACGTCCCCGAGCGCGTGCGCGACGCGGATCTGGGTACCGTCCAGGGCGTCGAGGAGCTCCTTCTCGACGAGACGGCGTTCGCCACCGGGGATCTCGGTGTCAGCGAGTACGTAGTGATCATCCTCGCGACGGACGATGACGGCGACGTTGCCGTCCTTGAGTCTCGCGGCGAGTGGCAGCTGCGCATCCTCGATCTTGTATCGCGAGACGATGCGTGCCGCGAGACCGGCACGCGCCATGACCTGCACGACCGTCTCCAGGGGCAGATCACCCGAGCCGATCATCAGGCCATAGGTCAGCTGCTCGCGCGAGAGCGACTTGCCCAGCAGTCCCGCCAGTGCAAGCAACGCATCGAGCAGGGGAGTGGCGGGCGCCGTTGCCTTTTGTGAGGGAACGGGTGGCTCCGCGTCGAGACTGGCAGCGGTGGTGGCGCTCATGACGTCAATCGCGTCCTCAGGATTCCGGGAAGCCCGCCAGCTGTCCCAGCAAGCGTGCGTGGTTGATTCGGTTCAACGCGAGATCGGCATCCACATCGACAAGCTTGCGAGCCGCATCCAGAGTGCCTTCGTAGACCCGGATCGCATCGACGACGGGCTTGATACCCGCCTTGAACTGCTCGGTGAATAGCTCACGAGATTCTTCTGAACGTGTTTGCAAGGCCTCGAGGGACGCACGGCGACCGGCGAGGTTCTGTCGCTCCAGGACCAGGCGTTGTATTTCCTGTTGCAGCTCTCGGCGCTGAAAGGCCAGCTCGCTACGCGCGGTCTCGATCGTTGCATCGGCAGAGCGCATGCGACTGCGATAGGCGAAACCTGCGAAGTCACGTGTCTCCAGTCGTAGCTCGACGCCCTGCTCATCAAGGTTGTTGCTGGTCTCGTTGAAGACTTCGACAACCACACCTGGAAGCAGAGTGCTGCGCGTCTGGGTACGGGCGGCCGCTGCCTGACGTATGCCGAGCTCGGCGTGCAGGATGACAGGTGCCTGCAAGATCGATGAGTCTTCATCCATCGACTGACCGCTTGATACCGTCGAAAGCGCTGTCTCGAGCGATGCCTCGGAACCCTCGGCAAGCCGATCAATGGCTGTTTCCGACAGCCGCGTCTGGTAGACCAGCTCGTCCTTGGCGGCCTGCAGGCGGAGTTGATCGCTGTCCAACTGCAACAACAGCTCCTGCAGGCGCAGCTCGATGAGACTGGCCTCCGATCGTTCGGATACACCGCCTTCGAAGCGAAGCCTGATGGTCGACTCGAGTTCCTCGTGAAGTGCCACGTACTCGGTCGACAATGAGTGCAAGCGGTCGTGACGTTGAATCTCGACATACTGGCTCAGCGCTTCGCGTACGCGTTCGTTGCGTTCTTCCCAGCGTTCTATGGTGGCGCGGTCCAGCTCGATCTCTGCACTGCGCACTCGACTGGCGTGGCGCCCGAAGTCCATCAATGACTGTTGCAACCCGATGCGGACAACGTGGTCTGCGTTGTCTTCGTCCGCTTCGTCCCTCGAGGTGCGCACGTCACGCAAGCTGGCGCTCACGTTCAGCGACGGCAGGGCTTCCCAGCGGAGACCCGACAGTTCGAGCGCTCGCTCTGCAGCCCGAGGCCCGGCAAGAGAATCCGACTCGGCAGCGGCGATGGCAGCCTCCGCCAGTGGAACGAGATCGGTAGGTCCGGTTTTACTGGAGAGTCCGGATGGCGTGACTCCAAGCACCTCTGTGTCAGAGGTCGGTTCATAGTCGTTGGTGATTGCGAATACTGGCACCACCGAGTCACGCAGCATGTCTGCTCCAGGCGTTGTGCATGCCGTGGACGCGAGGGCGCATGCGACCGCGATGATGGCGGCTGACCGCTGGGCGAGCATTTTGATCAATAGATTCAAGGGTTCGGCGGCGTAGGCCCGTCGTGATCGCGGCGGCGTTACACGGGCTCCGGAGTTACATCAAGAAATCTTGTGCAACATTCGCGCCTTTGAAGTGCCGGCATCTGCTCGCGTTGTTATAAATAACAACTGTTTAAATAAGCAGTAAAAATGCGCACCGATTGAGAGCTGCAATCGCTAGGCAATGTCGGTGCCAGCACCTCGGCTGACTAGCCTATTGGTTAGGACGTTAGTGATTCAGATCTCAGTTTGAATGCGCGTTGTAAAAGATTCTCGTGGTACTCGTCAAGAAACGCTGCCCGGATCCGCTTCCACTCCTGATGGCAGATTTTTGAACTGGGTCGTGAGAACTCAGTCGTCTGCCCCGACACAGGCTTATCTCTATGTGGTGAATATCAGAGTCAGCCGACCCCGATCAGGCCTTACGCGTCTGGTCGGTCAATCCAGCGTTTCGAGGTCTACCAATGTTTGAAATTAAGCTCGCACGGCCTGATCAAGTTGTTACGTTGCTTGAGGTAGCTGACACCGTCCAGATGAGAGACTCGTCACAGATTGCTTTGCATTTGGCGCAGTCCGAAGTATCGGGCTACGCACGGGATGGTGAGAATCTGATCGTCACACTGGAAGACGGTCAGGAATTGGTTATTGCCGGATTCTTTGGGACTGTAGAGCCGGCACAACTCTTTCTCAGCAAGGACGGCGAGATTGATGAAGTGATCCTCGAGCAGACGGCTGCGCTAGAGATCAGCGGCGCGAGTTACGTGCCGGTCTCTTCTGAAGCGCAAGTCGGATATCTGATATTCGAGGACTCCACCTTGCTCGCCGACGTCGCAGGCATGGGCGTTATTGCAGGTGTCGCAGGCCTTGCGGCTCTCGCCGTTGGTACAGGTGGTTCTGTGGACAGTAGCTTCGAACCTGAAATCGGAGCAGCAGAACCTGAGGAACTCACCTTTCTGGTCCTGCGGGACGACGAAATCTCTGGAACGGGTGAACCTGGCGCCCGCATTCTGATTGATCTTGACGGAGATGGCACTGCCGATATCACGACGAACGTTGACGAAACCGGCCACTGGACTGTCACCCCTGAAGATCCGATTGCTGCCGGCACTGCAGTTAGCGTGACCGCAGTCGGTGTCGACGGCGAGGTCAGTGAGAGTGTCGAGCTCATCGTGCCTGACACCTCAGCTCCTGCCGCGCCTGTCATCGAGACTGCCAACGGCACAGAGATCAGCGGTACTGCCGAAGCCGGCAGCACGGTTGAGGTCGTCGTCGGCGGAGAGACCTACAGCGTGGTTGCGAGCGACCCGGGCGGTCTTTGGTCCGTGTCACCGGAAGCGCCGGATACGTTTGATACTGGTGAGACCATCACGGTTGAAGCTACCGATGCTCAAGGCAATACATCGGCCGCTACAACCGAGACTGTCGATGCCACTGCACCGACTGAGCCAGTCATCAGCATCGCGAACGGTAGTGAAATCAGCGGTATAGCCGAAGCGGGCAGTACGGTTGAAGTCATGATCGGTGGCGAGACCTACAGCGTGGTCGCAAGCGATCCGGACGGTCTATGGTCCGTGTCTCCTGCAGCACCAGATACCTTCGATACTGGCGAGACCATCACGGTCGAAGCTACCGATGCGCAGGGCAATACGTCGGTTACCACTACAGAGACCGTTGACGCCACCGCACCAGGTGAACCTGTCGTGAGCATCGCCAACGGAAATGAAATCAGCGGTACTGCCGAAGCCGGTAGCACCGTCGAAGTCGTCGTCGGTGGCGAGACCTACAGCGTAGTCGCGAGCGATCCGGACGGGTTGTGGTCCGTGTCACCGGAAGCGCCGGATACCTTCGATACCGGCGAGACCATCACGGTTGAAGCTACAGATGCGCAGGGCAATACGTCGGCTACCACTACAGAGACCGTTGACGCCACCGCACCAGGTGAACCTGTCGTGAGCATCGCCAACGGCAATGAAATCAGCGGTACTGCCGAAGCCGGCAGCACGGTTGAAATCGTCGTCGGCGGAGAGACCTATAGCGTTGTCGCGAGCGACCCGGACGGTCTTTGGTCCGTGTCTCCGGAAGCGCCGGATACGTTTGACACTGGCGAGGCCATCACGGTCGAAGCTACCGATGCGCAGGGCAATACATCCGAACAGGCAACGGCTACTGTCGATGCCACAGCACCTGGCGCACCCGTTGTCGAAACCAACAACGGCACAGAAGTCAGCGGTACTGCCGAAGCCGGCAGCACCGTTGAAGTGGTGATAGGTGGCGAGACCTACAACGTAGTTGCGAGCGACCCGGACGGTCTGTGGTCCGTGTCACCGGAAGCGCCGGATAC
>CALLMF010000029.1 GCA_938006335.1 uncultured Granulosicoccaceae bacterium | reverse complement strand
ATAAAGCGGTTGTTGCTGAGAGTTATGCCGTGGTTGCCGCTCAGCATGCGTGTAGCTTCATCGTTGTTCACCAGGATGTTGCCTGCCTTATCAAGGACACATAAGCCGATACCAACTTTGTTCAGTACGGTCAGTATTGCTGAATAACGACGTTGAAGCGAGCTGTACAGCACGCTCATTTCGGCGGACTTGGCCAAGTGGGGCAACAGTAGCTCGAACGTACTGACAGCCCTTGTGGGAAGTGTCTCGTCCAGGCGGAAATGAAGAATGAACATTTCGTTGATTCTTGGGTTTTCATTCAAGCTTGCGATCAGCATTGGCCCAACTCCCAGGTGTCTTGCAATCCATTCCGCATGCAATTCAGCTTCGGCTTCGGCGCCGGCTGGCCACGCATCCTTGACTAACCATATCTTTCGCGACGGTGCTTCGCGCAAGTGGTTCAAAATTATCGATTCCAACGGTGAAATGTCAGAGATGTACTGTGTAAGTAACTCAGGTTCTGTTCGAATCTTTTCTCTGATCAATGCTCCGCGCGCGGAAAGGGAATATTCCGGATCTGTACCAACCTCCTGAGTGAGGAACGCACCACTGAAGGCTTCACTCTCGGCGGCGCATCGATCAATCACCTCATCCCATAAGTTGGATGACAAGGCTGCTCCGTAGATCGAGGTCAGCGTGTCGGTTTCAAGCACTTTTTTGGTAGACATGCGAGTAAGCATCTGGCCTTGTTCTGGTGGCGGTGCTGCGCGACATGTGACGGCAAAAGCATGTGAATACCTAGCCGCCTGGGCGTGCCTGCGGGTACGGATAAGAGTGTCTTTAGTTGTGTTTAGCACATGCTGAGACGTGTTACCTATATTGTATTTCCGAATATGAAAAGTAGTATCAGCGCGATGTGGAATTCGCGCTCGCTTGCGTGCCGAAATAATGACGCCCGTTTTTCCGACGCGAGATTTCATTGACGGTTCGGGTTTGCCTTGCAGATCTGGTAGGCGAAGAGAGTCGCGATGACTGGCGGATGAAGGCCCAGGTAGCCTCTCGAGGTATCCCCCGATCGGGGGATGTGCGGTTGGAGCGCGATAGCCATACTTGTATCGCCACCACTGAAGTGATGGAACCCGGAGCCAAAGAATCGCTGGTTGTCAGTGACTTCAATTCCCGGCGTTTTTATTCAACGTCAGCCCGCAAGCGTGACTGTGCGGGTGCCAGGAGATCAATAATGAAGTTCAGTACCGTGATGCTCACTTGCGTCTGCTTTATGTCAGTGGGATGTGCTACGACGCAAGCTGTTCAGGGAGAAAACGAGGCGACCACAGGGGGAGTAGCGAGTGGCTCTCTCGATGACATTATTGGAAAGAGCCTGGTCTCCGACAATGGCACCGTATTCATTGTCGGCGCTGATGGGACCATGGGTGGAACGTTGAATGGGGAGCAGGTTGTTGGCGTGTACGTCAGAGAAGGGAGTGCAATGTGTAGCACCTACACCTCACCAAAGACGCTTTCCGGGCGTGAGTTTTGCAGCACGCCAGTCTTTGAAAACGGGACGGTTGTGTTTCATCGCCGTGACGGCACCAAGTCACAAACGTTCAGGGTTGAGTAGTCATGTGCGTTCGGAGTAGCGAGATTCCAATCTGTTAGTCAAGAGCCGATGGAGATACACGTTCGAGGCTTGCAACATGCAATCAGTACCAACCGGGACAACTACACGATGAGAATAATGACTATGCAGAAAAGTTTGCTCTTCGCGGCGATATGCGGGCCTCTACTAACCGGTTGTGCCAGTGTGTCCAGTGAAGTTGATGAGGCTGCAACTGCAGGCGAATTAACCAAGCCGGAGTTGCACGAGATCCTGGTTGGAAATACATTCCCCTTCAGTGAGGGTGGGATGTATTTTTCATCTCAGACCGACGCGACGATTCTCTGGGGCGGTCAGATGGAAGACGTTCAATGGTACGCAAACGACAATAGCGAGTTTTGCTACACAGCAAGCCTGTTTGGCGGCTCGGAGGAGTGCCTGGGGTTGAGAAGCACTGGCGCCGGCGACTACGTTAGAACGTTTGAGGGGAAGTCTCTGCCCGTGAAAGCCGCTGATATAAAGGAAGGAAAAGCCTTTTGAAAAGCATGCTGCATTAGCACTGTTGGTTGCGCAGGTAGACGATTCAAGTTTGACCCGTTGTTCGTGAATATCTCTCCGTTGCGTGAAGCCTGCGGTTGGCGGTTTTCGACACCTGACCAGAGGTTTTTGTCGGGCATCGCTAACGCTCTATCGGAAAAAAAGCGGCCGCGTTTCTCAACGCGGCCGCTTGCGCACTACGTGTCCTGTGAAAGAATCACGAGTTGTTGCTGTCGATGCGATTGATCACTCGATCAATGCCGGGTGCTGCGCGTGCGGCGCGTTCGGCCGCGAGGCTATCGGTCTTCTCCGAGAAGCCGAAGAGTGTTGCCGTGTTGCCGTCGACCTCGACGCGTACGTGACCGGATCCGCTGACCGCTGATCGAACGTCCTGATATACGTTGCCGGTAGTAACCGCGTAGGACGGAGCTGCGTATGCGGTAGCAGCGACAAGAGCGAGAGCGGCGGTGATGTTGAGCGTGTTCATGTGTTGTGATTCCTGTAGGTAGATGAGTGGACGTGCCTGCCGAAACAGGCTGTGTGCTGTTTCGATGGGTTTAGTATCGGTACCTACCTTGTCCGCCATCTTGGCCAGAAATTACGCCTGTGTATGTATTGCTGAGCGTGGCTCGTTCGATCTCTACTTCCCGTCGTGCCCGCCGCGACCAAATAATCCAAGGTTGGCATCCAACGTTCGCTTGGCTCCCGGTGTGGCTGACGGGCTTTGCCGCGGCTGGCGATCTGCATCCGCGATGATCCGGCTGACGCTCTCCGGCACGCTGTCCATCCGGCTGGGTGCTTTAGGATGTCCCCAAGGATCCATACGCTTGTACTTGCCATGCTCGCTGTGCAGTGCAAAGACGATTAGTACCGCCAGGGCAACCGTGAGCACTGCTGCTACGGCGCCCTCGGGTGCGGTGAGCAGGACGGCGACGGGAAACGTGATCACACCAAAGCACAGAAATACGACACGGCCGAAATGCCAACTTCGCTTGCGCGGGACCGTTCTTGGCGCCAGCAATGGATTTAGCTGATTCGATGCGAATACGAAGGCAGCGTAAGCGAGCGCGAATGCGATGAGGAAGATGAGCATTCCGTGAGCGTTGTGGGTGGGCCGTCAATGGCATGGCGAGCTGCCGTTTCTGGCTGTGTCGCGGGTCGCGTACCGGGGTGAGTCTCGAAGCGCTTCCGCTGGCAAACCGAAGTGTATGCACTGCTTTCGGTTGATGCGTCACTGAATTGGCAAATTGTGCCGGCGTTTGCAATTTTTCGCGCCGATTTGTCCGAAGGCATCACCCGGATTCATGGGTGCGATGGTGATGAATCACGCTGGAACAAACGTAGAATGCCAGGCAGCCCCTGGTGTGAGGAAATTGCTGTGCAGCTGACAGTCAACGGAGAGTCTCTCGAGGTGGACGCGGATCTCGCCATGCCATTGCTATGGGTGCTGCGTGACGAGCTGGGTCTTACTGGAACCAAGTTCGGGTGTGGTATCGCCCAATGTGGCGCCTGTACCGTGCATGTGGATGGCCGGCCGGTCCGTTCCTGCGTCACTCCTGTCGGCACTGTGTCCGGTGAGGTGATGACCATCGAGGGCATTGGTTCTGCGGAGGCCTTGCACGCCGTTCAGGAAGCGTGGATCGAGCAGCAGGTTGCCCAGTGTGGCTATTGCCAGTCCGGGCAGATCATGACCGCGGTGTCGCTGCTTGGTGATAATCCGCAGCCGAGCGACGACGATATCGATCGCGCCATGTCGGGCAATCTGTGCCGATGCGGGACCTACCCGAGAATACGTGCAGCCGTAAAGGCAGCCGCTGTTCGCTTGAGCGAGGTGTAGACGGTGGGTCGGCTGGGTACGATCACGCGCCGCGGATTCCTTGTGGTATCTGCGGCAGTTGCCGGGGGGGCTGTGTTTGGCTACCTCAAGTACCGGCAGTCTCCCGACAATCCGCTGCTACAGAATCTGGGGGACGATGCGGCGGCGTTGACACCCTATGTGCGCGTTGACAGCAGCGGTATCACCGTGATCGTGCCGAGGGCTGAAATGGGGCAGGGGGTGCGCACCACGCTCGCCGCTCTTGTGGCCGAGGAGCTGGATGTATCCATGGATGCCATCCGTGTAGAGCATGGTCCGGCTTCAAACGCTTATTACAACTCTGCCATTCTTGCCGAAGGTGTGCCCTTCGCGCCGACCGACAATGGCCTTGTTGCCACGCAGGCGCGACACTTCATGGATGTGCCGGCAAAGTTTCTGGGGCTGCAACTGACGGGTGGGTCATCGTCGGTACCCGATGCCTGGGAGAAGCACCGGCACGCCGGTGCCGCCGCTCGGGCTGTGCTGATCGAGGCGGCGGCTCGTGTCTGGAGTGTGCCAGCGTCAAGCTTGTCAACGCAGGACGGAGCGGTAGTCGCAACGAACGGTCAGCGTCTTGACTACACCACCCTTGCCGCGGCGTGTGCGGACATCGATGTGCCGGACGTGCCTGAACTAAAAGCACGTGACGAGTGGCGTTTGCTGGGCAAGAGTCTGCCGAGAGAGGACATGCTGCCCAAGTGCACCGGTACTGCGCAGTTCTCGATTGATGTACAGCTCGACAACATGTTGTATGCCACGGTGCGCACCAACCCTGGCCTTGGTGGCTACATGAAAGGCTTTGACGCTGCCAAGGCGTCGGGGATGGCGGGGGTGGAGCACATCGTGCCTGTGCGCGGTGGTATTGCCGTGGTCGCACGCAACACGTGGTACGCGCTGCAGGCGGCCAAGACGATCACGTTTGATTGGTACCCGGCGCCGTACCCCGACTCCACTGAAGAGATGTTCGCACAGGTGGAGGCCTCGTTCACCAGCGATGCGCAAGACAGTCGGATGCGTGATGATGGTGATGTCAGTAAAGCTCTGGCGTCTGCCTCTGCTGTCATCGAGGCCGAGTACCGAGTGCCACACCTTGCCCATGCTGCGATGGAGCCGCTCAACGCGACGGCGCTGTATCACGCGCAAGGCGACGAGGCGGGTCGTATCGAGGTCTGGGTGGGCACCCAGTTTCCGACTCAGGTCGTCAAGGAGGTCGCGCTTATCGCCGGCGTTGACGAGTCGAATGTCACCGTCAACACAACGCTCATGGGGGGTGGCTTTGGGCGCAGAGCAGAGATGGATTATGTCAAGCAGGCCGCAGAAACCGCGGTTGCGATCCCTGGCATGCCGATCAAGCTCACGTGGTCACGCGAAGAGGACACCACGCACGATGCCTATCGTCCGCTGGCCATCGCGCGATTGCGGGGCTCGGTCAAGGACTCGACGATAGACGCGATGGATCTGCAGCTTGCATCACCGTCGGTGATGGAATCTCAGATGGGGCGTCTCGGCATGAACGTACCCGGTCCGGATGCCACCATCGTGCAAGGCGCCTGGGAGCAGCCGTATGTCATCGATCACTATCGGGTAACCGGTTATCGCGCCCCGGCGAGTTTACCGGTGAGTTCCTGGCGATCGGTGGGCGCGTCGCAAAACGGCTTCTTTCACGAGAGCGCTATCGATGAGCTTGCGTTTGCCACCGGAGTCGATCCTCTCGAGTTCCGTTTGCAACTGATCAACCATGAGCCGAGCCGGACGGTGCTGGAAGCGGTTAGAGATGCGTCAGGCTGGGGTGAGCCATTGCCGGATGGGCATGCGCGTGGCGTGGCATTCGTGTTGTCGTTTGGGGTGCCTTGCGCTCAAGTGATCGAGGTGCGCGCCGACGCTGCCGGTATCACGCTCGTGCATGCCTGGGCAGCGGTGGATGTGGGTATCGCGCTCGACCCGAGAAACATCGAGGCGCAGGTGATCGGGGGCCTGAATTTCGGGCTTGCGGCTGCCATGTACGGCGAGATCACCGTGGCCGATGGCAGGGTCGAGCAGACCAACTTTCATGACTACCCGTCGTTGCGATTCAACCAGGCGCCACCCGTGCACGTGAGCATTCTCGAACACGGCGAGCACATCCGCGGTATCGGAGAACCCGGTACGCCGCCGGCTGCGCCGGCCTTGGGGAATGCGATTTTTGCAGCGACCGGTCAGCGTATCCGCGAGCTACCGTTTCGCAAGCAGGTGACCTTCGTCTGAGCCGCGTTGTTCGTGACAACTACCTGCCTTGTGGTGGCGTGTGATTAATGTGGTAGTGCGGGCCAACGCTCGGCGTGCTTGATGTCATCGTCATGTTCGCCGAGCTGGGGGGCAGGGCTACGGACCTTGCCGGGCGTTGCAGACAGCTTTGGAACAACGCCGGGCATGATCAGTGGCGTGCCGTCGCGCGCTCGGGTGTGCAACAACATGTCGCGTGCGAGGTAGTGAGCGTCGGTCGCAATATCTGCGACGGAATAGATTCGGCCGGCGGGGACCTGCGCGTTGTCAAGCGCGTCTAGCGCATCGTCCACACCACGGGTGGATGTCCACGCGGCGATGGCTTCGTCGAGTTCTGCCACGCGGGTAACGCGTCCATCGTTGTGTGCAAGCTCTGGGTCGTCGGCAAGATCCTGGCGATCGATCAGTGTCATGAGATCACGAAAAATACGATCCCCATTGCCGCCGATCAGTATGGTGCCATCGCTACAAGGGTAGGCATTGCTGGGTGCGATCCCGGGGAGAGCGCTACCGGAGGGTTCGCGCACCACACCGTTTTCGGTGTACTCGGGCAGAAGGCTCTCCATGACGTTGAACACGCTCTCGTACAAGGCGGTGTCGATGACTTGCCCTTCGCCGGTGGCATCCCGATGTCTCAAGGCCATGAGTATGCCGATGACGCCGTGCAAGCCGGCCAGTGTGTCGCCGATGGAGATGCCGGTGCGCACGGGCACTCGACCCGGTTCACCGGTGAGGTAACGCAGTCCTGCCATGGCCTCGCCCAACAGGCCGAAGCCGGGCTTGTTGGCATAGGGACCATCTTGCCCGTAACCCGATACTCGCAGCATCACGAGTTCCGGATTGTCAGCTGCGAGCGATGCGTGGTCGAGCTGCCATTCCTCCATCTTGCCCGGGCGGAAGTTCTCGATCAATACGTCCGCTTCAAGCGCGAGGCGTCGGGCAATGGCGCGTTCCCCCGCATCGGCAAGATCCAGTGCGATAGAGCGTTTGCCGCGCGATTGGACCTCCCACCACAAGGACGTGTCACCGCGCATTTCTCGCCAGCGGCGCAAGGGATCCCCTCCGTTGCGACTCTCCACCTTGATGACGTCGGCACCAAAGTCCGCAAGCATTCGTCCGGCAAAGGGGCCAGCGATGAGCTGGCCGAGTTCGAGAACCTTGAGCCCGTTGAGTGCTTGCATGGGCGCTAGGCCGTGGTGTTCGGCTCGTTGGCGCGCTGGTGTTCCTCGTGTCGCTTGCGCATGCGGATGTTGATCAGCTCCACCACAACGCTGAAGGCCATGGCGAAGTACACATAACCCTTGGGCACGTGGAAATCGAAGCCATCGGCAATCAGCACCATGCCGACCATGATCAGGAAGGAGAGTGCGAGGATCTTGATCGTCGGGTTGGCGTCAACGAATTCTCCGATCGACTTGGCGGCGAGCAGCATCACGCCCACAGCGATGACGATAGCGATGGCCATGACGCTGACGTCGTCAGCAAGGCCAACAGCGGTGATGACCGAGTCCAGAGAAAAGACGATATCGAGAATCGCGATCTGTGCAAGCACGGAGAAAAAGCCCGCCGCTTTTTTCACGACACCTGACTCTGGCTCGGGCAGCTCGAAGCTCTCGTGAATCTCGTGCGTGGACTTCCAGATCAGAAACAGGCCGCCGACAATCAGTATCACGTCGCGTCCCGAGATCTCCTGCCCGAGCACGGTGAACCAGGGTTCCACCAGTCCCATGATCCAGGCAATCGAGAACAACAGGCCGAGGCGCATCACCATGGCAAGCGTCAGGCCGATGCGTCGTGCCTTGTCGCGCTGCGCCTCCGGCAGACGCGCGACCAGGATCGAGATGAAGATGATGTTGTCGATCCCGAGCACGATCTCGAGAGCGGTAAGGGTGGCAAGCGCGACCCAGGCTTCAGGATTGGAGATCCACTCAAACACCGTCTAGTTGTCTCGCTATCGGTTCGCGTGGTCAAAAACCACCGGACCCGCGAGTGTAGACCTCGAGAGGGTGTCTGGTGGGTCTGGATTGCAAACACCGGTGGCGGGCGCAATCCACGATAAACTGCCGAAGTGCAAGACGCCTTCGATTTCAGCGAGCCCGAGACCGATTCAGCGGCAGTCGATGCGGATGGGCGCCTGACACCTGTCGCGCTCGAGGACCTGTCCGTATGGTCGCTCGAGCGCGTGCTTGACGCCGCAGGGCCGGATACGGTCATCGCGACGGTCAACCAGCGATTGTCACGGCATCTGACCGAGCGCCATGCACGACATCGTGTGGCCGCGGGCGATCATTGGTGGGAGACGCCTCGCATCCTGCCGCTCGATAGCTGGCTCGTCACACTGCACGATGATGCGGTAGCGGCTGATTGCAGCGAGCGAGTACGCCGTCCGGGGCTGCAGGCGCGACTCGCCTGGCGACAAATCATCGAAGAGAGCGGTCTGCCCTTGCTCGATCCTGAAGCCACCGCACGCGATGCGCAGCGCGCGTGGCAGCTTGCGGCAACCTGGGACTGCGCGCCCGCCAAGGGCGCCTGGCTCGAAGCCGATGCGCACGCCTGGCGAACCTGGGCGACACGCTATGCCGAGGGTCTCGACCGCGCGAACGCCATCGATGACGCGGGCATTGCCAGGCATCTCGCGCCGCTGATTGCCGGTGGGCGCCTTGCGCTGCCGAGCACCTGCGTGCTGGCGGGGTTTCTGATGCCCACACCTCAGCTCGGTCTGGTGATTGCCGCATTACAAGCGGCCGGCGTCGAGGTCGTTGTACTGGGCGATGGCCCGGCAGGTGAACCTCGCTGTCTGACCTATGCGGATGATGCGACCGAACTACGCGCTGTAGCGCAGCAGCTACGCAAGCGTGTGGATGCCACGCCCGGCGCCGTCTTTGGTGTGGTCGTGCCGGACCTCAATGCACGACGTGATGTGGTACGACGGGCCTTCGACCGTGCGTTTTTTCCGGCACTGACGCCAGACGCGATAGAGAGCATCGAGCGTCCCTACGATTTGTCGGCGGCGGAACCCCTCGCCAAGGCGCCCATCGTTGCCACCGCCCTCGACGCGCTGACACTCAGCTGGTCGAGACAGGGGCTGGACCGACATGGGGTAGCGCGGCTGTTGCTCGCGCCCTGCCTGCTGGACGCGGTCAGCGATGCGGATGCCCGCCGGCAACTCGAGCATCAGCTGCGCGACTGGCGAGTACGCTCGTGCAACCTTCAGCGATTGCGTGGCCTGCTACCGGACGACAGCCGCCTCGGCAAATCCCTCGGTGCCCTGTTGAATCGCGTGCGGTCCGCAGGCGCCGACGACGACAAGCAGGGCAATACAAGAACCGTCTGGGCTGATCGTCTGCAGGATGTACTCAAGAGCTTTGGCTGGCCGGGGGACGATCTCGCGAGCGATGAGTTCCAGGCTGTGCAGGCCTTGCATGGGGTGCTTGATGACCTGCGTTCGCTTGACGACGGGCAGCGCGTGGGTGCAGAACGTGTGCTCGCTGAGGTGCGCAGACTGGCCGCCGAGCGAAGTCATCAGGCCGAGTCGCCTGATGTGCCGATTCGCATTCTCGGTCGATTGGAAAGCCACGGACAACGCTTCGATGCGCTCTGGGTGCTTGGGCTCGATAGTGGTCAGTGGCCGGCACCGGGGCGAGCCACCGCGTTTCTGTCTCAGCTGGATCAGCGTGCCGCTGGTGTTCCTGAAGCGTCTGCCGAAGCGCGCCTGTCTCTAGCGCGTCGCGAGTTCGCGCATTGGTGTGCGGCTGCCCCCGAGGTGACTGTCAGCTGTGTGCGTGAGCGTAACGGCCAGCCCCTGGTGGTCGCTTCGGTGTTGGCGGATGTCGAGTTCATGGAGGTCACTGACGACACCTTGCTCGATCATATTGCAGGGGCCGCGGCGCGCGAATCGGTGGATGATCTGCGCGGGCCGGCAACCGATCCCGAGCAGGCTGTACGTGGAGGGACAGGCTTGATATCTGATCAGGCGGCGTGCCCGTTCCGGGCCTTCGCCCGGCATCGTCTGCGTATCCACTCGTTGGAAGAGCCGGGTCCTGGTCTGGATGCGCGGCAGCGTGGCACCGTCCTGCACAAGGCGTTGGAGGAATTCTGGAAAGTCACTCGCAGTCATGAGGCCTTGATCAGGCTGGACGAGGAGGCTCTGGCCGAACGAATCGAGGCGTCGGTGCAAGCGGCGCTTGCCGACGAGCACTTCATCGCCGACAGTCTTGCAGCCCTTGAGGGGGAGCGTATTACCACGCTCGTCCGTGACTGGCTGATGACGCAGGAGTGGAATCGACCTCCCTTTACGGTAGAGACCTTCGAGGAGCCTGTCGAATTCAGCTACGGTGGCGTGAGTATTCGGGTGGTGATCGATCGCATCGACCGTATCGACGGGCGAGCGGTGGTGATCGACTACAAGACCGGTCGCCACGACAACCCGGCGGCCTGGGCGGATGAGAGAATCAGCCAGCCGCAATTGCCTCTGTATGCACTGACGCGCGATGACATCGAAGGCATCGCTTTTGCGGCAGTGGTGCGCGAGGCACACGGTTTCAGGGGGATTGCAGCAGACGAGACACTGCTTCCCGGAGTTGCAGTATCACTGAAGTCCCGCTCCGTTGACAGTGATGAGCTGCCGCAGTCGTGGGAGGAGTGGCGTGTTCACTGGCGGCACTCACTGGATCTTCTGACGACAGAGATTGCCGAAGGCTTCGCGCTGGCAACACCCAGCAAGGAGGCGTGCAAGTATTGTGAATTGGCAGGTGTGTGTCGTGTTGCGGTCACGCCGGGGGATGATGATGCCGGTGAGGAAGTCGCAGGCAGCACCAGCGGTAGCGAAAGCGCATGAGCGTATTGCCTGTTGATGCCGACGCCCGTCGACGTGCGCTGGACCCAGCCCGTTCCTTCATTGTTCAAGCGCCAGCGGGCTCGGGCAAGACAGAGCTGCTGACCCGACGCGTACTGACGCTGCTCGCCACGGTTGAGCGTCCCGAAGACGTGCTTGCGATCACCTTCACGCGAAAGGCCGCCGCAGAGATGCGCCATCGCGTCGTTGCGGCATTGCAGCGCGCACGCGATCACGAGCCTGCCGCGGATAGCTACGAAGCGGAAGGTATTGCTCTGGCCACGCGCGTGCTCGAGCGCGACGCCGAGCTTGGATGGAACGTAGTGGAAGACCCCGAACGCCTTGCCATCCGCACCATCGATTCGCTGGCCACGCAGCTGGCGACGCGATTGCCGGTCCTGTCGAGTCTGGGTGCGCCGATGGGCACGATCGACAATGCGGCTGCCTTGTACCTGGAGGCGGCCGAGCGCTTTGTCGAACGCCGCCTGACGCAACTGCGGTCAGTCAGTCGTCAGCTGGATCATCAACTCCCCGATTTGTGCAAGCGCCTGGCAGATCTGCTTGCGGTCCGTGATCAATGGTCACGTTACCTCGGCGATGATTTTGACGATACGCGTGTACGTCAGGCGCTCGAGAGTATGTTGGCCGACCTGGTGAAGTCACGCCTGGAAGACCTGCGCGCCGCGGCACCGCCTGGTTTGTGCGGACAGTTGCAGGCGATTCTGAGTGATGTCACAGCTTGGCTCGTGCAGCTGGGCGATGCCGGTGAGATCGAGCTTTCGGCGACGCATCGTGAGCTGATTGAACTGGCTGATGAGCTGACAGCGAGAGACGGTCGGCTGCCTTCCAGCGATGTGGATGATCTGTCGTTGTGGCAGTTCCTTGCCCAAGTGTTGTTGACTGCGAGCGGATCGGTTCGAAAGACGGTGACCATCCGCGACGGATTTCCCGCCAAGGGTGCGAGCAAGCATGTTGATGCCACCGGTCCCGAGATTGACGCGCGCAAGGCGGACATGAAGGAGCTGTTGAGCGGGCTCGATGCGGACACGGCATTTGCGGATGGGTTGCAGCGCGTACGGGGCCTGCCGGAACCCGCGTACACCGACAAGGAATGGGCGTTGCTCAGGGAGCTGGCCGCCGAACTACCCATGTTGTTGAGTGAGTTGCACGTTGTGTTTGCCGAGCGTGGCACGCTGGACTTCACCGAGATCGCCATGCGCGCGCTGCTGGCACTGGGCACCGATGAAGACCCCACCGATCTTGCGCTGGGTATGGACCTGAGCATCAAGCACTTGCTGGTCGATGAATTCCAGGACACGTCGCGTCCACAGTTCGAATTGTTCGAGCGATTGCTGGGTGGTTGGGAAGCGGGCGATGGGCGCACCTTCTTTGCCGTGGGGGATCCCATGCAGTCGATCTATCGGTTTCGTGAAGGTGATGTCGGGCTGTTTCTCAAGGCTTGCGAATCCGGTATCGGCCCGGTGGCACTGGAGCCCTTGCGATTGTCGGTCAACTTTCGCTCCAGCCCCGAGGTCATCGACTGGGTAAACACCCATGTCGGGCAAGCGTTTCCGACAACCAATCAGGCCGACATCGGTGCGGTTGTCTATGAGCCGTCCAGTGCATTCCGACATGACGACGGAGCGGTTTGCATGCATGTGCTTGCTGCCCGTCAGGCGCCCAAGGACAGCGCCGCCGATAAACAGGCCGAGGGCGAGCATGTGGCGGGGCTTGTGCAACAGGCACTGAACGAGGGCAGCGAGTCGGTCGGTATCCTGGTGCGAGCACGCAGTCATGTGCCCGCCGTGATCGATGCTCTGCAGGCCCTCAACATTCCGTTTCGAGCCGTGGAGCTCGAGACCCTGGGTGATCGTGTGGTGGTTCAGGACATTGCTGCGCTGGCGCTCGCGCTGCGCTATCCGCATGACCGGATCAGCTGGTTGAGCGTGCTACGTGGTCCGCTGTGTGGACTGACATTGAACGACCTTCATGCCTTGTGCCACGAAGACAAGGCTCCCGCACTGTCAGACCTCATGCAGGATGCGTCTCGTGTCTCTCGTTTGAGTGACGATGGGCAGCAACGTTTGAAGCGGTTTGCCGAAGAGGCTGTGCCCGCTTTGCGCCGTGGGCCACGCTCGACGTTGATGCCCTGGGTCGAGGCCTTGTGGCTTCGCCTGGGTGGTCCTGGTCTCTGCCGTGATCGAGTGGATCGGACAGCGGCAGAGCAGGCCATCGTACGTCTGTCTGAACTCGAGCGTGAGAACGGATTGTGGCAACGCGCGACGGTGAAGGACGCTCTCGAGCGCTTGTATGCGGAAGGTGACACGCGGCCCGACGCGGAGCGCGTGCAGATCATGACCCTGCACAAGAGCAAGGGTCTTGAGTTCGATACCGTGATTCTTCCGCGCGTTGCCCAGCAGGGTCAAAGCGACAAGCCGCGGTTGCTCGACTGGTATGAGTGTGGTCACAAGGATGGAGGACGGCGCTTGTTGCTGGCGCCGATCGATGCGCCGCATACGCCGGATAACAGGCGCAGCCGTATCGGTCGGCTGTTGCATCAGTACCGTCGTGACGCCTCGGCTGCCGAGCAGTTGCGACTGCTGTATGTCGCCTGTACCCGTGCCCGGCGCCAGCTGCATCTGGTGGCGACACTCAGCGAGCAGGATGGCGAATGGCGTGACGCCACTCGAGGTAGTCTGATCGGGCCGTGCTGGTCGAGTCTGCGGGCGACAACGGCACCGCCGCCTTCGGCTGACGAGGATGTGATCGGTGGTGCTGACGATGTGACGCCCGAACCCGCAGCTGCGAAGCCGTATGGGCCGGTGGTTGCAGTTCAATCGCTCGAGCGTATCGTCACTGACTGGTCGTTACCTGATTTGCAGGTGTTTGACTGGCAGCGCCCGCCGCCTGCCAAGATCGACGTCGAGCCCGTCGTCTATGACTGGCAGGGCAGCACGGCACGAGACGTCGGTACCGTCGTTCACCGCGAACTGCAGCGTTTGGCAGACATGCCCGAGGCGTCACGCAAGCCACCGGGCGCTGACGATCTTGACCGTATCTCCCGGCAGCTACTGACCCTGGGTGTGACTGAAGCTGACCTTGATACGGCAGCTGGCAGAGTGGCTCGCGGTATCGCCAATACGCTCGACGACGAGCGCGGCCGGTGGACATTACAGCCACACACGGAGGCTCGCAGCGAGTGGCCCTTGTCGGTGCCGACCGTGGTTGATGGTGTCATCACGCGGGTCGAGCGTTTCATCATCGATCGGAGTTTTCTCGATGAGAACGGCGTGCGCTGGATCGTCGATTACAAGACAGGCTCGCATGAGGGCGGAGGTCTCGATACCTTCCTGGATACCGAGGTCGAGCGCTATCGCTATCAGCTTGAAGGCTACGCACGCGTGGCACAGCAACGTGAGCCCGACCGGCGTGTGAAGGTCGGGCTGTGGTTCCCGATGGTGCGCGGATGGCGGGAAGTGAGGGTGAGCGCCGTTAAGGCAGACTGACCTGCCGTGCCTCTCTGGATGATGTCTCTATCGCATCGATCAATTGATGGACCTCCAGCGCGTCCCGCCCTGTCACCATTGGATCCCTGCGCTGGCGTATGGCGTCAATGAAGTCCTCCATGACCGTCTGGTGCCACAGGTGCTTGGGTGTGCTCGCGCTGGCTTGCGGCTTGGACGTTTGCGGGTAGTGTTCGCGACGCCCATCGCGCCACGAGATCTCGAGGGTTTCCGCACTCAATACCAGTGAGGCGTGCTCGCAGTGCAGCGTGATGGTCTCGCGGCCATGAGGGTAGGTGGCAGTGCTTGCCACCATCGAACCGATCACACCTGACTTGAAACGCAATCCGGCCACGACATAGTCCTCCGCTTCCATCTGATGCAGCGGTGTGGTCGCCGTCATCGCTTGCACGCTGGAGACCGGGCCCGCGAGGCTCAAGGTGAGGTTCATGGCGTGGATGGCCTGGGTGATCATCACGCCGCCGCCATCGCGGGCGTAGGTGCCGCGCCCGAGTTCGTCGTAGTACGACTGCTCTCGCCAGATGGGTACGGCGATTTCCACAAGACCGGGCTTGCCGGTCGCACCGCTTGCCAGCAGTCGTCTGGCCTCTACCGTCGTGGCGCGCATCTGATGCTGGAACAGCACGCCGAGCATGCAATCGGCCTGCTCGCAGATATCGACGACCTCGCGGGCTTCGTCGAGCGTGCGCGCCACGGGTTTTTCCAGAAGGATGTGCTTGCCTTCATGTGCAAGCGTCTTGATCAGTTCAGTCCGAACATGCGGCGGTGTGGCCACGATGACCATCTGAATGCCGGGATCTTCTGCCACCGACGCAAGCTCGCTGGTAAACACCGGAGCAGGGCCGTCGTAGTGTGTTGCGAGTGTGCGGGCCCGCTCTGGGTGTCTGGATACGACACTCACCAGTCTGGCGCGCGGCTGAATTTCCGACAAGGCAGCGATGTGCCGTGGTGCGATCATGCCAGCGCCGATCAGCGCGATACCGATCGGTGGGCCATTGGGGTCGGCCGATTCGGGAGTGCTCATATCCCGATGATCGTCAATCAACACCCTCTACAAATTTGTAGTCCCTGTCGGAACTCGGTAGCGCATAAGACAGCGCTTCCTGATACTCGGGGCTGTGATAGAACGTTTGCGCCGTCTGCATGTCGGGAAACTGGACGATGACGCAGCGCGCGCGAGTCGTACCTTCCATGACTTCCACTTGCCCGCCGCGTGCCAGAAAGGTACCGCCATACTTTGCAACGGCTGGGCCGGCGAGTTCAGCGTACCTGGCGTACTCCGACGGGTCGTTTACATCCACTTGCACTATCGCGTAGGCGCTCATGAGTCGTGCCTTTCAGTTGAGTTCTGTTCAGTCTACTCAGAATCTCCTCGTTGATTATTCTGACCCACAAAAAAGCCGCCCTTGTGGGGCGGCTTTCCGTGGTCAGATCGAAGCGCTTTGATCTAGTACGCCTGGGATGCCAGGATCCATGCGTATCGGTACCGCAGTGTGGCATTACGCAGTGCGTCCCGGCTACGCCAGTTGTCGCCTTGAGCCAGTGCCGACAGCGCGTGATCGATCCGTGATGACGAGCCGCCTGCAGCCTGTGCTGCGGAAATTTGATTCGTTGCCACTAGCCTCATGCTGTCCAGCAACTGATTGCTGATCCCATCGAGCGTGGCGCGCAGTCTGTTGCTGATGTTGCGACGATCCGCAATCAGCTCGATCTTGAACAGTGCACGGCTAACCCAGAAGAACACAGCCCTGCCACGGTTCTTCTTGAGTGTGCTCTCGGATGACCAGTTGCGGCTATTGACCGCGAGATCCAGATACCGCGCTGCGGCGCCCAATATGCGTTTCCCGCCACGGTTGGCGCCGGCAATGACGACATCCAGATCGTTGGCAGCATCCACGACGTCAGTCCGGATGTCATCACCGGTCTCGTTGTCGTTGACATCGTCACAGGCGTCACCGATCCCGTCACCATCAACGTCAGATTGGCTGGGGTTCGCATCGACCGGGCAGTTGTCCCCGTTGTCGCCTACACCGTCGCCATCGCCGTCACTGGATTCGTTGGCATCCAGCGGAAAGGCATCCGTTGCGTCCGGGATGCCGTCATTGTCGTCATCAAGGTCGCAGACGTTGCCTTGACCGTCACTGTCGGTGTCGTTCTGATCCGTATTTGCGATCGCCGGGCAGTTGTCGTCGTTGTTGGGAACGCCGTCGCCATCGGTGTCGTTGCCATTGACATCGTCGCAGGCGTCACCGATGCCATCATCGTCAACATCGGACTGGTTGGCGTTCGCGTCGACCGGGCAATTGTCGCCGTTGTCGCCGATACCGTCGCCATCGCCGTCACTGGATTCGTTGGCATCCAGCGGAAAGGCATCTGTTGCGTCCGGTGTGCCGTCGTTATCGTCATCCAGGTCACAGACGTTGCCCTGGCCGTCACCATCCGTATCGTTTTGATCCGAATTCATAATGGTCGGGCAGTTGTCGTCGCCGTTGGGAATGCCGTCGCCATCGGTGTCTTCACCGATGACGTCGTCGCACGCGTCGCCGAGACCATCGTCATCAGTGTCGTTCTGGTCCGGGTTTGCATCGGTCGGGCAGTTGTCGCCGTTGTCGCCTACACCGTCGCCATCGCCGTCACTGGCTTCGTTGGCATCCAGCGGGAAGGCATCATCAACATCCGGGGTGCCGTCGTTGTCGTCGTCGGTATCGGCGTTGTTGCCGGTGCCATCACCGTCGGTGTCTACCGACTCGGTGCTGTCGAGCGGAAAGCGATCCTGTGCGTCAACAACGCCGTCATTGTCATCGTCGTCATCACAGACGTTGCCGTTTCCGTCCTGGTCGGTGTCGAGCTGATCGGAGTTCGCGATAGCCGCGCAGTTGTCGTTGTTGTCGCCGATACCATCGGAGTCGGTGTCCGCAGTTTCGCTCGGATCGAACGGAAAAGCATCGTCGGCATCTAGCACACCGTCATCGTCCGAGTCGTCGCAGACGTCGCCGAGGCCATCTTCATCAAGATCGTCCTGTCCGGAATTCGGAACACTCGGGCAGTTGTCTTCGTCGTCAGTGATTCCGTCTTCGTCGGAGTCAATGGCAGGAGCGAGGAATTCAAAGGCACCCACGTCGCAGAATTCGACTGCCTCGACGCCGTTCAGGCCTGTGGCGTTGTCGCTACAGAAAGCGTCGCCGCCCACGGCTCCGCCGGTGTCGATTGCCGAAGTTCCCGCCTGCAACGCGATGAACTGTGCTGGCGCTGAGTTGGCATTGCTTTCGAGTGCACCCGTATCGAACAGTGACGCACTGTCGATGGTGGCCTGGCCGCAGCTGTCGTCATCACTGATGTTGTTGCTGTCGCCGAGAAACACGGCCCGGCCGACATTGACCTCGGCGCAGTTGATGGGCGTGTCGTTGCCAACGATCAGGTTGGACGACAGCGATGGCCTGACAGACGTTCCAACAAAGTAGATCGCGCTACCGATGTTGGTTGCGCGGTTGTCGGCGAAGGTGTTTCTGACGAGATTCACGTCATCGTCAGAGCCTAGTGGCTGCGAGTAAATGGCGCCACCGCCCGTGTTAGCGGTGTTGTCGCTGAAGGTGGAGAGCGTGACGTCCATGCCGTCCCGTGTCCAGATGGCACCACCGAGCGAGCCGGCAGAGTTACCCGAGAATGAAGAGCTGCTGATTGCCGATCGGGCCGGTTGTGCGAACGCCGCCACGGCACCGCCGCGGTTGGCAGTGTTGTTTGTGAAGCGGGACGAACTGATGGTCACCGAGGCATTGCGCGTCAAGACAGCGCCGCCTGTTCCCGTTGAGCCAACAACGGCGTTGTTGATGAACACCGAGTTGCTCAGTGAGAGTGCAACCCCGTCGCTGTAGATGGCAGCGCCACCCAGCCCATCAGTACCGTCGACGTCCTGTTCGAAAAGGCCGCCCTCGAAAGTGACAGAGTCGACGTTGACCTGATACGCGTTCTGATTGTCAGGCGACAACACCCTCAGGAGTCTGAAAGCCGAGGATCCCGACAAGCTTCCGTTTTCTATCGTCAGCGGCAATCCGGCTTCAGCGGTGTAGTCGAGCGTCGACGTCAGGCTGTATGCATTGCCGCCAAGCGAGATCGTGTCCGCCTCGCCGTTGCTTTCTGCCGTCAGCAAGGCGTCTCGCAAGCCTGCTTCAGTAAGTACAGAAAAATTCGCCGCCAATGCGGAGCCCGGGACTACTGCCGAGAGTACTGTGCAGGCGGTAGTCAGTGAGCTTGCCGCAAGGCGACGGCGACTGAGCTGTGAGAGCCACATACGGCGCATACGCTGTTCCATCCGATGAATTCTTGAGCCGCGAAGCCTACGTCGAGTCACAGCAGTGGTGACGCTGACTAGCAGGTAAATAGTGTCAATTTGGGCGGCAGTTCATGAATTCTGGGTGGAACCTTCGCCGTCAGGACGGCACGCAAGATCCCGTGCTGAAAATTTGTGACAGCGGTACTGTCGCTGAGACTCCCGCCAATCCTGCCAGTCGATGGATCTCGGCCTGCAGGCGTTGTGTGCGCTGACGACTCATGCTCGTGCCCGGCTCTGGCCACCAGTTGAGCACCTGCAGACAGTCGGCATCCTTGTCGGCACGCACTTCGATGCGGCCAATGAATCGGTCCCCTTGCAGTACGGGGAAAACGTAGTAGCCATAGCGCCGTTTGGCAGCAGGCACATAGATTTCGATGCGAAAGACGAATGCGAAGAGACGCTCGATTCTTTTGCGGTCGCGGACCGCAGGATCAAAAGGATTGAGTATGCGCACTCTGGATGTGCCTTCGGGAAGGGCTTCAAGTCTGGCTTCAATGTCGACAGGGGCGAAAGCGTCCTGCCATGAACCGTCTGTGTTTTCCACTGTCACCGGTATCCACTGGTCGCTGGATTGTTCAATCCAGTGGTTGACCTCGGTGCGTGTGCAGGTGTCCCAGAACCCCTGTAGCTCGCCGGTGGTACACATCCCCATGCGATCAAGGGCCATGCGGCATAACTGATTGGTCTGCTCGCTCTCGGGAATGACGGTATTGCGGATGTCTTCGGGTATGACGCGCTCCGCCAGATCGTAGAATTTGTGAAAGCGTTTTCGATGACTGACCGCCAACCGTCCTTGTAACCACAGGTGCTCCAAGAGCAGCTTGTGGGGAGGGCGCATCCATGCATGTTTCGAGCGGTCTGCAGTGCCGTCGAAATCGCGTGAGCTCACAGGGCCTTTGGCCGCGATGCGTTCCAGCAGCTGCTCGCGGGTGCGATCGTCTGGCATCTGGCGCCCGAACTCCCCGCGAGCGTAACGTGCAGCCCGCCGCTCCCGGGCACGGGCCCATACGGGCCAGAGTTGTATTGGCAGGATGGCCGCATCGTGTGTGAAGTGTTCGAAGACACTGCGGCGGCGTTGCATCAGCGTGTCGTAGTGCCTGGGCCGATAGCCGCTATGGCGAGTCCACAGGATGTGATGGTGGGCTCGTGCAACCGGTGCCAGGGGATCCAGCTGCACCATGCCAAGTTCGCCCACGGTGGCGGCGATGGCCGCGTGGCGAGAGTCTCCTGACGGTGGTTGCATGAGGCCGTTGCCACTCAGCCACAGACGTCGCGCCTGACGGTTGTCTATCTTTATGGGCGTGCGACTCACGCCACTTCACGCAACAGTCGCGCCGGTGGCATTGGTAGAGAGCGTGCGACCCACAAGGCACCCGCACCAAGACAGGTTGTCGCGATACCCAGAGCCACCGCAAATCCAGCGACAAACGCAGAGCTGTTCAACGGTAGTTCGAGCCAGTAGTACGCAACGATGCCGCCGAGTGCACCTCCCACGATGCTGGAGAACACGACCAGCACGATACCGAGTACGAGGTACTCGATGCCAAGCGCTGTCATCAGTGCACGGTGGCGCGTGCCGATGGCATGAAGGATGGCGGCCTCCTGCAATTGTCGACGGCGGTTGGCGGCAACGACGCTTGCAAGCACCAGAAGGCTCGCTGCCAGACTGGTAGCAGCGACTACCGAGACGGCGAGCGCTGCCGCCCCGAGAATGCGCCGTGCGGACGCAAGCCCGCGCGCGGTTCGAATGGTGACCACGGTGGGAAAATCGGTGGCAATGGCGTTGGCGGCGATGATGTCTGCACCGTCTGGTGCATCGTTGTCCAGATAGGCCACGCCGACATGGCGCGTGATGTAAGGGTCCAGCACGCCCGGGCTGAACAGCGCCTCGAACCAGAAACGCGTCTCGAAGTTGCCTTGTGCATAGATTGCCGCGAGCTCGACCTCGATGTCTTCACCGAACACGCTGAAGATCAGTGTGTCGCCAACGGCAACGCCGATTTGTCCTGCTTCACGGTCTTCCATGGCGACCAGCGGTGCGCCTGCGTAGTCGTCTGGCCACCACTGGCCGCTCACGGCTCGCACATTGTCAATCGCAGAAACGCGATAGCTCAGTTTGTGTTCATCGTTGGCTTCGAGTGCTTCGGAGGCTTCACCGCGTTCGGCGAGTGGCTGCCCATTGACCGAGGTCAATCGGCCGAGCACCAGGGGCACGGTATCCACCTGCGCGACGGCAGGTGTGGTGCTCACCAGGTTCTGGAAGTCTTCGCGCTCGAAGTCCTGGATGTCGTAGAAGGCAAGCGCTGGAGCCCGCTCTGGGACGGTACTGCCAAGCAGTGACAACATCGCCACGATGACCACCGCCGCTGCCACCAGCAACGTCGAGGCAATACCGAGTGACAGCATCAAGGGACGCAAGGCCGATCCCGGTTGATCGAGACCTGCTACCGCATGGCGTGCGGCAAAGCGTCCATCAAACGCACCGGCACGGAGCGCCTTGCCCGAGGTGCTACGTATCAGTGACACGATGCCGATCAAGGCGAGATACAACAGAATCATCGCCAGAACAAAGCCCACACCGATGATCCGATCAGGCACCAGTGCAACCAATGCCAGCGCAGCGGTGATGCCCAGCGCGATGCAGACCTTGCGTGCACGGCTGGAGAGCGGCGCGCGCGCATCGGTTCCGGTATCGCCACGCAGCAACTGTCCGGGTGATGTCGCAAGGCTGCGCGCCAGGGCTGGAGCGGCAAAGGCAAGCGCTGCGAGCGTGCCAAAGGCGATCGCCGCGAGTGTCGGGAATACAAGGTCCGGGACGGATGTCGACATCGGCAGGCTGTCAGCGAGACTACGCGACACCGACCAGGCCACTACGGCGCCGATGATCGCGGCCAAGGTGCTGGTAAACAGCGCGACCAGCAGCGTTTGCCCCACAACTACGCGGCCCGCCCATTCGCGCCGTGCACCCATCGCGGCCAATGTCGCAAGGTCTGCGCGTTTGGCATCCAGCCACGCGGCCACGCCATTGGCAACGCCAAGCCCACCCACCAACAAGGTGGCGACGGCGATCAGCAGCAGTACCGAGGCCACTTCGTTGAGGCGCTCGCTGATACGGTCGTTGCGCTCCTCCACGGTGTTGACCTCCGCTGTGGCAGTCGGGAAGGTATCGCGCCATGCGTTGCGGAAGGCTTCGGTCGAATCACTTGCCTCGTTCAGGCGTACGCGATATTCGAGTTCAACGAGACTGGTGGGTGTGACCAGGCCGGTGGCGTCCAGTGTCGCTTGAGACACCAACACCGGCGGGCCGCGTACGTCGGCCGAGAACGCCCGATCCGGTTGCTCCTCGATAAGCGCCCGTACCGTGACATTCATGCCACCGATACTGACCACGTCGCCCACTGCGAGGTCGAGGTCAAGGGCCAGGGCAGGGTCTATCGCTGCACCGTTGTCGCGAGTAGCGCTGTCGAGTGTCTGCTCGGGTGAGAACGCCACGCGTCCGTACAAGGGATAGGTGTCATCAACGCTCTGCAGCTCGATGACGGTAAAGCGTCCATCGCTGGTCCCGAGCATGGTGCGCAGTTCCACCAGGCGCGAGAGGGTGCCGCGCGCCTCGATCCATTCGAGTTGCTGCGGCTCGAGCGCTTCGCGTACATCGAATTCGACATCGCCGCCGAACAGGCTGCGTTCCTCGGCCGCTATGCCATCACGCACCAGTGCGAGCAGCGCTGTGCAGGCCGAAATCAGCAGTACGCCAAGAAAAAGGCTTGCAGCAAGCAGTTGCAAGGGACGCGCGCCGAGGCTCCCCATGAGGTCGCGCCACAGAAAACGAATCATGAGATCAGCCTCCCGCTCTGCAGCGTGACCTGGCGCTGACAACGGGCCGCCAGTGCGGGGTCATGGGTGACCAGCACCAGCGTGGCACTGGTTTGTGCGTTGAGTTCGAACAATAGATCGGCCACTGCGGCGCCGGTGGCGCCATCGAGATTACCGGTGGGCTCGTCCGCCACGATGAGAGCCGGCTCGTGGACCAGTGCGCGAGCGATTGCCACCCGTTGCCGCTCGCCGCCAGAGAGCGCGTTTGGGTAGTGATCGAGCCGGTGGCCGAGGCCAACGCGATCGAGCATGCTGGCGGCCTTGTCTCGACCGCCGATCTCGCCCGCAATATCCAGAGGCAGTGCAACGTTCTCGCGTGCGGTGAGACTGGGTATCAGGTGAAAGCTCTGAAAGACGATGCCGATGTGCTGACGTCTGAGGTCGGCGCGGGTGTCCGCGTCCAGCGCGCTCAGTTCCTGGTCCCTCAGGATTACCTGACCCGAATCGGGAGCCTCAAGGCCGGTCAACACCAGCAACAAGGATGTCTTGCCTGATCCGGAGGGGCCAACGATGGCCACGCTGGCTCCAGCGTCCACCTCCAGACTCGCGCCATCGAGGACCGGGACTTGCTTGCCAGCCGCGCTGTAGGCAAGTCGTACATCGTTGAGGCGGATCATAGACAGCATGAAATGAGTGGAGGGCCGGTCGCCATCAGCCAGATCGCAGAGGACCGGTTTACGCTAGAGCAATTCAGGTCGACGAGCCTAGCGCACAAGCGGATCCACCCCGCCCACGTTGAAAACATGCGGCAGCCGGAGGAAGATACGCACGGCGAGAGGCAAACACGACGCATGAAACAGGAATACTGGCTAGAGAGCTGGGAGCAGGAGCGCACCGGGTTTCATCAGGACAGGACCAACAAGCGGCTGGCCGAGTTCTGGCCTGGCCTGGGGCTTGAACAGGGCGCCGAGGTGTTCGTGCCGCTGGCGGGCAAATCGCTCGATCTTCTCTGGTTGCAGCAGCAGGGGTATCGGGTGTTCGGGGTCGAGCTGTCGCTGACTGCGGTGGAGGCCTTCTTTGCGGAAAATCACGTTGAGCATGTTCGTATAGACGTCGAACACGGCGTCGAGTTTCGTGGCGGGGGGGCCGCTGAGGGCCTGCGCGTGTTGGTAGCTGACTTTTTTGCGCTCACGCCTGCAGACCTTCTGGGCGTGGCGGGCTTTTACGACCGTGCGTCCCTGATCGCCATGAATGACGACATGCGCGCCGACTACACCCGCCACCTGGCGGCCCTGATGCCGCCCGGCGCGGTGGGTCTTCTGCTCACGATCGAATACGACGCGGCCCGTATGAAAGGACCGCCTTTCTCGGTGCCGGATGCGCTGGCCCGGGAGCTGCTCGGGGAGGCGTTTCAGATGGATGAGCTGGAGCGTTACAGCGGGGCAAAGCGCCTCGGCAACTTGAAAGATCGCGGTCTGGACACACTCACTGAGTATGTCTACCGACTGACGCGACTCCCCTGTATGGTGCAGCCATGAGTACAGATTCCAACGGTGCCGGGATCAGATACAAGTCTGACACGCCCCCGGCGACCATTCGCCAGCACGACAGCGGGCGCGCCCCCGTGGCCCCTGCGCGCGAGCGGCTGATTCCGAAGCCCCTGCAGCGCGTGCTCGGCTTTTTCGTTCTGCTGTTTACGGTGGGTCTGGTGTCGTGTCAGGCGCTGTTCAATTGAGGTCGTGTCAATGAGTAGCACTGTCCGTCCCTACGATCCCGATGCCAAACAGCCGATCGTGTGGCGTGGTTGGCTGCTCTACCTGTTGCCGTTGCCTCTGCTACCGGCGACCTTCCTGGCCCTGTTCGACGGCAGTGTGGTGACCGCACTCGCCCGCGGCATCGGATTCGGTCTGATCGTGGGTGCGGCCAGCTGCATCAGAAAGGGCATCAAGCTCGACAACGAAGCGGTGCGACGCAACCTCCGAAGGCGAGCCAGTACCGTCCGGTATCGCTTTGTCGGCGCGATCATGGCGTCCGTGGGTGTGTTTCTGGTGGCGTGGCTGGGTGTGGTCGGGGCCAACGGGCTGATCGCATCGGTGTTGTTCGGCCTGGCTGTGCTCGGCGGTTGCTACCTGTACTACGACTTTGATACCCCGGCACGCCTGGACGGCGTCGCCGCCACCGGCATCACGACCGAAGAGCTCATCGAGCTGCTTGACGAGGCCGAAGGGCGCATCCAGCGCATCGAGGCGGATGCGCGTCGCATCAACAACACCGAATTCCGCGATCGCCTACGTCGTATTGCTACCGAGGCGCGCGAGATTCTTCGCACCATCGAGGAAGATCCCGTGGATGCCCGCCGAGCCCGCAAGTTCCTGAAGGTGTACCTTGATGGCGCGCAACAAGTGACCGAGGGCTACGCCCGCGCTCATCGCGGCGAAGACGACCCGGTGCTGGAAGACAACTTCCGCCGGGTCCTTGGCACGATCGAGACGGTCATCGGCGAGCAGCAGCAAAAGCTCGCTGAAAACAACGCCGGCGATCTCGACGTGAAAATCGAAGTGCTGCAGATGCAATTGGAACAGGAAGGCGTGGTGTAGCTTGCTGCGCCGCGCTGATTGCGGCCCTTCGATGTTTCAACGTTACAATTATTGACCCGGGGCTCTTGTGCACCCGAACACGCCATTGCCGTATCGTAGCGGGCTTGATCCCGCGGGAGAGCGAGTTAGATGTCTACGCCTGGCAGTACCACACAGAACCCAACCGAGGTGGATCTGGCCACCGCCAACGCTGACCTGATTTCGGGGTCGGAGCTGTTGTTGCCCGAGGTCGCCAACGAGATGGTGCCCTTCGACGAAGTCTCCGCTGAAGAGCGCGAGCGCATCAACAGCCTGATGCAGGAAATCGATCTGTCGGATTCGAATTCCATCATCTTCTTCGGTAGCAAGGCGCAGCAGGAACTCACCACGATTTCCGACAGCATGCTCGAAGGCGTGCGCAACAAGGATCTCGGCTCTGCCGGTAATGCGCTCAACGAGATGGTGACGGTACTTCGTGGATTCGACGTCAAGGACTACGACCCCAACAGTCAGCCGAACATCTTTGTCAGATTGTGGCGCAAGCTCTTTGGAGGCATCACGCCGGTCGCCAAGTTCATCCAGCAGTACGAAGGTGTGCGCAAGCAGGTCGATGTTGTCACCGACGACCTCGAAGGCCACAAGACGCAACTGCTGCGTGATATCAAGTCTCTCGACAAGTTGTATTCCGCCAACCTCGATTACTTTCATAACCTCGAGGTCTACATCCTGGCGGGTGAGCAGAAGCTTGCCATCATCGACAAGGACATCATCCCGGTAGCCGAAGCCGCTGCTGCGGAATCCGATGATGTGCTCAAGGCGCAGGAGCTGCGCGACGTGCGCTCCGGGCGTGATGATCTCGAGCGCCGGGTACACGATCTCAGGCTGACGCGTCAGGTGGCCATGCAGGGTCTGCCGAGCATCCGACTGATTCAGGAGAACGACAAGGGACTGGTCAACAAGATCAATTCCACGCTGGTGAATACCGTGCCGCTATGGCGACAGCAGCTCGCGCAAGCGGTGACGATCTTCCGTTCGGCACAGGCTGCCAAGAGCGTGCAACGTGCCTCGGACCTCACCAACGAGCTCCTCGAGAAGAACGCCGAGAACCTCAAGACCGCCAACCGCACCGTGCGTGAGGAACTCGAGCGTGGTGTATTCGATGTCAACGCGGTGCGTCGTGCCAACGACAACCTCATCGCCACGGTAGAAGAGTCGCTGCAGATCGCTGACGAAGGCAAGCGTCGCCGCGCGGAGGCCGAAAAGCAGCTTGCCGAGATGGAAGAGGAGCTCAAGAGCACACTCAAGGCTGCAGCCGCTCGCTCCGCGAGTGCAGCGCCTGGCATGAACGCATCGGTACGAGGCTGACACCATGGGATTATTCGACAGGTTGTTTGGTGAGTTTGTCGACGTCATCGAGTGGACCGATGACTCTTCGAACACGATGGTGTACCGCTTCGAGCGCTACGGTAACGAGATCAAGTACGGCGCCAAGCTGATCGTTCGTGAGTCGCAGTACGCGGTGTTTGTCAATGAAGGTCAGGTAGCTGATGTGCTCGGGCCCGGCACTTGGGAGCTCGAGACCAACAACCTGCCGCTGCTCACCACTCTGAAGAGCTGGAAGCATGGTTACCAGAGCCCGTTCAAGGCTGAGGTCTATTTTTGCAATGCCCGGCGTTTCACGGATCTGAAGTGGGGCACCAAGCAACCTCTGATGGTGCGCGACTCGGAGTTCGGCGGACTGCGACTGCGCGCCTTTGGTACCTACGGCACGCGCATCATCGATCCGCTCAAGTTCATCCGCGAGATCGTCGGCACCGAGGGCGTGTTCACCACCGAAGAGATCTCCAACCAGCTGCGCAATCTCATCACCTCACGTTTCGCCACCATCATCGGTTCTGCCAACATCCCGATTCTCGATGTTGCGGCCAATCAGGACCAGCTTGGCGAGTTCCTCACCAAGCGCATTGCACCCGAGTTCGGTGAGTACGGTCTCGAGCTCACCAAGCTGCTCGTGGAAAACATCTCCTTGCCGGCCACGGTGTCTGAAGCCCTCGACAAGCGCACGTCCATGGGCATGACGGGCAACCTCGACGCCTACCTGAAGTACCAGGCCGGCGAAGGCCTCGCCCTCGGCGGCGGTGCTGGCGATGTGGTCGGCATGGGGGTCGGGCTCGCAGTGGGTCAGACGATGGCGCAGGGCGTGGGTCAGACTTCTGCCGCAGGTGGCGGTGCTGGCGCTTTGCCGCCGCCTCTCAAGAACCCTCCCAGGTTTCATGTTGCGATCGGCAACAACGCTGATGGGCCGCACTCGCTCGAGACGCTGGACAGCATGATCGAGCAAGGTCAGCTCAAACGCGACACGCTCGTGTGGAGCCCGGAAATGAGCAGCTGGACCGCTGCCGGTGAAGTGCCGGGGGTAGCGGCGCTGTTCGGCGAGAGCAAGGCCACGCCACCACCGCTACCGTCTCCCACGGCATCGAGCTAGGGCCTGACGCGCCCCGTCTCCTTGCTGACACGGACCTGCTTGATGTGAGCGATCAGCGCACACCGTCCGATCCTGGGCTCAAGACGCACCTTCAGAAGCTGGAGGCTGCGTCTCGGCGTGGCGAGGCCTATCACTGGAGTGAAGAGGACGGCGGGCGCATCGCTGAGGTCAGTACGCGTGCACTGACCGAAACCCGCTTTCCGTGTGGGCAGTGCGGTGCATCCTTGCACTATGCCATCGGCACGGATTCCCTGTCGTGCCAGTACTGCGGGCACCTCAATCAGATCGAGTCAGGCGGTGAGCCGCTGGTCGAGAACGACTTGCACACTGCGCTGCAGGAGCTGCAGCGTGCCGAGGCCCGATCGCCTGAGTCGCAGGTCATTGCCTGCCCGAACTGCGCTGCGAGTTTCGCCCTGGAAGCGCACATCCATTCGGGTGAGTGTCCGTTCTGCGGTACGGGGGTGGTTACCGAAACGGCGGCAAGCCGCCCGATCAAGCCGAAAGGTCTGTTGCCATTTGCCGTGACAGCGGATGAGGCGCGCGAGTCGTACCGAAAGTGGCTGAAGTCCTTGTGGTTTGCGCCGAATGCCCTGAAGGAGTTTGCGCGTGACGATGCGCAACTCAATGGGGTGTACGTTCCGTACTGGACCTACGACAGCGATACCGCCACGGCCTACCGCGGGGAACGTGGCGATGTGTACTACGTAACACGCCGCTACAGCACGGTCGTCAACGGTCGGCGTGTGACGCGCACGCGGCGTGAGCCACGCATTCGCTGGTCACCGGCTTCGGGCAGGACCTCGCGCCATTTCGATGATGTGCTGGTCGGTGCAACCCGCACCCTGCCGCGCAAGATCACTGACTGGTTGTCGCCGTGGGATCTCGAGAATCTCGTTCCCTATCGCGAGGACTATCTCAGTGGTTTCTCAAGTGAGGTGTACCAGGTTGACCTCGATGAGGGCTTCAATCACGCACAAGCGATCATGGACAATGTGATTCGCGGTGACGTGAAGCGCTCGATCGGCGGTGACCAGCAACGCATTCATTCGCTGCGTACCCAGCACAGCGACACCACGTTCAAGCACGTGTTGTTACCGTTGTGGAGCGCTGGCTTCACGTTCAGGGACAACAGCTATCGCTTTGTCGTGAACGGGCGCACGGGCAAGGTTCGCGGCGAGCGACCGTGGAGCGTGATCAAGATTGCGCTGGCTGCGATCGCGGCGCTTGCCATCATCATCCCCTTGCTGTTTGTCGCGGTGCAGTCGCAACAGGGTGGGGCGGGTATCGGTCGTTCGCTGGACTTTGATTTTGGCGTGTCGCGCGGGTACAGCTTTGACTGGGGCACCGAGCCTTCGCGCTCGCATTGGCCCACCGTGCCTATCGGCAGAGAGTGGTAGGGAGAAGAGATGAAAGCGGACGTAGCGGGTGAAAACCTTGGTTGGAAGGCGCCCGACTTTCAACTGCCTGACCTCGATGGCGCGATGGTTTCCTTTTCCGACACGCTCGGGAGCAAAGGCGCGGCGGTCATCTTCATGTGTAATCACTGCCCCTATGTCAAGGCGATCATGACGCGCCTCGTCGACGATGCGCGCCTCTTGAAGGATGAGGGCATAGGCATTCTCGGTGTCATGTCCAACGACTATGTCGCCTATCCTGCGGACAGTCCGGACGCCATGCGCGCGTTCGCAGCGCAGCATGAGCTGCCGTTCCCTTATCTGCTTGATCAGGATCAGGGTGTTGCACGCGCCTTTGGCGCGCTGTGTACCCCGGATGTGTTCGGCTTCAACGCCGAAGGTGCATTGCAGTATCGGGGCCGCTTCGACTCCGCAGGCATGGGATCGGCCGACGGGAGAAGCGCTGATCTGCTCAACGCCATGCGTCACATCGCAAGTACGGGCCAAGGCCCTGCAGAACAAGTAGCGAGTATCGGCTGCTCGATCAAATGGCGTGTCTGATACCGCAAATAGTGTCGCGGCTTGACAGAAGGGCGCTGATTGTTGTCCAGTAGTGCGGCGTGTGGGGTCTGAGTTCAGTTCCGCCGTCGGATCGTGCGGTGTGTCTTGATCGCGTGAAAGGAAGCGACATCCAGGGCGCAAGCCGCGCAGATCGCGCCGTTTCGCTCAAACAGGGACAGAAACAGTGATGCGTGTAATTGCCAAGCAGCTGAGCCGCCGACTGGCGGGTCTCCTTCTGATGGTCGCCACTGCGGCCGCTGTTGCGCCGGCCAACGCCCAGGAGCTCGCCAACGATCCTCGAATCGTTGGCGGCTCACCGGTAACCGACGGCCGCTATCCGTTCATGGCCTCATTGAACTTCGATATCGAGGGCACGTGGCAGGCCGTGTGCGGCGGCACGGTCATCGATCCGAGTTGGGTGCTGACAGCGGCGCATTGCGTGGTCAATCCCAATACGGATGAGACCTTGCCAGCGAGTTTCATGCGTCTGCAGATCGGTGCGGAGGACATTTCCGGCAACGATGGCGTGTTTCGGGACATCGCAAGCGTTCGGGTGCATCCGCGATACGCCTCGGGCACCTTCCAATACGACATCGCACTGATTGAACTCAGTGCTCCGGTCAATGTGCCGGTGGTGGCACTGGCAGGCATCGGCAACGATGATCCGATCAACAACGAGAGCGCGGTGGTGACGGGTTGGGGCAACACGTCAGAGGGCGGCACCCCGTCTTCGCAGTTGCTCGATGTGGAATTACCTATCGTGCCTTTCTCCGAGTGTTTTCCGTCCTATTCGACGGTGCTACAGCGAGACATACATATCTGTGCGGGCGGCCAGCCGGAAGGTGGACGCTCGTCGTGCCAGGGTGACAGCGGCGGTCCGTTGATGTTTCGCCGCAATGGCAATCTTGTGCAGATCGGCGTCGTGAGCTTTGGTGTGGGATGCGCTCGTCCGAGTATCCCTGGCGTCTATGCCCGCGTCAGCACGTTTTCCGCCTGGATTCAGGGTTTTGTACCTGGTGCGATCTTCGTTGGAGACACTGGCGGCGAGACCCCCCCCGACGACGGTAACGACCCGCAAGTCGTTTTCCTGGAGCCGGGCGTCGTGCTCAGTAATTCCGTGCTGATTGGGGATGCGGACCTGTACGAGGTATCGCCGAGCGGCACGGTCGAGCTGACCACGCTGAGTGGCAATGCCGACATGCTGGTGGTTGTCGGTACCAATTTCACCGAAGACGATGTCACGTGCATCTCGCAGAACACGACCGCCGTGGATACCTGTGATTCGCCGGCTACCGACCAGCGCGTATTCGTGATCGTCTACGGCACCGAATCGTCTGACTACCAACTCACCTACACACCCGACGGTGGGGGTGGCGGTGGGGGCTCGGGCGAGTCGACACTTATCGCCTTGCCGCCGGGTAGCGTCGCGTCTGGCGATGTAGTCGAGGGTGATTTTGTGCTGTACGACGTGACCGGTGCCAATCGTGTTGACCTGGAGACGCTGGCAGGCGATGCGGATCTGTACATCTATGAAGGGGCTGATGTGAGCACCGCCCAGCTCACCTGCGACTCCGTTAACGAGACCGCTCTCGACAGCTGCGATGTGGTGGGCGACTCCGCGGTCAGTATTGCGCTGGTGGCCGGCTACGTCGACTCGACATACGAGGTCACCTCCGTTGGCGGTCAGGCCCAGACGGATGCGATTGCATTGCCGCCGGGCACGGTAGTCACCGGAAACGTGGGCCTCGAAGGCGTTGTCGCCTATGACGTGACTGGCGCCGGCAGGGTCGAGCTCGAGACGTTTTCGGGCGATGCGGATCTGTACGTGTACGAAGGCCAGAGCCTGGAGACACTCGAACTGACCTGTACGTCCGTGGAGAGCACGGCGCTCGATGCCTGTGCCGTACTCGGCACATCCGCGCTCAGTATCGCGCTGGTGTACGGCTATGCAGCGTCGGACTACCAGATCAGCGCTTTCGGTGACGACGTCGGTCCCGACGAGGAAGAACCTGGCGAAGTCACGATCCTGCCCTTGCCGGCAGGGTCGATCGTGAACGACTCGGTCGCTGCGGGTGAGTTCGTCTTCTACGATGTGACCAGCGTCGGCCGTGTCGATCTTCAGTCGCTCTCAGGCGATGCGGATCTGGTACTGCTGGAAGGTCCGAGTCTGAACACGGTGGAAGCCACCTGTATTTCGCAGAGCGCGACCGCCCTCGACAGTTGTGATGTCACGGCAGGTTCTCCGGTCAGTATCGCGGCGGTCTACGGATACTCGGATGCCAGCTATCAGATAGAAGCGGTGGCCATGGGGCCGATCGTTGTGGTCGATCCGGAGCGGCCGGGCCAGCCCGGCCCAGATCAGCCCGGCCCGGACACCCCTGATCCAGACAACCCCTTCGAGGTCGTCGAGCCGGCTGATGATGACGCAACCGGCGGTGGTGGTGGTGGTGGCGGCGGTGGTGCGCTCGCGGCTCCGGCTCTGCTGATGTTGATGGGAATTGCCTGGTCGCGCAGGCGTCGCAGAGTCTGAGGCATCATCGGGCTTTGTCCCCAACATTCAGAGCCCATGTTTCGTTTCGGAATCCTGTCGACGGCGCGCATTGCGGAAAAGCATGTGGTGCCTGCCATTGCGCGCGCTGGCAACTGCGTTGTCAGCGCGGTGGCGTCCCGCGACGGCGCGCGTGCTCGCCGCTTCGCTGAACGCTACGGTGCTCCGCACGCCTTCGCCTCCTATGAGGCGATGCTCGCCTCTGACGAGATCGATGGGGTCTACATTCCGCTGCCCACATCCCACCATGTGGAGTGGGCCGTAAAGGCGGCCAAGGCCGGTAAGCATGTGCTGGTGGAAAAACCCCTGGCCCTGAAAGCGCGCGACATCCAGCGCGTCATTACCGCACGCGATGCGACAGGCCTCGTCGTATCCGAGGCCTTCATGGTGACCTACCACCCACAGATGCTGAAGCTGCGCGAGCTGTTGGCCAAGGGCAGTATCGGCCGCCTGCGCACAGTCGAGGCGAGCTTCACGTATCACAACGTCGATGCTGACAACATGCGCAATCGGCCTGAGCTCGGCGGTGGGGCCTTGCCGGACATCGGGGTGTACCCGATGGTGGCTACCCGTTTCGCGACTCAACAGGAGCCTCAGCGGGTGCAGGCCGCCGTCGAGATGGATCCGGCGTTCGGCACGGATCGTTACGCAAGCGTGCGTGCAGATTTTGGTGACTTCGACCTGTCGTTCTATGTGTCGACGCAAATGGCCAATCGTCAGACCCTGGTGTTCCATGGCGACAAGGGCTTCATCGAGCTGAGCGCGCCGTTCAACTCCAACCTCTATGAGGGTGATGAGCTGCGGGTGCACGACCAAAGCCACCACAAGACCCAGGTTTTTCGGTTCACGGGTATCGACCAATATCAGTTGCAGGTAGAGGCCTTTGCCCGCGTGGCGAGTGGCAAACGGGGAGAGCTGTTTTCGCTCGAGGATTCGATGCGCAACCAGCGCGCTATCGATGCGATCTACCAGGCAGGAAAGAGCGGTCGTTGGGCGGCAGTGCGCTAATTCTGGCCCGAAGCCGACGCATCGGCACGGAGCTTGTAGTCTTGAGGCAGAACGGTTGCGGCGCACAGTTGTCCTAGCCGGAAACAGCCGATAGGAGCCCTGAGTCGATGAGCCTGCTTTCTCGAATGCCTTTTTCCGGTGCGTTGCGCCCACTTCGATGGCCTGTGGTTGTCGGTATATTGACAGTTCTGCCGTTTGGCGCTGCCTTTGCCGAATCCAGTCACGGCCTATCGGTGTTCGGGGATCTGAAGTATCCGGCGGACTTCCCGCATTTCGAGTACGCCAGCCCAGATGCGGTCAAGGGCGGCTCAGTCACCTTGTCAACGCTCGGCACGTACGACAACCTCAATCCGTTCATCCTGAAGGGTGTCGCTGCGGCCAACGCGGGCGGGATTTACGACACGCTTGCCGTGAGCTCACTCGATGAGCCCTCGGCGGTGTACGGCTTGCTTGCCGAGTCCATCGATGTTGCCGACGACAAGTCCTCGGTGACGTTTGCCCTGCGCGACGAAGCGCGATTTCATGACGGGGAGCCCGTGACGGCCGAGGACGTCGTGTGGACCTTCAACACCCTGATGAGCGAGGGTCACCCGCAGTACCGCTACATCTACGCCGCCGTCGAGTCGGTCGAGGCGCTGGATGAGCACCGCGTGAGATTCAATTTTTCGGAGACCGACAATGCCGAGTTGCCGTTGATTGCCGGGCAGCTGGCGGTGCTGCCAAAGCACTTCTGGGAGGAGCGTGAGTTTGCGACTACAACGCTTGAGCCCTTGCTTGGCAGTGGTCCCTATCGCTTTGATCGTATCGATCCGGGTCGTTCGATCAGCTACAAGCGCGTCGAGGACTATTGGGCCGCAGACCTGCCCGTCAATGTCGGTCGCAACAACTTCGATGAGCTGGCCTACGACTACTACCGCGACCTCACCGTCGCTCTCGAAGCGCTCAAGGCGGGCGACGTCGACTTCCGCCGAGAGTTCATCTCCAAGAACTGGAAGACCGCCTATGATTTTCCGGCACTGGCGGAAGGGCGTGTCATCAAGGAAGAGATCCCCGACGAGAGCATTCAGGTCATGCAGGCGTTTGTTTTCAACCTGCGCAAGGAAAAGTACCAGGACCCGCTGGTGCGTCGTGCTCTGGCCTACACCTTCGACTTCCAGTGGGCTAACGAAAACCTCTTCTACGGCGCTTACCAGCGCACGATGAGCTATTTCCAGAACAGTGAAATGCAGGCAAGCGGTCTGCCGGAAGGGCGCGAGCTCGAGATTCTCGAAGCGTTTCGTGATCAGCTGCCAGAGTCGGTATTCACCGAGGGTTATTCGCTGCCTGTCACCGATGGCAGCGGCAATATTCGCAGGGAGCTGCGCCAGGCCATCGGGATGTTCAAGCAGGCAGGTTGGGAAGTGCGTGATGGCGCGATGACCCACACGGAAACGGGTGAGGTGTTCAGTATGGAGGGCATCATTCGCCAACCCTCGGTCGAGAAGATCTTCCTCGCCTGGAAGAAAAACCTCGAGCGCCTTGGCATCGAGCTATCGGTGCGTGTGATCGATTCGGCACAGTATGAAAAGCGGATGGAAGACTTCGACTTCGATGTCACCACGCACCTGTGGGCGCAGTCCAATTCTCCGGGCAATGAGCAGATGGACTACTGGCACTCCTCCAGTGCCAATGATCCCGGTGCTCGCAACGTTGCCGGCATTCAGGATCCGGTCATCGATGCGATCATCCCGCTGATCATCAATGCCGATTCTCGCGAAGAGCAAGTGGCGGCGACACGTGCGATGGACCGCGTGCTGCTGCATCGACACTATGTGTTGCCGCAGTACTTCGGCCCAAGCTATCGCGTGGCTTACGCCAACAAGTTCTCGCGCCCTGACGTGCGGCCGATCAACGCATTTGGGCTCGATACCTGGTGGGTAGATCCTGAGAAGGAAGCGGCGCTGAACAACTGACCCGTCAGGACTACACGCCCCGATGTTTGCGTACATCGTTCGCCGGCTGTTGCTGGTCATCCCGACGCTGTTCGGCATCATGGTGCTGAACTTCGTCATCGTGCAGGCCGCTCCTGGCGGGCCTGTCGAACAGTTGATGGCGCAGCTCAAGGGTACGGCGACGTCAGCCACAGCTCGCGTATCCGGGCCACAGAGTGATCTGGGTGGTTCGCAGGGGGTCGAGGGGAGTCGGGGCAGTCGCGGTCTGGAGCCGGAGCTCATTGCAGACCTGGAAGCGCAGTTCGGTTTTGACAAGCCGCCGGTCGAACGCTTCTTCAAGATGATGGGCGACTATCTGCGCTTTGATTTCGGTGAGAGCTTTTTCCGCGATCGCGAAGTGGTGGATCTGGTCATCGACAAGATGCCCGTGTCGATTTCGCTGGGGCTGTGGACGACCTTGCTGGTCTACCTGATCTCGATTCCACTAGGGATCAAGAAAGCTCTAAAAGACGGCAGTCGCTTTGATATCTGGACCAGTGGCGTGGTGATCGTGGGTTATGCCATTCCGGGGTTCCTGTTTGCAATTCTGCTGATCGTGCTGTTTGCCGGGGGGAGCTTTGTGGACCTGTTTCCGCTGCGTGGCCTGACCAGCGACAACCATGATGAGCTGTCTGCCGTTGGCAAGGTGCTTGACTACCTGTGGCATATCACGCTACCGGTTACCGCCATGGTCATTGGCGGGTTTGCAAGCCTTACGATGCTAACCAAGAATTCCTTTCTCGACGAGATCAACAAGCAGTACGTACTGACCGCACGTGCCAAGGGGCTGACCGACAATCGCGTGTTGTATGGCCATGTGTTCCGTAACGCCATGTTGATCGTGGTGGCGGGGTTTCCGAGTGCGTTTGTATCGGTCTTGTTCACCGGCTCGCTGTTGATCGAGGTGATCTTCTCTCTCGATGGTCTGGGTCTGCTCGGCTTTGAGGCCGCCATCAATCGTGACTACCCGGTGATGTTCGGCACCTTGTTCTTCTTCACGCTGCTCGGTTTGATTCTCAACATTGTCGGCGACGTGATGTACACCGTCATCGATCCGCGTATCGATTTCGAGCGGCGCAGCTTCTGATGAGTGTGGCCGCTACAGATTTGCCCCAACAGCCGAGCAGAAGGCGTGGCTTGTCGCCCGTCAATCGCAGGCGCTGGCACACCTTTTGTGCGAACCGGCGTGGGTACTGGTCCCTGTGGATCTTTCTTGTCCTGTTTGTCGTCACGCTGTTTGCTGAATTGGTCGCCAATGATCGGCCTTTGCTGATCAGCTACGACGGGAGTCTTTACTACCCGACATTCATTGACTACCCCGAAACCGTGTTCGGTGGGGATTTCGACACCAGTGCCGAGTATCGCGATCCCTTTGTTGCCGAGCTCATCGAAGAGAAGGGCTGGATGTTATGGCCGCTGATCCGCTACAGCTACGACACGGTGAACTACGACCTGCCGGTTCCCGCACCTGCGCCTCCTTCTGCAGAGAACTGGCTTGGAACCGATGACCAGGCCCGGGATGTTCTTGCACGTGTCATCTACGGTTTTCGGGTATCCATCCTGTTCGGCCTGGCGCTGACCTTGTTCAGTTCGGTGATCGGAGTGGCCGTCGGGGCGGTGCAGGGTTATCTGGGCGGATGGGTGGATCTGGTCGGTCAGCGATTTCTGGAAGTGTGGGCTGGTCTGCCGGTGCTGTATCTGCTGATCATCCTTGCCAGCATCGTCGAGCCGAATTTCTGGTGGCTGCTTGGGCTGATGCTGTTGTTCAGCTGGATGAGTCTGGTGGGGGTCGTACGGGCAGAGGTATTGCGGGCCCGCAACTTCGACTACGTGCGCGCGGCCGCAGCCCTCGGCGTCGGACGTTGGACTATTCTTGTGCGCCACGTGCTGCCGAACGCCATGGTCGCCACGCTGACGTTTCTGCCGTTCATTCTCAACGGTTCGATCACGACCTTGACGTCGCTGGATTTTCTGGGGTTCGGATTGCCACCGGGGTCCGCCTCACTCGGTGAGTTGCTGGCGCAAGGCAAACAGAATCTGCAAGCTCCGTGGTTAGGTATCACGGCGTTTCTCGTACTGGCTGTGATGCTGTCGTTGCTGATCTTCATTGGTGAGGCAGTGCGTGACGCCTTTGACCCAAGGAAGGCACTTCAATGAGCGATGTTGTGCTGGAGGTCGACGAGCTCTCGGTCGAGTTCGGTGCGTCGACGCGAGTGGTCGATACCGTGTCGTTTGACCTGTGCTCTGGAGAGACGCTTGCGATCGTGGGCGAGAGTGGCTCAGGCAAGAGTGTGACTGCGCTGTCAATACTGCAGCTGCTGAACCCTGCACAAGTGCAGTACCCGACAGGCAGCATCCGCTATCACGGAGAAGAATTGATCGGCGCGCCGCACTCGCGATTGCGCGATATCCGCGGTGATCGCATCGGCATGATCTTTCAGGAGCCGATGACGTCCTTGAATCCGCTCCACACCTTGGAAAAGCAGATCAACGAAGTATTGTTCGTTCACAAAAAGCTCGACAAGAAGCGCGCTCGCGAGCGCACCCTCGAACTGTTATCCCTCGTTGGTCTGGACAAGGTGGCAGAGCGTCTGGGGGCCTATCCGCATGAGTTATCGGGTGGGCAACGTCAGCGTGTGATGATTGCCATGGCATTGGCCAACGAGCCGGATGTGCTAATTGCCGATGAACCGACGACTGCTCTCGACGTGACTGTGCAAGCGCAGATACTTTCGTTGCTGGCTGATCTGCAGCGGCGGTTGGGGCTGGCAATCCTCCTGATTACTCACGACCTCATGGTGGTCGAGAACGTTGCTGATCGGGTGGTGGTCATGCGCGCAGGACAGGTCTGCGAAACCGGCGATACCCGATCGGTGTTCGAGCATCCGCAGCATGCGTACACCAGGGAGTTGCTGGCAGCAGAACCTGCGGGCAACGCCAATCCAGTGAATGAAGACGCCTCGCCAGTGCTACAGGCGAAAGACCTCCGGGTGTGGTTTCCCGTCAAGGGCGGACTCATGCGCCGCACCGTAGACCATGTGAAGGCGGTGGACGGTATTGACGTGATGCTGCGGCCGGGCGAGACGCTGGGTGTTGTCGGCGAGTCCGGTTCCGGCAAGAGTACGCTCGCACTTGCCTTGCTACGTTTGCTGCCATCGAGTGGCGAGATCAGTTTTGATGGTCGTCGTATTGATGAGCTAGACGTTCGTGCCATGAAGTCGATACGGCGTGATCTGCAGGTGGTGTTCCAGGATCCCTTTGGCAGCCTGTCGCCGCGACGTACCGTCGGCGACACCATCGCCGAAGGTCTCGCGGCTCACGGTCTCGAATCGAATGCAGGGCGTCGTGACCAGCGTGTCATCGAGGTGTTGGATCAGGTCGGTCTGCCTGCCGATGCTCGGTATCGATACCCGCACGAGTTCTCCGGGGGGCAGCGTCAACGAATTGCCCTGGCGCGTGCCCTGATACTGGAGCCCAAGGTGATCGTGCTGGACGAGCCCACCAGCGCTCTTGACCGTGCCGTCCAGGTACAGCTGATCGAGCTGCTTCGCGAGTTACAGCAACGTCATGATCTGGCTTACCTGTTCATCAGTCACGATCTGAAGGTGGTGCGTGCACTCGCCAATCGGGTCATCGTGATGAAAGAAGGTGTCGCTGTGGAAATAGACGACGCCAGAGCCGTGTTCGAGCAACCTGCGCATCCGTATACACGTGCGCTGGTCGAGGCTGCGACGCAGGTCAAGGTTTGAACAGGGGTGCGCTGGCTGAATCAGTTGATATACCGGTGAACGCAAGCTATTGAGAACGGCTGCACAAGACGTAATCATGTAGATCAGCGTATTGTTGTCAGGTTCTGGATAATCCGGGCTCGAGGTGCGCGACTTGGCGGGCCTGTCGTTCAGGAAATAGTGTGCTCATGCTCAGAGCCTTGTGCTTTGCTTTCTGCGTGTTTCTCGTTGGTTGCGAAGGTGATGTTGCGACACCGGCAACTGATGACGGCTCAGGCGACACAGTGACAGATCCGATGCCGGGTGGTAACTCGGGTGCGGGCGTGGTGACTGTGGACGGTGGCGGCTTCAGCCTTGTGCTGGGCACCGATGCCTTGACGCTAGTCGAAGGCACCAGTAGCCAGATCTCCATTCAGGTGCAGCGTGATGCCGGCGAAGACCTGCCCGTTGTGCTCAGTCTTGCTGTCGAGTCAGGCAGTGTCGACACTCCACTGCAGGTCGCCCTCAGCGATTCCAGTGTCGGTGCTGCCGAAAGCGGCGCCACCCTGACAGTGGGAATGCCCATCTCTCGTCTGCCCATCCAGCCGCGGCAGGATCGGATTGTCGTCTCGGCGACCAACGGGAGTTCGGATGCGCAGTTGTCCGTCGATGTATCCGTGACACCCACCAGCGCACCGGACGTCTATCTGCTGGTGGGTCAGAGCAACATGGAAGGTGCCAGTGAAGACGATGCCAAGGATTCAAGCCCGGGCGGTCCCGACGAGACGAATCGGCGTATCCGCCAGCTGAACGTGGTGCAAAACGAGCCGAGCCTGTGGAACGACAGCGATTTCACCAACGAGTCCAGTAACGTGGTGGAGCCCCGCTTCATCACGGCAGAGGATCCGCTGCACCAACCGCGTGATCCGCTGGGCGATTCCAAGGGCGGTACTACGGTCGGCATGGGGCTCACCTTTGCCAAGACGGCACTGCAGAACACGACGGCCGATATCGTGCTGGTGCCGGCGGCGTGGTCTGCCACCGGATTCTGTGCTGGTGAGGACCCGGAACTTGCCTGGAATGCCGAGCGGTCGAGCAATGCGGAAATTGGTGGAACCTTGCTCGCAGACAGAGCGCTGACACGTCTTGACATGACGCTGCGTGACACCGGCGGAATATGGCGGGGCATCCTCTGGCATCAGGGCGAGAACGACTCGAACGACGCGGTCTGCGCTCAGCAATACCAGAACAACCTCATTTCCCTCGTTGACCGCTTGCGTACCGAGGCGCGCGTTGATGGACGCGGTGCGGCGGCGCGTGGTGATGACGCCGACATCCCGTTTGTGCTCGGAACCATGTCCTTCGGCGATGACGAGCGCGGCGAATTCTCGTTTGTCAGCGACACCAAGATGATCGTGGACAGCGTGCACCGCAACATTGCCGACAATCTGGCCTGGTCAGCTACGGTCATCGCCGATGATCTGGTGCCCCCGGCATGGTCCTGCGGGCAGGGCTCCTGTGTTCATTTTGGGTCGGCGGCGTACCGTGAGCTTGGTGTACGCTATTACAACGCATTGGTTGCCATACAGCCCTAGGTCGCAGCGCTGCGGTGTCGGGCCCGATCGTTCGGGTGTGACTCGCCAGGGCTCATGTTCTGGTCGGGGCTCACTATGGGTACTGACGCAGGGGAACTGAAACAGGGTCGGTGTTGTCCCTACGGGACAGACCACTAGTGTCTGCCTGCACCAGCAGCCTGTGCCACCGTCCCCATCCCGACTGAACCCCCAAGCAATGAATGTCCTCCGGCCCCTCCGCGTCCTCGTTTTCGCCTGCCTGACCGCCGTCCCCCTTGTGGCCCTCGCCGTGGAACCGGACAGCTCCTGGGAGGAAGTGCTCGAGGAGGCTCGTGGGCAGACCGTTTGGTTCAACGCATGGGGCGGTAGTGATCGCATCAATGCCTATCTCGACTGGGCAGCTACGGAGATCGAGCGCGAGCATGGCGTTACCCTGAAGCACGTCAAGATCGGCGACATCGCCGAGATCGTCGCTCAGCTGGATGCCGCCAAGGCAGCGGGTCGCGACAGTGACGGCAAGGTCGATCTGATGTGGGTGAACGGAGAAAACTTTGCGGCATTGAAGCGTGGCGACATGCTGTGGGGCGCCTTCGCTGACATGCTGCCCAATGCGTCCTTGGTCAAGGACTCGCCCTCGGTCCTGTACGACTTCTCCGTCCCGGTCGACGGGTTGGAGTCGCCTTGGGGTGGCGCGCAGCTGGTGCTCATCAATGACATGGCCACAGTGCCGGAGCCGCCGCGCTCGGCGTCTGAGTTGCTCGCATTTGTCGAGGAGGGTGGGCGCTTTGTCTATCCGGCACCTCCCGCCTTTCACGGCACCACGTTTCTGAAGCAGGTGCTGTACGAACTCACTGGCGATCGTGATGCGCTGGCCAAGCCTGCGGATGCAGCGGACTTCGACGACGTTACCGCGCCGCTCTGGGAGTACCTCGACCGCTTGCACCCGCAGCTTCGAGGTGAAGGGCGTACCTGGCCTGTCAATGGCGAGGCCACCCGGCAGATGCTCGACGATGGCGAGGTGGACATCGCCTTGTCGTTCAATCCCAACGAGGCCAGTGCTGCAGTTCGAAGCGGGCAACTGCCGGAATCGGTTAGAACCTATGTGTTCGATCAAGGCACCATAGGCAATACGCATTTCGTGGCCATTCCCTGGAATGCCAGCGCTGATGCCGGCGCGATGGTGGTGGCTAACTTCCTGTTGTCGCCTGAAGCACAGTCTCGCAAGGCTGACCCAGAATACTGGGGCGATCCGACGGTGCTCGACATGTCGCAGCTGGATGCCAGTGCACGTGATGCCTTCGAGTCCATCGATCTTGGACCCTGGGCTCTGCCCATCGGTTCCGGGAGCGTCCTGCCAGAACCGCATGCGTCGTGGGCCGGCGCACTCGAGAGCGAGTGGCTCACGCGTTACGCTCCCTGACGCTGCGTACCGAAGGTCGGTGACAGGCCGCACCAGCGTGTTGCAGACCATGTCGTTGGCGTGATGATGTCTCGAGCGCACAACGGCTTGCCCGGTGTTGCGCTGCTGGTCGCGTCGTGTTTTCTCGCGCCGTTGATGCTGGGGGTCTTCGGCACGATCTGGCAGGCCGGGTCCGGTGATGGCCTACGTGCGGCAATCACGCGGCTGTTCTCCGACCCGCGCCTCGGGCCTGCGTTGAACTTGACGCTGTTCACCGGCGTCGTGTCGTCAACGCTCGTCGTCGCACTCACGGTCGTGATTCTGGTCTCGGCACATGGTACGCGCGTGTGGCGTGCCTTGATGGCGGCGTTGCCTCCGCTGCTTGCCGTGCCGCATGCTGCAATTGCCGTTGGCATTGCCTTCCTGCTGGCACCCAGTGGATGGATCCTGCGGTGGTTTTCACCGTGGTTGACCGGCTTTGACCGACCGCCAGTGGCCTGGACGGTACCGGACGCCTCGGGCTGGAGCCTGGTGATCGGTCTCGTCATCAAGGAGACGCCGTTCCTGGTGCTGGCCTGCGCAGCGCAGCTTCGCAGCCTCGATGTGGACGCTGCCTTGCGTATCGGTCGGACTCTCGGCTACTCGCCAGCACGTAGCTGGAGTCGGTTGATACTGCCACGCTTGTGGCCGCGGGTGCGACTGACCTTCCTGGTGATCCTTGCCTTCAATCTGGCGGTCGTCGACATGGCGATTCTGCTTGGGCCCGGGCATCCGCCCACGCTTGCGGTGTGGTTGGTGCAGCTGGTCAGTGATCCTGCAACCCGAACGCTGGCATCCACCGGTGCGTTGCTGCTCGCGATACTGGTTGCGCTTGTGGCGATCAGCGTGTTGATGATCGAGGCGCTGTTGGGCCATGTGGCTGCCGCACGTCGACGCAATGGGCAGCGCGGGCATGGCTTTGCATCTGCGCGCGTGCTTGGGCAGGGTGTGGCCTTGATCGTGATGGTCATGGGGATGCTGTCGCTGGTGGTACTACCCCTGTGGAGCCTTGCCCGACGCTGGCGTTTCCCGGACGCCTGGCCGTCGCAGTGGACACTCGACCACTGGGTCCGACGCGCTGGCAGCATTCTGGATCCGTCCTTGTCGACGATCGGCTTTGCCGTGCTGACCGCCGTGCTTGCGGTGGTCGCCGGTATCATCTGGCTCGAGGCCGAGCGACGCGGCCGGATGCCGCGTATCGATACGCTGTGGTACCTGCCGCTGCTGATTCCCCAGACGGCGCTGTTGTTCGGTTGGCAGGTAGCGGCCATCTGGTCCGGGGTGGAGGGAAGCTGGTGGCTTGTGTTGCACGCGCACTGGTTCTACGCGCTACCGTATGTGGTGCTGATTCTTGCCTCGTCGTGGCGTGAGCTGGACCCGCGTTGGGCACATGCCGCAGCCACCCTCGGGGCGGGATACTGGAAGACCCTCTGGAGAATACGTCTACCCTTGCTGGCAGGGCCGGTCGCGCAAGCCGCAGCGGTCGCGGCCTCGGTCAGTGTGGCGCAGTATCTGCCCACTCTGCTTCTCGGAGCGGGTCGACAAGCTACGCTTGCTACTGAACTCGTTGCAGGACAAGGTGGAATGGACAGGCGGAGCATGTCGACGCTGGCGGTGTTGCAGTCCTTGCTGCCGCTGTTGGCCTTTGCGGCGGCTGTGGCCTGGCAGGGCAAACGCCGCATGGCAGCCTCGGTGAATCGAGCATGACGGTGCTCGAGGTCAATGATGTGTGCGTCGCTCCACCGGATGGCGCGCCACTGATCGAACACATGAGTTTTTCGATTGCCGCAGGCGAGGTACTGGTAGTCATGGGGCCCAGCGGCTGCGGGAAATCCACCTTGCTGAGCTGGTTGACCGGAACGCTACCGCCAGGATTTTCCAGCAGAGGTACCGCAACCATCGACGGCAATCGTGTCGATAATCTGGCAACCGAGCGACGTCGCATCGGTCTGGTATTGCAGTCCGACTATCTGTTCCCGCACATGAGTGTTGCAGACAACCTGTTGTTTGGTTTGCGAGCCGGCGGCCGCCACGATAGGCGACACCGGATAGAAGAGAGTCTCGAGCACGCGGGGCTGGGCGGTTTCGCCGATCGTGATCCGGCGACGCTGTCGGGAGGTCAGCGCGCTCGAGTCAGTTTGCTACGCACGTTGATGTCCGAACCTGCCGTGCTGCTGCTGGATGAGCCCTTCTCGCGCCTCGATGCCGCGCGTCGCGAACAGATTCGTCAATTTACCTGGGCGCAGTCAGCGGCGTTGCCCGTGTTGCTGGTAACGCATGACCTGGCTGATGTTCCTGATGGTGCCAGGGTGCTCGAGATTCAGGCGCGCGGGCAGATCGCGCAGTCGGGTGTGTATTCCGCGCAAGGGGCTGGTGATGCTTGACAAGCATGTGGTGCCTCGATTGAGGCCCGTGCTGGCGCATGCTGCGATACGTTTGCACAAGCGCGGTATCACTGCCGACGTGATGACAGTCGCCGGGTTTGCAGTAGGACTGTGTGCCGTACTGGCAGTGGCCTCAGGGATGATGTGGCTGGCTTTGGTGATGTTGTTGCTCGGACGTCTTGCCGACGGTCTGGATGGAGAACTTGCCCGTATCAACGGTCCAACGGATGCAGGCGCATTCCTCGACATCGTGCTGGATTTCATTTTCTATGCGCTGTTTCCCGTGGGCTTTGCGCTTCACGATCCTGCAAGCAATGCCCTGCCTGCAGCCGTTCTTGTTGCCTCCTTTGTGGGCACCGGTGCAAGTTTTCTCGCGTTTGCTGGCCAGGCCGACAAGCACGGTGGCACGCCGATGCAATTCGAGTACAAGGGACTCTCGTACATCGATGGACTCGCCGAGGGCACCGAGACGATCGTTGCCTTCGCGTTGATGTGCTTGCTGCCCGCTAGCTTCGCGGTGATTGCGTGGGTGTTCGCTGCGGTGTGTGTGGTCACCACGATCAACCGTGTGCTATCCGGTTACCGAACCTTGGCGGCAAAGCGCTGAGCGAGCAACGATCAGTCGTGCTCGCTACCTGGCCTCTTCAGGGAGTTCAGTCAGTGTGCCCCCAAGATCGCGCGCGATGAGCATGTAGATTGACGGAATCACGAACAGCGTGAACATCGTGCCGATGGCCATGCCGCCGACCAGTACCAGGCCAATCGAGTTGCGGGCCTCCGCTCCCGCACCGCTGACCAGTACCAGTGGAAAGTGGCCTGCAACCGTTGCGAAGGTGGTCATCAGGATGGGGCGAAAGCGTGTGCTGCCCGCGGCTTTTATCGCGGCGAGTTTACTCAAGCCCAGTTGCTGCATCTGCTTGGCGAATTCCACCACCAGGATACCGTTCTTGGCCACCAGGCCGATCAAGGTGACCAGACCCACCTGCGAGTAGATGTTGAGCGTGGTGGTAAAGCTGTTGGTCCAGTAGGGCATCTCCGGATTCGGCATCTTGAGGAACGTGAAGACAAGCGCGCCGAACATCGCAAGTGGCACCGAGCCTGCCAGTATCACGAAGGGATCGCGAAAGCTGTTGAACTGCGCTGCCAGCGTGAGGTAGATCAACACGACGGCAAGGGCGAAGGCAGGCAGGAACTTGTTGCCCTCGAGTCGAAGCTGTCGGGACTCTCCGGTGTAATCAAGGGAATACCCACCTGGCAGTACTTCAGCTGCAGCATCCTCGAGGAACGCCAGAGCTTTGTCCAGGGTGGTGATCGTGACACCGGACAGTTTCACTGCATTCAGTTGCTGAAAGCGTTTGAGTGAACGCGGCACCGTGGAGTTCTCGATTGACGCCAGAGCGCCGAGTTGTATGGGTGTATTGTTTGGGCCGGTGACGTAAATTTCCTTGAGCTGCTCTGGATTCAGCCGCTCGGCACGCAAGGCCTGCGGGATGACCTGGTAGCTTCGTCCGTCGATTTCAAAGCGGTTGACGTAACCGCCTCCAAGCAGGGTGCCGACATCGGTGCCTACCTGTTGCATGGTGAGTCCGAGGTCCGCCACTCGCTCGCGGTCAAGCACCAGTCGGGATTCGGCACGATCGAGCTTTGTATCGATGATCGGCGGGAAGGCAAACAGCTCAGATTGAATGGCCTTGAGTTGTATCTGTTGGGCGTAGCCAAGGATTTCTTCCACCGGTGCATTCGAGGCGATGACGAACTCCACCGGAAAATCGCCGCCGCCAGGCAGCGCGGCGGGCGTCACCGGAAACATGCTGAGCCCGGCTATGTTGTTGAGCTTTTCGGCAATCTCGGGCTTGATCTCGAAGACGCTGCGATCGCGATCGTCCCACTCGTCCAGCACCATGCCGCCAAAGCCACCATTGGGGAAGGTGATCTGGAAGGTGAAGGCGGTTTCGTCAACACTCTGGAACGCCTTGTCCGCTTCGCTGGCATACAGACTTGCGGCATCGATAGTGGCGTTGCCAGACCCATCGACAATGCCGAAGATCACGCCCTGATCTTCCGTTGGGGCCAGCTCCTTGGCCGAGAGGATAAACATCGGTACGCACAACAGGGTAATGACAATCCACACGATGTAGACCGCCGGGCGGAACTTGAGCGTGCCGGCCAGTAGCCTGTCGTAACTGTCGCGTACGCGCGAAAACACGCGGTTGACGCGACCGGCAAAGCCGCGTTTGCTTTCACCTTCGCGCAGCAAGGCGGCGGACATCATCGGTGACAAGGTCACCGCAACGATGCCGGATATGGTGACGGCGCCTGCCAGCGTGAAGGCAAACTCGCGAAACAGCGAGCCGGTCAAACCGCCTTGCAGACCGATCGGCAGGTAGACCGCTACCAGCGTTGCCGTCATCGCGATCACCGGCCCGAGAAGCTCGCGCGCACCTCGTATGGCTGCCTCGGTGCGTTTCATGCCGTTGTCGATGTGGCGCTCCACGTTCTCGACGACCACGATGGCGTCGTCCACCACCAGGCCGACCGATAGCACGATCGCGAGCAAGGTCAACAGGTTGATGCTGAAGCCGAACATCTGCATCAGAAACACCGCGCCAATCAATGAGATCGGTATGGCGACAATCGGTACGATCACCGACCGCAGGGATCCGAGAAACAGGAAGATCACCAGCATCACGATCACGAGGGTCTCCGCCAGCGTTATGGCGACTTCCCTGATGGAACTCTGGATGTATTCGGTCGAGTCGTAGGCGATGTTGGCATCGAGACCCGAGGGCAGTTCTGCCCGGATGTCATCGAGTTCTTCACGCACCGCAGCCAGCACGTCCAGTACGTTGGCATTGGGCAGTGGAAAGATGCCCATGAAGATCGCGTTCTGACCGGAGTACCGGACTTGCACATCCGTATTGGCCGCACCGAGTTCGACATAGCCGACATCCCGGATCCGGATGATGGCGTCGTTCTCCGAACGAATCACCAGATTCTGGAAGTCCTCGACGGTGGTGAGGTTGGTGTTGGCTGAGAGATTGACTTCAACCAGCTGCCCCTTGGTCCGCCCGAGTGCAGCCAGATAGTTGTTGGCACCGAGGGCCGTACGCACTTCAAGTGGCGTGATCCCGTAGGCGCCGAGCAGTTCCGGGTCCAGCCAGACGCGCATCGCGAAGGTGCGACCGCCGAGTATCTCGGCTCGTTGCACACCGGGTTGGCCGGCGAGCCGCGGTTGCACGATCCGATCGAGGAAGTCGGTGACCTGGTTGGGTTCGAGAATGTCGGATGTAAACGACAGGTAGGCAGCAGCGAACGCGCTATCGGCTGACTCGACGGTGATGGTCGGCACCTCCGCTTCTGTCGGGAGGTCGCCTCGCACCTGATTGATCTTGGCGGTGATCTCCGAGAGAGCCCGTATCGGATCGTAGTTGAGCTCCAGGCGAACACTCACGGTCGACAGACCCTGCGCGCTTTCCGAGCTCACGTAATCCACACCTTCGGCGCCGGCAACTGCACGCTCGATCGGTGTGGAGATGAAACCGCGCACAAGCTCTGCGCTGGCCCCGATGTAGGCAGTGTTGATGGTGACCGTGGCGTTGTCGTTGCGTGGGTACTGGCGCACCGACAGTTGCGACACCGCCTGGATACCGGCGAGCAGAATCAGCAGGCTGATGACCACCGCCAGGACCGGCCGCTTGACGAAGATGTCAGTGAAGCTCATCCGTGCAATTCCAGATTCCGCGGGCGCATCATGCATCGTCCGGTCGCGGCGTCAACGAGGGTGAAGTCGCACCTTCTTCGGTGATGTCGATGGCGGCGCCATTGCGCAGTTTGAAGACCCCATCCTTGGCAATCTGTTGACCCACTTCGAGGCCGCGGGTCACTTCGACAAAGTCGCCGCGTCGCTCGCCGAGCTGTACGAACTGCTGCAGCGCGGACAGTCCGTCGGGCCCGGCTTGCGGGGGTGGGCCTCGCTGCGGTTCTCCGTTGGGTTCGGGCGGTTCCGCCAGGACGAAGACAGAGTCGCCGAAGGTGGCAAAGCTGATCGCCGATAGCGGCACGATCGTGACCGGACGCGTATCCGGTAGGACGACCTCCACGCTTGCGAACATGCCGGGCAGGAGCCGGTAGTCGTCGCCTTCGGCGGGTGAGTCCAGTGTTGCCTGTACGCGCAGGGTTCTTGTCGTCTCGTTGACTTGCGTGTCGATGGCGGTGACCGAGCCCGGGAATTGCCGATCCGGCACGGCGTCGGTCGTGACGCGTACGGTCATGCCTGTTTCAAGAACGCTCAAGGATTGCTGCGGCAGCGAGAAGTTGACGAGCATCGGATCCGCGCGCTGCAGCGACACGATGGATACACCCTGTCCAAGTTCCTGGCCGATGTCGACGAGCTTTAGGCCGAGCCGCCCGGAGAAGGGTGCAACGATCTGCTTCTTGTCGATGGTGGCGCTGATCACATCGGTTCTGGCGCGAGCTGCCAGGGCCGCGGACTGAGCGGCGTCGAATTCTGCTCGTGTCGTCACGCGGTCTCGGTGCAAGCGAGAGACCCGGCTCAGATTGCTTTCGGCGAGTTCCAGCTCAGACTCGGCGGCGCTGAGCTCCGCGGTTTCGTAGGCGAAGTCCTGTTCCAGCAGCAGATCGCCTTCCTGCACTGTCTCGCCGCCTTCGAAGTTCAAGCGCGTTACCTGCCCGGATACGTCGGCTGTGATGACCACGCCTTTTGCCGCTTCCAGGGTACCGATGGCCGAGAGCGTGGTTTCCCACTCGCTGCTTTGCACTTCGGTCGCGGTGACGACGATGGGCGGAAACTGTTGTTCCTTGCCTGCTGCAATCAGATCCGAAATCTGCAGGAATTTGAGACCGCCAAGAATGCCGATGACGAGCAACAAGCCAAGCAATGCCAGTGCGATACGCGTTTTCATATGTGAGAAGTACGGTGCAAACCCCCGTATGGGCCTGTCGGCAGCCGAATGAAGGATTCGGAGTGGTTCCAGTACCGTGTGCAGTACCACGCACAAGCATACGGTGAGTCGTTCCGATCAGTATCATTGAGGCAAGACGTGGCACTCAGTTTGAACATGACAGATCGTGCAAGCAGCTCGACTTCCGTAGCGGTGGCACCGACGCCCGCCCGCGTCCAGGATGTGCGTGACGATCTGGCATCACGCATCGTGCGCACACCCTGTGTGCCATGGTCGGGTCTGGAGAGCCCGATTGATGGAGAGCTCTGGCTGAAAATGGAGGTTTTTCAGCGCACCGGCAGTTTCAAGGCGCGGGGTGCGCTGAATAGCCTTCGGCAGCTTGCCGACCCGACGTCGGGAGTGGTGGCTTTCTCGGCAGGCAACCACGCCATCGCAACGGCCTGGGCGGCAAGAGAATGTGGCGTCGAGGCCACGGTCGTGATGCCGCGCAGCGCCAACGCGGCACGGGTGGCTCGCGTTGAACGTCTCGGGGCGCGCCTGGTCCTTGGCGACACCATTGCCGACCTCGTCGCCATTGTCGAAGGTCTGCAACAGGAAGAAGGGCTTGCACTCATTCATCCCTTCGAAGGCGAGGCGATCATCGAAGGCACGGCGACAGCGGGCCTCGAGCTGATTCAGGATGGAGGCCCGTTTGATGTTGTCTATGTGCCCATCGGTGGTGGTGGTCTGATTGCAGGCGTTGCGTCATTCATAAAGCAGGTGTTACCGACATGCCGCATTGTGGGTGTCGAGCCAGCAGGTGCGGATGGCATGCGGCAAAGTCTGAAGGCGGGTGCGCCCCTGGATAGCGTGGTCGTCGATACCATCGCTGACAGTCTGGGGGCCCCCATGCATCGGCCTTACAGTTTCTCCTTGATCAACCAGTACGTGGACGACATCGTGACGGTCAGCGATGACCAGATGCGCGAGGCCATGCGTCGCGTGTTCAATGACATGAAGCTTGCAGTCGAACCTGCGTGTGTAGCATCGATCGCTGCGCTCAGCATGGATGCCAGCGATCTGCAGGAGCAGCGAGTGTGCGTGCTGGCCTGCGGTAGCAATATCGATCAGGCCAGTTGGTACCGCCATGTCAGTGGTGCCGGTGAGGGGGTGAGCTGATGTCAACGACCGGCTCCCCGATGCCTGTCGCGGGAATGCGTCGTCAACATGACACGTCTGTCAATGGCGGATCCGCGCCGGCGGTCGAACGGCCCGTGGCGCACCAGCGCCTGCTGGATGCGCTGTCTTCACCGGTCACGGAAACCGTAGCCGTGCTCAAGCCCTGTGTGTCGGCTGCAGAGGCCATGGCGCGGCTTGGCGCTGCTGTGCATCGTTCTCCATTGCAAGTCGAGTTGATGCAAGCCGGTCAGCGGCTCGACGTAGCGGCGTCCTTGCTGCTCGACGGGGACACGGTCGATATCGAGCGTGCCTTGTCGGAGGATGCGGGGCAATCAAACAAGGCCCTGAGCAGAGGGCTGGGCGCCAGAGAGTTCGCGGTGCAAGCCGTCGCGCAACACCGCGTTGAGCCCACTGTGTTGCAGACGCTTGCTGATCGCATCACTGGGCGCGACAACCCGGTGCGGTCGCGACAGCTTGGCGATCGAGAGCGCCGTGGTCTCGCGGACGGCCAACGTTTTGTGAACAGTACCGAGGCCCTGGGGCAAGGGCTGGAGTACTGGTCGCGTTTCGTGGAGACCGGAGGGGATGCGCATCATCTGTTGCTCGTCGGTCAGGCTCACCGGTGCTGGATGAGCTTGCGTCCCTACAGCCGAAACAATGTCTCGATCGGGTTGGCGATGACCGATGCATTGCTGCGTGCCGAGTGTGCCCCTGATGCTTGCGTACCGCCCCTGGCGTGGCGGTTTGCACGTTTGGAGGCGGACTATCGCCAGGCGCTGGTCAAGGAAGAGTCTGCCTGGCTGATCTGGTGGCTGGGTGCGGTGCGCTCCATGGCGGAGCACTGGCTGACTACTCTCGAGGCCTGGGAGGGTGAGCTCGATTCGGTCGTCGAGTGCCAGACCCGGGCCGGAACCGGCGCATCGGCGCAGGCTGCGCGGGTGATGTGTCGGCCTGGCTTTTCCCTGGCTGAGCTGATCGAGCTTCCGGGTGTATCACGTGCACGCGCGCAACAATATATTGACGCACAGCTGGAGACGGGGGCCTTCACTATCAGCGACCACGGGAAGACCAAGCGCTTCTCTCACCCTCGTGTACTGAGGCTGTTGGCATCTCCATCGCTTCACACAAGCATTGCGATACAGAAATAATCGCGGAAATGCTGGATTTCTGGCTCCTTAATAGATGCAGTGAGGTCTTGCAAGAATGGACCAGCTGTTGTTACGGTAGTTATCAATCTGGTCAGGTTAGTGCGATTGCCATGAGCCCACGTCTTGTCATGTGCACCATCGCTGTCTGTGCAGCCTCCTGCGCCGCCTTTGTGTACGGGCTTGCGCTGCTGGGGTTGCCGGTGTTGTTGGCGCTGGTAGCTGTCTATATTGTTGCGATAGTGTCGATGCTGCTCATGCAGCAACGGGCGCGGCAAAGTACCGATGGTCTGTTGGCCCGCGAGCAGGGCGGGCGGCGCTATCGAGATCCTTCAGCGGACCCTTTGCCGGCGGTGTGGCACGCAAACTCGGCCACATCAACGGTCAGACCGGGCAAATTGATTCACCGATTCTGAGGACTCCGCTGGAGTTCGTGCTGACGGTTTGGCTGAATGCGGGACAGAAGCCCGAGCGAGCTCCCGCGACGTGCGTGTCGCCTCGGCCTTGAGCCGGGCTCGGCCAGTGAGTATCGCCAGCTCCCTGGCATCTCGCGACGCGAGCGCTCGGTTCCGGCGCTTGTCCGCCTCGATGGATCGGACAAAGCTCATGAGCATTCGCTGACGCGCTGCGAGATCGCGCTCAAGGTGCTTGACCCGACGCTCTGACTGCTTGAGGTTTTCGTAGGTCTGGAGCAGATGCCGCTCGGCTTTCTGACGGCGCGTTCGCTCTTCAGCTGCCAGCTGGATCGAGCATGTCTGGGGCGAGGGGTGCGTCGCCCTGATTCTCGCGCGGTAAATCAGCGATGTGGCCGCTGCAAGGCACAAGGACGTAGTCAGCGACAAGCCCGCAATCGGCAGCGCGAACTCCGGAAGTGGCAGTGTCATCACCACAGTCGATCGCAGCACGATCAGGGCGACAATGCAGATCGACAGACTTGCCCACAGCGCAAAGAGCCACCGGGGTCGCTCGTCGAGTTGTGCCGGTCGGATCGGCGTCCAGCGCCCGGAAACACCGATGTAGGTGGCGTAGGCGAGCAGTGCGGAGGCGAAGAATGCGGATCCGTTGATCATGATATTCGACGTCAGATACACAAAAAACGTGAATCAGCCTGCAACATTGGTGCCTCAAGGGCGTCGAAGCCGGGTGTGGCTCACAGGCTTCGTATGTGGACCGATTGCTGCATCACATATTCAAAGCTCGCGAAAACCTGCGAAAGAACTCGTGTTTCTGTTGTCTCTTGATTAGACTCGAAGAGACCGGACGTGGATTGTATGACGATGATGTACCGGCACTACGAAATTACAACCCTGAGACAGTGGGCGTCGATAGCAATCCTGTCGTTACCTTCTATGGTAATTGCCCAGGAACGGTTAGGCGCAGGCTTACCGATGCCAAACGCGTCCGACATCGGGTGGCGTGTGGAGTACTCGAGTGTGGTGCTCGGCGATGGTTCGCACCTCAACGAATATCGGGCACTCGCCAACGACACCTTCAGCGGCAACGCCCAGCTGGTCGTTGCGTTCTACCCGCGGTTCAACTGCGCGCCCAACGCCACTCTCCAGTTTCCTGACGGGGTCGTTGACAACATCCCCGCTGACGATTCCTTGTTGAATGTCGTGGTCGGGTCAGAGCATGTGGTGTGGCCTGTCACGATGGACTCCATCGACGGTGTCGTGATGTTGTCCAATGCCTCCGACTCTGCCAACCAGCAGGCGCTTTGGGAACTCCTCGATGAGAGCTCACGGGCTAGTGTGCTGCTTGATGTGGAGGTCAAACTGCAGTTCTCACTGCTGGGCTCTCGAGCGTCGATAGCTGATGCGCATGAGCGTTGCATGACGCATCAGCCGCAGGAGTGGACGCCCGTCATCAACCAGGTCAGCGCAGATCAGGACGACTGGGAGCGTTAGCCCGGCCCCGGCAGTCGGGCTGTCGGTTCATTCGCCCCAACGGCTTTATCAATCTGCTGAAAATTCGACGGTACGGTGCCGCCAACGATGCGAATCCAGCGTGCCGGGCAAGTCCAGCAATCCCATGGCAGCGCTGATCGCAACATACTGGTCGTGCACTCGACGGTAATGAGTCAGGCGGGTTTCGTCGCCAAGCACGGCTTCGATACGTGCGACCGAAATACCATCGAGTTCGGCGTGTTCGTCAGCGTCTTGACGGGCTGACCGAAGTGCCTCCGCCACCGCATCAGGCGATGTCCCGTTTTCGAGCTCGAGAACCTCGAACAGGTTGTTCATGTGGCGTTCCTCTCAACCTGGTCTGCTGCGTCGGGGATCTGCTCGAGCAGTCCAACGCGAGCGTCGTTGAACCGTTGTAGCTGACGCTCGGCGAGTTTTCTTTCGCGCTCACCCAGGGCGTCAAAACGTGCTGGCAGGCAGCGCGCCGACGCTCGTGACCAAGCGGTATTGACGTCACCGGCAGATACAGCTCCATGCAGGGGCAGGCCCAGTTGCAAGCGATACTGCTGTTGATCGGGGAGCTGACCGAGTCCGCGCGGTTCGCGCTCCTGCATGCTGTTGGTGTCTTGCCGATCCCACCAGTCACGACGATCAACGCGAGGCAGGGGTGCAAGCTTGCAGCCGAAGGACTCGTTCCATAGCTGATTCAGGCGATCCTCTCCAAGTCCGAACACATCAGAGAGAAAACGTATCAGCGTGTTCTGAGCCGGTGTGGGGTCAGGATCGGTGACCAGCAAGGCAACGATCAATTCGAGCACCTGTACGCGTTGTTCGCGAGAACTGTTGTGCAAGAGCCAACGAAGGCCGCCAGACAAGGCATGTGCGTCCTTGAGTAATGCCCAGGTCTTGATGCGGTCATGGGCACTAGGGTCGGTGCTGGAGAGCACAGTCTGCCGGACCTCCGGGTCGTAACGATCATCGGCATAGGCCGTCCAGTACACCAATAGCTCGACCGTGTGCTGAAAGCGGAGTGATTCGGGCTCCGACATCAACCAGTCGATGAAGGGCGTCGCGCGCGCGGGCGGTGTCGCCGCATGAGCGTGGGTATCTGACACAAATTCAGGCGCGGTCACCAGGCGCGTCGGAGCTTCGGTGGCGGGACGTGCGTTTTCGGCGGGCGACGGCTCGTAGGCTTCCTGCAGATCGAGCCGGTCCGGTTCTTCCCAGCTCAGATCATGAGCCCCCCCCATGTCATCAGCGAAGGTATCGTCCGCACCCGGAATTTCGGAGTGCTTGTGCATAGCGCTGGCCATGGCGTCTGCGGGTGCTGATTCCAGCGGTGTCGACGCTATGGTCGACTCAAGCGCATTGAAAAGGTCGTCGGCTTCATCCTCAAAGCGCTCACGTATCGCCTGATTGTCGGTATTGGTGTCTTCCCTGAATCGATTGAGCGCTTGTGCATCACGTTGTGTATCAAAGTGAGACCGGTCTGGGGTTGTGTGTACCCGGTCGATCAGCCTCTCACTGCCGGCCGCTGCCCGCTCTCCGGATCGGCGACGCGTCACCACGATACCCAGAAGCGCGAGCAAAGGCAGTGCGGCCGCCGCGAGCAAGGTTGCCCGACCGATCGGATCGAGGTCGGCTACCGCAGCGGACATGCGATCAACAAGACCTGGTGCGGGATCCGCTGGGGGTGAGCCGGTGTCGGAAACCGTCGCATCCGTGCTCACGACTCCCGCTGACTCCGATTGCTCTGACGAGGTATCGGTGGCGGGAGTGGAGGCCGGCACTTCAACGGCGGTTTGTTGATCAGCCGTGTTGTCAGTCGTGCTGTCGACAGGCACGACGGGTTCGAGGTCACGCAAGGATTTCGCCTGTGCTGCGGCCAGTTGCGGCAATTCAGCATCGATTGCAGCCTGTTTGATCGAGTCTGTTGTTGCGGTCGGCTCTGCGGCTGCGATGGTTTGCAGAGATGTGTCGGGAGCGACTGGCTCGGTTGTCGATCCTTGTGGGGTCGGAAGCACGGCGACTGCCGAGCCCGTGCCGGCGAGCGGTGCGCCGGTCTGCGCCAGACATTCCCTGTATCCGATCACGCTGGTATCGCCGCTGCACGCATTGAGTGCTTCATTGCGTTGCGCAAGACCCAGCGCTTCCAGATCAACGGGGGGTGCGGTGCGCAGACGCTCTGCCTCGTTGGTCATGCACTGACGCCAGGCCGCAGGACCCCCTGTACTCTGGGTGACGAAGCAGGCTCTTGCGAGCGCATGGCGCTCATCGTCCCTGAGATCACCCAGCTGCGGTGCGGGAGTTCGTGATAGCTGTATCAGTTCACGAGCGGTGCAATCCGGGTCGGTGCTGGCTTCGCATAATTTGCGCAGTGCAAAACGTTCGTCCAGATCCAGTGCAGACACGGACGTGCTGGACGACGCGCCGGACTCGCCTGCGGCTGCCGATTCGTTGTCGATACAGCTGCGCCAAGCGTTTACGCCTGCGTCATACCGAACGGGTAGGCAGCGCTGAATGATGCCGGCCTGAACGGTCGGGCTGAGCTCATCGAAAGGAGTCGCATGGACACCAGCAGGTGCGCCCGCCAGCGCCGTCAGCGCAGCAAGACCTGCCAAGGACCGCCGCAGCCGCGCCGGACGAGTGTCGGCACCGCACACTCGTGTCCAGAGATACCCGGGCCGTAGCAGGATCTGAAAGTTCATGCCTCATTGTACCGTTCATCTGTCGACGCCAGCACCACCAGGTCTTTCGCGCCACGATCTTCGAGCTCGCGCTAGACTGCATCGCCTCGTACCGGTATGGCTGTTTGGTGGATCTGCGCAATGACCCCGTCCCGTCGCTGATTCGGCGGCTCGCCGTGCCCGCCAGTGTTGGCATGGTCTTCTCGACCCTGTTGAACGTGACCGATACCTGGTACGCCGGAATGTTGTCGCCGACTGCGCTTGCCGCGTTGTCACTGGGCGGACCCGTGTTTTTTCTGGTCATGACCCTCGGGATAGGTATTGGCCAGGCTTGCAATGCGCTTGTCGGCAACCGCCTGGGTGCTGATGAGGAGTCAGCGGCGCGTTTCATGGCTTTTCAGGCGATGAGCTTCAGTGTCATCGTGGCCGCGGTGGGTGCCTTGCTGGTGTGGCTTGCGTCGCCCTGGCTGTTTGCGGTGATGGGCGGAGAGGGGGAATACCTGCTACAAGCGCGCTCGTACACCAATGTCGTTCTGCTTGGTGCGGTGTTCTTCGCACTCAGCCTGGTGCTGAATGCCATTCTCAACACGCAAGGCGACACCTACAGCTATCGCAACGCGCAGATTGTGGCCTTTGTGGCCAACCTCGGACTGGATCCGTTCTTCATGTTTACGTTGGGCCTCGGAGTAACCGGTGTGGCCCTCGCGACGATCTGCGTGCAGGCCGGGGTGGTGTGCTGGTTGGCCTTCAAGGTAAAGAATCTGGATTTCCTTCACGACGGTAAGTGGATGGAGTTTTCCCCCAGGCGGTCTGCCTTTGTCGAGATAGCCAGGCAGAGTATTCCCAACAGCGCGTCGATGATGCTGGTGGCCGTTGGCAGTCTCATCATCGTTGCCTTTGTCGCGCGCTTTGGTGAGAGCGCCATGGCGGCCTACGGCGCTGCGCTGCGCATAGAGCAATTGATTCTACTGTTGATCATCGGTATCAACATCGCTGCGCTTTCCCTGACCGGGGTGAACTACGGTGCAGGCGACATCGCACGCATCCGCGAAACCTTTCTCACGGGGGCACGTTATTCCTGTGGCTTGATGGTGGTAGGCGCCGTGTTGCTGGTGGTCTTTGCCACACCGCTGATGAGTATCTTCAGCGATTCGCCAGAGGTGGTCGACATCGGCGTGACGTATCTCTACTTCGAAGCGGCCGTTCTGCCCGCCTATGCCATGCTGTTTCTGTGTGCTGCGATGCTGCAGGGCCTGAAGCGTCCGCAGGTGGCCCTGTACTTCAATATCCTGCGCCAGGTCGTCGGGCAGTTGCTGTTGTTCTGGCTCGCCATCGATGTGTTCGGGATGGACCTGACGGGTATCTGGTGGTCGGTACTGATCATCAACTGGGTGCTGGCCGTATGTATCTACATCGCAGTGCGTGCGTCATTGCGGCGTGTGTCATGCGAGCTACAGCCGAGTGATTCACCATGAACACGATTGCTTGTCGTATACCGGTCATAGGCATTTTGTGCTTGGCGATCAGCGCCTGTGCCAGCGTTGTTCGACCGAACTATGAGGTTGATCTGACGTTGCTGCGCTCCGGGCAATACACGCTTGATCCGGAGCACGCCTACCTGAACTTCCGTATCGAGCACCTCGGCTTGTCCCAGGTGGTTGGACGCTTCAACGAACTGGATGCGAGTCTGGATTTTGATCCCGAGAATCCCGCTGCCCTGAAACTTGAGGGCGTGGTGGATACCTCGAGTATCGATTTTGGTAACGAGGATCTCGACACGCGTATTGCCGGAAGCGGTTGGCTTGATGCCGAGAACTACCCACAGGCGCGCTTTGTGTCGATGGTAGTTACTGTCGAGGCGGACCAAGGCCTGACGGTACAAGGCGACTTTACGCTGCGCGGCGTGACTCTCCCCTTGACCTTGTCGGGTCGCTTTGGCGGCGGGGCGGATAATCTCCTGACTGGCCGCTATACGCTCGGTTTTTCGGCTAGGGGCGTGATCAGCCGCAGTGCATTCGGAATCACCGCCTGGCCAGATCTTGTAGGCGATGAGGTTGCCATCGAATTGCATGCGGAGTTCCAGCGCCGGTCGTAAGCGCGCTGCGCTTTGCCGCCTTGAGGCTTGCCATTCCGGGGTTGCGGGGTCACGCTGCGCAGTATGGAACTTACAAGCTATGGCGCCGCAGGCGAAGTCACCGGTTCGTGCCACCTGGTCGAACTTGCTGAGGGCAACAAGACACGTCGTGTACTGCTCGACTGTGGATTGATACAAGGGCGTCGTGCGGATGAACTCCGCAACCACGATCCCTTTCCCTTCGATCCAGGAACGCTTGATGCGGTGGTGCTGAGCCACGCCCACATCGATCACTCCGGGCGATTGCCGATGCTGGTCAAGCAAGGCTTTCGAGGGCGGATTCACACCCATCAGGCCAGCGCGGATCTGGTCGAGATACTGCTGAAGGACTCGGCGTCACTCAACGCGCGCGATGTCGAGCGCAAGAACCGCCAGCGCGAGCGTCGCGGCAAGAAGCCGCTCGAGCCCTTGTATGCGCAGGGCGACGTGACGCAAACACTCAAGCAATTACAACCCGAGCAATACCAAAGCAGCTTTACGCCGTGCCTTGGCGTCTCGGTCACCTTGCACGATGCTGGACACATATTGGGTTCTGCGATCGTCGAACTCCAGCTCACCGAGGGCACGGAGTCGCGCACGCTCGTGTTCTCCGGTGATCTCGGCCATCGTGGTTCGCCGATTCTGCGTGACTTCACGCGGCTCAAGCGCGCGGACTTCGTGCTGATGGAGTCGACCTATGGCAACAGAGAGCACCGCTCCTGGGAAGATACGCTCGAAGAAGTCGGCGACGTCGCGCAACTGATCGCCAGCACCAACGGAAATGTACTGATCCCTGCATTTTCGGTGGGCCGCAGTCAGATGATCATGTACGCGTTCGCGAAGAACCGTAAGGCCTGGCGGCTGGATAAACGGCAGATCTTTCTCGACAGCCCGATGGCGATCAAGGCAACGAAGGCCTACGTCGAGCACACGAATTTGTACGACGATGAAGCTGCAGCATTCTGGCGGGAGAACGGACAGCTACTGGCGTTGCCTAATCTGCGCTTCTCCGAGTCGCCGCAGGAGTCCATGGCAATCAACCGAATTCCGAATGGTGCGGTGGTCATCGCTGGCAGCGGCATGTGCACGGGCGGACGTATCCTCCATCACCTCAAGCACAACTTGTGGCGGCACGATGCGCACGTGATCATTGCCGGATACCAGGGGCGTGGCACGCTCGGTCGCAAACTCGTTGAAGGCAAGAAGACGGTGCGCATTCATCGCGATCGCATTCGGGTTGCAGCGACCATCCACACGATAGGTGGCCTGTCCGCACACGCCGGGCAGGACGGCCTGGTGGATTGGTACAGCGAGTTTGAAGAGCGGCCCCCTGTGCTCCTGGTGCACGGTGAGCCCAAGGCCATGCGCGCCTTGCGCGCGCGTCTGGAAACAGAGTGTGGTGCGGATGTGCGAGCAGCGCAGGCGGGGCGTCGAACGGATCTGCTGAGCGCAAAACCGTTCGGGTAACGACGTCCCACAGCTTGCTAGACGATACCACCGCCTGCGCCGCTGACGGCAGGGCGCTCTGCTGCGACCTTGTCGCGGTACGCTGCTGCGCGAAAGGCTGCAACCGGATCCAACGCGCCACCGTTGCGTCGACGCGCTTCAGCCAGCAGCGGTCCAACGTCGGTGCGGAACGCCTTCTTGAGGCATTCCGTTGCCATCAGTGCATCGTTGTCAGTGCGATAGGCATCCAGTGCCTGACGGTCTACAAGCCGGGCTTGCAGGGAAGCGCGTTGCACTTCCACGGCACTGTTCATCAGGCTTTCGATGGGATCGGTCACGTTGTGTGACTGGTCGAGCATGTAGGCCGGGGAAAACGTGTCGCGTGCGCGTTCAGCTTCGATCAGCTCATTGAACACGAGAAACAGTCGATATGGATCGATACTGCCTGAATCGAGATCATCGTCGCCGTACTTCGAGTCGTTAAAGTGAAAGCCCCCGAGCTTCCCGAAGCGGATCAGGCGTGACACGATCATTTCGATGTTCACCGTCGGTGCATGGTGGCCGAGGTCCACGAGGCAGCTGGCCTTGGGGCCGAGTTCGGTTGCGATGAGGTAGTTGCTGCCCCAGTCCTGGACGACCGTGGAGTAGAACGCCGGCTCGTAGATCTTGTGTTCGGTAAACAGTTGCCAGTCGTCGGGTAGCGCCGCATAGATTGAACGCATGGCATCGAGGTAGCGATCAAACTGGGCCCCGAGATCGGTTTGCCCAGGAAAATTGGACCCATCTCCTATCCACACCGTCAGCGCTTTTGAGCCCAGCGCCTCGCCGACGTCGATGCAATGCAGATTGTGTTCGATGGCCTGCTCACGTGTGGCGGCCGCCGTGTGCGACAGGCTGCCGTGCTTGTAGGAATGAGCCTGTCCAGCCTGATCCTGGAAGGTGTTGGAGTTCATCGCATCGAAGCCGAGGCCCAGCTGCTCCGCTTGCTGTCGCAAGGCGGCAGGGTCCTCGTCATCCCACGGGATGTGCAGCGACACCGTGGGCGTTGCGCGCGTCAGCTGATGAATGACGCCGCAATCATCAAGCTTGTCGAACACATGACGCGGTTCTCCAGGTCCTGGAAATCGCGCGAATCGCGTGCCGCCGGTACCCACACCCCAGGACGGAATGGCGACACCAAAGTCACTGGCTTTTTGCAATAGCGACTCGACGTCATGGCCGTCACGTTCAAGATGCGTCGCCAGTGCATCAAGCTCCTCATTGTGACGTGTGAGGATCGTTGCGTTGTGATCGGCAACAACGCTTTCGTCAATGGTGTTGCTCATCGGGTAAACGCCTGTACGTTGCCAGCATCCACGTTGATGATGTTGCCAGTGGACTTGGACGATGCGTCGGAGAGCAGGAAGTAGGTCGCCTCGGCGATGTCTTCCGGTAGTACCGAGCGTTTCAGCAACGAACGCTCGCGGTAGTGAGCTTCGAGTTCTTCGGTGTCTTTTCCATAGGCGTCAGCACGCTCCTTGAGCCAATCGCCGCTCCAGATCTTGGAGCCGCGTAATACCGCATCCGGGTTCACGACGTTGACGCGAATGCCCTCTGGGGCGCCTTCCAGAGCCAGGCACCGCGCGAGGTGTACCTCGCTCGCCTTGGCCGTGCAATACGCTGATGCTCCCGGTGAGGCTGCCAATGCGTTTTTCGATGCGATAAACACGATCGCCCCCCCGGTTGACTGCGCCTTCATCTGGCGAAAGGCTTCACGCGATACGAGAAAGTAACCCTTGGAAAGTACGTCCATGTTGAGATCCCACAATTCGGTTGTCGTCTCCTCGATGGGTGCCGACGAGGCGATACCGGCGTTGGATACCAGGATGTCGATGCCACCGTACTCCAGGGCCGCAGACGCAAACGTATCGATGACCGCTTGCTCACTCGTCACGTCCATTGTCATGCTGCGCACCACGTCCGATCCATACTGTTCAACGAGGCGTTGGCGTGTCGAGTCCAACATGCCTGTGTCGATATCTGCCAACACCACGCAAGCACCTTCGTCGAGGAGACGGGCTGCGGTCGCGGAACCTATGCCACCCGCGCCGCCGGTCACCAGGGCTACTCTGCCGGCAAGGGATTTTGGCGCAGGCATGCGTTGCAACTTGGCCTCCTCGAGCAACCAGTATTCGATGTCGAAGGCTTCCTGCTCCTCCAGTCCCTGATAGGTGGACACCGCAGACGAACCACGCATCACGTTGATCGCGTTGATATAGAACTCGGACGAGATTCTGGCGGTGGCCTTGTCATTGGCAAAGCTCAACAGGCCGACACCCGGGATGAGCCAGACCACGGCGTTGGGGTCGCGCATCGGCGGACTGTTGTCATGCTTGCAGCGCTCATAGTACGCAGCGTAGGCATCGCGGTAATCGGCAACCAATGTCGGGAGCTTTTCGATGGCACTGTCGATGGCCTTCTCCAGCTCGGAGCGGGCGCTGGCGTCATCCTGATTTGCAACGTGTCGCGCTTGTTCGACATCAAAGTCGACAATCAAGGGGCGAATCTTGGTGCGTAAAAAATGATCCGGACAACTGGTGCCGAGGGCTGCAAGGGCCGGCATGTCATTCGCACAGACGAAGTCGAGTACGGTCTGGCTATCGTCGAAGTGTCCGACCTTGCGACGTTGCTGGCCGATCAACCCACGGATCACTGGCATCAATCGCGCCGCCACACGTTTGCGTTTGTCACCGTCGAGCGGTGCGACCAGGGGGCCGCCGAAGGGGGCCGTGCTTGCTGTTTTGTCAGCGAGCCATCGAATAGCCTTGTTGATGATGTCCAGCGTCAACGCATGGCATTCCTGTGCGGTTTCAGCCCAGGTAAACAGCCCGTGACTGCCTAGCACGACTCCGCGTGCGTTCGGGTTGTCCCTACAGAATTTGGCCAGCCACAAGCCGAGCTCATAGCCGGGTCGCTTCCAGGGCAGCCATCCGATATCGTCGCCAAAAATTTCCTGTGTGAGGGCTTCGCCGTCGCGCGAGGCGGCAATGGCGATGATCGCGTCGGGGTGCACGTGGTCGACGTGTGCGTGCGGCACATAGGCGTGCAGGGGGGTGTCGATGGAAGCTGCGCGAGGGTTCAGATTGAACGTACAGTGGGGCAGATAAGCGACCATCTCGTCTTCGAACTCGAGGCCGCGATAGATGCCTTGAAGTGCATCAAGCTTGTGTTGATAGAGCGTGGAAAATCCGTCGCGTGTCATTGTGCCGATATCTCCACCCGAACCCTTGACCCACAGCACCTCAACCGTCTCGCCGGTGAGTGGATCAGCGGTCTCGACCTTCGCTGAAGTATTGCCTCCGCCATAATTGGTCACTCGCTTGTCCGCACCCAGCAAATTGGAGCGATACAACAGCCGGCCTGGCTCGTCGAGGGTGGCGGCGTGAGCGTCGTCCCAATGATTCTCGATCAGCGCAGGTGCGTGACGATCAGTCATGACATTGTTTCCATGCGAGCGTTCGGTGGTCGAGAATCGCGCGAATCCGGTCTGCAGTCAATCGTTTTCGGGCAAAAGCGCTCACATTGGAAGAGATTTGATCGACACTGAGTGAAAATGATTGACAGCTTCGCGACACTCGGTATCATCACTTGTGATTGAGGGGGAATAATGCACGAGCTAGAGCGTCACCGAATCATCGTCTCCGCCGTCCAGCGCAAGCCTGTGGCGACCGTCGGTGAACTTGTGGAGCTGACCGGGGCTTCCGAGGCGACGGTGCGACGTGACATTGCCTCGCTCGATCTGGACAAGAAGCTCAGACGCGTGCGTGGCGGGGCCGAAGCCTTGCATCCGCCGCAGCGCAGCGCACTCGCCGGTAGACCCTTCGCGGTCAACGACACCCTCCACGTTGCCGAGAAGGCGGCCATCGCGCGTGAGGCCGCAGCGCTCTGCGAGGACGACGATGACATCATCGTCAATGGCGGGACGACCACGTTTCGTATGGTGCCGTTGCTCGCGGAGCGACGCCTGCAGGTGTTGACCAACTCCTTTCCGGTTGCCAGCTACTTGCTCGAGCACTCGCAAAACGATGTCGCGATCGCCGGAGGTGCCATCTACCGCGAGCAGAACATCGTGCTCAGCATGGGCAGCAGTGATGCCACCGATGACTTCTGTGCACGCCGCATGTTCATGGGGGCACACAGTGTGGGTCGGCATGGTGTGATGGAGTCGGATCCTCTGGTGCTGCAAAGCGAGCGCCGCTTGATGGAGCGCGCCGACGAGCTCATCGTTCTTGCTGACTCCTCGAAATTTTCCCGCCGCTCGTCGCTGGTGCTGTGCTCGTTGCAGCGCATCGACGTGCTAGTGACCGATTCCGGCATCAGCGACGAAGCCGTCACGATGCTTGAAGCCGCCGAGGTGCGTGTCATTGTTGCACATACCAAGGGGACCGAACTTCGCTCGACAGGGTGAGCCTTGCCGACGATGTAGGCGCATTGTGCGTGTAATACACAGCCAGATATCACAACACGAGGAGAACGAAGCATGAAGATCACCAGAAGACTGCTGCTAGCCACTGCCGTGGCCAGCGGGCTGGCCATGGGCGGCGCGGCCCAGGCTCAGGACAACATCCGTATCGCACTGGTTGTGAAAGCACTCGGTATCGGATTCTTTGAAGCTGCTGCCAAAGGAGCAGAGGAAGCCGCGGCCGAGTTGGGGAATGTCGAACTCATCTATACCGGCCCGACGGATACGACTGCAGAAGGTCAGATAGAAGTCATCAACTCGCTGATTGCTCAGCGGGTCGATGCCATTGCGATATCCGCCAACGATCCTGATGCCCTCGTGCCGGCGCTCAAAAAAGCGCAGCAGCGAGGCATCAAGGTCATTTCCTGGGACTCCGGTGTTGCGCCCGAAGGGCGGGCCGTGCATTTGAACCCGTCGTCCAATCCCTTGATCGGCAACATGATCATCAAGCTTGCGGCCGATCACTTGCCCGATGGTGGGCAAGTGGCCGTGCTATCTGCAACGTCTACCTCGACCAATCAGAACACCTGGATCGAGGAGATGAACAAGGTCATGAGTGACTACCCGGGTATCGAGGTCGTCTCGACGGTCTACGGCGACGATCTGGCCGACAAGAGCTATCGCGAGGCCGAGGGCCTGATGGCGACTCATCCTGATCTCGCTGCGATCATTGCACCGACCTCGGTTGGCATTGTGGCCGCCGCGCAAGCAGTCACTGACGCGGGCAAGGTCGGTCAAGTCAATGTCACGGGTCTGGGCCTGCCGTCCGAGATGGCCGGACACATCGAGTCTGGTGCGTCCAAGTCCTTCGCGATCTGGAACCCGATTGACCTTGGGTATTCTGCAGTCATGCTGGCCCACGATCTGGTCGACGGTGCAGAAGCCGGTCCTGGAGCCACGCTGTCGATGGGACGCATGGGTGAGCTGACCCTGGACGACAACAGTGAGGGCGCCATGGCGGATCCCTTCATCTACGACGCGTCCAATATCGACGACTTCAAGGATATCTTCTAGACCCGACCGGGAATTGGCCAACCGTATGGACAGTGCGCTTCTCACCCTGCATGACATCACCAAGGAGTTTCCGGGTGTGCGCGCGCTGTCTTCGGTGGGTCTTGAGCTGCATGCCGGCGAGGTCACGGCACTCGTTGGTGAGAACGGCGCGGGGAAGTCAACCCTGGTAAAGATCCTGACCGGCATCCATGCCCCGGATGCCGGTGAGATCAGGATGGAAGATGAGGTGGTGAGTTTTGCGACACCACACGATGCGGCGCAGGCAGGAATTACCGCGATTCATCAGGAAACCGTGCTCTTCGATGAATTGTCCGTTGCCGAGAACATCTTTCTGGGTCATGCGCCGCGCGGTCGCTTGGGGCTAATAGACAAACGGCGGATGCATCGTGAAGCGCAGGCGCTATTGGAGCGAGTTGGCGCGCAGCTGGACCCTTCGACGCGACTGCGTGACCTCGGTATTGCGAGCAAGCATCTGGTAGCGATTGCGCGCGCGCTTTCCATCGATGCGCGCGTGGTGATCATGGACGAACCTACCGCTGCGCTATCGCAGCAAGAAATAGAAGAGCTCTACGTTCTCGTTGAGACACTCAGGCAGGCGGGCAAGGCCATCCTTTTCATCAGCCACAAGTTCGATGAGATATTCCGTATCGCGGATAGGTATAGCGTATTCAGAGACGGCGAGCTGGTCGGTCAGGGCCGCATACGCGACACGGATTCTTCGAGCCTCGTGCGTTTGATGGTAGGGCGAGACGTCGATGCCGTGTTTCCACCGCGCACGGCGAAGATCGGTGAGCCGATACTGCAAGTATCCGGCTATTCACATCCCACGGAGTTCGATGATCTTTCCTTCACCCTGTCCCGCGGCGAGATTCTCGGTTTCTATGGCTTGGTGGGAGCGGGGCGTAGTGAGCTCATGCAGTCACTGTTCGGTGTCACGCGTCCGAGCGCGGGCACCATGAGTATCGATGGGACCCCGGTGTCGCCCAGGAGCCCTGCGGACGCGATCTCGGCGGGAATCGTCTACGTACCCGAGGACCGCGGCGGGCAGGGTGCCATTACCGGTCTGCCGATCTTCCGGAACGTATCGTTGGCATCGCTCGGTGAAGTATCGCGCGGCGGCAGCATGACCGGCTTCGTCGACATGGCCCGCGAGTTTGCCTTGACCGAAAAGTACGTGTCGCGTCTGGAGCTCAAGGCGGCATCGCTCGATCAGTCTGTCGGGTCATTGTCCGGCGGTAATCAGCAGAAGGTGGTGATTGCCAAGTGGCTGGCGACACGCCCGAAGATCATCGTGCTTGACGAGCCCACCAAGGGAATCGACATCGGTTCGAAGGCGGCTGTGCACGCTTTCATGCGGGAACTGGCGGCAGAGGGGCTCGCCGTGATCATGGTGAGTTCCGAAATCCCTGAAGTGCTCGGCATGTCCGATCGCATCTACGTGATGCGGGCGGGGCGCAAGGTGGCGGAATTTGCCCGAGACGATGCGACGCCAGAGCAGCTGGTTCGCGCAGCTGCAGGCATCGAGACACGAGAGGCGGCAGCATGAAGATCTCGCGCGATATCCTGCTTGCGATCGCCTTGCTGCTGCTGATCGGTCTGGTGGCCATGCGCTTTCCGGGATTTGCCACACCGCAGTCGCTCGCCAGCGTGTTCAACGACAGCGCCATCCTGATCATTCTTGCGCTCGGGCAGATGGCCGTTATCCTGACGCGGTGCATCGACCTTTCGATGGCCTCCAACCTGGCGCTCGTCGGCATGATCACCGCGATGACCAACGCGGCGTATCCGATGGTGCCGGTGGTGGTTCTGGTGATGATGGCGATAGTGCTTGGCGCTGCGCTCGGCGGGATCAACGGCCTGCTTGTGTGGAAGGCGGGTATACCGCCCATCGTTGTGACCCTAGGTACCCTCACCATCTTCCGGGGCATCATCTTCCTGCTGACCGATGGGCAGTGGGTCAATGCCCACGAGATGAGCGCAAGCTACAAGGCGTTTCCCCGGGCCGAACTGCTGACGCTGCCAGCGCTGTCGTGGTTGGCGATCGCCATCATCGTGGGTATGGCGATCTTCTTGTCACGTAGTCCGGCTGGACGCGCGATGTACGCCGCGGGCGGCAACCCTGATGCTGCGGTGTACGCAGGCATCGATACCGGACGCACGCGTGCGCGCGCCTTCGTGGTGGCAGGTGCGCTCGCCGGCTTGTGCGGCTACTTGTGGGTGTCGCGATATGCGGTTGCCTACGTCGATGTGGCCGGCGGCTTTGAGCTGGATGTCATCGCTGCCTGCGTCATCGGCGGTGTGTCGATTGCTGGTGGGGTGGGGACGGTACTCGGCTGTGTGTTGGGCGCCTTGTTTCTCGGTGTCATCAAGAACGCCTTGCCTGTGGTGGATATCTCTCCGTTCTGGCAGCTCGCGATTTCCGGTGCGGCCATCATCATTGCAGTGGTGTTGAACGCGCGCGCCGAACGTCGTCCAGGGCGACTTATTCTGGAGCAATCCAGTGATTCTTCATTGCCGGTATCCCACTCATGAACACGCAGGCTCGTGTTATTCCGCATCGTGCCAATGGACGGCTGCGACGTATTTTTGGTAGCTGGGAAGCCTTGCTTGTCGTGATCGCGATAGCGATCTTTTTCATCAACACGCAGGCTTCACCGTATTTTCTCGATCCCTGGAACCTGTCTGACGCCACCTTCAATTTCACCGAAAAGGCGATGATCGCGTTTGCGATGGCGCTGCTGATCGTGTCCGGTGAGATCGACCTGTCGGTCGCATCGATCATTGCGCTTGCATCCACTGCCATGGGCTTTGCATTGCAGCTCGGTGCTGGTACGCCGGTGCTGGTGCTGGTGGGCTTGGGGACGGGCCTGTTATGTGGTGCCTTCAACGGGCTGCTGGTCGCGCGCCTGGGTTTGCCCTCGATTGTGGTCACCATCGGTACGCTTTCCCTGTTTCGCGGTATCGCCTACATCGTTCTGGGCGATCAGGCCTATTCTGGCTACCCGACATCGTTTGCGTACTTCGGTCAGGGGTATGTCTGGTGGGTCATCACCTTCGAAATGGTGCTGTTCGTGGCAACTGCGGTGGTGTTTTATGTCTTGCTCCACCGAACGGGCTTCGGGCGTGCGGTCTACGGCATCGGGAACAATCCGACGGCAGCCTTGTTCTCTGGCATTCGTGTGCCACGGGTAAAGTTCCTGCTGTTTCTCATGACGGGAGTGATGTCTGGGGTCGCAGCTATTTGCCTGACATCCCGCCTTGGGTCTACCCGTCCATCCATCGGCTTTGGCTGGGAGTTGGAGATCGTCACCATGGTGGTGCTTGGCGGCATCAACATTCTCGGTGGCTCAGGCACAATTCCCGGAGTGGTGCTCGCGGCGATCATCATGGGGCTGGTGACGTTCGGCTTCGGGCTACTGAACGTCCCGGGTATCGTCATGTCAATCTTCATCGGCTTGTTGTTGATATCCGTGATCGCATTGCCGCGTGTGTTCGGTTCGTTCGCGGGTCTTCATCGCAAGAGGTAGTCGCATGCGCGTTGCAGTTCTGGATATCGGCAAGACCAATTCCAAGCTCGCCCTTGTCGATACCCGGATTGCCGAGGAGCTTGAGGTGATCACCTGCGTGACACCACACGATGCAGACTCACCGCCGTATCCGCACGTCGACGTTTCAGCGTTGGAGGATTTTCTGGCAAATGCACTGCGTACGCTGGCAAGTGATGGTGCGATCGATGCGATAACGGTGTCGGCACACGGTGCCTGTGGGGTGCTGGTCGATGAAAATGTGAACCCGGTATTGCCGGTGCTTGATTACGAGTACGCGGGACCGGACAGCTGTCGTGAAGACTATGATCGGATGCGAGCACCTTTTGCGGAGACGGGTTCTCCGGCGTCGCCGGGTGGGCTGAACCTGGGTGCCCAGTTGTTCTGGCAGCAGCGCCACTTCCCCGATGAGTTTGCACGGGCAACAGTATTCCTGACCTGGCCGCAATTCTGGATCGCTCGTCTGTGTGGTGTGCTGCGTAACGATCCGAGCTCCATCGGCTCGCATACCGATCTGCATTGTCCGGAGACCGCGGGCCACTCCACCCTCGTATCGGCCTGTGGATGGGAGCGTCTACTGCCACCCCTGTGTCGTTCTGGTGAGTGGCTCGGCACACTCTCATCCGAGTGGTGCGCGCGTACCGGACTGTCAGAAGACACTGCAGTACACGCCGGCATTCATGACTCGAATGCTTCGCTCGTGCCGCATCTGTTGTCTCGACAGCCGCCGTATACGGTGGTCTCTTCCGGGACCTGGGTCATCCTCATGGCGATTGGGGTTGCCGTTGGTGACATTGATCCGGAGCGCGATACCCTGGTCAACGTGGATGCCTTTGGACGGCCCGTACCGAGTGCGCGGTTCATGGGTGGGAGAGAGCGAGCGTTGTTGCTCGGTGAGAATCCACCCGTTTTCGACCAGGCGGATATTTCAGGCGCGGTGGCGAGCAAGGTCATGCTCATGCCATCGGTGGTGCCCGGTACCGGTCCGTGGCCCAAGGCTACGTTCCTTTGGCTCGGCGATGAGGCAAGTCTTACGGCGAATCAGCGCGACACCCTGGTGTCCTTGTATCTGGCCATGATGACGGCTGCGAGCGCCGAGCTGCTGGGCGCATCAGGCGTTGTCGCTGTGGAGGGGCCACTGGCGAGAAACCTGGCCTACTTGCAGATGCTGACTGTTGCAACGGGGCGGGCGGTGCAAACGGGTTCTTCGCGCACAGGTACGAGTGTCGGTATTGCATTGCTGGTGCACCGTTGTCTGGAGCCAGACTCGCCGTTACCAGCGAGCATCACGGACACCCAAACGGTCGAGGTTGATGATGAGACAAGGCGCTTGCTCGGCACGTTTGCAAATGTCTGGCGCGAAGCCTGTGCCAGGCATGCGTAGTTCAGGCTGCTGAGCCCGTTCTCCGTCACGGCATGTGAAAAACGGGATTCAACGGGTGAGTGACAGGCTCATTGTCGGGCCCGGTTTCCATCAGATCAGCCATGTAGGCCCACCAACGTTGCATGACAGGCTGTAACGGAAGAGTATCCATGGTGTGGTCCGGCGCACGACGCAGCACGGCAAACAAGGTGTGAGTTCGAGGGTCGAGGAAAATCGAGTAGTCACTGATACCCGCCTCACGCAGTAGCGTCTCCAGCTCTGGCCACAGGGCGTCATGGCGGGCCTTGTATTCCGACGCCAGGCCGGGGTTCAATGACATGGTGAAAGCAATCTGTTCCATGGTATTCGTCAGGTAGCGTATTGCGAGATGGACACGGCGTCCTTCCCCTGGTCCTTGCGGTGGGCGGAACCTTGGATGATGCTGGAACTCTAACTCGCCGCTTGATCAACGGAGATATCGTATGAAGCGCACTGTTCTGGCCGCGGCCGCCTTGTTGGCGTCTTTCACAGCATATGCTCAGGAGGGCCTGGTGGCCACACCGAGCCCGCACGACGTGTCCACCACCCTCGACAAGCTCGAGTCGGTACTGACCAGCAAGGGCATGAACGTATTCGCCCGTATCGACCATGCGCAGGGTGCGGCGTCTGTTGATCTGGAGCTCCGGCCGACGGTTGTCATGATCTTTGGCAATCCCATGGTCGGCACGCCGCTGATGAACTGTGCGCAAAGCGTGGCGATCGATCTGCCGCAGAAGATGCTCGTCTGGGAAGATGCGGATGGACAGGTGTTTCTTGCCTACAACGATCCGGCCCACCTCAAGGCCCGCCACGGCATCGAAGGCTGTGACCCCGTGCTGGAGAAGGTCTCTGGCGCGCTGGCTGCGTTTGCAGCGGCTGCTACCACGCCGGAGTAATATCTCCTCCTCACAAATCCCATACTGACTGCCCGACGATGCTCATCCTCCTGTCACCGGCCAAGACGCTCGATTTCGATACGCCCTCGCGCGTCGAGTCACCGAGCCAGCCCGTGTTTCTCGAAGACGCATCGTCGTTGGTGAAAACAGCACGTCGGCTGTCTGCGCCCAAGCTCAGTCAGCTGATGAAGCTCAGTGATTCACTGGCCACTCTCAATCGCGATCGCTTCAAGGAATGGGATCTCGAGCACGAGGGTGATGCCGTGCGACCGGCAGTGCAGGCGTTTCGTGGCGATATGTACGTCGGTCTCGATGCAGACAGCTTGACTGACGCGGATCTCGAGTATGCGCAACAACGCTTGCGCATACTCTCCGGGCTGTACGGCGTGTTGAAGCCGCTCGATCTCATGCGCCCGTACCGGCTCGAGATGGGTACTCGGCTTGCCACGCGTCGTGGCAAGACCCTCTATGACTTCTGGGGTGATCGGGTGGCATCTGCCATCGATGCCGAGGCCGAGGCACTTGGCGGTACCGATGTCGTGAATCTCGCGTCTAACGAGTACTACGGGGTCGTCAAGAAACCGGGGCTTGCGTCGAACGTGATCTCCCCGGTATTCCTTGACGAGAAGAATGGCGAGTACAAGGTCATCTCGTTCTTCGCCAAGCGCGCACGAGGCGCGTTGGCGCGTCACCTGTTGGTGGAACGTGCGGATTCCATCGACGCGCTGAAGGATTTCTCGCGCCTGGGTTATCGGTACTTCAAGAAGGAATCAACCGACGATGCGCCCGTGTTCCGGCGGTCGGAAAAAGCGGCCCAGCCGTATCTTGCCAGTGCAGCCTGACGCCATTTTGTAGTTCAGGGCGTCCAGACAAAAAAAGGGCGCCACCCGGGCGCCCTTTCTCCGCTCCGGCGTTCCGCCGGCTGCTGTGGGCTACGGCTTACTTGCCCGTGAACTCGGGGTAGGCCTCAAGACCACACTCGGCGATATCCACGCCTTCGTACTCTTCCTGCTCGCTGACGCGGATCCCCATGACAACCTTCAGGATGGTCCACAGCACGATGCTGGTGACGAACACCCAGACGAAGATTCCAGCGACGCCAGTCGCTTGAGCGATATAGGTAGCGTCGGGGTTGGTGACCGGAACCACCATGACACCGAGGATGCCGGCCACACCGTGAACCGAGATTGCACCGACCGGATCGTCGATCTTCATCTTGTCGAGTGTGATGATCGAGAACACGACGAGTACGCCGCCAGCCGCTCCGATCAGCGTCGCTTCGAGCGCTGAGGGTGATAGCGGGCTGGCCGTTACTGCCACCAGGCCTGCGAGTGCACCGTTGAGCGCCATGGTCAGATCCGCCTTGCCCCAGAGGATGCGAACGGTAAGCAGTGCTGCGACGACGCCACCGGATGCGGCCATGTTGGTGTTGACGAACACGGCGGCCACGTTGTTTGCGCTGGCAAAGCTCGCAACAGCGAGTTCGGAACCACCGTTAAAGCCGAACCAGCCGAACCACAGGATGAAGGTACCCAGGGTAGCGAGCGGCAGGTTCGCGCCCGGCATCGGGTTGACCTGTCCGTTGGGACCGTACTTGCCTCGACGAGCACCCAGCATCAGCACACCGGCAAAGGCAGCAACCGCACCGGCAAGGTGAACGGTACCGGAGCCCGCGTAGTCGCTGTATCCGAGGCTGGAAAGCCAGCCACCGCCCCAATTCCAATAGCCCTGAACCGGATAGATGATCGCAGTGAACACCACGGCAAAGGTCAGGAAGGAAAACAGCTTCATGCGCTCGGCGACCGCGCCCGACACGATCGACATGGCCGTTGCCACAAATACGACCTGGAAGAAGAAGTCCGCCATGCCGGAGTAGTAGGACGCGCCTTCTTCACCTGCTGCAAGGGCTGCGAAGGCCGCTTCATCAACGGACTCGGATACCAGGAACGCGATTTCCGGGATGTACGGCGTGCCGCCGCCGGGGTACATCAGGTTGTAGCCGATGATCATGAACATCACGCATGCCACGGAAAACAGCGCGATGTTCTTGGTCAGAATTTCTGCGGTGTTCTTTGCGCGTACCAGACCCGCTTCGAGCATGGCGAATCCGGCGGCCATCAGCATGACAAAGGCGCCGGCGATCAGGAAATAGAAAGTGTCGAGTGCGTAGGCCAGATTGGCCAGGCCCTCAGCTGCTGTGCTATCCATCGTTTGGTTTCTCGTCTGTATTTATATGTTTGTTGTCAGGTGGCCGTGTCGCGTCAGAGCGCAGACGGTCCGCTCTCGCTGGTACGAATTCGCACCGCACGGTCGAGCTCGGTGACAAAGATCTTGCCGTCACCGATTTTTCCGGAGCCAGCTGCTTGCGTGATCGCATCGATAACAGCGTCGAGCTGGCCGTCATCCACGCCGATCTCCAGCTTGGTCTTGGGAATGAAATCGACCACGTATTCCGCGCCGCGATACAGCTCGGTGTGGCCCTTCTGTCTTCCAAAGCCCTTGACCTCGGTGACGGTCATGCCCTGGACGCCAATCTGCGACAAGGCTTCGCGCACCTCGTCGAGCTTGAACGGCTTGATAATCGCCGTGACTAGCTTCATGCGTTCTTCTCCGAATTGTAGGTAGTGACACGTTCTCGAGAAGTTCCCGCGCAGATTCGGTGCCATTCAAAAAAAACCATCAATAACAGATACTTAAGTTTCTATCTGCTCTGCAGTTTGGACTGAGACGCACCGTGGAGGTGCGCTCGTCTCTCGCCTTTGCACGGAATTGGTGCGTGTTGTTTGCGCCAGGAGTGACGCGTCCGGTCCACTCCCGTTATCCTTTCGGGATAACCCTTTTTTCGAGTGGATCCTCATGCTTGACGCCACAGTGCTCGACGACATTTCCAAACGCATCGGTGCCTTGCTGCCGCCCGGTCTGGCCAGTGCCAAGGCCGACTTCGAAAGCAACGCGCGTGCAGCGGTGCAGAGCTCGCTGAGCAAGCTCGATCTGGTGACCCGGGAAGAGTTCGATGTGCAGACTGCCGTCCTGCAACGCACTCGTGCTCGACTGGAAGCGCTGGAAGCGCGTCTCGATGAACTCGAGCAAAAGCCCTGATCTGCCTGCTCTGAACGACGCCGATTGGAGTCGACTTGTTGCACGGGTCGAACAGGGCGTAAAGTAAGGACGAAGTTCAAGTCAACGGAACACGGAGGTTCCCATGACGTTATCAGTGGTGCGCACCTGCGCACTCGACGGGGTCATGCCCCGACGTGTCGATGTCGAAGTTCATATCGGCCGCGGCCTACCGTCAATGTCGATTGTCGGTCTGCCCAAATCATCCGTGCGTGAAAGCAAGGACCGCGTACGTGCGGCACTCGATCATCTCGGATTCGCGATCCCGCAGGTTCGCGTTACGGTCAACCTCGCGCCCGCTGACGTGCCCAAGCACGGCGGCTCGTTTGATCTGCCGATTGCCATCGGCTTGCTGGTGGCGAGCGGTCAGCTACCTGCACGCGTTCTTCAGGACCGGGTGTTTCTCGGCGAGCTTGGCCTGGGCGGTGAGTTGCGCCCGGCGCGAGGCGTTCTGCCCATAGCGCTTTCGCTCGCCGCCAGTCGTCTTGATCTGATCCTGCCTGCAAGCAACCGTGAGGAAGCCTGTCTGAGTGTACGCACGCGCGTGATGTCGGCAGATTCACTCGCCGAGCTGCACGAGAAGTTGCTACGCGGCGAGCGTGCTCCGCGTGCTGTTGATCAACAGCGCGTATCTGAACGCGCGGAGGGACCGGACATGTCTGACGTGTTCGGGCAGTCGATGGCGCGTCGGGCCATTGAAATCGCCGCAGCCGGGGAGCACTCCCTGCTGATGTGCGGGCCACCCGGTTCAGGTAAATCGATGCTGGCCAACCGACTGCCCGGGCTGCGTCCTCCATTGAGTGAATCAGAAGCGATAGAGACCGCATCGATCGCATCGGTCTCCAACGGAGGGTTCAGGCTTGGCAATTGGCGACAGCGACCGTTCCGCGCGCCTCACCACACGGCGTCTTCAGTGGCGTTGATAGGCGGTGGCTCGGGACCTTCTCCCGGGGAGGTCTCGCTGGCCCATAACGGCGTGCTGTTTCTGGATGAGCTGGTGGAGTTTCCGAGAGCGGTGCTGGACGTGCTGCGTGAACCCCTGGAGAGTGGATACGTCACCGTCTCGCGCGCGGCACGCCAGGCTGATTTTCCCGCACGCTTCCAGTTGATCGCGGCGATGAACCCGTGCCCGTGTGGGCATGCGCTCGATACCGAACGTTGCCGTTGTCGGGCGGATGACATTCGACGTTATCAATCGCGTTTGTCAGGTCCGTTGCTGGACCGTATCGACATGGTCATCACGATGCAGGCCTGCGCGCACGACACGATCGACCCGTCTGTGCGACCGGAATCGTCAGCGGTGGTGCGGCGACGAGTGCAGGCAGCGATCAAGCGACGACAGGATCGGGAACGTTCTGTTACAGGTAGTTCGCAGCCTGCGCATGTTCTTGCACGTCTGGAGCGCTCAGCAGTCAATAGTGTGCAAGCTGCCGTTACCGCCTTCGGTTTATCTCGCCGTGCACGACACCGCGTCATCGAGGTCGCTCGCACCATCGCGGATCTCGATGCCAGCGAAACCGTCAGCGATGTGCATGTCGGGGAGGCCTTGGCGTATCGCGGATCGCGGGTGTTGAGTTCATAGCCTGACTCTACGGCGCTGTCGACGCTGCGTGCGCTACAGCTCGATGTCCAGCTCCAGCCTCCAGAGCACTTCCGGAGGCAGGTATCGACGCCGCGCCCCGAGCGAAGACCTGCGCGGCTTGGCAATGGTCAGAGCCACGCCGGCAAACGCGACCACGAGCCCCACGATATCGATCACCCCGATACCGTCGCCGAACGCAAGCCACGCCATCAGCATCGTGGCGGGCGGGGTGAGGTAGGTCAGGCTCGACACCTTGAACGCCGACAGCCTGCACAGCGTAACCGGTCATTTAAGACCGCTCTTGCTATGACCTGTCAGCTCGCGTAAGCGAGCTCCGAGAGCATCGGTTCGGCGGCGTGGTGTTGCTTCCACAATCGCGGCGTCAGCGTCTCGATGTCCTTCGCCGGATGTATCGC
>CALLMF010000028.1 GCA_938006335.1 uncultured Granulosicoccaceae bacterium | reverse complement strand
GATGTTGTTCGGGGGCAGCATCTTCTTCAGAACTGCGTCCCGTCGTTCAGGTGCGTAGGCCATTCTTGCTCTCTCTGTCCGCTCCCTGCCAATTCTAATAATCTGCCAATGGGCAGTGGACAACTATCCTGACGCAGGGGGAAACGTTGCAACTGGCATTGGACCCGTCACCGGAACGTGGCTACGCCACAACCCGGTGCCGCCTCCAACGCAGCTGAACGCGAGTGTTAGGCATCACCCGACGCACCTGGGCAAGGCGCATAGCCTTGAAAGAATCGAATCAACAGAAAATGTGCGGTTCTGGCTGCAAGAGAGTGCTGAACTCGAGTTGACAGTCCGTGATGAGGATGGTATGAATAATTCACACCACATGCGGAAATAAAATTAATGGGAAGCGCAGTTAAGCGAACAATCTCGCTCCCAGCAGATCTTGCTCATGAGATTGACGAGATTTCGAAGAACGAAGGGCGTTCGGTCAGCTCTATTGTGCAAGACGCACTAAGGCTGGCCAGAGCCCAACGATTGAAGAGTGAACTGGGTGAGATTCAGGGTTTCTGGAGCAAGAGAGCAAAGGATGCAGGAGTACTGACTCAGAAAGACCTGGACCGTCTAATCGGTAAATGAGGGTCGTCTTTGATACGAACGTGTTTATATCTGCATTTGTCTTTGCGGGCAGTTCAGCGGAAACTGCAATTCAAGGGATTGTCGACGAATCTGACGTACTAGTTATCTCTAAACCGATAATCGAGGAAACCCTGAGGGTGCTAGCGGAAAAATTCGATCGCAATGCCGAAGCGCTCTCTCGCACGGCTATTTTCTTGTCGGAAATATCAACGACTGTCGTGCCGAACGAGCGGATAAATGTTCTGTCAGACGAGCCCGATAACCGAATATTGGAATGTGCTGTTGAAGGCGACGCCGATGCCATCGTGACAGGCGACAAAGCGATGTTGAACCTTGGTACGTACGAGTCGATAAAGATCATCTCGCTCCGGAGCTACGTATCCGCAAGAGCAATGCAACGAGAGTGAATGCACTGGAAGCTCTCGCGCAAGGATGTATGCCATTGGAAGAGAAGTGACGCCTAACAGTACGATGGAGCTGTCAGTGGACCCAGCCACGGAACCTGGCTACGCCAGAACCCGCGTCCGCCTCCAGTGCACCTCATCGCGATTGTTAAACGCACTCGGCATGCCTTGGAGGTGCCTAACTTCCCGGCTCAAAAAGAGGGCAGTACCGTCCAAACTACAGATATGGCATCATATGCCATATGAAAGCCATGCTCTTGCTGCACGACAAGTACGTCTATGCGGATGGGGCGATCCGGGAAATGGTTTTATGGAAACTGCCAAAGGCAGATCCTGAGCGACCACATGGGCTCAAGTACAGCCTCTACTACGGAATAAAAGGGGAGCGTATTGTCGGATATGACAATGAGCGAGGGAAGGGAGACCACCGACACCATCGGGATGGGGAACAGCGCTATTCGTTCTCGAGTATTGAAAAACTGATCGAAGATTTCAGGCGCGATATCGACAAAGAGCGAGGGGATGCATGATGGAGAAGAACAACATCAACATCGGAGTAGAAGACGCTAATCGCGGATATAAGCGATTTGTCGATGCGTGGAATCGAGCATCTACCGAAGAGGGTTACCATGGCGAAGTGCATTTGAACTTCGAGGACTTCGCAATGCTAGCCGCGGTACTCACTCCGAAGCGTTTGGAGATCTTGAAGACGCTTCGACGATCCGGTCCAATGAATGTCCGAGCGCTATCTCAGGTTGTGGAGCGTGACTACAAGAATGTCCACGTTGACAGTGCAGCACTTGAGGATGCTGGACTGATACAGCGGGACGAAGAAGGGCTAATGATTGCTCCTTGGGACGTAATTGATGCTCACTTCCGCCTTGTTGCGTGAGTTTCTATCGCGTGATGAGAGTGGGCTCTGCGGTAACACAAAACCGCCAGGGTATGCCGACGTAGAAATAGTGCGTTTAACAGTACGCCGAACCTGTAATTGGACCCAACCACGGAACCTTGCTACGCCAGAACCCGTGCTGCCTCCAACTCAGGTTGGCGCGTTGTTATGTCTTGTAGTCAGACCAATTGGCAATAGCGAAGTTGCAATGGTCTTCGGCGCTTCACGAGCGAACCCCCTATTGACACAGTTCAAGAATGCCCCTAGTCTGATGTTATTACGAGTGTAATAACTAATGGTGTCATGCTTGAAGTCAAAGTCACAGCGATCGGCAACTCTATGGGCATTGTGTTACCCAAGGAGGCATTGAGTAAGCTGAATGCAGGTAAGGGTGATGTGCTCTACTTGGTGGAAGGGCCTGAAGGTCTGACGCTTACACCCTATAAAACTGATTTCGCCGAACAAATGGAAGCGGCGGAGCACGTAATGAAAAAATATCGGAACGCGTTACGTGAACTTGCCAAATGAAGGAGCCGAAGTGGCTTTTACAGGAAACCGTGACAGCAGTTCACCAGATGCTGATTGCCGAGCACGGTGGTTTGCCTGGTATTAGAGATCTACCATTGTTGGAGTCGGCTTTGAGTCGACCGCAACAACTAATCGCCTACGGCGATGAATATGGGATACCCGAACTTACAGCGACCTATTGCTATGGACTGGCAAGAAATCATCCGTTCGTTGATGGTTACAAGCGTGTTGCGCTCACCATAGCTGGCGTATTCATTTCACTGAACGGCTATGAGCTTGATGCATCAGAGGCTGAGGCGGTTGTGATGATTGAGGAGTTGGCGTCTGGGAAGATCGCAGAGGAACACTTGGCGGCTTGGTTTGCCGACAACATACAGACAAGCTAACTGCCTGAGCCATGGGATTCAATGCACTGTCGCTTCAACAATGAAACACGACATAACAAAACGATGAAGCTGTAACTTGACCCTGGTACTCCTGCGTTGACGCTACGTCGCACCAGCCTCAAGTTCGCCTTATCGCTGATGTTCGACTCGTCTGCCGCTAGTTTGCAAGGGCCCGACATGTCCGTCACGAGAGTGTCTGAGAGGAATCCGTATATAATTTTGAGCAGAATCCGATCAACGAGTAGCACATGAGGCGATGCAGATGAAGCCGTCCGAAGCTCTTGAGCAACATAGGCAGGCGATACGGGATATCGTGGCTGCACATCGCGCGACGAACGCTCGTGTATTCGGCTCTGCGTCACTTGGGCAGGATACTGAAGACAGTGACCTCGACTTGCTCATAGATCCTACCGAAAGCACAACGATGTTTGATATCGGTGCCATCCGAGGCGAAGTCAGCGAGCTGCTTGGGGTACGGGTTGATGTGCTTACCCCAATGGCGTTGCCAGATTCCTTCCGCGAGTCCGTTCTTCAAGAAGCAAAAACAATATGAAATCCGATCCGCGACAAGCGCAAGACGTGCTGGAGCATACCGCTGAGGCAATAGACCGGATACAAAAATACACTGAAGCTGGTAAAAAGCACTTCTTCGGTAGTGAGGTTGCTCAAGACGCTGTCATAAGCAATCTGGAGGCTGTTGGGGAAGCCAGTCGAATCGTTGAAAAGCGCTTTCCCGATTTCGCTCGTGAGCATTCTGATCTTCCACTGCGAAGCGCCTATGAGATGCGCAACGCGCTCTCTCATGGATACTTCAAGATCGATCTTGAGATAGTTTGGAAAACGATAGAGCAAGACCTGCTGAGCCCTCGCGAGAAGATTCAGAAAGTTTTTGACAATTGATGCTGTCGACTCCGGTCTTAAGGGGCGAGCTCTGAGATTGAATCCGATTCGAACAGTACGTTGAACCTGTAGCTTGACCCAGCCCCAGAACATGGGCTTCGCCCACAACCTGTGTCTGCGTCAAGCTCAGATCAACGCGATGTTAGATCTTCCCTCTGTACAAGTGCGCAAGCGTGGGCGTACAGAGCCGCGGTCGTGACAGCGTTGCAGGGTATGTATATTATTGTATACGCATATGAAACCCGTCCATTTCGAAGGATCGAGCTAGGATTACCTGAGGGCGTTACCCAAGAACGCTCGTCTTGCCATAGGATTCCAACTTGATCGCCTGCAGCGCGGTCTGGAGCCAAAAAATTGGAAGCCACTCAAGGGGCTGGGCAATGGGATTTCTGGTGTGCGTGAGATTCGGGTAGAAATACAAAAAAATATTTATCGATCTGCTTACGTGACTACATTTGGCGATGCAGTCGTTGTTCTGCATTGCTGGAGCAAGAAGACGAATAAGACAGCAGACTCTGACAAGACACTCATCTTAGACAGGTACAAGTCCGCAAAGGCATTCTTCTCATGAGAACAACGGTTCGAAATTCAGTTCTTGAGGGCATGGCAGATGATCCGGCAGAAGCGATGCAGCTTCGTCTTAAGTCTCGTCTGATGAACGCCATCATCGACCATATCGACAGCGAAGGGATTACTCAAGGCGCCGCTGCTGAACTTATGTGTGTACAGCGCACTCGGGTCAATGATGTATGCAACGGTCGCATCGACAAGATGACCATTGATGCTCTCGTTGCTATGCCGGCCCGTCTAGGCTTGGATCCGCTGGAGTCTGCAGCGTAGCGACCGTCCCAAAACACGACTAGAGCGGCCTATCTGCGCCGGGATCTAACAGCACGTTGCAGCCGTTACTTGCGGCTGACACGCAACCGTGAGTTCCTCAGAACGCGCGCCAGCCGCAAGTGCAGCTGATCGCATTATTATAACAATGGTGACACGTTTGAGCTGCCTGCTATTTCCAACCAACTTCACTGGCGGACCGGCTTGCTTTAAGAGGTCCAAGGTCGCTGCCCAGTCTCGACTATGCATATGTTTAGGCATATGCTGACGCGATTCGATGCCGGTGCCAATTGTCATGCACGAGGAACGACACGTCCGTCTTTTTCGAAATGGAAGGAATCAGGCCGTACGAATTCCCAGGGAATTCGAGCTTGAAGGAGATGAAGCTATCCTTCGTAAAGATGGCGACCGACTTGTGCTTGAGCCCGTGCGCAAGGGAATGCTGCTACAAGTTTTGCGTGCGCTAGGGCCAGTTGAGCAGGACTTTCCTGACATCGACGCAGATGCGCAATCGCTCGACGAGCCTGATCTGAGCTGATGGGCTACAGATTCATGCTCGACACGAACATGATCTCAGATGTCTTGAGAGAGCCAAACGGAGAAGTAGCAGCGCGGTTGGAAGCGGAAGGCGAAAACCCAGTGTGCTGCAGTATCGTTGTAGCAAGCGAGCTTCGGTATGGCGCGGCCAAAGCCAGGTCGCAGCATCTTGAGCAGCGAGTGGAGGTAGCATTGAGCGCGATAGAAGTCATTCCACTGGACGCACCCGCAGACCGATACTACGCAGCTATTCGTAACGACTCAGCTGCTGCCGGGACTGTAATTGGACCGAATGACCTCCTGATCGCAGCACACGCGTTGTCGCGCGGGCTGGCCCTCGTAACCAATGCCCTCAAAGAATTCTGTCGTGTCGGCGAGCTAGCGGTAGTAAGTTGGCGTACGGGTTAGCAGGAGTAAGTTGTAGAGTCGCAATTCGAATCGTGGTTATAACAACACGTTGAGCCCGTCGTCTTGACCCAGCCTCTCCCTGCGCTATCGCTCCGGTCTGTCTGGCTCAAGTTGCACCTGAATGCTGGATGTTAGCCGTGGCCGGAGAGTTCGTTGCAGATCGGAATATTCAAACCGAACAGCCACTCATGAGACACCCGCACGAACTCTCGCATACACGCAAATAGGCACTGAATTTCCTATCTGCCAGAGAGCTATGTATGTGGCGAATTGTCTATCACCGTCAAGCTCTGAAACGAATCAGGAAGCTACCTCCTCAAATACGGGAAAAGCTCGGTGTTGGAGCCGAAATCGCCATACAAGAAGGTCGTGCAGGATTGAAGGCGTTCTCAGGATTCAATGACAACGCATTGAGTGGTGACTGGAAGGGATATCGATCGTCACGTTTGAGTAAGCAGTGCCGTGTGATCTACTCCGTCGGCAAAGAAGAGCTGAGCATCTTCGTCGTGGACGTCACTGCACATGACTACACGAGGGCCTGATTCCAATGACCGTCCCACCCAAATTTGATCGGAACGATTACGTCGAAGTTGATCTACAGGACGACCGTACACCCGGCGAGACTGTACGCATACTGCGTGAACTTTGCGAATGGTCCCAGAAAGAGCTCGAAGCCAAAACTGGGATTCCTCAGACCACGATATCTGCAATAGAGAACAACAGACAAAATCTAGGTGTCGAGCGCACGAAAGTCTTCGCCAAGGTCTTCCGAGTTCACCCTGCAGTCATCTTGTTTCCAAACTGGAAGAGTGATGCGGCTCAGCTGGCAATACATGAGTGAGCTACGCAACAGCGCAGGATGATAGAAAATGCAGGTGCGACTGGACGCCACCGAGGATCGTGACGCTGAATCCGGACCGAACATCACCGGACTTACCGAACGACGCAGCGTAGTAAACCGGTCAACCATCTTGACATTGACCGGGACCCTCCCCAGACCAAGCGATCGTGCGGTTCCACCATGACCGGTCGCGCTCTGGAGCGGTGGCGACACGGCTGCTCGAGCACGTCACCGGCTGGCATTCCCGGACCGCGTGGACAGCGCCCAGTCGGGCGCCTGCAGCCGCGGGATCAGCGCCCCTTCGGCAGCACGAGCTCCGGCTCGACCACGCGCAGCGTGCCGCTCGGCGCGTCCGCGCCGTCCAGGCAATCAAAGGCGGTGCGCATCAGCTCCTCGGTGCGCTGGCGGATCATCCACACAGGGAAACGCAGGCAGGTCAGGAACGGGCTGTAGTCGAAGCAGCCGACGGCGCAGCCGGCGATCTCCGCCTCCGGTAGCTGCGACAGCACTGGCAGTGCACCCTCGAATGCGGTGATCGAATTGATGATGAGTCCGCTCGGGGCGCGACCCAACCGTTCGCGCAGCGCGATCAGGGCCGCGCGTGCCGCTTCCGGCCGGTAGCCGCAGGCGATGATCCGCTCGTCACTCGCGCGCAGGTCGGCGTCGGCGAGCGCCGCACGGAAACCGCGGATGCGCGCCGCAGTGGCCGGTAGGGCCGCGTCGCCCCCAATCAGGTATGGCGCGCCATCGCTGCTGCCCCGCCGACCGAGCTCGCCGAGCAGCGCGGTCGTGAGCCGGGCCATGCCGCTCTCGTTGTCGGTCACGACCGAGATCGCGCCGTCGCAGGGTTGGTCGACGATGACGTGCGGACGCCGTGCGGCGCGACATCGCCGACTGATGGCCGCCGGATCGGATGCGCCCACCACGATCAGTGCATCGACCGAGTAGGCCAGCAGCGATTCGACCGAGCGGGCCTCCTCGTCCGGGTCGCGCCGCGTGGCCACGATCGCCGGCAGCGAGCCGCGCGCGCGGCTCTCGACCGAGAACGCCTGTGCCAGCTGCGAGAAGTAGCGATTCTCGTGTTCCGGCAACAGCATACCGACGAGGCCGGACCTCGCTTGGCGCAGGCCACGCGCCTGCAGGTTGGGCGAGTAGTCCAGCTCGGCCGCGGCGGCCGCCACGCGCCGGGCGGTCGCCGGGCTGATGCGGCGCGCCTGCCACGATCCGCTCATCACCGCGCTCACCGTCGACGGCGAGGCGTCGGCGTGTAGCGCGACGTCGTAGATCGTTCGTTTGCGTTCGTCGTCCAGCGGACGCTCCCATCATCGAGGGCCGCTAGCGCGGCCGCTGTGGTTCTGGCTGCGCCTCGGGTGGCGGTCGCAGGGCGATTCCGTGTAGATGTTACCGCGTAGGCGATCTGTCATCTGCTCAATCGATTGTGCTACGGTATGTTGACCTTGTCGAACCTTCATCAGACCTGAGAGGAAACGAGATGAACAAGCTGTCAAACAGTCTGGCCCTCGCGCTGGGGCTCGTCGCGACGACCGCGGCGACCGCGCAGGACACGCCGACCATGGGCGTCGTCGTCAAGATCGGCGGCATCCCGTGGTTCAACGCGATGGAGGAGGGGATCAAGGAGCGGGCCGGCGAGATCGGCATGGAGGCCGAGATGATCGGTCCGACCTCGGCGGACCCCGCCCTGCAGGTGCGCGCCATCGAGGATCTGATCGCGCGCGGAGTCGATGTCATCGGCGTCGTGCCGAACGACGAGGCCGCGCTCGAGCCGGTGCTGCAGAAGGCGCGCGACGCCGGCATCAAGGTCGTCGCCCACGAGGGGCCGGGCTTGCAGAACGTCGACTGGAACTTCGAACTCGCGTCGGCCGACGGCTTCGGTGAGGCGCACGCCCGGTTGCTGTGCGAGAAGGTGGAAGAGCCAGGGACCTACGCGGTCTACGTCGGCTCGCTCACGGTGCCCCTGCACAACGCCTGGGCCGATGCCGCCATCGCGTGGACCGAGGCGAACTGCGCCGACAAGCTCACGCTCGTGGGCGAGCGCTATGGTGTCGCCGAGAACGTCGACGACTCGCGCTCGACCGCGCTGGACGTCATGGCCGCGAACGAGGACCTGCGCGGCTTCCTCGCGTTTGGTAGTCAGGGGCCGATCGGTGCTGGGCGCGCGATCGAGGAGCGACGCCTCGGTGGCAAGGTGCACGTGATGGGGCCGTTCTCGCCTGGCCAAGGACGCCAGCTCCTCAAGAGCGGCGTGATCTCCGGCGGGTACATGTGGAATCCGGCCGAGGCCGGGCGCGTCTTCGTGACGATGGGCCAGATGCTGGTCGACGGCGAGGAGATCACCGACGGCACAGAGATCGCCGGGCTCGGTACGGTCAGCCCGGATCTCGAGACGCGCAACATCATCACGGACAACCTGCTCGAGATCAACGAGGACACCGTCGACGAACTGGCCGAGAAAGGCCTTTGATGGAAGCGCCGGGCAGCGTCGGGACGGAGGTCCCGGCGCTAGCACTAAGCGACGTCTCGAAGCGGTTCGGGGGCGTGCGCGCCCTGGACGCGATACGCTTCGACGTGGCCGCCGGCGAGGTGCACTGCCTCGCCGGCGAGAACGGCTGCGGCAAGTCCACGCTGATCAAGGTCATCACCGGCGTGCACGCGCCGGAGCCCGGCGCCCGGCTCGAGATCTTCGGCACGGTGCGCGAGAGCATGACACCTGCGCTCGCGCGCTCGCTCGGCATCGCCGTCATCTGGCAGGACCTCGCGCTGTTCCCGCACATGACGGTCGGGGAGAACATCACGTTCGACGAGGTCGTCGGCCTAGCGCCCCGGCCGTTCCGCGGTCGTCACCTGCGTCGGCGCGCCGCGGACGTGCTCGACCGTCTCGGCGCGTCGCTCGATCTGGACGCGCCGCTGCACACGCTGCCGATCGCGCAGCGCCAGGAGGTTGCGATCGCGCGTGCGCTGCTCGGTGACGCGCGGTTGATCTTCATGGACGAGCCGACCGCGTCGCTGACCCAGAGCGAAACCGACGGTCTGCTCGCCGTCGTGCGTTCGCTGTCGGCGCAGGGCGTGGCGGTTGTGTTCGTGTCGCACCGGCTGGCCGAGGTCCTCGACATCGCGCGTCGCGTCACGGTGCTACGGGATGGGAAGCTCGTCGGTGTCTATCCGACCGAGCACATGACGCAGGCCCGGCTCGGTGAGCTCATGACCGGGCAGTCGCTCGAGGGCTCGGTCACCGCGCGCGACCGATCGCATGCCGCGCCGATGCTCGAGGTCAACGGGCTGTCGCGCACGGGCGAATTCGACGATGTCTCGCTTGCCGTGCGCACCGGTGAGATCGTCGCGCTGACCGGGTTGATCGGCGCGGGCCGTACCGAACTCGCGCATGCGTTGATCGGCATGACCCGCGCCGATCGGGGGGGCGTGCGCCTGGACGGAGACGACGTGCAGCCGCGCTCGATCCGCGACGCGATCGATCTCGGCATCGCCTACGTGTCCGAGGATCGGCTCTCGCTCGGGCTGATCCAGCCGCAGAGCATCGCCGACAACACGGTGATCTCCACGCTCGAGCGCATCGGCGCGTACGGGCTGATCTCGTCGCGCCGTAAGTCGGCACTGGTCGAGCGGCGGCTCGGCGAGCTCACCGTCAAGCTCGGCAGCCCCGAGGACGCGGTATCCACGTTGTCCGGCGGCAACCAGCAGCGGGTGGTGCTGGCGAAGTGGCTGGCGACCGAGCCGAAGCTCCTGATCCTCGACAGTCCCACCGTCGGTGTCGATGTCGGCGCGCGGGTCGGCATCTTTCGCATCGTCAGGGAGCTCGCCGAGGCCGGGCTTGCGATCCTGCTGATCACCGACGAGGTCACCGAGGCGCTGCACAACAGCGATCGGATTCTGCACATGGCGGGCGGGCGCATCGTCGGCGAGTACGCGCCAGCGGCGGTCGACGCAGAGACGCTTGAGGCCGCGATCTACGGGCGCGCCGATCTCGCCGCCGATCCCGGCGTCGACTCCCGGGCAGTACCGCGAGTCGCCTCGGGCGGTGGCACCCGCCCCGGCGCGGCGTCCGCATGATCGGTCGAACCCGGCGAGTCGCGAACCGCATCACCGTGGAGCTCAGGCTCGGCGCGGTGCTGCTTGTGATGTGCATCGGCCTGACGATCCTGTCGCCGCAGTTCCTCACATTGGGGAACCTGACGAGCCTGCTCAACAACAACGCGGTCAACCTGATCTGGGCGGTCGGTCTGCTCGTCGTGTTGATCGCCGGTGGGATCGACATCTCGTTCGCGGTCGCCGCCTCGGTGGTGCAGTACGTCGCCTTCCAGCTGCTCGAGGGGATGGGTGGCGGCAACTGGTGGCTCGGCTTTCTCGTGGCCGGCGTGCTGGGCATCGCGCTCGGCCTCGTCAACGCGGCGCTGATCCACGGCTTCCGGGTCATCTCGATCATCATCACGATCGCGACCTTCAACGCGTACTTCGGGCTCCTGATGTTCTTCAGCGGCGGGCGCTACATCTATGACCTGCCGGACTGGTGGCGCGACCGAATCTTCGTGTTCGAGCGCGAGATGGCCGATGGCTCGTGGGCGGAGCTGAACCTCGCCGTCGGCGTCATGATCGGCTGTACCGTCGCGACCTTCGTGCTGCTGCGCCTGACGACATGGGGCCGGCAGCTGTACGCGTTCGGCGACAACCCCGAGGGCGCGCGTCGCGCCGGCGTCAACGTCTCGCTCATGCAGGCGCTCGCGTTCGGCTGGATGGGATTGATGGCCGGAATCGCGGGGCTCATGCAGGTCAACATCACCAAGGAGATCGTGCCGAACGCGCTGTACGGACGCGAGCTCGAGGTGCTGGCCGCCGTCGTGCTCGGCGGCGCCCGGCTCGGTGGCGGCAAGGGATCGATACTCGGCTGTCTGCTCGGCGTGATGTTCGTCGCCGTCACGCAGAACGGGCTCAACCTGCTGGGAGTCTCGCCGTTCGCCTTCCAGATGATCATCGGCGCGGCGATCCTCATCGCGATCTCGACCTCGTCGATCGACCTCGGGCGACGCGGCGTGCGGCGCGCGCCGACATGAGCACCGAGACCGACACCTCGGCGGCTGTCGGGCCGCTCGCGGCGATCAAGCGCGCGCTCGGGCCCGAGACGGTGGCGCTGCTCGGATTCCTCGCGCTGGCGGTCGTGGTGTTCGGCATCGCGTCGCCGCGGTTCCTGTCGGCGGCGAACTTCGGCTCGATGGCCTTCCAGCTGCCGGCGCTCGGGCTGCTGACCCTGGCGATGCTCGCGCCGATCCTGTCGGGCGGCCTGAACCTCGCGATCGTCTACACCGCCAACCTCTCCGGGCTCGCGCTCGCATGGACGCTGCTGCAGTTCGGTGGTCCCGACGCAGGCCCGTTCGCCTTTGTGCTCGGCTCGGGCTTTGCGCTCGCGGTCGGCGCGGCGGCCGGACTCGTCATGGGACTGGTCATCGCCTACGTCGGCGCGCACCCGATCCTGGTGAGCCTCGCGATGATGATCTTCCTGCGCGGCCTCGGCGAGTTCCTGACGCGCGGCGGCGACATCTCCGGTTTCCCGCCGATGATGCGCACACTCGGGCACGGCGAGCTGTTCACCATCCCGGTGCCGCTGCTGGTGTTCTTCGGTGTCGCGATCCTCTGGCACGTGTTGCTCACGCGCACGCGTCACGGTTTCTCGGTCTACATGGTCGGCTCGAACATCCGCGCCGCCGAGTACTCGGGCCTCGATACCCGGCGCACGCTCGTGCTGATCTACACGTTGTCGGGCGTGCTGTGCGCGGTGGCCGGCATCGTCATGGCCGCGCGCTTCAACTCGGTCCGGGTCGGGCACGGCGAGGCGCTGTTGCTGGTCACGGTGCTCGCCTGCTTTCTCGGTGGCGTGGATCCGTTCGGTGGCTTCGGCCGCGTGGTGCCGGTGGTGGTCGCGCTGGTGATCCTGCAGGTGCTGTCGTCCGGGCTCAACCTGCTCGGCGCAAACCAGCACCTGGCGACCGCTGTGTGGGGGTTGTTCCTGATCGCTGTCATGGCGATCCGCTGGAGCGTGGGGCAATGGGAAGAACGGCGCCGCCGACGCGAAGCGACCCAGTGACGAACGTATCGAAGCACATCACCAACGGGAGAAGAGCGATGGAAGGTTTCGGTGTCCACACCTCGATGTGGACGATGCGATGGGATCGGGAAGGCGCCGAGCGGGCGGCCGAGGGCGCCGCACACTACGGCATGGACTTCATCGAGATCGCGCTGCTCGACGCACCGTCGGTCGATGCGGCGCACACGCGGGCCTTGCTCGAGAAGCATGACCTGCGCGCGGTCTGTTCGCTCGGGTTGCCCGAGGCCATCTGGCCGTCGCGCGGGCATGTCGACGAGGCGATCGCGTACCTGAAGGTCGCGATCGACAAGACCGCCGAGCTCGGTGGCGAGGCGTTGTCCGGGGTGACCTACGGCGGCATCGGCGAGCGCAGTGGCGAGCCGCCGACCGAGGCCGAGCGCGACAACGTCGCCCGGGCGCTGGCGGGCGCCGCGCGTCACGCAAAGGCGGCGGGCATCGCCTTCGGCATCGAACCGGTGAACCGCTACGAGACCCACCTGATCAACACTGCGCAGCATGCGGTCGACATGATCGAGCGCGTCGGCGCGGACAACGTGTTCGTGCACCTCGACACCTACCACATGAACATCGAGGAGAAGGGGGCGGCGAACGGTGTGCTCGATGCGCGCGAGCACCTGCGCTACATCCACCTGTCAGAGTCTGATCGTGGCACGCCGGGCGAGGGCTGCTGCGACTGGGACGAGATCTACGGCGCGCTCGCCGCCATCGGCTTCCGGGGCGGGCTCGCCATGGAGAGTTTCATCAACATGCCGCCGGAGATCGCGTACGGGCTGTCGGTGTGGCGTCCCGTCGCCGAGAGTCACACCGAGGTGATGTCAAAGGGCTTGCCGTTCCTGCGCAACAAGGCCCAGCAGTATCGGCTGATCTGAGCGGCTCGACTCAGCCGTACTCGTTGTCGTACCCCCGACATCAATCTGGTATGGGGGATTACGGGTCACCTATATGCTTTCCTGCATATGCCCCGTGCTCTGCCGCAGTATCAACTCACCTGCCATGATAATTTGACGCTTGCCAAGCTCAGGTTGTTCGATGCGTTCGCGCGTCAACTCGACAGCTCTGGCAAGCATGGCCTCCATGGGTTGGCGCACCGTGGTGAGTCGATAGCTCGTGTACCCGGCGGTGGCTTCATCATCGTAGCCTGCCACGGCGATGTCCTTGGGCACTTGCCGGTCACAGCAGGACTGCAGGGCATCCATGACGCCAAAGGCCATGCTGTCGGTTGCCGCGGCGATCGCGCTGAGGTCAGGATGGTGTTTGATCAAGGTCACGGCTGCCTCGTAGCCGCCTCGGTAAGTGAACTCGCAGTGCGCCTTGATGGGCGCAGGTAAACCCGCATCGGCGCACCCGGTGGCAAACCCGTCATACCGAAGGCGGCTGACAAAGCTGCTGGATGGGCCGTACAGATAAGCCGTTTTGACGGCTCCGCGTGAGGCAAGCTCGTGTGCGATAGCGGTAGAGCTTGCCGCATTGTCGGACATTACTTCGTCAACGGTGTCGGCCTTGATCTGGCGATTCACCAGGCAGAGTGCGACACCAGCGTCGGCGCAGCGACTGACTGCGCTCTCTGACAGCACACTGGAACAGACAATGGCCTCGACCTGATAATCCAGTAGCGCGGTAACGGCTCCATCGGCGAGCGAGTCGGCGTCTACCACCTGCAACAAGGCACCGCTTCCGGAAGCACGCAGGAGTTCGGTAATTCCGCGCAGTGCGTTGACGTAGCTTTGTTCCGTGTGTTGGTTGACGATCATGCCGAGCAGTCCCGAGCGACCCTTGCCAAGAGAGCGAGCGATGGCGTTGGGTCGATAGTCGAGGCTATCGGCCGCAGCGAGGATGCGTGCTCGCATGCCAGCCGATACGCTCGCGTCGGCGGTAAACGCCCGCGATACCGCTGATTGGCTGACGCCTGCCAGTTCAGCAACATCGTAGGAGGTAACTCGGCGGGAGGGCATGCGACAAGGGGCAGATCGGCGGCTTCGGCATCCGAAACCGTACCGCATGCAGCCGCCCCGTATCAGTTTTGCATCCGCATTCAACACATGGTAGTTTTCATGACGGATAGTCTCAACACCTTGGCTCAGAGCCGAGGTCAGTACGTGTCTTCGCACCCAGGAGTCTCAGGATGAAATTGACCTATCGACGTACCGTCGCAAGTGCGCTTGTTGCGGCGACGGCAACACTCTTCACTACCGCGGCTCTGTCCGAGAATTACGGTCTCAAGGAGGGCAAGCCGTATGAGGGCACGAAGCTCAACATTCTGTCGGTGGTGACGCCACAGTTTGATGGGCTGATGCTGCGCGATGAGGAATTTACTGAACTTACCGGCATTGAGACCGAGTGGACCTTCATACCCTTTGGTTCATTGCAGGAGAAGCTGACCGCCGAGGGGGTTGCCGCCAACGGTACCTATGACGTCGTCAATTACCTCGATAGCTGGGGGCCGCCCAATGCGCACTGGCTTGCCACCATCGACGAACGTCTCGAGGAGGACGGTATCTCGATGGATCGTTACCCGGCGGCCTTCGCGCGTTCCGCACAGTTCGAGGGCAAGACCTTGGGCTTCCCCCTGCGAGCGCACGCGCAATTGATGTTCTACCGCAAGGATCTGATTCCCGAGCCCCCCGAGACGTGGGATGACGTGGTGCGTATCGGCAAGGAACTGCGAGAGAGCAACGCCGACATCGAGCCGTTGGCGCTTTACTACAACAATGATGGCAACCGTCAGAATCTGTTCATCTGGCTGAATTTTCTGTGGGCTGCCGGTGCCGATGTATTCGACGCGGACGGTCGACCGGCCTGGGATTCCGAGGCGGGCTTGAAAGCAACAGAGGACTACATTGCGCTGCACACCACCCACGGTGCGACCAATCCGGCCTCGCTGTCCTTTGTTGAACAAGACGCCCGTCAGTCCTTCATGCAAGGCAAGTCCGCCATGATCCCGGTCTGGTGGTGGGCCTACTCTTCGATGATCAACCCGGATTCCTCCGTGTTGACCGAGGATCAGGTGGGCTTTGTCGGCATGCCGGCCTATGAGGGTGAGACAGTGACCTACGCGATCTCGATGCCGTTCTCCATCTCGTCCTATTCGGACAATCAGGATGCTGCGTGGGAGTTCCTCAAGTGGTTGTCCAATCCGGAGATGGACAAGGCTAACGCGATAGAGCGTGAGGTTGCCGGACAGTCGATCGTCAACAATGTGGTAACACATATCTCGAGCTTGCAGGATCCGGACGTCAACGCGGCCAATGCCAATATCCAGCAGGCGGCGTGGGCCTCGCTCGAGAATTCCGACATCATGCCGCAGATTGCCGAGTGGCCCGAGGTCGGTGACTTGCTGTCCGGCGCCATTGCCGAAGCTGCTGGCGGCGGTGATGTACGTGAGCTCATGACGGCGGCGGCTGAACAGGCCACCAAAGTACTGAAGCGAGCCGGTCGTATCGACTAAGAAATCAGAGCCGATAGCCTGGTGGCGGTGACACAACCGCCACCAGGCATAGCGTTCTTGCCTCTGCTGATGCGCGACCAAACGCTCAAGTACCTGTTGGTGGCGCCCGCCGTCCTTGTGGTGTTCGCCACAGCGGTGTGGCCGCTGGCCGAGTCGCTTCGCTATTCGTTTTATGCCGGCAGGTTGTCGCGTCCCGACTTCCCGCAGGCCTTCATCGGGATCGAGAACTACACCTGGGCATTCTTTGAAGAGCCCGCGTTCTGGAACTCGGTCTGGGTGACGCTCACTTTCACCTTGGTCACGGTGTTCCTGACCACGGTGCTGGCGCTTGGTTTTGCGTTACTGCTTGCGCCGGGAGGGCGGTTTCGCGTGGGGGTGCAAGCCTTGCTCATCCTGCCATTCGCGATGAGCCCCGCCTTGATTGGTGTGTCGTTCCGGTTCATGTTCAATCCCGAGTTCGGCCTGTTTGACGCGTTCTTCGGTGCGCTGATGCCGGGGCTGGCCGATCTGTCCTGGTTGTCGGACCCCACGCTTGCATTCTGGGTTGTGGTGATGGCCGATGTATGGGGCTGGATCCCGTTCCTGACGTTGGTACTGATTGGTGGACTCGCATCGATTCCACAAGAGACACTTGAGGCCGGCCGAATCGACGGTGCCTCGGGCATACGCATCTTGCGTGATATCACGCTGCCGCAACTCAAGCCGGTGTTGGCCGTGGTGATTATCTTGAAGGCCATTTTTTCACTCAAGACTTTCGACCTGGTCTACATGCTGACCAACGGTGGCCCAGGTGATGCCACACAGACCTTGTCCCACTACGTGTACTTCAACGGGCTGAAATACTCCAACATCGGCTACTCGGCGTCGGTAGCGTGGCTGATGGTGCTGCCCATGCTCGTGTTGACCTGGGCCTACACGCGACTGGTCTTCGCGCGCCCCGGTGAGGCATAATGACCCTATCGGGCCGGCAGCAGCGGCGCTTCTGGAATACCGTACAGATCGTATTGATCCTTGCCTTCACGGCGGTCATGCTCGTGCCTATCGCGTGGATTGCACTGGCGGCGTTCAAGCAGCACGTTGACGTGTATCAATTGAAGTTGCTGTTCACTCCCACGCTCGAGAACTTCGTAACGGTTTTCCAGGCGCCGTATCATCTGGGTGAGAAGCTGTTCAACTCGACCGTGGTTGCCACGGCAACGGTCCTGATAGCGATCCCTGTAGCGACCTGCGCTGCGTATTCGTTCTCGCGCTTTGAGTTGCGCGGGCGCACCGCCTTGCTGGTGTTGATTCTGGCAACCCAGTTTGTGCCAGCGGTTGTCATCGTGCTGCCGTTCTTTGTCATGTTTCGTGATCTCGGCATCCTCGATACGCGTCTCGGTCTGGTGTTGGTCAACACCGCGATCGTCATGCCGTTCGCAATCTGGATGATA
>CALLMF010000027.1 GCA_938006335.1 uncultured Granulosicoccaceae bacterium | reverse complement strand
CGGCACTACCCAATCAAGTTCCCCATCTACCGGAGAAAGCACGTCCATGTGGAAGAAAATACTGCCGATTGTCGGCATCCTGATCCTCGCCTGGATCATCCTGAGCCTGGTCGGCGGCAACAAAGACGATGCAGCCGATACCAACGCCGTAGCTGACGCAGCGAGTTCCGAAGCGGCGGATGCCGCTGACGCTGTGGAAGGCGCCGCAGACGAAGCTGCTGATGCCGCGGGTGACGCTGCTGATGCTGCGACCGACGCCGCTGGTGATGCTGCTGAAGCTGCAACCGATGCGGCTGGTGACGCCGCTGATGCTGCGACCGACGCCGCTGGTGACGCCGTCGATGCTGCGACCGACGCCGCTGGTGATGCTGCTGACGCCGCTGGCGATGCCGCTGATGCTGCAACCGATGCAGCCGGTGACGCCGTTGATGCAACGACCGACGCGGCGAGCGATGTCGCCGATGCTGCGACTGACGTGGCGACTGACGCTGCTGATGCAGCTGGCGATGCTGCCGACGCTGCGACCGATGCAGCCGGTGACGCCGTTGATGCGACGACCGACGCAGCGAGCGATGCTGCCGACGCGGCATCTGATGTTGCTGGAGACGCCGCCGATGCGGCCGGCAACGCGGTTGATGCTGCGACCGACGCCGCGGGTGATGCGGTCGATGCCGTAACAGATGTGGCTGGCGACGCCGCTGATGCAGCAACCGATGCCGCGGGCGCCGTGGTTGACGGTGCGAAGGCAGCAGCTGGAGCTGCGGCGGGTCTTGCCGCAGGTGCGGCCGCAACGGTCGCTGACGCGGTGACCGGCGCAGGTGACGAAGCAGCCGATGCCGCTGAAGGTGCTGCAGAGGAAGCGACTGACGCAGCTGCTGACGCAACCGAAGAAGCAGCCGATGCTGCTGAAGGCGCAGCCGAGGAAGCCACCGATGCAGCTGCTGACGCAACCGAAGAAGCAGCCGATGCTGCTGAAGGCGCCGCCGAGGAAGCCACCGACGCTGCTGCTGACGCAACTGAAGAAGCGGCCGAAGAAGCAACCGATGCCGCTGAAGGCGCCGCTGAGGAAGCCACCGACGCTGCTGCTGACGCAACTGAAGAAGCGGCCGAAGAAGCAACCGATGCCGCTGAAGGCGCAGCTGAGGATGCGACCGAAGAGGCCGCTGACGCAACTGAAGAAGCGACCGAGGAAGCAACCGATGCCGCTGAAGGTGTAGCTGAGGAAGCGAGTGAGTCGATGAGCCTTGGTGCGATGGCTCGCGAACTGGGCGGCGTGTTTGGCACCGCAACTTCGGCACTTGGCACCGTCACCGATGCTGATTCAGCAGAAGCTGCTGTTCCGATGCTGGAGACTGCCGGCGAGTCGCTGAGTGGCCTGGCCGGATCGCTTGACGCAGCCCCGGACTCTGCAAAGAGTGCCCTGGGTAGCGTGATCAGCGGTGGTATGGATCGCGTGTCTGCTGCTGCGGAATCCGCGATGTCAGTCGAGGGTGCAGGCGACATCCTGTCGCCGGCACTGGAGCCGATGATGGAAACCTTGAAGGGCATGGTCGGCAACTAGGCCGACCCGCTGGGGCGGCGCTCACGCGCCGCCCTCGCCGTTCTGACACGCCCCTCGCTGGTACGCTGGCGGGGGGCTTTTTCGTTTTAGAAGGTACTAGCCGCGGCCGTATTCGTCGTTGAGGCGTACGATGTCGTCCTCGCCGAGATAACTGCCGGTCTGGACCTCGATGATCTCGAGCGGGATCCGGCCCGGATTCTTCATGCGGTGTACCGCACCGAGCGGTATGTACACGGACTCGTTCTCGCCGAGCATCGTGATGGTGTCGTCAACGGTGACCTCGGCGGTGCCCTTGACCACAACCCAATGCTCTGCGCGGTGAAAATGCTTCTGCAGTGACAGGATCGCATCGGGCTTGACGGTAATGCGCTTGACCTGGAAGCGTCCATCGACCTTCAACGATTCGTAGTGTCCCCAGGGGCGATAGCAGGTGGTGTGCGATGCAAGCTCGCCGCGACCAGCCGCCACGAGATCGCTGAGCGCCTGCTTGAGGTTCTGTGCGTGGTCACGTTGCATCACCAGCACGACATCCGGCGTCTCGATGACGATGATGTTCTGCAGACCGACGCCAACGACCAATCGCGATTCGCTGCGAACATAGCAATCGTTGGTGCTGTGCAGGGACACATCTCCGACGGTGGCGTTGCCACTCGCGTCCTGAGCTGACACGGCGTGTACCGCATCCCAGCTGCCGATATCCGACCATCCGCCGGAAAACGGCACCAGTCGCGCATCGCTGACCTTCTCCATCACGGCGATATCCACCGCTTCGGAGCGACAGGCTTCAAACGCTGCGGCGTCGAGCCGGAGAAAGTCGAGGTCTTCTTCCGCCCCACGTACTGCGGCCGCGGAGTTGGCGTGCATGTCGGGCTCGAGCTTGGCAAGTACGTCGAGGAAACGCCCTGCCGTGAACACGAACATGCCGCTGTTCCAGTAGCAGTTGCCTGCGCTGATCAGCTTCGATGCCTTGTCGGCATCCGGCTTCTCGACGAATGCGTTGATGTTCTTGATCGCCGCTGCAGCGTCCGCCTCGACGGTGATGTAGCCATAACCGGTCTCCGGCCCGGTCGGTTCGATACCGAGCAGCACGATGTGCCCTGCACGCGCTTCTGCAGTTGCAGTTGCAACCGCCTTTTCGAAGGCTGCCTGATCGTCAATGCGATGGTCTGCCGGCATCACGAGCATGACGGCATCCGGATCGGTGGCGGCAAGACGGTGTGCTGCGGCTGCAATGGCCGGAGCGGTGTTGCGCGCGGCAGGCTCCAGCAGGATCGTTGCGTCCGATGCCCCCATTGCGGCGAGCTGCTCGGCTACCAGAAATCGGTGCGGCTCCGAGGCCACCACCATGGGTGATACACCACCGCAGGCCTGAGCGCGTTCCAGCGTCTTCTGCAATAGCGTGGACTCCCCACCGAGAGTCAGAAACTGTTTCGGGTACTCCGAACGCGACAAGGGCCAGAGTCGGGTACCGGAACCACCCGCGAGTACGACGGGAACGAAGCTGCTTTGATCCATGGAGGAAGCTTGACAAGGTAGTCGAACAAGATGAACGAGGAGACTAGCAATTTACTGTCCACTCACATCCGGTCCGATGACCTCTGTCAGCTAGCGTTGCGTCGGGGATGGGTCAGCAATGGGGCAGCAATGGGTCAGCGGCACTCGCACCCGCAAGTGCCACTCGATTGACGGCGCTGAACTACAGCTCCACGCGCCCCAGTGCCTGGTCGATCGATTCCACGATGAGGTCGATGTCGTCCGTGGTCGCGATGAGCGCCGGGGCCAGCAACAGCACGTTGTTGAACCCATCGGTGTTGCTGCGATTGGTGCGGCCGATCACGACACCCTGCTCCATGCAGTCCGCGGCAATCTTCATGACGACCGACTCGTGCACAGGCTCCCGGGTCTGCCGGTCGGTCACCAGCTCGAGACCACTGAACAGGCCCTTGCCACGCACATCGCCGATGATCATGTGCTTGTTCTGGAGCCCGCGTAGCTTTTCCATCAGGTATTCGCCGCCGTCAGTGGCGTTTTCCAGCAGCTTCTCTTCCTCGATGATGTTGAGCGTCTCGAGTGCTGCGGCAGGGCCTGCGGCACAACCGCCAAACGTGCTGATATCCCGGAAGTAACCCATCGTGTCATCGTCTTCCTTGAAGCGATTGAACACGTCTTCGGTAGTCACCGTGACTGCGATGGCGGCATAGCCGGACGCCACGCCCTTGGCCATGGTGACGATGTCCGGCTGGATACCGTAGTGCTGATAGCCGAACCACTTGCCGGTACGGCCAAGTCCGCAGACTACTTCGTCGATGTGGAGCAGGACGCCGTGCTTGCGGCAGATTTCCTGAACCGTCTCGAAGTAGCCTTCCGGCGGAAGGATGCAGCCGCCGCCCGCCGTGATCGGCTCGAGACACAAGGCGCCGACGGTGTCCGGACCTTCGCGTTCGATGATGCGCTCTATCTCGCGTGCGGCCTTGACGCCAAAGTCCGGATCATCACCGTGCTCGCTTCGATAGCGAGACACGTGCGGTACTTCGACAAAGCCCGGGGCGAAGGGCCCGTACTGTGCCTTGCGCTCGCCCTGCCCGCAGGCAGACAAGGTAGCGATGCTGGAGCCGTGATAGTCACGATCACGGTACAGGATCTTGTGCTTGCGACCGCCATCCTTCGCGGCGATCTGGCGCACCATCTTGAACGCCTTTTCGTTTGCCTCGGTTCCTGAGTTGCAGTAATACACTCGGCTCATGCCGGGCATCTTCTCGACAAGGCGTTCGGCGTACTTGATGCCGGGGATGTTCCCCGCAGAGCCCGCGAAATAGCACATCTCGACGAGCTGATCGCGAACGGCGTCCGCGATACGCTTTTGCCCGTAGCCGAGGTTCACGGTCCACACGCCGCCGGACACCGCATCGAGATGCTCCTTGCCATTCTGATCCCAGATGCGCATGCCCTCACCACGTGTGATGACCAGCGGATCCTTGGTTTCGAGCGCCTTGTGCGGCGTGAGGTGATGCCAGACGTGCCGGCGGTCTATCTCGACCAGCTCATTGACGTCGATCGGGTCAGTCGGCTTGTTCATCGGATATACCTCATAGCGAATAGTCAGAGCCCAAAACAGGCAGGAACAGGCCCGGAAGCCGTTCCAGGTGCCAGACTATGGGGGAGCGCCCCGGTACACAAACAGAGCCAGGCGTTCAACTCCAGTTGTGCCAGTCTGTCCCAACAGCAACGTTGGTCTGTATACGATATGCCTGAACACCCTGTCCTCGAGCAAATCGGTTCATTCGGCCACGACCTCAAACGGCCGGAATGTGCGTTGGCTCACGCCAGCGGGCTGACGTTTGCGCCGTGTTGGCATGGGTATGGAGGCGTAAGCCTGATCCAGGGGGACAGGACCCTGCACGTGTTGGCCCGGGCACCGCTAAGGGCCTTCGGTGATGAGGCGTTGCGCCCCAATGGCATTGCTCTGGACGCCGATGGCAACCTGCTGATGGCCCACCTCGGCGACACCCGGGGCGCCATCGTGGAACTGTCCCCGAACGGCGAGTCACGGATCATCGTGGACACCGTGGACGGCTCCCCGATGCCGCCTGCCAACTTCATCGTGACCGACCCGGACGGGCGCTTGTGGATCACGGTGAGCACGCGACTGACGCCACGCTCTCGGGACTACCGGCGCTCGGCACATACCGGCTTCATCGCGGTGGCGGAACCGGGCGAGCGCAACGCCCGCATCGTGGCAGATGGTCTCGGCTATACCAACGAGTGCATCGTCGATGTGGCCGCCGGCTGCGTCTACGTCAACGAGACTTTCGCGCGTCGACTGACCGTGTTTGATCTCGGCCCGGATGCGCAGCTGTCAAACCCGCGAGTGCACGCGCGATTCGGACACGGCATCTACCCCGATGGTCTCGCTCAGGACGCCGACGGTGGACTGTGGGTCACCAGCATCGTCAGCAACCGCGTGCTGCATGTCAGCGCCTCGGGCACAGTGACCGAGCTGCTCGGTGATTGTGATCCAGAACACGTTGCCTGGGTCGAGCACGCGTGGGAAACAGACACGCTTGGACGCCCGCATCTCGACAAGGCCGCCGGCAAGACGCTTCGGAATGTGTCGAACTTGGCATTTGGAGGTGCTGATCTGTCGGAGGTGTGGCTTGGTAACCTTCTCGGCGATACGCTCCCGGTGTATCGCTCCAGTGTGGCGGGCGCGGAGCCTGTGCACTGGCAGGTGCCCGTGACCGGCTGGCAGGCACTTCTCGATACATGATCGCATCCCGCGATCAACGTCTCTACGCTCTCAACGGGTCTTCTCGATATCCACCATGACGCAGCACTTCAACATCGCGGTGTTCCCGGGCGACGGCATCGGTGAAGAGATCATGTCACCCTGTCTTGAGGTGCTACGACACGCGTGTGCTCCGACAGGCGTCACGCTGACGACAACCGATCTGCCTGCCGGCGCCGCCGCATGGCAATCCATGGGCGAAGCCCTGCCCGCCGCGTCCATGGACAGCGCGCGTGCGAGTGACGCCATCCTCCTGGCCGCGATGGGTGATCCGGCGATTCGTTATCCGGACGGCACCGAAATCACGCCACAGCTCGACCTGCGTTTCGAGCTCGGTCTGTATGCGGGACTGCGTCCCATCCGGAGTATCCCCGGAGTGACTGGTCCGCTGAGTGATCCTCGCGCCGAACACATCGATTTCGTGCTGGTGCGCGAATCCATAGAGGGGCTGTTCGCACCGCAGGCGAAAGGGTCGCTCGAGGACGATCGCGAAGCGCGTGAGACATTGGTGATTACGCGCGAGGTCTCCGAAAAACTGTTTGCCACCGCCTGCCGCCTTGCCATGCAGCGTGCGCGCGATCGACGAGCGGCAGCCGACCCGGCCAGCATCACCATCAGAACAAGGGTGAGCCGTGAGGTCGCCATGTCCGAGGACGCGTTCATGGCCCGGCCACCCCGCGTGACCTGTATCGACAAGGCCAACGTCTTCGGCGCGTTCGCGTTTTTCCGACGCATCTTCGAGGAGGTCGCCAGCGAGTTCGATCTCGACCACGATGCCGCATATGTCGACATCATGTCCTTGAACCTGGTGACACACCCCTGGGACTACGACGTGATGGTGACCGAAAACATGTTTGGCGACATCCTGTCGGACCTCGGTGCCGCCCTGATCGGTGGCATGGGCTACGCACCCTCTGCCGACATCGGCGATGAACATGCCGTGTTCCAGCCCTGCCACGGCAGCGCTCCCGACATCGCCGGCAAGGGCCTGGCAAACCCGACAGCCATGTTCCTGTCTGCCGCGATGATGCTCGACTGGCTCGGCACCAGACACGGTTGCGCCGAAGCACGTACCGCAGGCGCCGCCATTGTCGCGGCGGTAGACGATGCCTTTCGTTCCGGAGAATTGGTGACCGTCGAGCGAGGGGGTGCGGCCGGCACGCAAGCGGTCACCGACGCAGTACTCGCTGCATTGGACGAAACACAAGGAGAGAATGAATGAGCGACAGTACAGTGCGTGTCGGATTGGTCGGGCATGGCTACTTCGGGGCTTACCACGCCAACGCCTGGAACCGTCTTGATGGCGTCGAACTCAGTGGTCTGGTATCGCTGGACATGACCGACGGGCAGGAGTTTGCGAGCCAACACGACATACCCTCTGTTCACGATTCCATCATCGCGCTAGCGGCGCACGCGCCTCTCGATGTCGTCGATATCGTCACCCCGCCGCACACACATGCCGGCTTGATTCGCGAGTGCATGATTGCCGGCGTGCCGCTGGTGACATGCCAGAAGCCATTTTGCGATTCGCTTGCCGAGGCTGAGGCCGTGCTTGAGAAAATCGAGGGCTCTGGCACCCGGGTCGTCGTGCATGAGAACTTCCGCTTCCAGCCCTGGTACGCCGAGATCGATGCGCTGTTGCTGACGGGCGTGCTCGGCACACTGCATGAAATCCGCTTTGACTTTCGCCCCGGCGATGGCCAGGGCGACAATGCCTACCTCGATCGCCAGGCGTATTTTCGCGACCAGCCTCAGTTCCTGATCCGCGAGACGGGCGTGCACTTCATCGATCTGTTTCGTTACCTGATGGGTGATGTCACTGGGCTCTTCGCACGGCTGAAACGCCTGAACCCGGCGATTGCCGGAGAAGATGCCGGCATCGTGATGTTCGAGTTCGAGAATGGCACGCGCGGTGTGTTCAACGCCAACCGTCTGGTCGACCATGCGGCCGAGAACCCGCGTCGCGTCATGGGCGAGATGACCATCGAAGGCAACGACGGTACCCTCACCCTCGATGGTGATGGACGGATTCACGTGCGTGCTCACGGTAGTCGCGAAGCGATCGAACACGACTACACCTTCGATGACATCGACTTCGGCGGCGACTGTGTGTACCGCTATTGCGAGCACGTGCTTGCGCATCTGCGTGACGGCTCGGACCTGATCAACGAGGCCGAGGACTATCTGGTGAATCGACGTCTCGAGGCGCTCATTTACCACTCGAGCGAGAACGAGCGCTGGTATTCACTGTAAGCACCGCCACAGCGTCAGCACCGCCACAGCGCTCTTGCTATTGTTCGCGGCGTGAACGCAAACCTGCTCCAGCACTCCACCGGCGTTGTGGTGGTCCCGCCACCGGCCCCGCGTCGCCGCGACAGCTCTGCGGTGCTCAAGCGACTGCGCCGGGACATCGGCCGCGCCGTCGTCGACTTCAACATGATCGAGGAAGGCGACCTGATCATGGTGTGCCTGTCGGGTGGCAAGGACAGCTACACCTTGCTCGATCTGTTGCTGCATCTGCAGCGCGTGGCGCCGATCTCGTTCGAGCTGATCGCTGTCAATCTCGACCAGAAGCAGCCGGGCTTTCCGGAGCATGTGCTACCCGAGTACCTGGAGGGCCTGGGCGTGAACTATCGCGTCGTGGAAGAGGACACCTATTCTGTAGTCACGGAAAAGGTGCCCGAGGGACGCACCACCTGTGGGCTCTGCTCTCGATTGCGTCGTGGCATCCTCTATCGCACCGCGCGTGAGCTTGGCGCCAGCAAGATCGCCTTGGGCCACCACGCCGACGACATGCTCGAGACCTTGTTGCTGAACCTCTTCCATGGAGGGCAGTTGAAGTCCATGCCTCCCAAGCTCACCAGCGACGATGGCGACAACATCGTGATCCGCCCGCTGGCGTATTGCCGCGAGCACGAGATCGAGACACACGCTGCGGCCGCGGGCTACCCGATCATTCCGTGCAATTTGTGCGGCTCCCAACCCAACCTGCAACGGCAGAACATGAAGGCGATGATCAGCGAATGGGAGAGAGAGGATCCCTCTCGCATTGCATCGATGCTTACCGCTCTCGGTCAGGTGGTACCGTCACACCTGCTTGATCGATCCTTGTACGACTTCGATTCCAACGCTCGACGCGGCTGAATCTGGCCCTGCCCGCTACCAGGGGATCGGCTCACCCGCATAGTCGATGAATCTTCCGGACGCATGCGCCCCGGCACCATCGAGCTGACTGATCAGTAGCGCTGCAGTCTTTTCTGGTGAGAACAGTTTGCCCTCGGGCACATTGCCCTGGAACGGCTTGGACAAGGGTGTGTCCGTCGTTCCCGGGTGCAATGACAGCACACGTATGTGCTTTGCAGAGCGTTGCCACTCGATAGCAATGCATTTGAGCGCCATGTTCAGCGCAGCCTTCGATGCGCGATAACTGATCCAGCCGCCGAGACGGTTGTCTTCGATACTGCCCACCCGGGCGGAGATCGTTGAAAACACCGCGGAATCACTCTTCTTGAGCAGCCGCTCGGCATGCTTGGCGAGTAACAGCGTCGGCAAGGTGTTGACCTGCATGCTGCGCGAGAAGTGATCGGCATCGACCTGACGAATCGACTTTTCCGGGCCATGCTGGTCGTCATGAAGCATGCCGACGCAGTTGATCAACCAATCAAGATGCTCGATGCCGTCCAGCCACGCGCGCACTGAAGCCTCATCGGTGACATCCACGGTCGCCGCGATGATGCGTTCATCATCCAGCGCCGGCACGGAACCGTGCAGGCTGGTGGCATGCACGCAGGCGACATCCTGTCGGCCAAGCAAATGTACAAGCATGGCCCTGCCGATACCACCGCTGGCACCGACAATGGCAATGCGGAGCGGATCCGCCATGGGACGCGAGGGTCGCTGGGGAAATTACTTGACGGTGTCGTAGGCCCGAGTGAAACCTGACAGCGACAAGCTTGACTCGACGATGCCCTGGTTGGCGGCCACCATCGACACCTTGGCATTGGCCCCGCGCTTGAGCCGCGCGATCAGATCCGCATCGATCGGCTCGCGAACCAGGCAGCCCTGTTCCGTACAGATCTGGAACGGTGCGGCCTCGGTGCGGCCTGAATCAATCGTCAGGCCAAGGCCTTCGGTGAGCACCACGCCGAGCGGTGTCACGACGTCGAGCACGGCGATGGCCGTGCGATCGCCCACTTCCAGCGGTTCCGGTAGCTTGCGAATGACCATCTCGAGCACCGGCGTGCCGGATGCGTCGTTGCCGATCTGGGCCATCGCACACTGCCCGTTCGCCGCACAGGCCACTTCCCAGGCACCGTGCGTGACGCGCTCCAGGTTTGCCGGGTCAGTAGATAGCGTGGCAGAGCCCGGGTCCAGCGCGCTGGCAGCACCCGCCGCGCTGCCTTCACTACCGGACGACTCGGTGTCGCTGCGCTGCGCGCCTAGATCGAGTACGCCGCTGCTGTCCGCATCGTCGCCGAGCTTCAGCCCCGATTGTGCCAGGGCGGCGAAAGAGACCAGTGACAGCGTCAATGCGGTCGCCACGACGGCAGCCGTCTGGAATCGCGTTTCGGAGGTGGATCGTCTAGACATCGAGTTGAACTGGTTCATCGGCAAAGTCGCCCGCTACCGCTCAGTGTAGAAAGTCACCACCAACGTCGCAATCCCGGCGCGCTGACAACACGCCAATCCTGCGCCGGAGTGGTGTGTCAGTCTGGCGGGGTCTATGACAAGCTTGAACATATCGAGTTCAGAATCTTCAACGGGCACATCTGGTCACATGCATACGCTTCAATCCCCCCACTGGCGGCTCTGGCTGGATCCGAACCAAGGTGTCAGCTGGCGCGCGCTGCAGGCACGGCGCGGCGATGACTGGCTGCACATCACCCCGGATTGTCGAAACGGTGGCCCCCTCAATGCCGCCAATTTCGTGATGTTGCCGTACAGCAACAGAGTGCGAGACGGGAAATTCACATTCGCGGGAACGGACGTGCAACTCGAGGGAGCCGCACAGCACGCGATTCACGGCGCATTGCGCAAACTTCCCTGGGACGTTGCGACAGCCACGGATGATCACCTCAGTTGCCACTTCGACAGCGTCGCACACGTGCAGCGCGGCCACGCACCCATCAACTGGCCCTGGCCCATCGCCGCCAGCATCGATCACGTGCTGGCTGGCAACCTGCTCACCTCGGAAATCGAGCTGACCAACCGCGGTACCACGCCGATGCCTGCAGGCTTCGGCTGGCACCCCTACTTTCTGCGCAGACTCGTGCCCGACAACGTCGGCAGCGGCGCACCTATGGACATCGGCGGCGGCGCACCTCCAGAGCTGCGCGTACCGGTCAGTGGGGTATTCCCGGATGCCAACGGTGACTGTTTGCCGGACGGCGCCGCGGTGGATCTGCCAGCAACTCTTGATTTTCGCGTTGCGCGATCGCTCGACCCCGCGCAACACATCGACAACTGTTTTTCCGGCCTCGACGGCGACATCGATATTCGATGGCCGGACGCTGATCTCGGCCTGGTCATGCGCTCGAGCGCCGTGTGCCGCTATGCCATCGTCTACAACCCGGCAGAACCTTTTTTCGCTGTAGAACCGGTGACCAACGCCAACGACGCGTTCAATCTGCACTCACGCGGTATCGAAGCTGGCGTTCACGTACTCGAACCGGACGAGAGCCTGAAAGCCTCCATGGTGTTCGAACTCAAGGATCACTCCGCTCACGAGAAAGCGTGACGCCGAGCGGACCGCGCGCCACGTTAAGTGTTTGCGTGCTACCGTTCCGCTCGACCACAACAGTAACCGTCTCGCCGAGAACGCCGCCTTGGGTTTGATCGCGCAGGTCACCGGGAGAGAACAGTCGGTTGTTGGCATAGGAAATCACCAGATCGCCCGCCTGAATGCCAGCCGTATCTGCTGCCGAGCCCGGTATGACAGTACGAATGCCGACGCGATTACGGCGTCCGGATTCACTCAGATAGCGATCGTAGGCGTCGTCACCGAGCTCCGCCCGCAGATCGGGGCGGCTCCCATCGAAGGCATCGAGCTCTGACTCCAGACGATCACTGTCACCCCAGCCCTCGCGCGCCGCACGGTCAATCAGCTCCAAGCGCGCAAGCTGCCATTCGTTCTGACGTTGTTGAAGTCGACTCGCCGTAAAAGGATCGACTCCAGCAGCAAGCAAGCGCTCCTCCTGGCTCGCGCGGCGAGTGTCATTCTCGGGCTGCGTTTGCGCTCCCGGCAAGAAGGCCTCGCCCGGCAACTCCTCAGCTGAAACCTCGTCATCGGACGACGTCCCATCGGACTGAGCCAGCGCTTCCGCATCGGCAGCTTCCAGCAGCCTGACTGACTCCTCCAGCTCGACGACCTCGCGGTTCAGCGCAACCAGACTCGCAGAGAGCTGCCGACGCTCTCCGTCGGCGGCATCAAGGGCCTGCTGCAGACGTTCGATGTCTTTCTCAACGACGGCAGTTCCAACGACGGCGGCCCCAACGACAGCAGCCCCGTCCACAGCGACCGTTTCCTCTGTGCCAGAGGGTGGCCATACATCCGGCTGCAGAAGCGCAAGCGTCGAAAGCGTCATGACACAAGCGACCACGGCGCCGCCAATAGCAGCGATCACGATACCGGCAATGCCTGCGCGCGAAGTTCTCATCGTGTCCTGATAAGCCGATGTACCATCTGGACTGAGAACATGGCGTGCGCCCAATGTTCCGTCAACCCCCAAAACATGACGTCGACTGTTGAACTCCCCCCACGCCCTGTGGTGTACGCACACCGCGGGTCGATGGTGCTTGCGCCGGAAAACACGGCCATTGCGTTCGACATCGCACTGGGTTTTGCGGCGGACGTTCTCGAGATCGATGTGCGCCTGAGCCGCGATGGCATCGTCATGGTGTTCCATGACGAACGCCTGGACCGAACCACGAATGGCAGTGGCCGTGTCTGCGACTGGCGAGCGTCCGAAATCACGAATCTCGATGCCGGCCATCGTTTCATCGACATTCACGGCAAGGACTGGACGGCCGGGGGCGCGAGAGTCTGCACGCTGCAGGAACTGTTCGCGCGCTATCCGGATATCCACGTCAATATCGACATCAAGGACCGGTCTGACAAGGCAGCGGATACAGTGGCGCTGGCTATCGAACACGCCAATCGGGAGAATTCGGTGACGGTCGGTAGCTTCCATGCCGCCACGCTGCTGCGCTTTCGTGAACGTTCACCGGGGGTAACAACCGCTGCGAGCCACATCGAAGTCGCGCGTTTGTACTTCGGCCGATGGACGCGCAATGCAGCGTCGCCAAAGAAGAACATCGCTTATCAATATCTGCAGATTCCGACGCGTTGGTGGGGACTACCACTCGATCGGCAGGCGTTCATCGACGCTGCGCACGCGAACAACGTCCGAACCGTGTACTGGACGATCAACGAATCTGCTCGGATGCATTATCTTCAGGCGCGCGGTGTCTATGGCATCGTCACGGATCGGCCGGACCTTGCAAACGAAGCGTTTGGTAATCCCGAATAGCCGCAGAGGTCGGCTGACTGCAGCGACTTTTTGGGGTAGCGATTCGGAGGTGATGAAGGCGATGAAGACGATGAGAGGCGAGTGGGAAGCCATTTGGCAGCGACGCAGGGCGCCTCTTGATCCCCTACTTGTTGGCCCATCGAAAAATTAGACTCGCTCGCAACACGCGCATTGCAGCATTGCGCGCCGTGAAGGCGGCATTTGTTGTGTATTTGACGAGCATTTGCATCACTCGCATCGATTTGTTGCATTTCTCGCGCCCTACGCCTGAGTTTCCACCGTTTTTCAGGAAGTGGATTTGACTCGTTCGCAGCACTTGCAGCGATCGGTTTTGTTGCGATCGAGTCAAATTATCGGAGGGGCTAAAAATCCGCAGTCCATGGGCTTGTCAGCTCGGCTGTGTGCTCCAATTTCCCTCGATTCAGGCTCGAAAGTGTTGCGATCGAGGCAAATTGTCTCCAGTCCCCCACAACGGGTGGCGCAACGCCGCCGAGCGAAGAACGTCATGCAACAAAACTGTGGAAATCGAGACCCTGAAATGACCGGAACTCGTACGATAAGGCATATGTGCACGCATGCTGGTCAACTCCCACTCTGATGAATTCGCTCTCTGATGTCCTCGCACTTTGATGTCGTTGTCGCCGGCGGCGGCATGGTCGGTGGGCTACTCTCCGCGGCTCTCGCGGGGCGCGCTGGCGAGGGGGAGCCTCTTTCGGTCTGCGTTCTAGAGGCTGCGCGACCGGCACCGTTCTCGCCAGGCTCAGCCGCGTCTGGCGCACTTGACGCGCCCGGCACACTTGGCGCACCTGAGGCACCCGACGCGCCCAGCACACCTGATGAGCCTCCGTACGATATCCGCGTGTCGGCACTGTCCGTTGCGTCGCAGAGGATGTTCGAGGCTGTCGGTGCGTGGCGCGGTGTGATTGATCGGCGGGCCTGTCCGTTTCGGCGTATGCGTGCATGGGACGGCGAGGAAGAGACTGCCGGCGGAGGTGCGCGGCCTGGTGTCGAGTTTGATGCGCATGAGATCGATGTGCCGCTACTTGGGCATATTGTCGAGAATCGTGTGCTGCAGCTCGCGTTGCTGGAGCAGCTCGAATTGATGCCGCATGTCGAGCTCAGATGCCCGGCCCGTCTGACCGACTATTCGGTGGGTGTCGGGGTGGGTATCGAGGCGAGTGACCGGGTGTCGATAGCGCTCGATTCCGGTGAAAACATCACCGCCGCGTTGCTTGTGGGCGCGGACGGGGCGCGTTCGCTGGTGCGGCGTCTTGCCGGCATCGACATGCCTCGCTCGGAATACGAACAGCGCGCGATGGTCGCTACGGTCAGCACGGACTTGCCGCAGCAGGACATCACTTGGCAGCGTTTCATGCCCACCGGGCCGCAAGCCATGTTGCCGTTGTGCGGACAGCGTGCGTCTTTGGTCTGGTATCACGACAGTGATGAAATAGAACGACTGATAGCGCTTGGTGACGATGAGTTCATCGAGGCGCTTGAGCGTGACTTCCCTGCCGAACTCGGGGGCATTTCCGCCGTGCATGAACGTGCAAGCTTCCCGATCGCCAGAGCGCATGCGGCGTCGTATCTTGCAGAGCGTGTTGCCTTGGTGGGCGATGCCTGCCACACGGTGCACCCGCTCGCAGGACAGGGTGTAAACCTCGGCATGCTCGACGCGGGCGCACTCGCGGAAACCTTGCGATCCGCCAAAGCGAGTGGCACTGACATCGGATCTCGTCGCACGCTGCGGCGCTACGAGCGATGGCGCAAAGGCGAGAACGCAACCATGGCGTCGATACTTGACGGCTTTCACCGCGCGTTTTCGCCGCAGCCTGCGCCGGTTCGGCACGTACGCGCCGCGGCCATGAATCTGGCAGGACGTGCCGGCCCTGCACGCCGTCTTGTGACAAGACACGCCTCAGGGCTTGCCGGGGATCTGCCGCAACTGGCGCGTTAGGCCGATCTGGTCACCTAGTCATCCTTGATCAGGCGTTTGCCCAGGCTGACTGCATCGTCAACGGCATATCCAAGCGCCGCATAGAATGCAAGCACTGCCGTGTTCCCCGAGCGTACCTGCAGGTTGAGCTTGGGACAGCCTCGCGCCTCGAGAAGTTGTTCGGCCTCCCGCATCAGCCTGCGGCCATGGCCCTGCCCCTGGAGGCCGGGGGCGACGGCAAGGTAGTTGACCCAGCCTCGGTGACCGTCATAACCGACCATGGCCGTGGCGATCACGGCGTCAGCATGCGCGGCGGGTGGCTCGGTTGATTCGTCGTCGGATCCGTGCGGGCCGTGCGGGCCCCGCGGGCCGCCGGGGCCGTTAATCTCGACGCCGACAAGAAAGAGACCATCCTCGAGCGTCAGCTTGCGGTCGATATCGCGATCGGGGTCGTTCCAGGGGCGCGTCAGGCCGCAGTTGTGCCAGAGGGCAATCACCTGGGACCGGTCCGCGTCGCGATAGGGGCGTATCTGCATGATTCGATGGTATACCGGGCCTTATACTGTCTGCCTACGCTCCGCACGCCCACTTCCGGAAAAGCCCTGACATGCCTGAGTACCGTTCGCGCACCACAACCCATGGCCGCAACATGGCCGGAGCCCGGGCGCTGTGGCGCGCCACCGGCATGAAGGATGGTGACTTCGACAAGCCCATCATCGCTGTCGCTAACTCCTTCACGCAGTTCGTGCCGGGTCACGTCCATTTGAAGGACCTCGGGCAGCTGGTCGCCCGCGAGATTGAAGCGGCGGGCGGTATCGCCAAGGAGTTCAACACGATCGCCGTTGACGATGGCATTGCGATGGGACACGGCGGCATGCTCTACAGCCTGCCATCGCGTGAAGTCATCACTGATGCGGTCGAGTATATGGCCAACGCGCACTGCGCGGATGCGCTGGTATGCATCTCCAACTGCGACAAGATCACCCCGGGCATGCTCAATGCCGCCATGCGTTTGAACATCCCTGCCGTGTTCGTCTCTGGTGGCCCGATGGAATCGGGCAAGGTGCAGGTGACGGTCGCGAGCAACGGCAAGGGCCCCGGTGAGGGGCTCACCACCAAGATCATCAAGCTTGATCTCGTCGATGCCATGGTCGCAGCGGCGGACCCCAAGCGCGATATCGAGGAAATCAACGAAATAGAGCGATCAGCCTGTCCCACCTGTGGGTCGTGCTCCGGCATGTTCACGGCCAATTCAATGAACTGTCTGACCGAAGCGCTCGGCTTGTCGCTTCCCGGAAACGGCTCGCTGCTGGCAACCCATGCCGATCGTGAAGCCTTGTTCAAGCGTGCAGGCCGCGTGATCGTCGATATCACTCGACGCTACTACGAGCAGGAAGACGCAAGCGTACTGCCACGCAACATCGCCAATTTTCGTGCATTCGAGAACGCGATGACGCTCGACATCTGCATGGGTGGCTCGACCAACACCATCCTGCACCTGCTGGCCGCCGCCGAGGAAGGCAACGTTCCGTTCACGCTTGCCGACATCGATCGTCTGTCGCGCAGCGTGCCGCACCTGTGCAAGGTCGCACCCAGCACACAGGACTATCACATGGAAGATGTGCATCGCGCCGGTGGCGTGATGGGCATCCTCGGCGAACTGCATCGCGCAGGGGCGCTGCATGACGATTGCCCGACGGTTCATTCACCGACGATGGGGGCGGCCATCGAGTCCTACGACATCATGCGAACCGAAGATCCCGAGGTCATCAAACTCTACAAGGCTGGCCCCGGTGGCGTTCCTACGCAAACCGCGTTCAGTCAGGATCGTCGCTTTGAAACCCTCGACAAGGACCGCGCCGGTGGGTGCATTCGCGATCTCGACCATGCGTACTCGAAAGACGGTGGGCTCGCCGTGCTGTTTGGCAATGTGGCGCTCGATGGCTGTGTGGTCAAGACCGCAGGCGTTGACGAGAGCATCCTCAAGTTCTCTGGCCCGGCACGCGTCCTGGAGAGTCAGGACGTGGCCATCGAGACGATCCTCAATGGCGATATCAAGGAAGGCGATGTCGTGCTGATTCGTTATGAGGGCCCCAAGGGCGGCCCGGGCATGCAAGAGATGCTCTACCCGACCAGTTATCTGAAGTCCATGGGCCTTGGCAAGGCCTGCGCACTACTGACCGACGGTCGGTTCTCGGGCGGCACCTCCGGTCTTTCGATCGGACATGTGTCGCCGGAGGCTGCCGAAGGCGGGGCTATCGGGCTGGTCGAGGAAGGTGACATCATCGACATCGATATCCCGAATCGGACGATCAACGTACGGGTCGATGACGCTGAACTCGCCGCTCGTCGCGAGGCGATGGAAGCGCGTGGAGATACTGCCTGGCATCCGGTCAATCGGGAACGTGAGGTCTCACAAGCACTGATGGCCTATGCAGCGCTCACCACCTCCTCGTCACGCGGTGCGGTACGCGATGTGTCGCAACTGTCGCGCAAAAAGCGTGGCTGACCCGAAGGATCCCGCACCGGTACTTGCAGCCCTGCGCGCGTCGTGCCGCTCGGTGCAGCTGGCGACCCTCGATGCCGAGGGTCAGCCGCATTGCGGGTATGCGCCGTTCGTGTTCGATGAGGAAGCCGGCGATGGAGCGCTGGTCGTGTTCACGAGCCAGCTGTCGCGCCATACGCGCGATCTTCTGGCAACACGTCGTGCAGGCGTCATGCTGATCGAGGACGAGTCGGCGTCGACGGAGATCTTTGCGCGCACGCGCGTGAGTTACGACTGTCAGGTAGAGGTCGTGGCATCGGATGCTGACCGCCATACATCCCTGCTTGATGCCTTGCAATCAAGCCACGGCAAGATGATCGGCCTCTTGAAGACGCTGCCGGACTTCGTGTTGTTCCGTCTGGTGCCGCGCTCGGGGCAATTCGTGATGGGCTTCGGGCAGGCCTACCATCTGACAGGCCCTGCGCTCGATCAGTTCGAGCACGCCCGAACCGGCTGAATCCCCTGCCAGCAAGTGAGACCTGCATCTCAACCACTACGCGCTTTGCAATACAGTTCAGGTTCCCGACGCTATCTCCGTCTCAGCTGTTCTGATCGCCGATCAAGCACCTTGAGGCAGCGCCGCTAGTCCCAGCCGTCATGTGAAATGCTTGGAGACTTGCAATGGAAACCAGTCACATCCTGTTGGTCATTGGCGGCCTGATCGTTGTCGGTACGGTACTGATCTACAACAGGCTGGTATCTATGCGTAATCGGTATCAGAACGCGTACTCGCAAATCGACGTGCAGCTGCAACGCCGCTACGAACTGATCCCGAATCTGGTCGAGACCGCCCGCGCCTATCTCAAGCACGAAAACGAAACCTTGACCGCGGTTACCGAGGCTCGCAACAGTGCCGAGTCGCGACGCCAGGAAGTGGCTCGCGCCCAAGCAGCCGGCACTGAAGCATTCGGTGCCACAGACGGTGGTTTGCTGCGCTCACTGGCCAGCGCAGAGAACTCGGTTGCAGGCGCACTTGGACGCTTGAACATGGTGATGGAGGCCTATCCCGACCTGAAGGCGAATGAGCGTCTGTCGGAACTGCATGCAGACATCGCCTCGACAGAAAATCGCGTGGCCTTTTCACGCCAGGCGTACTCGGACGCGGTCATGCGCTACAACACAAGCTGTGAGCAATTTCCGTCGGTCTTCGTCGCAAGCTTGTTCGGTTTCCGCGAAGCAGAGTTGTTCGAGACAGCCAACGACGACGTGCGCGAGACCATCAAGGTCTCTTTTGCCTGACTTCCACACACGCAACGAATAGCAATACGCGCTAATGGACTTCTTCGAACAACAGTCGAGCAAGCGCGTCCGATCCAATCTTTTGCTGATCGCGTTCTTCGCAGCGCTGCTCGGTATAGGACTGGTGTTGCATTTTGGCATCGCCATCATTGCCCGACAACTCGGGCTTGTTCCCAGTGTGTTCGAGCTGAGCGCACCGGTCATGACACTGATCGGCGTGTGTTGGATGGCGGTACTCGCCGGTAGCTTCTTCCGGTTTCTGGACGTGCGCGGTGGTGGCGCGGTACTCGCTCGACGCTTTGGTGCCTTCGAGGCTGACGAAGCTTCGCGAAACCCCCAAGAGCGCGAGCTCCTGAACGTTGTCTCCGAAATGTCCATCGCCGCATCGGTACCACGGCCTGACGTGTTCGTGATGCACCACGAACGCAGTATCAACGCCATGGTACTCGGCATCACGGAAAGTCAACGGGCGATCATCGTCACACAAGGTGCACTCGATGCCTTCGATCGAGACGAGCTACAAGCGGTGGTGGCACATGAATTCGGTCACATTGTCAACGACGACATCCCGCTGAACATGCGCCTGATGATCGCGCTTGGCGGATTGATGGCGCTGGACGAAGTGGGCCGCCTGCTGATAGGCAACGCCACACTGCGAAGTCTGTTGGACCGCAAGTCCGGCGAGAATCTTCATCCCGGCATGCTCGTGGGCGCGTTGCTCAGAGTGTTCGGTAGCACTGGCGTGTTATTCGGCAGCCTGCTGCGCAGTGCCTTCTCGCGGCAACGGGAGTTTCTGGCAGACGCCAGTGGCATCCAGTTCACACGAGAGCCGTTCTCGATGGCCTCTGCACTGGCAACGGTGCAAAACGCCAACGATGATCAGGCGCTGCATATCACGCAAGCGCCGGAGCTGGTGCACCTGTGCTTCTCGGGTGGCTCAAGAACCTGGGTGCACCGGTTTTTCGCACGATTCCTTGCCAGCCACCCGCCCTTGCAGAAGCGCATTGATGCCATCGATCCGCACTTCGGGGTCAAGCGACGCAAGAAGAAGCAACGTGAGGAACCGAAGGTCACGGGCAGCGCAGCCACCACTGGCGACACACAGATCCCTATCGGCCCCGGCATGGCAGCGGTTGCGTCCGTGGCTGTCGCCACTGCGGCGGCGGGCGAGGCCGATGCCATTAAACCCAAGTTCAAGCCCGCGTTCAAGCCCGCATTTGCATCCGCCAACAGCGGATCCGATATCAATGAAAGCGGACTATCCGACAGGATTTTCCTGCTGCTACCTGACGAGCGCAGCTGTCTTGCGGTGCTGTTCGCGATGTTCGCACCCACGGATGCACTCAAGCGGCGAGAGTATCTTGACGCCGTCACGTTCAACTTCGATCAGCGGTTTACCGACGTCGTCGCCGAACTCCTGCGATTATTGCCCGCAGAACTTCAGGATGATCGCGCCGGCATCGTCGATCACGCGAGCGCGCTACTGGTCGCAGGCCTTGGCGTCGAGCCTCGCCGGCATATTCTCAAGAAGCTCGAGCAACTGGTGCGCGCACTCGATCGCGAGACCTTGATGAACTACGCGAGCTTGCAGCTGATCCGCCGCAAACTGGACGTGGAATTCCCGGTCGTGGTTGCGATTGCGTCCGCTGATGGTGGGCAGCTCGCCGCGCAAGGCGCGAAGGTAAAGACCTTCGACGCGATGGCCAACGAGTTTGCCCTGCTCTTGTCCTTGATGGTGGAAGCCTCTGGACAGCCCGGGCATCGGCTTGACCAACACTACTCTCAAGTGCTCACCAGTTACACCAATCGCGACATACCGAGACGTACCAGCGATGAAGCCGGTATCGTCGACGAGATGGAACGGGCCTTTCAAACGCTGTACGTACAGCCCAGGCCGATCCGTTCCGCATTCGTCGAACACTGCGTCGAGATCGTCATGCACGATGGAATCCTGGAGCGTCGCGAGCGCGCTCTGCTCGAGTTGTTCGCGGCGTCCATCGGCTGCGAAGGCATGCCACTGATGCAGGCACAGCTGCGCGCTGCTGCCTGACAGCGGCTACCTCAGTTCAGAAACTCGACACTCTTCCAGCCATCCTCCCCGCGCTGAATCTGGAAGGTTGGCCAGAAGTTGTATTCCGGCTGCACGGTGACAATGCTCTTGCGACCACTCATCGAGATGGTCGTGAGACGCGTGATCTCGTCCTGCTCCCGGGTGGATACCAGCGCGAGAAAATCATCGAGTGTGTCGACCGGCTCACCATCCACCGCGGTGACAAATCGATTGCGGTAGAGTTCATCCCACAGCGCCGGTGAACCATCGACCGTGTCGGCGATGTAGACGCCCGGAAAGTCCACACCCTTGGCAAAGCCGATGTCCACGTGCGGCTCCTGAAAGAACGCACCGGCCCAGCTGACGATCCGTCGTGTGCCAAGAACGTCCACCTCACTCGGTTGCATCGCAACGTCGATCACCTGCCCTCCGCGTAGTACCGACAGGGTGATTTCTGTCTGCTGCGAGAGCGTTTCTGCCTGAAACAGATTGGAGACCAGCTGACCATTGATGGCGAGTAGTACGTCTCCACTCGCGATCTTGTCGGCGGCATCAGTGCCTGGAACGATCTGATCGACATAGAGCACACGACGATCTTCAGCCGGCAGGTCGAGGTAGCGCGACAACCACGCGTCCGGTAGCCCACGTTCGCGAGCGAGTACCAGCGGGCGGTAACTGAGCTTGAGGTCCAGCGAAAGCCAGGGGCCGCCGGAGTTGTATTGTTCGACAGCCTCCGCGATGACATCCGCCGGCATGGCGAACTCCGCCTGCTGAATTTCACGATCCGCCTCGTATGCAAAGCTCATGTACAGCGCATGCACGCGTCCATCTTCGTCGACCAGCGGCCCACCCAGAGATGGCGGCACATTGGGCACGCTGTAGGCGTCCAACGAGGCCTGTTGGAAGCGCGCCAGTCCCGGTGACGGAAACCCGATGGTGACTCGCGAGAGATCATCGATGCGGTGAGGCCGGAAGGTCCCGTCACTGCGATATCCGATCATGGTCAAACGCTCGGGCATCGCGTCCTCTGATGTGGCGAGTTCGAGCGCTTCGTAGTTGGCATCTCCCAACAGGGACGTGTCAAAACGCAGCAAGGCGATGTTGTGGCGCGGATGCAGGAAGACCACGGTACCGTCCACGGTTTGCGAACCGAAGAAGGTGATTTGTGCATCCCCCAGACCGACAGGCACCGTGTTCCGATCCACTGCGACCAGGCCTTGTTCGCTATCGACAACCAACCCGACGCCGGTGAAGTGACGCGCGTACACGTTGTCTGTGGGGTACGGGATGTTGAAATTCACCAGTGCCATCGCCGGCGCGACGCGATTGAGCAAGGGGTCGCGATAACCTGGAACCAGAACCTTCTCTACCTCGTCTTCGGCCGGTGCGCGGCTGAGCGATACCGGCTCGCAATTCCAGAACCGGGCATCATCGACGCGCTCGCAGCTGTTGTAGCCGAACCAGTGATCGTCAAGCTTGAGCAAGGCAAGCTCGTCATTGAACTCCCGACCGGGCACAACGAAGTTCACGAGAAGCTGTTCGCCCTCGGGTGAGGTTCTGACAGCGTCCAGAAAGTCGTCAAGCCCGCCGATGGGACTGCCATCCACCGCAAGGATCACTGAACCATCAGGGATGCCCGCACGCTCGAAGAAATAGCCGGGACGCTTCACGACGACGCCTTCCTGAGCGCGGTTCATCGCACGCGCGTGCTGAATCGACATGTCCTGCAACACCGCATCACCCAGCTCGATGAAGCGCTTTGGCGCGAGCGCATGCAGATCGGCCACGGCCGACTCGATTTCCACTCGCTGCCCTTGTCGCAGCACCTCGATCGGCAGCGTCTGGCCAACGCTGTCATCAAGCGTGGCCTCGAGTGCCACGAAATCGGTGATCAGCTGTTGGTTGATTGAAACGAGGATGTCTCCCGGTTCAAGCAGTCCGTCAGCCACACCGCCCGGAATCACCTGCCGCACCTGCAGCATGCCGGGTGTCCCGTTTTGCCGATCGGCTCGGACCCGCTCTTCGGTGTCGGCGTCAAGGCCGAGGCGCTTGAGCTCACGAATCGGTTGATGCAGGAAGATCGTCTGCAGTCCGCCGCGTTCGATCTCCTGCCCTTTGCGAAGCTTTTCGAGAGCACTCACTATTCGCGGAAGCGGCAGGAAGAAGCTTGATGCGGTACGCGAGTTGGCCGCGGCGTTCAACGCGACCACATCGCCGTTGAAGTCGATGACCGGCGAGCCCGAGGAGCCGCCTGACGTGCCTGAGGCCGCCTGCAGGTAGAAGGTATTGAAGTCGTTGTAGCCGTAGCGGCCGTAGGACGGCACTTCGCGGTCGAGCCGCGCGATGGTGCCCGGCAGAATCGACAGTTGCTCGCCGCCATCGCTGCCGATTACGCGTATGTCCATTCCGGTGCGCACCTTGTCAGGCCGTAGCGCCAGGGACTCCGGCGTGGCGTAGCGCAACGCTTGCGGGTCAAAACGGATGAAGGCGAAGTCGTGGACCGGATCCCGATACAGCGGTACCGCATCCACCCGCTCCTGATTCTGAAAGGTCGCCGACAGACGTATGGGGCCAGAACTCACTACATGCCGGTTGGTGAGCACAATGCCCTGCTCCGCATCGACCACGAAACCGGTGGCAGCACTGCCACCCTGATTGACGTCATCAAAATCCCGCAACTGGGAGAGCTTGAGCGACACCACCGAATCGGCGACCCGCGCGACAACGGCCGGCCACCCGGCGTTCTCAGTGGCAACCGCTGCTCCCGAGGTATCCGCCACTACCGGCATCGCACCCGCGGCCAATGCAAGCAACAAAAGGGACGACTTGAGGTTCAGATTCTGCATCAATGGGGGCAACGAGGTATAAGAGAGGCGCAAACCCGGTACGGGTAACACGCAGCAACTGGACCAGATCAGGCGCAAACGGTGAATACCAGCGAGGATAGCCGCTGCGATCGCAGCATTGCGTGGTTCCGCGAAGCCTCGCCTTATATTCGTGCGCACCGCGACGCCACTCTGGTGATCGCCGTGCCTGGCAATGTCATCGCCGGCGACACCATCGACACGCTGGTGCACGACCTGGCCCTGCTGCACCACCTCGGCTTGCGACTGGTGGTGTGTTACGGCCTGCGCGCGCAGGTTGATGAGGCACTGGCCGATGACTCCCGCGTGGTGGAAGGGCGCCGCGTCACTGATGATCTGGCGCTGCAAACCATCGTGTCGGAGGCGGGACGCGTGCGTACCGAGCTCGAAGCCCGCTTGTCTGCCGGCCTGCCCAACACCCCGATGTCCGGCGCGCATTTGTCCGTCAGCTCCGGCAACCTCATTGTGGCGCGCCCGTTTGGCGTTCGCGATGGCGTGGATTTCCGGCACACCGGCTCGGTGCGCGAGGTGCGCCGTGAGGCTATCAGCGACATGCTCGATGCAACGCACGTCGTTTTGATCGGACCCATCGGTTACTCGCTGACCGGCGATATCTTCAACCTGACCGTCGACGAGATTGCAGCCCACACAGCGACGGCTCTGGGCGCGGACAAGCTGGTGTACCTCGTCGACTCGCTGCCGGTCGATGCCGCGGGAACACTGCAGCGCGAGCTTGACAGCGCCACCGCTACGACACGCAGCACAGCCACGGACACTCACGATAACGAGCACTTGAAGCGCGTGCTCGGCTATGCATCCGCAGCCTGCGACAACGGCGTGGAACGCGTGCATCTGCTCGACCAGCACAAACCGGACGCCTTGTTGAGCGAGCTGTTTACGCGCGACGGCAGCGGCACTCTGATCACCGCTGAGCGCTGGGAATCGGTGCGTCCGGCGAGTATCAACGACCTCGGTGGCATCATGGCGCTAGTGGCCCCGCTGCAGGATGAAGGCGCACTTGCGAGCCGCAGCCGCGAACAGCTGGAACTCGATATCGCAGACTTCGTGGTCAGCGAACGCGACGGTACCGTGGTGGCCTGCGCTGCCCTGTATCTATTGGACGATGGCAACACCGCCGAAATCGGATGCGTGGCGACGCATCCGGACTATCGCGGCGAGGGACGTGCTGATGCGATCGTGAGCCAGCTCGAGGCACGCGCCAAACGTCAGGGCTGCGCGGAGGTCTTCCTGCTGAGCACACGCGCAGGTCACTGGTTCATCGAACGCGGCTACACGGAAACCGGCGAGACCGCCCTGCCACCGCAACGTCGCGACACCTACAACCGCCAACGCAGCTCCAAGGTGTACGTCAAGTCGCTGTAGCTGGCTAACGCTCGGCGATTTCGATGTGCAAGGCCGCGAGGCTATCCAGCCGCTCCTTGTTGCTCTGCATCTGCAGCAGCTCGTACTTGGCCGGTGGCGCAAGGGGCAATAGCTCCAGCAATCGGTGACACACCCAGTCGGCATCGTCGAGTCGGTTTTCCGCGTAGCTCACCTCCGGCTCCACGTAGCGCAGGATCAGCTCGAGCTTGCTCGCCAGTACTTCGATGTCGCCGTTCATGGCCGTGGGTGCACGCTCGGGAAGCAAGGCAACCTCGCCGATCAGCAACTGACTGTCATTGGCGGCATAACTGAGCACCGAGAACTCTTCGTCGCCGTGCACACTGATGTGCAGCAGACCATCGTCGCCCTGATCAAAATCCACGATGGACACCCGTGTGCCGAGCGGATACGGCTCCGAAGGGACGCCGGCTTCGTTGCCTTCGCGAATCAGGCAGATGCCAAAACCTGTCTCGGTACGAAAGCAGTTCTTGACCATGTCGATGTAGCGCCGCTCGAACAAGCGCAGCTGCATGGTGCCGCCCGGCATGACCACACTGGACAACGGAAAGAGGGGTAATTGCACAGCGGCGTCAGCTCGGGTCATTGGGCTCGTCGATACCCCATCGGGGCATCAGTGTCTGCGTGACGTTCAATTGGTCGAGCACGCGAGCGACCACGAAGTCTACGATGTCATCGACCGTCCGCGGCTTCTGGTAGAACGCCGGATTCGGCGGCATGATCACGGCGCCCGCCTGTGTCAGCCTCAGCATGTTCTCCAGATGGATCGACGAGAACGGCATCTCTCGCGGCATGACGATCAGCTTGCGCCCTTCCTTGAGCACGACATCCGCAGCGCGCTCCAGCAGATTGTTGCAGGTTCCCGCTGCAAGTGATGCGAGTGTGCCTGTGGTGCACGGGCACACCACCATCGCGTCGGGAGCCCCGGATCCGCTTGCAATCGGCGAGGTCCATTCCTCCTGACCGAAGGCACGTAGCTGACCCGGTCTTGCCTGGTAGCGCGCCGAGAAGTCTTCCTCGACGTTACGCGTACGTGCGGGTACCGGGATGTCGGTATCCATGCCCATGCAGACTTTTGCGGCCTTGGTCATCAGCACGTAGACCGCGGCATCCGCCTGAACCAGGCACTCGACGAGACGCAGACCGTACTGGATGCCTGAGGCACCAGTGAGAGCGACGCATACGGTAGGCCCGGAGAACGCCTCGGGCGGGGGATGTGAACTCATCTGCCCATCTTACGGCAGTAGCGGAACCATCGAACAGCAGAACTGAAGCCGGGGCCGCCGCTACGCGGCGACCCCGGTGGTTGATCAGTCGGAGTTGACGATCAGGGTAGTACGACCACCTCGACACGACGATTGGCAGCACGGCCTTCTCGTGTGTTGTTGGCAGCCACCGGTCGGTACTGACCGTAGCCCTGAGCCGACAGACGCTCCGGATCGATACCGCCATTGGACTCCAGATAGTTGACCGCATTGGCAGCCCGCGCGACCGACAATTCCCAGTTGCTCGGGAAGATGGCGGTCAAGCTGCCACTGACGGGGATACTGTCCGTGTGACCTTCGACAACGATCTGGTTGTCCAGATCGCCGAGCGCGTTGGCGACCCTGCCCATCAGCTCACGGCCTGACGCACTGAGCCGAGCTCTGCCGGAGTTGAACAGCGCCTCGCTGGCGAGGTTGACGACCACCTCGTTGCCCTCGCGGACCGTCACCGTGCTGCCTTCCACGCCGCTGTCGCTCAGACGCGCTTCGATGGTGTCACGCAGCGCCGAGGCGCCCTCGGCTTCAGCGCGATCCTCATCGGCAGATGCCGCGAGCCGTGCCGCCAGGTTCTCGGCGAGTGCGGTCTGATCTGCGGCAGTACCTTCCGCTTCGCCGAGCTGCCCTTCGAGATCCGAAATACGAGCCGTCTGATCAGCCACGGTACCTTCGGTGTCGCTCAGTTGCGCTTCCAGACCGGTGACCCGATCAGTCAACTCACCGACCGACGCATCAAGACCTTCGCTGTTGGCACGCAGGCTCGCCACTTCGTCGTTGAGAGACGTACGCTCCATCTCCAACGATGCGACCTGAGCTTCGAGCTCATTGGTGCTGGCATTAAGCGCCTCGAGCTCGGCATTCAACGACGCTTCCGAGTCACGCAGGCCGGCCAGGTCAGCTTCCAGCTGTGCCTTCTCTGCGGCCAGCGCATCACGCTCGCCCGTCATCGCCGCAAGGTCGGTGTCGAGGCTGCCCAACTGAGCTTCCAGCGTTGCAACGCGATCTTCGGCGGCCGCCTTGTCGGCATCCACTGCTGACTTGTCAGACTCCAGTGCTGCACTCAAGGTTTGAGCCTCTGCGAGTGATCCCGAGAGGGTGTCGATCTCGCCTTGCAGCTCGGCGATGGTGGCTTCACGATCCGCGATCGTTGCGCCAGCTTCGTCCAGTTCTGTCTGGAGGCCTTCAAGCGTTGCCTGAGCTTCCGACAGCGCCGACTCGCGATCAGCGATGGTGGACTCGGCATCGGCGAGCGCCGCCTCGCCCTGGTCGAGCTGCGCCTGTACTTCAGCAAGTGCCGCTTCACGATCCGCGAGCTGAGCTTCGATATCACTCAGGGACGCCGTAGCCGCAGAGGCATCGGCCTGCGCGGCCAGCAGCTGCGCTTCCAGATCACCCACCTGTGCGGACAAACGAATGAGCTCGCTCTGAATCAGGTCACGCTCGGCGACCAGCGTCTCACCACTGCTGGATGCATCATCCAGCTGCGCTTCCAGATCGCTGATCTGCATGGCCATGCGAGCCCGGGTACCGATGAGCTCGGCGTTGTTGGCACGCAAACCGTCGACAGCGGAGCCACGTGAGGCCAGTCTGTCGCTGGCGGCGGCCGCTTCTGCACGCGCGGCAGCTGCCTCGTCCTGTGCATCCGCCAGTTCCGTGCGAACGGCTTCCAGCGCATCATTGCGCTCTCCGAGAGCATCGCGCAGCGAGGCAAGCTCGCCTTCACTGTCTTCCATTGAGGCAAGCAAGGCCTGAGATCCACCGTCCGTCTGGGACAGTTGCTCTTCGAGCTCGCTGGCACGTGAACGCAACTGAGCGATGGTCGGTCGCGCCAGAGCCAGTGCTTCTTCGGCTTCGGCGGTGCTGGCCTGTGCCTCGAACAGCTCGGTGCGCACACCTTCCAGCGCATCATTGCGCTCGCCGAGGGCATCACGCAGCGAGGCAAGCTCGCCCTGACGGGCATCGAGATCCGCCTGCATACCGGCAATCTCGGCGTCCATCGTGTCTACCTGCGCCTGCAGGTCGATGATCTGCGTATCGCGTTCGGCGACCTCGCCCTCGAGCGAGGCGATGGTTGCCTCACGTGCTTCGAGCTCCACCTGCACCGCGTCCATTTCGCCGGAAATGGACGCCAGTGACGCCTCCTGCTGACCGCTGAGGTTCTGCATCTCGGCTTCGAGCTCACCGATACGCGCATTGAGCTCGAGATTTTCCGTCATCAGCGAATCGATATCGCCACTGAGGGTGTCTCGTTCTGCCTGGACCTGCGCGAGCGTCTCTGTGGTCGAGTCACGCTCGCCGGAGAGCGCCTCCTGCTCGGCGCTCAGCGTTTCTATCGTGGCGGTGGCCGTTTCCAGCTCTGCCTCGAGTGCGGTCACACGCTCGGTGAGTTCGGTTTTTTCCTGCTCGAGTGCAGCCAGTGCCTCAGCCGCAGCGTTGGCTTCGGCTTCGAGCGCTTCAACCGAACTCTGCACGGTTGCCGCAGCGTCCTGTGCACTGGCCAGTTCTGCCTCCAGCGCTTCGGTTTGTGACAGCAGGTTATCCCGCTCGAGCTCGACATCGTCGAGGCTGCTTTGCAGATCGCGGAGGTCGCCTGACAAGGACGCGCGCTCGGCATCAGCAGAGTTCGCGTTGCTTCCGAGGGCCTCGTATTCGGTTTGCAGCGAACCGAGGGCCATCTGCAGGGCGCTCTTGTCTGCACCAAGCGATGCTGCCTGATCACTCAGGCCAATCAGCTCCTCCGAGAGTGACGCGACCTCAGCCGTCAAGGCATCGCGCTGCGCCTGAAGGTCGCCGATTTCGGCGTTGAGCGCGACCATGTCGGCGTCGTACTGGCTCTGGAGGCTCGCAAGCTCTGCGCTTGCCGCCTCGGCCGTGCCACCCGCCTCTTCACTGGAAGACATCAGACCCTGAATACGCGTGCGCATCTGATCGATGTTGGACTCGCGGCGGTTCAGGGAACCCAGCGCGATGGATAGCTCGTTTTCCGCAGCCCGCAGTCGCGACTGCACGCTGGCGAGTTCCTGCTGGTTCGCCGCCATCTGCTCTTCGAGCGTACCGCGCTCCGCTGCAAAGGCCTCACGCTGTACGGCGATATCGCCAACGGTGCTGCCAAGCTCGGCCTGAAGCGTGGCCAGTTGCTTGTTGAGTTCCTCCATTTGCGCGGTACGCGCCTCGAGCTGCTGGCGTGACGCCGCAAGGTCGATCTGCGTTTGCTCGAGTTCGGCGAGCGCGCCTTCCTGCTGCACGCCGAGATCGGCCAGTGCCAGGTTCTGTTCGGCGAACTCGGCCTCGGACGTGTTGAGCGCCTCGACGGTGCCAGCGAGTTCGACCTCGGTGGCCGCGAGCTTGTCCTCGGTGACCATCAGGGTGCCGCGCGTTTCCTCGAGCTCAGCGGTGGTGCTGGCTACCTGATCCTGCAGACCCGACACGTCTTGCTCCAGCGCCGCCTTGAGCGCTTCGAGCTCGCCAAGTTCTGCGTTGAGCTCGACGGTGTCGGTCTCGTAGACGGTGAGCAGAGACTGGTAGCTGTCCTGTGCTTCCTGCAGTGAGCCACCAGCGGATGACAGCCCCGCCTGGAGTTCAGTGACGGACAGACCGCGCTCTTCGGCCAGCGCCTGCGCGGCCCCGAGGTCACCGCTGAGCGCCTCGATACGCATGGTCAGCTCGCCAAGCACCCCTTCCCGATCTGAGGTGGCGGCTTCCAGCTCGGCACGAGCGGCCTCGATATCGACGAGCAACTGGTCTCGCTCGGCGGTGAGACTGGCGATTTGCTCGGCGTTGGAATCGAGAGTGCCAGCCTGCTCCTCGAGCTTGGCCTGGCCTTCGTCGAAGCGCGCCTGCAATTCGGCGAGTGATGCCTCGCGTTCGGCCCTGGCGGCTTCAAGGTCTGCTTGAACCGTCGCGAGCTGGCTCTCGGTCAGCGCGAGGGACTCGCGCGATGACTCGAGCTCGGTAGACGTCGTTCCCAGCGCCATCGATGCGTTCTGGAACTCGCTGGCGAGCTGCGCTTTCTCGGCCTCGACCGCTGAAATTCTCCCGCCGATGTTGGATCTGGCGATCCACGCAGTGAGCAGCGCAAGAATTGCAAGTCCGGCAAGCACGAACTTACGTTGGTAAGACGAGCGGCTCGGTGCCCTCTCGAAATCTCTGAACATTGAAGTTATATCCAAGTAGCGCGCGCGGGACTGCGCAGGTTGACTCGCGTAGCATCCTAGCGAAAAGCCGATTACGCCACAATCTCGGCACTGTGAAACCAAGTGAACAACCTGAACAACTGACATGCGCGTCCATCTATCTGCACTCGGCTGTCGCCTCAACGAAGCCGAACTCGAGCGCTGGGCCGGTGCATTTGCCCGCGCAGGGGATGCCATTGCCGATGACGCTCACGACGCTGATCTGCTGGTGCTCAACTCCTGCGCCGTCACCCGCGAGGCGGTCGCCAAGTCGCGCCGGCGCCTGACCCGCCTTAAAAGAGAGAACCCATCGGCAAAACTCGTTCTCACCGGCTGCTGGAGCGAGCTGGAAAAACCGGACGCGCTCGCCGCCCACGGCATCGACCTGGTCGTCGCCAACGCCGACAAGGAACAGCTGGTCACGCTCGCTCGCGAGGCATTTGCCGACCCGACGATGCCGGCCGCCGCAACGCGCCCGGCAGAATCCGCACTGTTTCAGCGCAGCCGGCAGCGGGCTTTCGTAAAGATTCAGGACGGCTGCCGCTGGCGCTGCACCTACTGCATCGTGACCGTGGCGCGCGGCGAGGAGCGTAGCCGCACCGTTGAGGCTATCGTCGCGGAAGTGCGTGAGCTGCATGCCTCCGGCGTCGACGAGATCGTACTGACCGGGGTTCACGTTGGCGGTTACGGGAGTGATCTCGACACCACCCTCGAGGCCCTGGTGCTCGCACTGCTTGCCGAAACGGACATGCCGCGCATCCGCTTTGCCTCTGTCGAGCCCTGGGACCTGACGCCGGGATTTCTTGCCGTGTTCGAGAATCCGCGGGTCATGCCACACATGCATCTGCCGCTTCAGTCCGGTTGCGACGCCACCCTCAAGCGCATGGCCCGCCGATGCCGCACCGCGACGTTCGATGCGCTGTTTGGCGAACTGCGCGAACGTGTGCCCAACTTCAACGTCACCACCGACCTGATCTGCGGTTTCCCCGGTGAAACCGATGCCGAATGGCAGCAGACCGTCGAGTTTGTCGCCAGCCAGCCGTTCGGTGACATGCACGTGTTCAGCTATTCGGAGCGCGACGGCACCGCCGCATCGGACATGCCCAACCCGGTGCCGGTTGAAATCCGCAAGGCACGCAGCCGCGAAATGCACGCACTGGGCCGGCAACTGGCGCACACCCGGTTACAGCAGGCGCTTCAGCAAACACCGGAGCTCGAGGTGCTGTGGGAGCGTGGCCGCCCGCCTGCATCAAGCAACGACACGAGCCCGAATGCGTTGAAGACCTATACCGGGTATACGCCGGAGTACTTCAGGGTCCGAACCACATCGACCGAGGAGCTGACCGGTCGCATTACGCGCGTGCGCCTCACGGGTATCGATGAGGGTGCATTGACCGGCGAGGTGGTTGCTGCTCCGTCAGCGCACAACAGCCGACGACTATAGATCCAGCGGCATGTGTCGATTGACGTCCTTGTACAGCAGGTACCTGAAACGCCCCGGCCCGCCGGCGTAGCAGGCTTGCGGGCAGAAGGCCCGCAGCCACAGGAAGTCTCCAGCCTCGACCTCCACCCAGTCCCGATTGAGGCGATAGACCGCCTTGCCCTCGAGCATGTAGAGGCCGTGTTCCATGACATGGGTCTCCATGAACGGAATGGTCGCCCCCGGCTCGAAAGACACGATGTTCACGTGCATGTCATGGCGCATGTCGGTCGGATCGACGAAGCGGGTGGTGGTCCAGCGGTCGTCGGTGTCCGGCATCGAGACGACCTGCGCATCGGACTCTGACGTCACAAAGGAGGTCGGCGCCTCGAGGCCCTCGCACACGGCGAATCGCTTGCGTATCCAGTGAAAGCGGCACGGCCCCTTGCCCGTATTGCCAAACGACCAGCTTGCCCCCGGCGCAATCCACGCGTAGCTGCCCGCCTTGAGCGCGTGGCGCACCCCGTCGATCCGCAAGGTGGCCTTGCCCTCCACCAGAAACAGCACCGTCTGTGCACGCTCGTCGGGCTCCGGTCGGGTCGAACCACCCCCTTCGGCGACATCCATCAGGTAGTGCGAGAAGGTCGTGGAGAACCCCGACATGGGCCGCGCCAGCACCCACAGGCGGGTATCCGTCCAATGCGGCAGATAGCTGGCCACGATGTCTGTCATGACCCCGCGCGGGATGACCGCGTAGCTCTCCGTCGTCACGGCACGGCCGCTGAGCAGCTCTCCCTGCCCTGGCAGGCCGCCTTGTGGCGAGTAGTGGGTCATGTATTGGTGATTTCCACGATCAGTGCTTGCGATTGTAGAGCTGATCCCGCGGAAGGCGTTCACTCACCGGCCTTGGAACGGTAGATATCTCTCTGCGTCAACATAGGGCCGCCATCCACGGGTTAGCATTGGGGTTCACGCGGTAGAGACTCCCAACAAGAACCAATGACGAATCAGGTAGATGCGATCGATCCGCTAGGCCTCGCTGACAACGACGAAATCGAGACGCGCGAGTGGCTGGACGCTCTGGATGCGGTTATCGAGCATGAGGGCCCGGAACGCGCCCACTATCTGCTTGAGCGTCTGATCGACAGAGCTCGCCGTACCGGCGCCAATCTGCCGTACGACTCGACAACGGCGTACGTCAACACCATCCCGCCGCACCTCGAGCAACGCAGCCCCGGCGATGCCGAACTGGAACACCGCCTGCGTTCGATGATTCGCTGGAACGCCGCCGTCATGGTACTGCGCGCCCAGCGCGATGGTTCTGGTGTGGGTGGACACATCGCAAGCTTTGCGAGCTCCGCCACGCTCTACGACGTCGGCTTCAATCATTTCTTTCACGCCCCCACCCCGGACCACGGTGGGGATGTGGTGATGTTTCAGGGGCATTCATCGCCTGGTATCTACGCGCGCAGTTACCTCGAAGGTCGCCTAAACGAAAAGGACCTCGACCTGTTCCGCCGCGAGGTCGACGGCGAAGGCCTGTCGTCCTACCCGCACCCCTGGCTGATGCCGGAGTACTGGCAATTCCCCACGGTATCGATGGGCTACGCGTCGCTCACGTCGATCTACCAGGCGCGCTTCATGAAGTACCTGCAGGACCGCGGCCTCGCCAGGACCGACAACCGTCAGGTGTGGACCTTCCTTGGCGACGGCGAGATGGATGAGCCGGAGTCGCTGGGTGCGATCTCTCTTGCCGGGCGGGAAAAACTCGACAACCTGAACTTCGTCATCAACTGCAATCTGCAGCGCCTCGATGGTCCGGTGCGCGGCAACAGCAAGATCATCCAGGAACTCGAGGCCATGTTCCGAGGTGCCGGATGGAACGTCATCAAGGTGATCTGGGGCAGCTACTGGGATCCGCTGTTGGCGCGAGACACCTCGGGCAAGCTGATGCAGCTGATGATGGAAACCGTCGATGGCGAGTATCAGAACTTCAAGGCCAAGGGCGGTGCGTACACGCGCGAGCACTTCTTCGGCAAGTACCCGGAGACCAAGGCGCTCGTGGCCAACATGAGCGATGAAGACATCTGGCGTCTCAACCGAGGTGGCCACGATCCGCACAAGATATACGCCGCCTACAAGAAGGCTGTCGAACACAAGGGGCAGCCGACGCTGCTGCTCTGCAAGACGGTCAAGGGTTACGGCATGGGTGAGTCCGGCGAAGGCACCAACGCGACCCACCAGCAGAAGAAGATGGACATGGAGTCGCTGCTCGGCATGCGTGACCGCTTCCGCTTGCCACTGAGCGATGAGCAGGTCGCCAACCTCGAGTACATCAAGCCCGCCGAAGACAGCGAGGAAATGAAGTACATGCAGGCGCGCCGCAAGGCGCTGGGTGGTTACCTGCCACAACGCAGCAAGTTTGCCAAGCCGCTTGACGTACCGGAGCTTGACGCCTTCAAGCCGCTGCTCGAAGCGAGTGGTGACCGTGAGCTGTCGACAACAATGGCGTTGGTGCGGCTGCTTACCTTGCTGACCCGCGACAAGAAGATCGGCAAGCACGTCGTACCTATCGTGCCCGACGAGGCACGCACCTTCGGCATGGAAGGCATGTTTCGGCAGCTCGGTATCTATTCGAGTGTCGGGCAGCTGTACGAACCGCAGGATCGCGACCAGATCATGTACTACAAGGAAGACAAGTCCGGTCAGATTCTCGAGGAAGGCATTACCGAGGCAGGGGCAATGTCCAGCTGGCTCGCAGCAGCCACGTCCTACTCGACACACGGAATCACGATGATTCCGTTCTACATCTATTACTCGATGTTCGGCTTTCAGCGCACCGGCGATCTCTGCTGGCTTGCGGGCGACATGCGTGCCTGTGGCTTCCTGATCGGTGGCACAGCCGGACGCACCACCTTGAACGGCGAAGGCCTGCAACACGAGGACGGACACTCGCTGGTGTTGTCCTCAACCATCCCGAACTGCGTGAGCTACGACCCCTGCTTTGCCCACGAGATGGCGGTGATCGTTCAATACGGCATGAAGCGCATGATCGAAGAGCGCGAGAGCGTCTACTTCTACATCACCGCGATGAACGAGAACTACACCCATCCGGCACTGCCGGAGGGTAGCGAGGAAGGCATCAAGCGCGGCATTTACAAACTGCGCGACGCAGGTGCCGACTTCCCGGCCGGCGCCGAGCCACGCGAAATCAACGGCGACCTGTGCAAGCTCGCAAAGCCTGGAGCCACGTTCGAGCACAAGGTACGGCTGGTCGGCGGTGGCGTCATTCTGCGCGAAGTCATCGCGGCCGCTGCCGTCCTCGAACGGGACTGGGGCATCGCTGCCGATGTCTACAGCGTCACGAGCTTCAACGAACTGGCGCGCGATGGCCAGGCAGTAGAACGCTGGAACATGCTGCATCCGAACGACGAAGCGCAGGCTCCCTACATCGCGCAGGTACTCGGCGAGGGCGATGCCCCGGTGGTCAGCTCCACCGACTACATGAAGGCCTACTCCGACCAGGTCCGCGAGTATGTCGGTGCGACCTTCATCGCACTGGGTACCGATGGCTTCGGCCGCTCCGACACGCGCGAAAAATTGCGCGAGCACTTCGAGGTCAATCGCGACTACGTGACCCTTGCAGCACTCCACGCATTGCACCTTGACGGCAAGGTCGATGCGAAGACGGTCGCCAATGCGGTGCAACGATACGGGATCGATCCTGATCGCCCGAATCCGGCAACGGCATAAGGGGGAAACAGCGATGAGCAACACCCCCATTACCGTGCCCGACCTCGGCGACTTCAGCGACGTCGAAATCATCGAAGTGCTGGTATCGGCCGGCGATAGTGTGGAGGCAGAGCAAAGCCTGATCACTCTCGAGACTGACAAGGCCACGATGGAAGTGCCTGCCGCTGTCGCAGGCACCATCGAGGCGATCAACGTATCCGTTGGCGGAACGGTCAGTTCCGGTGACGTCATCGGCTCGATGATCGCAGGTGCGGCAGACACTGCCACTGCGCCACCACCGTCGAGCGATGCCGAGGCAGCAGCGCCTGCCGAGAAAGAGGCCGCCACCCCCGCCGCCGCACCACCGGCTGCACAAGCTGCGACTGCCGACGCTCCAGCGCAGGGAGGCAGCGCCGACATCGTGGTCCCGGATCTTGGCGAATTCACGGATGTGGAAATCATCGAGGTGCTGGTGTCCGCTGGCGATAGCGTCGAGGCCGAGCAAAGTCTGATTACCCTCGAGACGGACAAGGCCACGATGGAAGTGCCCGCCGCCACCGCCGGCACCATCGAGGCAATCAACGTATCCGTCGGTGGAACCGTCAGCGCCGGTGACGTGATCGGCTCGATGACTACGGGTGGAACCAGCAGCGCTGCGACGGCCGGAGCAGCCCCCGCCGCAGCGCCGGCAGCTGAGCCGACGAGCCCGGCAGCGCCGACGCCCGCAGCACCGAAAGAGCAGAAAGAGCAGAAAGCGCAGGCAGCCGAAAGCACGCGTAGCGTGTCTCCGACAGCCCACCTCGATGACAGCCGCATGCGCAAGGCGCACGCAGGCCCCGGCGTGCGCCGCTACGCGCGCGAGCATGGTGCCGATCTCTCACTGATCACCGGCACCGGCCCCAAGGGCCGGATTCTCAAGGAAGACGTCGTGTCTTTCATAAAGGGCGCGATGCAGGGCATGAGCGGCAACTACGGCTCTACCGGTGGCTCGGGTCTTGCCGCTGGAGAAAGCGGCATACCGAAGATTCCTGAGGTGGATTTCAGCACCTTCGGCGAAGTGGAACGCGTCGAGCTCGGTCGTATCCCGAAGCTCTCGGCTGCCAATCTGCACCGCGCGTGGCTGAATCTGCCGATGGTGACTCACCACGACGAGGCCGATGTCACCAGCGTCGAGGATTTTCGCGCGGACTTGAAACGTACGGCCGCCGAGGGTGACCCACGCGTTACCGGGCTTGCATTTCATATGAAAGCCCTTGCGACCACGCTCAAGAAATTCCCGAAGTTCAACTCATCCCTGTCCAGCGATGGCCAGGCCTTGTTCATGAAGAAATACGTGCATATCGGTATCGCCGTCGATACGCCTGCAGGCCTCGTGGTACCGGTCTTTCGCGATGTTGATCGCAAGACGATCCATGAACTCGCCGAAGAGATGGCAGATGTCTCGGCGCGGGCGCGCAACAAGAAGCTCAAGCCCACCGAGATGCAGGGAGCGTCGATGACAATCTCCAGTCTTGGCGGTATCGGCGGCACGGCATTCACGCCGATCGTCAATCCACCGGAGGTCGCGATTCTTGGCATCACCCGGGCGCAGATGAAGCCCGTGTGGAACGGCAAGGACTTTGAACCACGACTGATGTGTCCACTGGACATCACCTACGACCACCGAGTGATCGACGGGGCCGATGCCGCGCGTTTCATGGTGGAGTATGTAAAGACCATCGGAGATATCCGCCGCTTGTTGCTGTGACCCCACAACACACTCCCTGTCGTCTCGACTCCGCCACACCCCGCCGCCAACTCTGTCCCAAGGGCAAGGAACACGTTACTCGTGAGTGATTTGCAAACCATCAAGGTGCCCGACATCGGTGACTTCGACGACGTCGAGATCATCGAGATTCTCGTGTCTGTCGGTGACGACATCGACGTCGACACGTCGCTGATTACCGTGGAAAGCGACAAGGCCAGCATGGAGATCCCGTCCCCGTCTGCCGGCACCGTGACGTCGCTGGTGGTCTCGGTTGGGGACCGCGTGTCGGCCGGTAGCGATCTGATGGTCCTCGATGTGGCCGTTGGCAGCACCCCGCCAGCAACGGCCAGCGAAGCAGCTTCGACCGCACCCGAGGCAACAGACGCTGTCGCTGGTGCTGCTGCACCTGCCGCTATCGGCACGGCTCCCGAGACGGGCGAGCACTACGACATCGTGGTGCTCGGTGCTGGGCCTGGTGGCTATACCGCCGCGTTCCGCGCAGCAGACCTTGGCAAGAACGTCTTGCTGATAGAGCGTTATCCGGACCTCGGCGGCGTGTGCCTCAACGTCGGCTGCATTCCGTCGAAGGCGCTGTTGCACACCGCTGCGGTCATCCAGGAAACACGGGAAATGGCAGACCATGGCGTGAGCTTTGGCGAGCCCAGCATCGATATCGACAAGCTGCGTGGCTTCAAGGAAGACGTGATCGGAAAACTCACCGGCGGGCTTGCTGGTCTTGCCAAGCAACGCAAGGTGACGGTCGCGCATGGCGTCGCCCAATTCACGTCTCCCAACAGCATCGAAATACAGTCGGAAGACAACACGAGTCGATCGATCAGCTTTGACAGCGCCATCATCGCGGCAGGATCCGAAAGCATCCGCATCCCCGGTTTCCCCTATGACGACTCCAGGCTGATGGACTCTACCGGTGCGCTGGCACTCGAGGACATCCCCAATCGTCTGCTGGTCATTGGCGGCGGCATCATCGGTCTCGAGATGGGCTGCGTGTACGCCGGGCTCGGCTCGCTGGTAACCGTTGTGGAATTGTCCGACGGCTTGATGCCGGGTGCCGATCGGGACCTGGTACGCCCGCTCGAGAAACGTCTCAAGAAAGACTTCGAGGCGATCTATACCGGCTCCAAGGTCACCGACGTCGAGGCAAGAGACGATGCCATGCACGTGAGCTTTGAAGGCGGCAAGGCGCCCGCCAACGCCACCTTTGATCGCGTGTTGCTCGCGGTGGGCCGTTCGCCCAACGGCAAGAAGGTCGCTGCCGACAAGGCGGGCGTCAGTGTGGATGAGCGCGGTTTCATCGTTGTTGACTCGCAGCAACGCACCAATGTGCCGCACATCTATGCGATCGGCGACATCGTCGGTCAGCCGATGCTGGCACACAAGGCCACACACGAAGGCAAGGTAGCCGCCGAGAACGCCAGCGGCGAAAAGTCCTGGTTCGATCCGAAGACCATCCCGTCGGTCGCCTACACCGACCCCGAAGTCGCCTGGATGGGCCTGACCGAAACAGACGCCAAGGCGCAAGGTATTCCGTTCGAGAAGGCGAGCTTTCCGTGGGCGGCGAGTGGTCGCTCACTCAGCATGGGCCGCAACGAAGGGGTCACCAAAGTACTTCACGACCCCGACACCAAGCGACTGTTGGGCGCCGGCATCGTCGGGCCGAACGCTGGCGAGCTGATTGCCGAGGCCGTCCTCGCTCTGGAGATGGGTGCGGACCTTGAAGACATCGGCCTTACGGTGCATCCGCACCCGACACTGTCCGAGACGCTGAACTTTGCCGCTGAGGTCGCCGAAGGGACCTGTACCGATATCTACGCGCCCAGGAAACGCTAGTGGTCTGTCTACCAGGTTGCGCCGCAGCGGCCCGTCGCCATATGCGACGGACTTGACATCAGAGCGCGTCGATCTTCGCGCGCAAGGCAGCGAAACGTTCGTCCAGGATCTCGGCGTCGTCGTCGGTGGCGATACCGAGCACGGCATCGTGCAGGCGATCAAGCTCGTCGAGTGTCGCCTTGCGCGACGCTTCGGCAGTGTCGCGCACAGGCGTGCGAGCAGACGGGCCGAGCAGTCGATCCAGCTCCTCGATGGCGGACATCAGCGTGGGTGAGATTTCAAACACTTCCTCTACGTGCGCACTACCGCTATCCACGACCACCGCGTGTTGAGCGCGGCCAAAATCGTACTTGCGGCTGACCGGCAGCAACGAGCCCTTGCCACGCTTGTAGAAGATTCTCAGCACATCACGCTTGCCTTCGAGTACGCGGTGCGAGTAGTGCGTGATCTCGTGATGCCGGGTCACGCCCATGGAGTCAAGCACCGGCCAGTCGCTCGTCATGGTCTTTCCGTCTACATCCAATGAATCACTCACCATTTGCATCGAACTACTCATGTTGGGTCTGTCGGCTCCAATATGCGTGGGAAACAGGACGGGAAAGCGCGGTTCCCGAGGCGAGGAGACTATGTGCTAACCGCCCCTCGCACTAGCGCATCTGCCGTCACATCACTGTGGAGCACGATGGCGAGATCCAGCCGATCAGCCCGCACCGTGACTGTGGCGGACGGGCCTTCCGGTCGCCGTTGCAATGATCTGTGACTCGACCAGCAAGGTCTGCCCATCCTGCTCGACGGTGGTGTCCCGTCGCTCGCATCTCACCAGGGCGTCGGCGTGCTCGGTATCCACGCCAGCGTCCACGGCCGCCTGGCGAGCCATCTCACGCACCAGCAGCTCGACCTCCGTGGCGGCCAGTTCGAGCGTGGAATAGCTCTTTGGACCTCCGGGAAGCAGCGCTGTCACCCTCTTGCCACCCGCCGGTTGCACGACAATCTGTCGCTGCTGTTGCACCACGCCGGACACCGCACCGACCGCATTGGCGACACCTGCGTACGCGGGCACCTCGCAGGTGGTGTCCAGCAACGCGGCGGCACCCGGGTGATACAAGCCGGCGGACGCACCAAGCCCGATCAACGGTATCGATAGCCGGGTGTGCAACGAGAGCATGCCCACCCGAGCCGCCTTTGTGCGAACTGGCCGATCACGGCCCGTCCAATCAAGCACCTCGATCTGTCGCTGGCGTATCACATCATCCAGCCAGCGAGCGCGTTCGAGATCGCGACGCGACTCATCGGGCTCGAGATCGAGGACCTGCGCGGCCACTGCGACGGCCGTCGCATGTTCTACCGCATGGATGACGGCACGAGCCACCTCTTCGGCAGTCGGATCAAGGGGATCGACCGCGTGCCGCAACAAAAAACTGGCCTTGTCACCCACCAGTGATCTCGCCCATAGTCGGGCGCCAAGGCGTGAGGCAGCGGCGTTCCAGTTGTCTTGCATCCCCAGGACATGGCTGGCGTCACTCGGCGTGAAGCACGCTCGCCGCACAAACCCGTCAGCCTCCAGGCGCGCCAGACTCAAGGCCTCGGTCCGCTCCTCGAACACTCTCTCCAGCGCGCTGCCTTGCGGGGAAATACACGCCAGCAACTCCCGTTGGTGAGCGCTCCGCGGTTGCCGCCCGGCAGTCGGCAAGGCCACAACGAACACCCCGTCATGAGACTGTGACCAGCCTCGCTGCAGCTGATTTTCCATAATCTCGAGTACTTGCGCGTTCTGACTCGCCAACAAGGCCAGCGGGACAGCACGGCGAGGGCCTATGGCGATCTCACCCTCGGCCGACAGGCGCAGCTGACTGTCTCCGCCAAGTCCGGTGCTGGCTATCTCGACCGCCTGCACCATCGTGCGCCAGCCCCCGACCCGAGCACCGCGCGGGTCGAGTCTCGGCAGGCCTTTCTCCAGCACGGCGATATCGCTTGTCGTCCCACCGATGTCCACCACCACGCCCGAGTCGGCCTGGCAGAGCACACCGCTGGCGACGACACTGGCTGCCGGGCCGGACAACACCGTTTCGACCGGTAACTCCCGCGCCAACTGCGATGAAATGAGCGTGCCGTCGCCCTTCACCACCATCACTGGCGCCTCGATACCGTGTTGATCGAGCATGTGTTCTGCCGCATCCAGCAGCTCCACCAGAGACGGAATGAGCCGGGCGTTCAGCAAGGCCGTCAGTGCTCGCCGTGGTGCATCAAGACCCGCGCTCAACCGATGACCCTGGCTCACCGGTCGACCACCCAGCGAGGACAGACACTGCGCCACGCGCATCTCGTGATCAGGGTTGCGAACAGCAAACACCGAAGACACCGCCCATGCTTCGACCGCGTCGTTGAGTCGGGTTGCCTGGGTCACCAGGGCATCGAGATCGAGCGCATGCGTCTCCGTACCGTCGGCAGCGTGCCCACCCGCGATGAACACCACCGGGTCCGAACCCAAGGCCTCGCGCAGTTGCGCACGCTCAAGCCAATGTTCGGAAAAGCCGACCAGCACCAGGCCCACTGGACGTCTCTGTCCCTCGACCACGGCATTCGTGGCAAGCGTTGTCGACAAGCAAACGAGACCCACGTCACGCGCATCCACCTGCGCGATCACTGCGATTGCCGCTTCTGCCAACCCCTCGATGAGTGCACCGTGCGTGGTGAGCGCCTTGGCCGACGCCACGACCTCCTGCTGATGATTCAACAGGACCGCATCCGTACAGGTGCCGCCCGTATCGATGCCCAGGGAAAGTGTCATTGGCGCCAGAGCGTGAGTGAGTCCCGTTGAATTGTGGGCTATTGACGACTTGGATACTCAATTGTAGGGCGCAATCTGCCGCTACCCCCTCAAGCAACCCGCATCTGCATACAACCCCTCTGGATCGCAGTGTCACCTATCCCGGAATCCAATCGGCCTTTTGTGCGCGGCTTCACGCTAGTGGAGCTCGTCGTCGCCCTGTCCGTGGCCGCGATATTGTTGGCGATGGCAGCGCCCAACTTCGCCAGGTTGGTCCGCAGTAACCAGCGGGACTCCGCCCTGTACGCCTTGATCGGGGACCTGCAGTTCGCACGCTCCGAGAGCATCAAACGCTCGGCCCGCCTCGCTGTCTGCGCCCGAAAGCCTGGCAGCGCTCAGGAATGTAACGACTCCAATGCCATCGACTGGGGCGAAGGCTGGCTGGTGTTTGTCGACAACGGCACCGACCTGGGTGTCTACGAAGCGGGCACCGAAGAGCTGATACGTGTCGGCAATGCGGTGAACGATGAAATGGACGTGTTTTCTCGCGCACGTGTCAGTACCAGTGCGATCACTGAGGCGGAAGTCAACTTCATTCGCTTCGGACCCCGAGGCACCAGCAACTGGCGCGGCGGTGGTTTCGTGCTGATGTGCGACAGCGAGACCTCTGACAACAGCACCTCGATCGCTGTGAACGTGACCTTGAGCGGCGACATTCGTCGAGCGCGGCGCGACGGCGACGACAACCTCGTCAGCGCCTTCGGCACCACACCAGCCTGCGAAACCTCTTGAACGCAACCCCGGCATCAATGATCAATAGTCTCCAACGGGTATCGAGCACCGGCGCAGTACGTCGGGTTACGCCTGCGCGTCAGCGCGGTGTAGGACTCATTGAGGTCCTGCTTGCTGTCGTGTTGTTGTCCATCGGTTTTCTGGCCGCTGCCCGCATGCAGATCGAAGGCATGAACGCCAGTCAGAACTCCTACTCCTTGTCACAGGCAAAATTCATGGTGCTGGACATGTCTGAGCGCATGCGTGCCAATCGCGTTGCCTTGACTGCCAACCGGTATGACGGCGTGGAAACGAGGCCGGGCACCAGCGAACCACCCTGCGTCAGCGCTGGAACAGCATGTTCGCCCACCGAGCGCGCACAAGCGGATATCCATGCCTGGAGTCAGCTATTGCACCCATCCGATGACGGCACGTCACCGCTGTTGCCATCGACTCCCACTATCGAGGCCAAGGGCACCGTGGATCTGGTTGACGGCGTCTACGAAGTCACAGCCGTTTGGGCCGAGCGCGTCAACGGCGACAGCGAACAGCGATCCGTGTCAATACGAGTAGTGCCATGAGTTGCCAAAATCGACAAACGGGCTTCTCCCTGATCGAGCTGATGGTGGCCATGCTCATCGGCATCATGGTTACCGGTGGCATGGTCACGGTGTTCTCTGGCTCCAAGCGCTCGTCTGTGCTCAACACCACCCTGACCGAGTTGCAGGAAAGCGCGCGTTTCACGATGGGCGCGATGATCACCGATATAAGGCTTGCGGGATTTCAAGGGTGTACGCCTGCGGCAAACCATGGCTCCCCGGCAGTGGTGCTCGCAGCCAACGCGCCCACAGCAAACCTTCAAGATTCGGCGCTGACCGGACACGTTATCGAGAACGATGGCGACTGGAATCCACCACCACCACTCGGCTTCACGCCGCCGGCGGCCGGAGAACCCGGGGCACCGGTTCCGGGCACGCACGCCTTGTCAGCTCAGTACGGGAGTCCGGAGACCTATCGCATAGAGCGCATGGCAACGCAGTTTGATCCGGTGAAACTGTCCAGCGCGACCGTCAAGGACATGGGGGTGGTTGAAAACGATCTGGTGCTGGTATCCGATTGCCAGGCAGCCAATATCTTTACCGTGTCCGCAACAGGACCCGACACGCTGGCACACGCTGCAAGCGTCAATAGAAATCCGGCCACTGGTGGCGCTGACGGACGCCTGACAACCACCTTCGGCCCTCGTTACCCGGGCGACGACAGGATGCGCCCACGCGTCATGCGATTCGAAGCAAATATCTACTATGTGGGAATGACCGGGCGCACCAACACGCAGGGAGAAGAGGTACTCGCTCTCTTTCGCCAGAGCCTGCCGTACGTCTTGCCGTCCACAGGCGACGTCGTTCCTCCCGTCGAAATGGTGGAAGGAATCACCGACTTGCATTTGCGCCTCGGCGTGGAATTACCACCACCTGACGACGAGGTACGATTTGTATCTCCGGAAGACGTCGCCGCCACGCCAGGGGAAATCGGTAGTGTCGAGGTTGGCATATTGATCGAATCGTTTGACTACGTATCGGACAAGGCCGACACCCGCAGCTACTCGATCGCTGGCAAGACGCTGCAAGCCGGAGGCAACCGGAGCGCAAGCACCTACCGCACCGACAAGCGCATGCGAATCGCCTACAACGCGTCCGTGGATATTCGTAACCGATGAACACGCAAGGTCAAGGAAGCTGCCACCCCCTCCAAAGACGCCAGAACCTGCGTCACGAGTCCGGTGCCGTGTTGATGGTGGCCATGGTGATGATTTTCATCATTTCGATACTGGGCATTTCTGCGATGCGGGGAGCAACGCTTGAAGGGCAGCTCGCAAACAACAGCCTTCAGAAGACCATCACCTTCCAATCCGCAGAGTCGTCGACTGACATGCTGCTTGCAGTGGACAACGTACTGGAAGACCAGATATGTGCTGACGACAGGACCTTCGATATGCCGAAGGCCAATCAGATTGCTGACAAGCAGAATACCTCCATCGTCTTGCAGGACGGAGGGGAAACGCTCGCCGTCGGATTCGAGATAGGTGGGCCGGTGTCTGCTCGTCGCTTTGTTGCCACCGGCAGCAGCACCTTGGCTGGCGCCAATACAAGCACAACCATTGCTCAGGGAGTCGTTCTTCTGGGTGCGAGTGATCCGACTGGAGGATGTTGATATGAATGAACGTGTGAAACGCGGTACGACGCCGAACACTCGCGCGTCACGCTCCGTCGCATTGATTGCCGGCATCGGGATTGCGCTGGCTGGCGCCATGGTGACGACATCTGCGGACGACACCGAGATCTTCTTCAGTGCTGGGGACGGCTCGGTCGATTCCAACCCGAACGTGCTGTTTGTTCTTGACAATTCAGGGTCGATGAGTCTCACCGATGCCAACCAGACGGGAAGTCGAATGGATCGACTCAAGGCGGCGATGCGCCTGCTACTCGATCAGTCAAGCACTTACAATGTGGGTCTCGCGGCATTCGGAGGCGCGGCCGGAGGTGCATCCATCCGTTATCCGGTCGGCTGGCTGGAAGGGACGAACGAAAACGTCTGCGGCGATGGCCCCTGCCCTGATGAAACTGTCGTGTCACGCGTGACTTCAATCAACGGCGACGCGACTCAAAACAACGACAGTAACGACGTGGACCTGAACAGCGCCACGTTGACGATGGCAACCGTTCCGGAACCTGTCGACACCTCGGCACAAGAAGTGTCGGTCACAAAGTCTGTCCTCGCAACGTCTGACGCGTTCGAGGCATTCCCCGAACCGACGGCTGCGCTCCCGGAGAGCAGCATCGACAATGTCGCTACGGACTGGTTCTGGTCAGGCACAGAAGGTGCGGACCCGGGACGAGTCGCCATTCGATTCGACAACGTGGAGTTGCCGCCCAAAGCCGAAGTGCAGAGCGCACACATCACCTTCACGCGTACCGATCTTGCAGATCAAAAAGGTACGATGGATGTGCGCATCAGCGCTGAAGGGACCAGCAATCCATTGCCCTACACCCCTCCCCCGACACTGGCGGAGTACGAACAAGCTGAAGAAGGCTCGGGGCAGCATGATTGGGTCCCGCTGCTCGAACGTAGTAGCGCCGAGAACGCGACCCTTGCCACCGTGTCATGGGAAGATGTTCCGCCGTTTACCGGAAGCAGCGATTCCGCCACGCTTGACGACGAGAGCGATCCTGTCATGGACACCTCGGATCTGTCGCCGATACTGACTGAAGTAGCTGCCTTGAACGAGTGGGAGAGCGGCAAGGCGGTGAGCTTCATCTTCCGCCCGGGAGACCAGTACGTAGTCGAAGAAGAGCTACGGCGCTTCCACGGCGTGAGCGCTGCCGAGACTGTACGTCCAGTACTGCATTTTACCTACGTCACGCGGGAGAACGCGACAACGACAGACACTCGAGTGTTCTCCGCCAACGTGCACACTGATGTTTTCAGGGAAGCCAGTACCGACGTCGCATGGACAAACGGCTCCCTGGACGAAGCCCGTCTGTTTCATGTTGATAACGGCTACTCGCCGCGCAAACTCGGATTGCGTTTCGACGAAATCGATATCCCCCGCGACGCAGAAATAACGTCTGCCCGATTGATACTCAGCAGCACCCCCCAGGAGGTCATCCCAGACACCGACGACTGGACGCGTGACCCAGAGGCTGCAGTAGACACCAGCGAAGAACCCGAAGTCGCAGTCGAGGACCCACCACAGACCGAAGATGATCCGGACATTGGTGATGCAAACCCCGTCGTTTCGATGACGATCGCCGCCGAAACCACTGGCACACCCGAACCTTACGGCTATGACGGGCTCGCAGGCCGCGAGCTGACGACCAACCTTCAAACCTGGACGGACATTCCTGACGACCGCGGCGTCGAACTGCAATCTCCTGACCTGAGCCAGGTGATCAGTGAGGTCATTTCTCTGGAGGATTGGAATGCAGGCGACAACCTGTCACTGGTGCTGTCGCCGGGTGCCGACTACGAATCCAGTGATATCAACTCGCGATCGATATTCACCCCACTGGCTTCGAACAAGACTGTCAAGCCCGCACTTGATGTCACATGGGTCCGACCCGACGCTGTAACAGAGGTCGAGTCTCAGAGCCAGACGACCGCGCTTCGCTTCGAACGCGTCTATGTCCCGCCGGTCGCAAACATCGTATCTGCCCGCATTGTCTTCACGGCTGCAGAACCGAGTGATGGCGAAACCAACCTTACCGTGTCCGCCGAACAAAGCGGCGCCTCAGCGGCCTTGGCATCGACCGACAACAACATCGGCGAGCGACTGCAAACCAGTGCGCGTCAGATCTGGGAACCGGAACCTTGGGAGTTGAGCGGTCAGGAGTACAGCACTGTGGACCTGTCCGACATCGTATCCGAAGTCATCGGCTTGAGCGACTGGTGCGGCGGGAATGCCATGACGTTCTTTCTCGACGGCGTGGGCGATCGTGTAGCGCAGGCTTATCGTGACGTCGCATCAGCCGCACCCAGGCTCGAAATAAGCTACAGCCCTGCATCAGTTGCCACAGACGGTTATTGCTCGAACAGTGCCATCGACCGGTCGCTGGCAGACGGCGCTGATGACGCCGTTCAATCGCTGACAGGCAGCCAGTCGATCGGCGGTGTCAACGTCGGCACCAACAGCGAGCTGGACGGTAGCGGTGACGACCAGTACATCGGTTTGCACTTCAATGAAATTTCCGTCCCGACAGGCACACGGATCGTGAGTGCGACATTGCGCTTGAACTCGCGCGTCGACATTACCGACAGCTCGACACTTGCAATAAACATCGAGGACATCGGAAACTCCGCCAATTTCAGGATACTCGATCTTTTGAGCACCGCCCGCAACTGGTCGACGACCACCGTGGATTGGCAAATCGATGGTCCGTTGGACGCCGGAGAACCGACGTTGAGTAGCGACATCGGCGCGCTGCTGCAGTCCATCGTCGATCGGCCCGACTGGGATGAGGGCAATGGCATGACCTTTCGACTGGAGCGAAAAAACGGGGCACACCGTCACTTCATATCGCAAGACAGTGACGACATATTGTCTGCCGATCTCGTCATCTACTACGAATCCGAGCGCCTGGATGCTGCCTCAAGTTTTCGTGAAGCACTGAAACAGCAGGTGGAAGCACTCACCGATGTCCAGCCGGCAACACCGATTGTCAGCTCATTGCAAGAGGCAGCCTTGTACATGACAGGCAATCCAATGAAGTACGGCTACAAGCGTGGTCTCCAGAACAATTACTCGCGCTACCTGCGCGTGAGTCATCCTGCGTCCTACTCTGGCGGAACCGTATATCGTCCAGAGGGTTGCAACGATCTCACCTTGGGGTCTGTCGATTGCGCGACGGAAGAAATCCAGGGGAGTCCTGTGTACACGTCTCCGATCGAGAGTCAGTGCCAGAGCAACCACATCGTGTTGCTGTCAGACGGTGCGCCCTTCGACGACCCGATTGATCAAGGCGCTATCGAATCAATGATTGGAACCTCCTGCGACACCACAAGCTGGGGCAATTGGCAGCAGTGTGGCCGAGAGCTCTCTGATTGGCTTCAGACAACTGATCATAGTCCGGACCTTCCCGGCAGGCAAAGCATCGAGGTGCACACGATCGCCTTGGCACTTGATCCACAATACGCAGCGTTTCTCGAAGCGCTGTCTACAGACAATGGTGGTCACTACGCCGCCGACTCCGCTGCTGACCTTCTCAATGCCTTCAAGTCGATTTTTGCCAATGTCAGCGACACCGATGCAACGTTCGTGTCTCCGAGTGTCACGGTCAGCTCGGCCAATCGATTGAAGAACAGAGATGACGTCTATTTTTCTCTCTTCAAACCCGAGCCCACCGACAACTGGTCGGGCAATCTCAAGCGATACCGCTCGTCAGCCACTGACGGCTCGCTCGCCTCTCTGGTCGATGCCAACGGCAACCCGGCCGTTGACCCCAATACGGGCGAATTCAAGAAAAATGCACGCAGTTTCTGGTCAGCTACTGCCGACGGCGGTTCGGTGGCCAAGGGCGGTGCCGCAGCGCAGCTTGACAGTAACATGACACCCAACAGCGATCGGAAGGTCTACACCTTCACGGGTGGAGAAGCGTCGGGTGGCAGTCAGAAGCTGAGCCACTCGAGCAACATGTTCGACAAGAGCAACCCGCGCATCGATGCAAGCCTGTTTGACATACCGCCACCGCTCGATACGGACGAGGACTACTTTGGCAAGTTGTTTGACTGGTCGCGTGGCATGGACGTCAAGGACCACGATGGTGACGACAACACTACCGAAACGCGAGCACAGTTGGGGGATCCATTGCATTCACAGCCGGTACTGCTCAACTACGCCAATGGCAAGAGCATCGTGTTTGTCGCCACCAATGAAGGTTTTTTGCATGCGTTCGACAGCGACACAGGCGAAGAGCTCTGGGCTTGGATTCCGCAGGAACTCTACAAGAATCTGCACGACCGATTCCAGGCCTCGAGCACGCGCTCGCGCTCGTACGGACTCGATGGCGGTATCACCACCTGGGTGGATGATACGGATCGCGACGGCAGAATCGACAACGATGAGCGCGCCATCCTGTACATCGGCATGCGACGGGGAGGTAATTCGTACTACGCCCTGGATGTGAGTGACATCGATGACCCGGAATTCATGTGGCGAATTGCCGGCGGTAGCAAGACAGTTGACAACGACGACAGCACCGCCGATGGCCAGTTCACCGAGCTTGGTCAGACCTGGTCTTTGCCCCAGCGCACCAAGGTGATCGACGGTAACGGCACCAAAGATCGCAACATCATCGATGTACTGGTATTTGGCGGCGGCTACTCGACCAATCAGGACAAGTCCGCTGACGACGATCCAGCAAATGAACTTCGCTCTGTCGATGGGGTGGGTCGCGCTCTGTTCGTCGTGGACGCACTGACCGGCGATGAGTTGTGGCGTGCGGATCACGATAGCCATACGGAAATGCTGTACAGCATCCCTTCTGCCCCCGCAGTGCTGGACGTGGACTTTGACGGCATCGCTGATCAGATCTACTTTGGCGACATGGGCGGTCAGGTATGGCGCTTCGACTTCAACAACGACCGAAGCGCCAAGCTAAAGCTCAAGAAAAGGATTACTGGCGACCGATTTGCAGTCTTGGCCGGTGACGGCCCTGGCGAAACACGTCGCTTCTACGACCCGCCAAGTGTCTCCCTGATCAATGCTGGCGGCAGACAACAACTCGCCGTCTCGATCGGCTCGGGCTGGCGTGCACACCCGTTGGATACGGCAGTGCAGGATCGCTTCTTTTCCATTCGTACGCCTTATGTGTATGGCCCACCAGTCGACTCTTCCGGCATCATCGACTATTCCACCGTCTATGACGATTCCGGTTTTCAAACACCCGGCTTCAAGGACGTGACCACCGCCACCTACCCCCTGGACGAGTCGGAGGTCTCACGCGGGTGGTACATCAACATCGGACAAGGAGTTGACGGCGCAGACGATAGTCCGGGCGAGAAGTCGCTCTCGAGACCGTTGACGGTTGACGGCAAGATCATCTACACCACGTATCGGCCCGAGTCCCAGGCAGGTGTCTGTAGTGCTGCCATCGGCTCCAGCGTTGCCAATGTGGTCAACGTGGTCAACGGTGCCCCCACCGACACCTTCCGCAACGATGGCACGGCAGCGACGCTTGGTGATCGTCACTACGAGTTGAACCAGGCCGGACTGGCACCGGGCGCGAGCATCATGTTTCACGAAAACTCGTCCACTGCGACCATCAACATCGGCACCGAAACCTTGCCGATCGATGTCGGTGAACTCCGTCGCCGCACCTTCTGGCAGGAAATCGTCGAAGGCGATACCGACTGAGTCCATCAGAGAACAGGGCCCTCGCTTGAAGCGCTGCGCGAGCGTCCAAGGCAAGAGCCAGCCACACATCCCATGGCTGGCTCTTGCAAAACCCATTTCACTCAAGTTGTGGGTACCGCTGCCGCTAGTGCCCTTGCAGGCGAGATTTGCCTGCCAACCGGCCAGCCAACCGAGATCCACGCATGCCCAGCGACCCGCATCTTCCCATGATCCAGCACCGACCCCGCGTTGCGGGCTTCACGTTGATCGAGCTCATGATCGTCGTTGCCATCATCGGTATCCTCGCGGCTTTCGCCTATCCGGCCTATGGGCGTTACGTCATGGAGACGCGACGTACTGATGCGGTCAGCGCCTTGTTGAGCGGCATCCAGAGCATGGAGCGTTGCCGTGCAACCAACTACTCATACGCAGACTGTCAGAACAATCTCCCAGCCGAGTCGGAAGAAAAGTTCTACGCGATCACAGCCAGCAACGTCTCTGCGACGACGTTCACGTTGACGGCAACCGCTCAGGGCGCGCAAGCGCAAGATACGGACTGCCCTACCCTGACCATCGACCAGACCAGTCAACGCGGTCCCGTAGACACCAGCGGCGACGCAGACTGCTGGTAGGTCCGTAGCTGCACGTCTCGAACACTCCAGCCGCGAAGACCTCACCGCGACCGTCTACGATGGGGCGTATGCCCACGAGGGCTCTGCGCACAAAATCCTGCCAATTGCTTAAAGACACGCCCTCGGTGTGCCGCTACCATCCCCATGCGCGCCGAACCGTCAAAAGGATTTACCTTTCTTGAGCTGATCGTGTCGCTTGCCGTCGCAGCGATTCTCCTGGCCGTTGCCGTACCGAGTTTCCTGCAGACCATCAAGAATGGTCGCATCTCGGCAGAAGCCACTTGCCTGAATCTGGCTTTGCTATCGGCACGGTCCGAGGCAGTACGTCGCTCCAGCTTTGTCACGGTCTGCCCGCGGGGCGGAGCAGACAGCTGTGGCAGCGACTGGTCAAAAGGTGCCTTGGTGTTCACCGAAGGCGCAGACGAAAACCTCAATCGAACGCCTGATCTGGACACCGCCACGGTGGACGTGGACTCGACCATCCTGCGCAGGTGCCCACCCGTGCATGAGGACAACAGCGTTGTCGCCATCGCCTCCGCGGATCGGGATTCCGGCAATTCCGCCAAACGTCAGTTCATCCGATACACCAGAGACGGTCAGTCCAACTGGGAACCCGGGTTCATCGCAGTGTGCGATGACCGCGAGTCTCATCACTGGAAGGCGATGAACGTGGGCGTCAGCGGAGATATCCGCAGCGCAAGAACGCACAGCGATAGCGATGCGCTCGTCGACGCTTTCAACAGGAAGATCACCTCGTGCGACTGAGTCGAGGTCAAGCAAGCGTCGCGGCACCCGTGAGGCAACGGTCGCACCGACAAACGACTCACGCGCAGCACGGCATCGGTTTGATCGAAGTCATGCTCGCGGTGCTGATCGTGTCGATCGGTTTTTTGGCGGGTGCACGAATGCAAGTCGAGGGCATGCGCTTCAGCCAGTCAGCCTACTATCGATCGCAGGCCTACTTCATGGCTAACGACATCACGGATCGGATGCGCGCCAATATCGAGGGCGTCAGAAACGGTGACTACGATGCGGGTACAACCGCACAAGTGGGCAGTCGCCCCGAATGCGCGACCACCGCGTGCTCAGCTACCGAAATCGCCCTACGCGACCTCGCAGAGTGGAGCGACTACCTGCATCCGAGCACCGACCGCTCACCTGCCTTGCCAAGCAGCGCCGACGTTACTGCAGGTGGCTCGATCGTACCCAAGGGCGACGGGGAGTTCACAATCATGCTGGTATGGGCCGACAAGGATGGCAGCGACTCTCTGAACGTCAACTTCCTCACCCAGTTTTGATTTCAATGAAACGTACGGGAGAGAGATCCAGAGCAATCGTCTGGTGCTCGCAAAAAGGCTTCTCGCTGGTCGAGTTGCTGATAGCCATGGTGCTCGGGCTGATCGTTACGCTCGGCATGATTTCGGTATTCAGCGGTAACCAGAAATCATCTCAGCTGAATCAGGCCATCGCCAACCTGCAGGAAGATGCGCGCTTCGCGCTCGACGTCATGTCCCGTGACGTCCGTATGGCAGGATTCCAGGGCTGTGCGCCAATCAGCGGAGGGTCTGTTGTGGTAGGCGCAGCGTCAGTACCGATGTCTGATACTTCGGCAGGACTACGGTCTACGGCGCTCTGGGGTAGCCGTGTCGTCAGCGAAAGCTCCTGGTTGCCGATGCCACCCTGGGGAACGGGTACAGACCGTTTCACTGTACCCAGCTCGAATCCGGGCATTCCGGGTTCTCATACCCTCGCCTTGCAGTTCGGTGACGAAAACACCTATCGGATGGAGTTCCCGCTGGGCGGTACGAGTACCCCAAGTCCGTCGGGCGATATCTTCCTGGATACCCGGGCCCAAAGCCTGGACACCGGCGACCTGGCGATCATCTCCGACTGCATCGGCGGAGACTTGTTTCGCGTGACGGATGTCAGTGAAATCAGCGGCAAGACCGTCATCAAGCACGCGGCAGGCGAGAACAACTCCGGCACTTTCAGCACCTTGTACGGGAAGAGCGACCGACTACGCGCACAGACCATGGTGATGCGATTCAACACTCGGGTGTACTTTGTCGGAGATACCGGCGAGGTCGACGAAAACGGTCAGACCGTGTCGGCCCTGTATCAACAGGACGCACCTTTCGACAGCAGCAACCCGCCGTTCGAAATCGTACAAGGTGTCGAACAGCTCGTCGTGAGCTTTGAGATTCAGGACGCCAACGGGCTTCGCAGCACGGTCAGCGCCGGAAATCCGATCAATCCCGCCAGCGTCACCGCCGTTCGTATCGGTGTGCTGATGGCATCGGAAGATCCGATCGCCGACGAGAACGACACCAAGGTCTACGAGCTGGCAGGTGTAGAGATTCCGCCTGCCACCTCGTCCGCCGCCGTAGTCGGGCAGCCGTCGCACGGCGGGGACAAACGCTTTCGCCTCGCCTTCAACACCACGATCAAGGTGCGCAACTTCAGGGATACGGGCAATTGATGTACTCGAATACTCGAACGCAATCCGGTGGCGCACTACTGATCGCGATGATCCTGTTGTTCATGATTTCGATCATGGGCATATCCGTCATGCAGAGCTCGACACTCGAGCACCGCATGGCAACCAACGCCATCGAGTCCAAGGCGGTATTTCAATCGGCAGAGTCGGTCACCGACTTTGCCCTGAACAATGACTCGAACATTACTGCAGCCTTTGACAAGGGCGTTGGTAATCCACACAAAGTGACGCTGAACATGGATGGCAGCAGCCGCATTTCCAGCAATGCGTCGCTCGAATATGTCGGCGGCAGCATTGTGCCGGGATCGTCTATCGGACTATTTGAAGGATTGCGATTCGAAGTCAGAGGCAAGGGCTTGCGAGAGAACATCGCCGGCGCCGGTGTCGCTCAGGGCGCGGTCCGTGAAGTCCCAGCCAACTGATCGTTGTACGGCGTTATACGGGTAACGCCGAAACATACAAGGAGCACAGCACGATGGAACACGTCACACACACAGCCTCGAAATGGCGGAGTCGTACCGGACTCACAGGTTTCAGCACCGGCGTGATACTGGCGCTCGCCAGCTACACCGCGGGCGTATCGGCAGACGACACCGAAGTGTTCTTCGGGCAGGTCGACTCCAGCGGCAACACCGCACCCAACGTGCTGTTCATCCTTGACACGTCTGGTTCCATGGGGTTGTCAGATTTCGGACAATCCGGCACCCGCCTGTCTCGAATGAAGTCCGCGATGAAAGAAATATTCGAGCAGACCACCAACGTCAATGTCGGGCTCATGAGCCTCAACGGTAGCTACGGCGGTGGACCGGTGCTCTACCCGGTGACCCCGATCGATCAATCAGCGTGCCAAGGCACCGCGTGTACCGAGGTGTTGTTGCGCAATTCGATCGACGATGTCGACAACGATACCGAGCAGTTGGTAGCAAACGGTCGGATGCAAGGAGGCGGATTCAACCTCAGTGTGGGTGGCCAGGAAGGCCCTGGCGGCGCCGAGCAGATCGTCGGGCTTCGCTTTGACGACCTTGGCATTCCGCAGGGAGCGCGCATCGTGTCTGCCACTCTCGAGATGGACTCCGTATACGACAATGATGGCCCCGCGAGCATCACCCTCTACGGAGAGGACGCAGACGATGCAGACGCCTTCAACAACGCCAGAAACAACCTGAGCAATCGCCAACCCACGCAGGCGACAAGCAGCTTTGATCCCGGCGCCTGGGAAGCCGATGCCAGCTACGAATCCCCGGATATCAGCGGCGTCATTCAGGAAATCGTCAACCGACCCGGATGGTGCGGCGGCAACGCTCTGGTGCTGATGGCCAGAGGCACCGACTCACGCAGTATCAAGAGTCTCGAACACGTCAACGTTGATGCCAATGCGCAAGTTGCGAGCAACCCGGCGACACTCCGTCTGGTCTATGACGCCAGCCTGATCGCACCTGGCCAAGGCTGTATTGCACAGACCGTCGTTGCACAAGTTGCGTCCGACGATGACGATGTGGAGCAGAAGCTCAACAACGGCGTCGTTCGTCGCACAGACAACAGCCTTCAGGTGCCTCGTACCAATCGAGGCCAGCGCCTGGGTACACGCTTTCGTGACATCGCGATTCCGCAAGGATCCGAGATCATCGATGCGCGTATCGAGTTTACCGTCGACCGCGTTCGCAACGGTACCGCGAGGGCACGCATCTTTGCTGAGGACGTCGGCGATGCGGACGCCTTCTCTGGCAACCGATGGGAACTGTCCAATCGCGACGAGACACGCGCGGATGTCACCTGGACCATGACAGACAGCCCGGCCGTCGGTCAGACGATGACAACACCCAATATCGCGAGTGTGGTCGAGGAAGTGATCAGCCGTGCGGACTGGTCTTCCGGTAACGCGCTCAATCTGATGATTGAACCGGAGGGTAACGGCAACCGCTACCGCCAGTTCGCGAGCTATGACTATCAGGCTACGGCTGCGCCCAAGCTGCTGCTCCGATACAAGGGTTTTGCGAGCGTGGGACTCGGTGCAGCCACGGTCACCGCACGTAGCGAAATGCTCAACATCATCGACCAGCTCGATGCCTACGGCGGCACGCCGCTGGTCAGTGCTCACTACGAAGCGGCCCAATACTTACTCGGTGAGTCAGTGGACTATGGAAGAACACGCGGAGCGTGGTGGTCACCCCGTTCACGGTACCGTATCTCGCATCCGAACTCCTATACCGGTGGCATCCTGTACACGCCGCCCGGCTGTACTACAGGAGACCCCGGCGACGAAAGCTGCAAGAACGAAACCATCAACAACAATCCGACCTACATCTCTCCGCTTGATTCGAGCTGTCAGACAACCAACCACGTCGTCGTACTGTCGGATGGTCAGGCAAGTAGCGACAACGTGTCCGACAAGATCAAGGACTTGATTGATTCGACCGACTGCGAAGACAATTCATACAACGAAGCCTGCGGCACTGATCTGGCGAAGTGGCTGTATGAAACGGATCACAACGAATTTGTCGCAGAATCACAGAACATCACAACACACACCATCGGTTTCAACCTCAACGACCCTCGCTATCTGAAATCAGTCGCGGCTGCCGGCGGCGGTGGCTTCTACCCGGCTGACTCAGCGGATGAACTCGTTGCCGCGTTCGAAGCAATCCTGAACGGCGTACAGTCGATAGACACCAGCTTCACCGCGCCGGGTGCGACCGTCAACCAGTTCAATCGACTTGCTCACCGGGAAGACGTGTACTTCGCGCTGTTCAAGCCGACCGACCGCCCGACGTGGAACGGAAACCTCAAACGCTACCGTCTCGGTATCGCTGAGCCGGACGCCAACGATACGGGCGACAGCTCCGCTGAAGGCACCAACATCCTCGACGCGAATGGCAAGCTCGCCGTCGATGAGGATCTCGGCTTCTTCTACGAGGACGTCACGAGCTTCTGGGACAACCTGGACAGTGATGGCAATGTCATCACCACGCCAGACGGCGACCGCGTACCAGAAGGTGGCGCCGCGGTCAGGATCGCTCATGACGGCGTGGCCAATCGCAAGCTGTACACCTATCTTGGAGAGCCCTCTGATATCCCGAACACAGGTATCGACCTTACCGCAGAGACACACCGCTTTCACGAAGACAACAACGGGATCGACGATGTACTCCTGGGCATTCAGGGACGCGCGGCCGGTGTAGCGGAACAAGCAATCTACCGCCGCGAGTTGATGCAGTGGGTACGCGGCATGGACGTGCATGATCTCGATGACGATGGCGACGTCACCGAATCACGTGGCCACATGGGAGATCCCATGCACGCCCGGCCGGTGATCGTGAACTATCGTGCGAAGAGCGCCACGACTGACCGTTCTGTGGTTTACGTCGCGACCAACGAAGGTCTCCTGCACGCCATCGATTCAGAGACCGGTGATGAGCTGTGGTCGTTCACGCCGGCCGAGCTGATGGAAAACCATCAGCTGTTCTTCGAAAATTCGACGTCAACACCCCATCCCTACGGCCTGGACGGCACCATGACCTTGTGGCGCGAAGACCCGAACGAGAATTTCGTCGTCGAATCCGCAGATGGTGAATCGGTGTACCTGTACGTGGCGATGCGACGAGGCGGTCGCAACTACTACGCATTCAACATTACCGATCCGGATAAACCCAAACTCGCCTGGGTCATCCAGGGCGGAGCCAACGGCACTGTTGGGTTTGAAGAACTCGGGCAATCATGGTCCAAGGCGACGCACACGGAAATGCTGATAGGCAGCGAGTCACGCGATGTACTCGTTTTTGGTGCCGGCTACGATACCAATCAGGACCCGGACTCCAACCGCGACGCCAACGGCAACGCGATCACGATGTCACAGACCATCGACTCTCAAGGCCGCGGACTGTTTGTGGTTGATGCCGAGACCGGCGAGCTGCTGTGGTCAGCCACCGGCCCTTCAAGGGGCGCGAGTGACGCATCCTCTCCGGATCAGCGTTTCTCGGACATGCAGTACAGCATACCGGCAGACATCCGTGTGGTCGATATCGACCTTGATGGCCTCGCAGATCAGCTGTACGCCTCGGACATGGGTGGCCAGATCTGGCGCTTTGATGTCGTGGGTGACGGCAGCACCGGGTCTGATCTATTGCAAGGCGGCGTCATAGCCAGTCTTGCCGAGGACAACAAGGACTCACATCGCCGGTTCTACAGCGAACCGGACGTCGCCCTGATCCAGCAAGACGGCGAGCGCTACCTGTCGGTGACCATCGGGTCAGGTTGGCGTGCCCATCCGCTGAACGACATTGTTGAAGACGCAATGTACATGGTCAAGATCTATGACGTTCGCGCTGTTCCCGAGGGTTATGGCCGCCTCGACCAGTCAGGCAAGTGGGTACCCATTACCGAAGCTGATCTGGTGCATGTGAATGGTATGGAATCCTCGAACGCCGATCGCGATCTCTCCAACGGGTGGTACCTGCGCTTTCCTGACGCCGGAGAGAAGGTACTCGGCACCAGTCTGATCTTCAAGAACGTCGTCTATTTCACGACGTACACGCCCGCGTCCAACGTCGTTGCCTGCGAGGTCGCACTCGGACAAGGCCATGCGTACGCGCTGTCCATCACCGACGGCACGCCTGCGGTCGACTTTGACAATGACGGCGTGATCAACAAGACCTACCGCTCGGGCAGATCGGGGGACATGCGCATGGAATTGAAGCACAAGGGCCCACCACCGAACGCCGCAATACTCATTGGTCAGGACTCCAACGGCAACGCAGCAGATCCTCAGGTCTTTATCGGAACAGAACGTATCCCGACCGATATCTCGAACGAGACAACGCGTACGTTCTGGGTAGACACCGGCATCGAGGACTGATTCAGCGAGCCACTACGGCTTGATCCACCAACGGGCATGGACGCCGGTTGGGTTAGGATCGCAGGATGGACAAACGATTGCTGGATATCCTCGTCTGCCCCGTGACCAAGGGCAAGGTCGAGTTGCGTGGTGACGAACTGTGGAGCCGCCAGGCCGCCCTCGCCTACCCGGTGAGAGACGGCGTGCCTGTCATGCTTGAGAACGAAGCTCGGGCGTTGACGCTGGAGGAGGCCGAGTCGCTCAAACCCAAGTAAGTGCCCAGTCTGCCAGGGATGTTTACTGGAGCACTTTAGTGAGGGCGATTACCGAGACATCAGATCGCATCTCAAGCGACGCAGTCGCATCCCCCGCAAAGCGGCGCAGTTGCAGGAACAGCTCAGAGGCTGCCGCGAGTTGACTGTCTACCGGGATTGCCGCGTCGTAGCGTTGCCAGTTTGCGCCGGTGAAATCGCGATCCGTGGCGACACGGTAGTGGGTGGGCTCGCCTGTTGCGTCGGCACGTAGCGTCATGACATCGCCGTCATCGCTCACGTCGACATCGCGAATGCGCAACATGCTGCCGGCCGCGTCGGCAAGAGCGCTGTCGGCACGGCAACGCGGGCCAGGTACACCTTCGACCAGAGTCATGTCCTTGATCAGGTTGAATCCACGAGCGGGCTCTTGCACGCGGACGCCGCTGAAGCGCGTTTTCGAGACGGTCACCACGAGCGGCACGTTCGGCACCGTGGCGGTGGCGATGCCTTCGTCGTTGGTAAACATGGCAGCGAACTGCTTGTGGTTACCTTCCAGCCCGAAACAGACCGAAGCGCCAGCGACCGGAACACCCTCGGCGTCGAGGACACGAACACCGAACGTGGCCGCGCTGGCGGGAGCAGCAAGGCCCAGCATCAGACCGGCAGCAGTCATGCCTGCGAGCAGACGGCGGCCAATGCGAGGGAAGTTCGGGGTGCTGTGGTTCATCTCAAAGTCTCCGGGTACATCCGCCGCCAGGCGGTGTCAGTGGAATGTCGCCAAATCGCCGGCTGCCGGTGAGTTGACTTCTGCTTTGAGGATTCTGGCGTGAACCGGCTGCGGGGTCTGGCAGCAGGTCACGGAAACGACGTTTTATTGACACCAAATGCCGAGTGGTTCACGTGCATGCTTGCGCGCGTGACAGTGCCGCACTGACGCCGGTATCAATGCTGCACGTCAACCGCCCCAGTTTCGTACTCGGCCGGTGTCCACGTGGACGAAACCCGACTTGCCGTAGTAGCCCACGCCACCGGCCTCCAGACTCAAGGCGGCAGCCTGCAGATCACGGGTCTTGACGCCGGGAACGTAGATGTCCGCGGCCCTGGCTTCCATGTGCAGGCTGTAGCGAGCCACTCCGTTGGAACGCTTGCGAAGCGCTGCGTTGGTGCCCGGCGTACGGTAACCGGAGAGTACGTGCAGCGGTGCGTCAACGGCCAGCTGCTGCTGGACGCGGAACAGAATGTCGAGCAGATCCGGATCCATCAGGCGCTCCTCGTTGGCGCGATGGTCACGCATCAGGTGGGCAATCGACTCGAGGCTTTCGTCAATGTACATGCCGCGGGTGACGTAGGCGGTGTCCAGGCGCTCACCGGTGTGCCGGTTGACCAGTCGCAGGCGGCGCTCGTCGGGCAGGCCATCGGATGCTGCACCCACGGCTTGCCAGCCGTCGTCGGCGGGAGCTTCTGCCGCAGCGAAGGCCGCAGGCGACACCCCACCCGCACACGCAAGCACCGACGCGCCGGCGGCGCGACGAAGAAAACGACGTCGGGAATCGATCAGGGGGCGCTGCGTGCTCATGGTACTCCGTTCGCTGGTTCGGGCACCGGAGTTGTCCGAGCCCGCCAATTACGTCAAAAACCAGTCGAATTGTACCTACAACGACAGCACGATTGGAGCAAAGCCGTCAAAACAGCTAGCTGGCTTCGTAACTCACGGCAAGAATTTCGTATTCCTTCATGCCGCCAGGCACGGTGACCGCAACCTCGTCGCCCACCGCCTTGCCGATCAGGGCCTTGGCCACCGGTGAGCCGAAGGAAATGCGACCCACTTTGAGGTCCGCCTCGTCATCACCTACGATCTGGTAGGAAATCTCCGCGTCGGTTTCGAGGTCTGCGAGCTTGACCGTGCTGCCGAATACGACCTTGCCATTGGCATTCAGGGTCGACACATCGATGACCTGGGCATTCGAGAGTTTCGCCTCGATCTCCTTGATGCGCCCCTCGATGAAGCCCTGCTGCTCGCGCGCCGCGTGATATTCGGCGTTCTCCTTGAGGTCTCCATGCTCGCGTGCCTCCGCAATCGCCTGAATCACCGCCGGGCGCTGCACGGACTTCAGATCAGACAGTTCCTCACGCAGCAGGGTCTCTCCACGTTTGGTCAGGGGTACGCGATTCATCAGTGGTCTCGTCGTGCCACGGCGCCTGGCCGAAGCGTGGGTAGCGGGTTTATCGAGGCAGGCACAGCTGCCTTGACAGTCGACTCAGCCAGCCTTGGCGTCGCCGTGGATGTCGGCAAGGCTGTAGACCGGACCGTCCGGACCCGCGGACAGGGCCGCGCAGATGGCGGATGCTCCTGCCAGGGTCGTCGTGTACGGGATCTTGCGCCCCAGTGCCTCCTGACGAATATAGTAGGAATCCGCGACTGCCTGTCGACCATCGGTCGTATTGATCACAAGATCCACTTCGTCGTTCTTTATCCGGTCGACCACGTGCGGTTGTCCCTGCTGCATCTTGTTGACGCGTTGACAGGCAAGCCCGGCGGCCGTGATCACGCGTTCGGTGCCGTTGGTGGCCATCAGTGTGAAACCGGCATCCACGAGCTGTCGCGCCACCTCGACAATGCCGTCCTTGTCCTGATCCCGCACCGAGAGAAACGCGGTTCCAGAGGACGGAAATTCCACCGAGGCGCCAAGCGATGCCTTGTAGAAGGCCTCGCCGAAGGTTCGACCGGTACCCATGACTTCGCCGGTAGATTTCATTTCCGGGCCAAGCACCGTGTCGACACCCGGGAATTTGGCAAACGGGAATACCGACTCCTTGACGCTGACGAATTCGGGCACCGGTACATCGGTAATACCCTGATCCTTGAGCGAAATCCCGGCCATTGCCCGCGCTGCAACACGCGCCAGCGGTACGCCGGTCGCCTTGGACACGAACGGCACCGTGCGCGACGCGCGAGGATTGACCTCAAGCACGTACACGTTCCAGCCACCGTTGCCATCCACCTGCAGCGCAAACTGCGTATTCATCAGTCCGACCACACCGAGTGCCATTGCCATCGCGCGCACCTGTTCGCTCAACTCCTCGATGACGGCATCATCGAGGCTGTACGGTGGCAATGAGCATGCCGAATCACCCGAGTGTATTCCCGCTTCCTCGATGTGCTGCATGACCCCACCGATGACCACATCGGTGCCATCACAGATGGCATCCACATCCACTTCGATGGCGTCGTTAAGGAATCTGTCGAGCAGCACCGGCGAATCGTTGGACACACTGACGGCCTCGCGCATGTAACGCGATAGTTCCTGCTCGCTCTGGCAGATCTCCATGGCGCGCCCACCAAGCACGTAGCTTGGGCGTACCACCAGCGGATACCCGATTTGCGACGCCAGCGAGAGCGCTTCCTCGGCGGTACGTGCCGTTCGATTCGGTGGCTGCTTCAAGCCAAGTTCATTGATCAGCTGCTGGAACCGCTCGCGGTCTTCTGCAAGATCGATCGAGTTCGGAGAGGTACCGATGATCGGAGCGCCTGCGGCGAGCAGATCGCGCGCAAGCTTCAGCGGCGTCTGGCCGCCGTACTGCACGATCACGCCCTTGGGTTTTTCCACATCGATGATCGCGAGTACATCCTCGAGCGTCAGCGGCTCGAAGTACAGGCGGTCCGAGGTATCGAAATCGGTGGATACCGTTTCCGGGTTGCAGTTGACCATGAGGGTCTCGAAACCGTCCTCGCGCAGGGCAAGCGCCGCGTGCACACAGCAGTAGTCGAACTCGATGCCCTGACCGATACGGTTGGGGCCGCCGCCGAGCACCATGATCTTGTCGCGGTCACTCGGATCGGCTTCACAGACCTGTTCGTAGCTGGAATATTGATACGCGGTTTTCGTCGCGAACTCTGCGGCACAGGAATCCACGCGCTTGTACACGGGGTTGACACCCAAGGTTTGACGATGGGCTCGTACGGCGGCCTCGGTGGTGTCGAGTACGGAAGCGAGACGAGCATCGGCAAACCCATCGCGCTTCAGACGTCGCATCTCGGCGACACCGAGTGACTCGAGCGGGCGTCCGCGCAGCGACTGCTCGGCCTCGATGATCTCGGCGAGCTGATTGACAAACCAGGGATCGATCGCGGTGACGTCGAACACTCGCTCGCGCGTCCAGCCACGCCGCAGCGCGTCCGCGACATACCACAGACGGTTCTCCCGAGCCTCACGCAGTTCGCGTTCGAGCGCGGTGTCAAATTCGTCGCCGGTTGCATGCTCATCGAGCCCGCCTGGCGAGGGCGGCTCGTCAAAACCGCTGACGCCGATTTCCAGCCCGCGCAAGGCCTTCTGCAACGATTCCTTGAAGGTACGGCCGATCGCCATGACCTCACCCACCGACTTCATCTGCGTCGTCAGTCGATTATCGGCAGCGGCGAACTTCTCGAAGGTGAATCGCGGCACCTTGGTGACGATGTAGTCGATACTCGGCTCGAAGGAGGCGGGAGTCTTGCCGCCGGTAATCTCGTTACCGAGCTCATCGAGGGTGTAACCCACGGCCAGCTTCGCTGCGATCCGTGCGATCGGAAAACCGGTGGCCTTGGACGCCAGCGCGGAGCTGCGTGATACGCGCGGGTTCATCTCGATGATGATCATCTCGCCGTTTTTCGGGTTGATCGCGAACTGCACGTTCGAGCCCCCGGTATCCACACCGATCTTGCGCAGCACATCGATCGACGCGTTACGCATGATCTGATATTCCTTGTCGGTCAGCGTCAGGCTCGGTGCCACGGTGATGGAGTCCCCGGTGTGGATGCCCATTGGATCGAGGTTTTCTATCGAGCACACGATGATGACGTTATCTGCGCGGTCTCGTACCACCTCCATCTCGTATTCCTTCCAACCGAGCACCGAGGTCTCGAGCTGGATCTCGCTGGTACGCGACAGTGCGAGTCCACGCGTCACGATGGCCTCGAACTCGTCACGGTTGTAGGCGATGCCGCCGCCGCTGCCACCCATGGTGAAGCTCGGACGAATGATGCATGGGAACCCGATGGACTCGAGCCCCGCACGCGCTTCATCCATGGTGTGAGCGATCTCGGCACGCGGTGTCGCCAGTCCGATATCGTCCATGGCCTTGCGAAAGCGGTCGCGGTCCTCGGCCATGTCGATGGCGTCGGGGGTGGCGCCGATCATCTCGACGCCATACTTCTTCAACACCCCTTCGCGGTCAAGGTCCAGCGCGCAGTTCAAGGCGGTCTGGCCGCCCATGGTTGGCAGAATGGCCCGGGGGCGTTCTCGCTCGATGATGCGCTCGACCACACGCCAGTCGATCGGCTCGATGTAGGTGGCATCCGCCATGGCCGGGTCGGTCATGATGGTCGCCGGGTTGGAGTTTACCAACACCACCCGGTAGCCTTCTTCCTTGAGCGCCTTGCAGGCCTGGGCCCCGGAATAATCGAACTCACAGGCCTGGCCAATCACGATCGGCCCTGCGCCAATGATGAGGACGCTGTCGATATCGGTGCGCTTCGGCATGCGGTCGGTCGTCTGAACTCAGGTAGGAAGGAGATCTATCGGCTGCAGCAGGTGTTCAGCGTGCTGAACGGTGCGCTGCAATCAGATCGGCGAACTGATCAAACAGTGCCTGCACATCATGCGGCCCCGGACTGGCCTCCGGGTGGCCTTGAAAACCGAAGGCGGGGACATCCAGTCGGCGAATGCCTTGTAGCGAGCCATCAAACAACGACACATGAGTGATCACGATGTCGGTACCGAGCGTGTCGGCGTCGACGGCAAAACCGTGGTTCTGGCTGGTGATCATGACGCGACCTGTGGCGCAGTCCTGCACCGGATGGTTGGCGCCATGGTGGCCGAACTTCATCTTTACTGTCGCCGCCTTCGAGGCAAGTGCCAGCAGCTGATGACCCAGGCAGATACCGAAAGTCGGCAAGCCCTTCTCCAGAAACGCTGCAATGGTTTCAATCGCGTAGTCGCACGGCTCGGGATCACCGGGGCCATTACTCAGAAAGAGCCCATCCGGCTCGAGCGCGGCGATGGTCTCGGCAGTGGTGGTGGCCGGCACCACGGTCACGCGGCAGCCGCGGTCGACCAAAAGCCTCAGGATGTTTTTCTTGACGCCAAAATCCATCGCGACCACATGCGGCGCATCAGCCGCCAGCTCCACATCAGCCGCGGGTGACTGATCGTCACCGAGGGTCCAGCTGCCGGCGGTCCAGACATACGGCTCACGGCAGGTCACCTCACGCGCGAGGTCCATGCCGGCAAGACCCGGAAATTCCTGCGCAGCCGCACGCGCCTCGTCTGCGTCAGGCTCTGGCGCTGCGATGATGCAACCGGCCTGCGCACCGTGATCGCGCAGGTGACGCGTCAGCGCGCGCGTGTCGATATCAGCGATGGCGACCACACCGCGGGATTCGAGAAATCCGCCGAGGCTGTCCGTGGCTCGAAAATTACTGTGCACGCTCGGCAGGTCGCGCACGATCAATCCGGCCGAGTGGATCTGGTCAGCTTCGACATCGACGGGGGTCGTACCCGTGTTGCCGATGTGCGGCATGGTCAGCGTCACGATCTGACGCGCATAGGACGGATCACTGAGGATCTCCTGATAGCCGGTCATGGCGGTATTGAAAACGACTTCGCCGACGGCGCGGCCATCAATGCCTATGGAGACACCATCGAAGGTGGTGCCATCAGCGAGCACGAGAAGAGCTGGTCGAGACAAGGCGGGTCGATTCAGACGGTGACGGTGGAAGGCATTCTGTCTGCCGTGGCGCGCGGCACCGGGTACGAACGACACGACGCGCTCGACCAGGAGACAGGACTCGATGGGAGCTCGCCGAGGCAACACCCGCCGCGCGTCAAGCGCAATGAGTTGCAACCGTCTTTGAGCTGCCGAATGGTACGCGCAGCACACCCGCAATGTCCACTGACCAACGGAACAGGCGTCGTGCCGCGTGCTTTGCCTGCATCATCGCCGACGGGGTTCAGCGAGAGAAGCACAACGCCCGGCCAACTTGACACGCCATCGCCGAGCACGCACTGTCGCCACAGGGCCCCGGGGGCGACACCAGGCACGCGCCGGGTCGACATACAGCCAGCATGAAATCGGACAGCACGGCAGACGCTGCACGGGCACTGCCTCCGAACCAGGCCCGACGGTCAGGGGCCACAACTGTCGTGTGCGAGTACAGCCCGCCCGGCGGCGGACTCGACTCGGTGGCACGCCGCTACGAAGGTTTTGCTCAGCGCGGCACTGCGCGCCTGCTCCGCCCGGCACGCCCGCTACGGATCGATGTCGGCGACGGCGATCTGATCACGCTCACTTGCGTGGACGGCGCGACACCGGTATTGCTGCTCCCGGTTGACGATACCGGTAACAGCGACTTCGACGCGCTCGGGCTTGGCAGTAACCCGCGCGAACACCGAGCGACGAGCTACCCCGACATCACGCGCATCGTATCCTGGTTGCGCGACCATGGTTCACCTCTTGATGCCGAGGATCACGAGGGCCACCGCGGGCTCATGTGTGGTCGCGTATTTGATCAAGAGACACCTGCCGGTGAGGTATGCATCGTGCGCGCGAACCGCCCGGTGACACTCTGGATGCTGGTGGACCCCGCCGAGATATACAGCACTCAGCGCTTGAGCCTGGGCGGCATGGGGGGTGCCATCCATTGTGAACATCAGCGCGCCAGCGCCGCATCATTCGCGCTGCCAGAACCCTTTGGCGACATGCGTGATGAATTCACCATCCCGAGAGGTACAGCCAGGGCCTACGAGCTGATGGAGGGAGAGATCCTGCAGGTGATCGACGTTGAGGGACGCCAATGTTCCGACTTCATGGCAATGAGTGCCCGGGCGCTCGACGGTGGGATCGAGCGCTATATCGATTCAACGGTTACGCGGTCGATGGTGCATGGCGCCTACCCGTTACCGGGCCTGTTCGACAAATTCTACGACCAGGACATGCAACCGCTGCTCAAACTCACCCAGGACACGGTAGGACGACACGACACATTTGCGCTGGCATGCACCGCGCGCGGCTACGAGGAACGCGGTTTTTTCGGCCACTTGAATTGCTCGGACAACATCAGTAACGCGTACAGCCCGTATGGCATAGCTCGACGTCGTGCCTGGCCTGCCATCAATTTCTTCTTCAACTCGTGGATAGATCCTGCTGACAACCAGATACAGATCGACGAAGCCTGGTCTCGGCCCGGGGACTACGTGGCCTTGCAGGCCATGCAAGACCTGGTCGCTGTATCAACAGCCTGCCCAGATGATGTGGATCCGATCAACGGCTGGAACCCGACCGACATTCATGTTCGCATCTACAAGAAGACAACTCCGGTACGACACGCTGTTGGGTATCGTGCCGAGCCCGCGCAGGAGCCCATCTTGACTGAGCATTCCGCCTTCCATCCCCGCACCAGCTCACTCACGCGCGCCTACACGGTGGCCCGTGACCTGTGGCTACCGCAGTCGTTCGAAGCCACACGCAGTGTCACGGAATATCACGCCTGCCGGAATGCCGTGACCGTGCAGGATCTGTCGTCGCTTCGAAAGTTCGACATCGTGGGGCCAGATGCGTACACCCTGTTGCAGTACGCACTGACGCGCGATGTCACTCGCCTTGCTGTCAATCGTGGGATATACGCACTGATGTGCGACAAAAGCGGCACGGTTATCGACGATGGCACCCTGTTTCGTCTGGGTGAAGATACCTTCCGGTGGTGCTGTGGCTCAGACGATAGCGGTCTTCAGCTCAGACAGGTGGCCAAAGCACACGGCTTGAATGCCTGGGTCAAGTCGCTGTTCAGCGCGCTACCGAACCTCGCCATTCAGGGACCCAACAGTCGCGAGCTGATGCGCCGGATCACCTTCACTCAGCCGAACGCCACAGCCGTGGAGCAACTGCGCTGGTTTGGCTCGACCATCGGTCGCCTGCATGACAGGGACGGCGAGGCCTTCCAGCTCACGCGCAGTGGCTACACCGGCGAGCTCGGGTACGAAATCTTCTGTCACCCGGACGCAGCCCTCACCATCTGGGATGCCGTCATGAGCGCCGGCGCCGATCTTGGCGTAACCCCGATGGGAATGGATGCGCTGGAAACCATTCGCATAGAAGCCGGGTTGATGGCGGCCAATGCAGAGTTCGGGGCCGACATCGATGCCTTTGAAGCTGGCCTCGGATTCGCGGTCGATCTGACCAAGGAGGACTTCGTCGGCAAGCAGGCGCTCGACAGAAACCAACGACAACCGAGGCGAGTGCTTAAAGGACTCCTCTTCAAGAGCCACGAAACGCCCGTGCACGGTGATCCCGTGATGGTCGGCAGAAGGCAGGTCGGCACCATTACCAGTGCAACGGATTCGCCAGCACTCGGTTGCGCCATCGCCATGGCGCGGCTCAATGTGGAATACGCCGAACCCGGTAGCTCACTGGAAGTGGGAAAACTCGACGGCCACGGCAAGCGACTGTTTGCGCAATGCTGCGACATTCCGTTTGTTGACCCGACGCGCAGCCGCGCGCGGGCCTAGCCAGCGCACTCGTGCTGCGCGGCAACGGATCAGAACGTCATGAAGCGCGACTGAATTCACCGGAGGTGGCCTCACCTGGGTCCTTCACAGCGACTTTCTCGAAGGTGCGAACAATATGAGGCTGCACGACCGCTCGATGAGTCATGGCCACGATGCGCCTCTGCTTCCACCGATAAAGTCCGAGACCCACTGCAGCCGCTAGCGCAAGTGGAGCCGCATATACCATCACAAACGACAACAGGGCGAACACGATGCCAGCCGCCATGAGCAATTTCTCACCGTGTCTGACCGCAAGCCAGATGGCACGATGATGACCGGGCATGAGTACTTCGACGAGGAGTCGACGCAACGTGGATTCCTCGCCGGAGACCACCAGCCAGCGGTTGGGACCCAGCGATTGCATGCTCTCCAGGAGCTTCACCGGACGACCGGTGACGTGAACCCGATAGTGCGTATCGATATGTTCGACAGTCAGGTTGCCGTAGCGTCCGGCCGGGATGCGTGATCGCTGCCCGAGGTCCGAGCCAAGACGCACGTGGCAGCCCGTCAATTCGCCGACAAGACGCTCGAGAGAGCCTGGAGCTACTCGTCGATTGGCGATGCGCACCAACCCATTCTGCTCGTAGTGGACTTTGCCGAGCTCGACAACCACACCTGGATCGCGCCCTCGGGGCCGCCGTTGCTCATCGATGACGAGAACCCAGAGACACCCGTCTTCGCCTTCGGCGATGACCGCCGATTTGCTGCGGTGCACGATATCAGCCGATAGCTCACCCGAGACGAGCCGACGTCCCTCGATCCGGGGCTCGAGCAGATGAAGTTGCTCTGCCCGGTCAACTCTGCGCTTCATCGCCTGTCCCCGGTGCGTAAGCACACGAGGGTGCCGAAGCCGCTGTGCTACTCGATTTCTTGTGCATCTGGTCCGCTGTCGGTTGGGAAGATTCCGTTTCTTCGCGGTGTGAGAAACGTCACAACCCGATAGTTGCACCCAGCCCCCGCATAACACCGGTATCGGCCGCCAACGCCAAACCATGACCCATGGCAGTCTCGATTGAGACATCTGCCGGGTAGAGTGCCGAATTCGGTACGCTTGTCGCCGCAAGCCAACCAGGTCGCAAGCGATGCGCATTGACAACCTTCAGTACGCCAATTGGTCTCAGCGCATCTTCAAACAGATGCGTGAGGGCCAGCTCGACGCGGTTCACGTGACCATCGCCTACCACGAGAACTTCCGTGAAACGGTGCTGAATATCGAACGCTGGAACCGCTGGTTCGAAGATCACGCCGATCTCATCATGCACGGCAGGAGCGCAAGCGACGTGGACGAGGCGCGCCGGAGCAGCCGCACCGCCATTTTCTTCGGCACGCAGAATCCCAGCCCCATCGAGGACGATATCGGGCTGGTTCAGATCTGCCACACGCTTGGCATTCGCTTCATGCAGTTGTCGTACAACAACCAGTCCCTGCTCGCGACCGGTTGCTACGAAACACACGACCCCGGGCTGACCCGGATGGGCCGGGAAGTAGTCAAGGAGATGAACCGGGTGGGCATGGTCATCGACATGAGCCATTCGAGCGACCGCTCAACCTTGGAAGCGGCCGAAGTATCCAGCCGCCCGATCGCCATCACTCACGCCAATCCGGCCTCGTGGCATCCTGCGCGCCGCAACAAGTCCGATGCGGTCATCAGTGCAGTGACCAAACGCGACGGCATGCTGGGATTTTCACTCTATCCCCATCATCTGAAAGACGGCAGCGCGTGCACGTTGGAGAGCTTCTGCCGGATGATTGCCGACACGGCCGAACGTGTCGGTGCCGAACACCTTGGCATCGGCAGTGACTTGTGTCAGGACCAACCCGACTCGGTCGTGGAATGGATGCGCAGCGGGCGCTGGACTCGCTCGGTGGACTTTGGTGAAGGCTCAGCGGATGCACCAGGCTTTCCTGACATGCCACATTGGTTCAAGGACAACAGAGACTTCGACCAGCTACGCTCGGGTCTGCTTGCCTGCGGGCTCGATGACAATGAGGTCGCAGGCATCATGGGTGGCAATTGGTACCGCTTCTATGAGACGAGCTTCAAACCTATCGGTGAGGTGACCTGAGTGACTTCCGAACACGCGGTAACACGCCGACCAGCCAGCCAGGTCATGCGCCTTGAGCGTCTGGGCTCATTTCATCAGTCACGCTTGTCGTTCATGCGGATTCTCACCCGGCGCCTCGCTCGTGAACGCTGGCGCTTCGAGAGACGCGAGTTCACCATCGACAGCCAGGGCGTGGGTCGCGCGGTGTACACACTGCACGGGCCCGCGCGCAGCTACTCCCTTGTGGCCTTCGCACACGATCTGCCGGATGAGCAACGTTCCGACCGGGTGATCGCTGACGCCTGGGATGCCACTTTCGCCCTGTTTGACGGTTGCCCAGACCCGCAGGACCTGACCCGGCTGGCTGCCAATGTACCTCTACAGGAGGCGGGCAGAATCAGCGCGTCGGAGCTATCGCTGTCTCGCGCCAATCGATCCATGCGCGTCTGGGAACACGTGGTCACCGCCCTGTCCCGGGGTAAGCAACCGGACCCGGGGCGTCTGGCAGACGTCGGTTATCTGATGCGTACCACTGCGGTGTACGGCTCGGGAAAATTCGGCGCAGCGGACCGCAGTGCCATCGCCGAGCGCAGCGAATTCACGGAGCCCTTCCAGGTCGAAATGCTGACGGTCTATCTGATACGCACCTTCGTGCGCGATCTGGTTGAGCACATCGCGCACGAGCGCGGGGGTCCCGAAGCCACTACGATGGACGAGGACATCGCAGAGAGTCTCGGCATCGGCAACTCCACGGGCCTTGGCATGGCGCCGTTCATTCTCAATCACCCGACCTTGCTCAGTCGATGGATCACGGCTCGGGAGGAAGCGATCTCGCGCGTCCGGAGCATCAGCACGGCCAGCCCTGCTGCCCTGGCCCTGTTTCGGCAGTTGCTGCAAGGCACCGTGCAGTCAGTGGCGCACTGGCATACCGACCACGCCACGCAGCAGCAACAGGTCGTGGAGCTGTCAAACGATCTTGAGCGCCTAGGGGAGCAGCTTGATCTGATCAACAAGGATGCAGAAGGCAAGACACTGCAGCCATGGGACCGCTTGTACACCTGGGCAGAAGCGCACCTCGGCATCGAAGCGCAGGAGTGTCTTGCTTCGCTGTTGCTCGAGCCCTACCCGGAGCTGGTCGACCCCTTGTGCGAGACCCTGTCAAGCTCGCGATCACGCACATCGGCGATCGACGGCAGCATATCGGTTGCGGCAACGCGGGACGATATCGATCGCGTGTACGCCTGGGCCCGTGACATCGATTGGACGTCCCGGGACGCGATCGCGAGAGTCTGGTACGTATCCGAAGAAAAGCTGGAACCGCGGCTTGGCGAGCGCTTCGAGGAGCCTGTTGCCGAGTACGAGCAACCGCTCGCACCCGCGCGCGATGCGATAGCCTTGCGCCGCGAACTCGACAGCTGGCCCGGCGAGCACAGCATTGCCGATGTGCTGGCGGCACATCCAGAGCATCGGCACACGGTACGCCGCATCCAGCTGGTTGCGCGCGAGCCGTACGCCGAGATCTGTGACAACACGATCGCAGCACACATGCAACCGCTTGACATGCTGCGCTGCAAGCTCAGCTTTTTCGGCGCCACCCACTTCGACCCGAGGTCGGATCGATGGGTGCGCATCCGCTTGTTTGCTGACGCCCCCTACCCCTCGCAGCTACTCGACAAGGATGCCGATCGGTGGATTTACCCTTCAGTCGACACGACTCAAGACCTTTGCTCGACGTCTGCGGCGTGATGGATTGTTCCCTCGGAGAGCTTGAATCTCTGGTGCGTCAGGCGGTCCGGGGAGCGGGGTATCACTGGGGGCACGCGGAAGAGTCTGCGGCTGCGGTCCGCTGGCTGGAATCGGTGGGATTGCCGGGCGCTGCTGTGCTGTGCGCGCGTCTGCAGCGTGTCGCAGCGGGAGTCCCAGGGACACGCCAGTCCTGTCCCATAGTGACCAGCAGCTTGATCCTGGACAAGGCAATTCGACTACACGCGCGGGTGGAAATCCCTCGACTGGAAGACCCCTTGCTACTCGTGCCGATGATCATGGATCTGGCCGAGCTACGTGAAACATCCGTATCGATTGCCTGGTCTTGCAACGGGAATGTGATCACGTTCACATCCACTGGCAAGCACGAGTGTCGCGCGTCAACGACCGACACCATACTGTGCACGACGCATGCGACACAGCTGACTCTCACCCTGGCCCCGGCCCGCCCTTGCGAGCGTGATATCCATCTCTCGCCTCACAATCGGGCGGTGGTTGCCGACCAGCACTTGAGGCTTCTGGATCAGTACGCTGCACTACTGCGCGCCCCCGCCACCGAAGAGTCGCGTCTGCGTGGAGCCGGAGATGGCTGAGTTCATGTCCGTTGCCGAGGCCCAAGGAATGAGAGCCAACTCTCACAAGCGAGATCGACAGGGCAAGTATGCGGAGAATCCACCGTTACCAGACAGGTGAAAGGATTCCTCCACCCAAGTACATTCTGATCGCCGCATGTACGACAACGTGTCTCAGCTGCGTCTGTTGCAACAACTCTGTGAGACTCAGACGGAACCCTGTGTGATCAAGGATCTGGAGCATCGATTCATCCACGCCAACAGTGCCTACTGCGCGTTCGTTGGCTGGACGCTCGATCAAATGACAGGAAAAAACGACCTTGAGATGGGTCGCTCGCGGGAGCTGGTTCTTGGTGACCCCGTTACCGGGTGGCCCGGCTTCTGGGCGCTCGACGACAAGGCCGTACGAGAGGGCGAGGTCGCCCTGGCCGACCCTATTGCTGACAAAAACATCACGGACGTCATCCGTACGCCATTAAAGGATGATGACGGCAACACGATCGCACTGATGGTACAGCTGCGCGACATCTCTGCGGTGCGCGAACTGGAGCAGCAACTTGCCAGCAATGCCAACGCCTTGCAGTCGCGCGAGGGCGACATCGTCACCCTGGATTCCGTTTTGGCGTCGCTGCTCGCGTGCACCGACACCGTCACCCTGCTCTCGCAACTTGCCAATACTCTGGTAGAGCGCACCACGGCGGATGGAGCGTATATCGCTGTACTGCATGAATCCGGCGACTTCATGAAGTGCGTTGCCGGAGCGGGTGATCGCGTGCAGGAATTCCTCGGCCATGATTTCGTTGTTGGCCAGGGAGTGGTCGGCCACACATGGCAAGTAGGGCACTCGCTATTTCTTGACGATGTCAACGACATCAATCCTGTCCATAGCTACCCGGCGGGCACTCAGGTGTTCGCGCTACCGCTTTACGTCAAGACCAAGGCGGTAGCCACTCTCATGGTTATCTCGGGACCGGAGTCCCCCGATCTTTCTGTGGAAGTACCGCAACTCGAGCGCATCTGCAGCATGGCCTCCATTGCGCTTGCCAACATGCAACAGATAGAGTCGACCGAACGCAGTCTGAAGCGATCGCGTGCGCTCGCCGAAGTCAGCCAGGCACTGAATCATTGCGATGACAGCGACGCCTCCTACGATGCCGTCTGTCAAATGCTGCTATCTGCCGTTGATGCAAGCCGCGCCAGCGCCTTGCTGTTCGACGAGCAAGGCAGACTCTACCCCCATGTGAGCTGGGGACAGACAGACTCTGGTATCGCTCGAATCCCGACCTTGCAACGCGAATTGATGCAGCATGCACTACCCCAGTGGACTGCAAGAAATGACCAAGTGGGCCTGATCAAGCGATTGGATGATGACCCTCGGGAGTCAGCTGAAGTTCACGCCATGCGCAAGGAACTGAACATTGGCAGTACGGTTTGCGCACCGTTGAAGAACCATGGTCAGATCCTTGGCGTCATATCCGTAACACGGGAGCGTTCCCAATGCGACTTTGACGATGGCGAAGTCAACGTCTTTGAAGCGGTGGTCAATCAGCTGTCCACGGCGATAGAACGCAGTGCCCTATCGAGCGAATTGAAGCATCGGGCGTTTCATGATGCACTCACTCATTTACCGAACCGGCATGCCTTCGAGCTTGAACTCGAGAAAATCATCGCTCGCGCATCAGAGCACAGTTCGACGTTCTCGGTACTGTTCATCGATCTTGACGGCTTCAAGGAAGTCAACGACTCGCTCGGTCATGCAGCTGGCGATCAACTGCTGATCGATGTCACGGAGCGTTTTGCCGGCTGTCTCGACGAACACGACCTGCTGGCGCGCATGGGTGGTGATGAATTCGCGGCGATCGTCCATGACCATGACGAATGCGCACGACGCGCCGAGGCCTTGCTCGACAGTCTCGACGATGACTTCGGGCTCGATAGCGAGCTGGTTACCGTGGGTGCAAGCATTGGCATCAGCCAGTTCCGCAAACACGGTGAATCCGTGGACGCACTGCTGCGTTGTGCAGATATCGCGATGTATCAGGCGAAGCGCAGTGGCAAGGGTTGCATCTTCACGTTCGATGAGTCGCTTGCCGCTGAATCCCGCCAGCGGATCGTGCTGGAGAAGGAGCTGATACAGGCAATCGAGAACAAGGAGTTCTTTCTGGTGTACCAGCCGCAGGTTCGCTGCAGCGACAGTCAAGTCGTTGGCCTTGAAGCGCTGATTCGCTGGGAACATCCCGAAAAAGGCATCATTGCGCCCAATGACTTCATCCCGGTTGCCGAATCCTGCGGCTTGATCGACACCATCGGCGCCTGGGTCATTGACGAAGCCATTCGTCAGCTGGCCGAGTGGCACGGTAGCGCTGCCCGCGACTTGCGGGTGTGCATCAATGTCGCCGCATCGCAGTTGCAACGCGAGGACTTCTGCGATCAGGTTCTGGGTGCCCTCGCGCTCCATGGAGCACCGCCAAGCCTGCTTGAACTGGAAGTGACCGAGAGTGTAGTCATGCGCGATATCGATAACGTGGTCAGCCGACTCGATAGCTTGCGTGCCACCGGTATCCGTATCGCAATCGACGACTTTGGTACAGGCTATTCCTCGCTTGCCTACCTGCAGGACCTGCCGCTTGATGTCCTCAAGATCGATCGCACCTTCGTGAACCGACTCAGCAACCGCGAAGATCAACCGTCGCTGGTCAACACCATCATGCGGCTGGCGTCCGGCCTCGGGCTGGAGACAGTGGCTGAAGGTGTAGAAGTGAGCGAACAGCGAGATCAGATCGCGGGGCTCGGCTGCGACATCATTCAGGGCTTTCTATACTCGAGGCCGGTACCGGCCAGCGAAATTCCCGAGATCATCGCAAGGATCGAGTCCCGGCTGTCTTCGAACGTCGAACTGCGCCGGGCGGCATAAGGCTTCTGAACGCCTTGATGTCGGACGCTTCAATGTCTTGAGTGGCGTAAACTAGGGGGGTCTTCCGAAGGAATTTCCATCCCGTGCCCCTATCGTCCGAAACGCCTCACTCGAATCCACGACCTATCTCGAAGATTCTTGTTGCAAATCGTTCCGAAATTGCAATTCGCGTCTTCCGAGCCGCCAATGAGCTGGGCTTGAAGACCGTTGCACTCTGGGCCAAGGAAGACAAACTCGCACTGCACCGATTCAAGGCTGACGAGGCTTACCCGATCGGCACCGGCCCGCACCTCGCCGAAGAAATGGGACCGATCGAAAGCTATCTGTCGATCGACGAAGTACTGCGGGTCGCCAAGTTGTCAGGCGCCGATGCCATACATCCGGGTTACGGCCTGCTCTCGGAGAGCCCCGAGTTTGTAGACGCCTGCGATGCTGCGGGGATCACCTTTATCGGCCCCCGCGCAGAAACCATGCGCCGGCTGGGAAACAAGGTCGCCGCACGAAACCTGGCAATCGAGATTGGTGTGCCCGTGGTCCCCGCCACCGAGCCGCTTCCGGAAGATCCCGCAGAGATTCGTCGCATGGCCGCGACCATCGGCTACCCGATCATGCTCAAGGCCTCCTGGGGAGGCGGTGGCCGTGGCATGCGCACCATCCGTTCAGAGGAAGACCTCGACCGCGAAGTGGACGAAGCACGCCGTGAAGCGCGTGCCGCCTTCGGCAAGGACGAGATCTACCTGGAGAAACTCGTCGAGCGCGCACGGCACGTCGAGGCACAGATTCTCGGTGACACCCACGGCAATGTCGTTCATCTCTTTGAACGCGACTGCACCGTCCAACGACGAAACCAGAAGGTGGTCGAGCGAGCGCCGGCGCCCTATCTGAACGACGCGCAACGCAAGGAGCTCAGCGACTACGCGCTGAAGATCGGCCAATCCACCAACTACATCGGTGCCGGCACCATCGAGTTCCTGATGGACATGGATACGGGCGCCTTCTATTTCATCGAAGTGAACCCGCGCGTTCAGGTCGAGCACACGGTGACCGAGGAAGTCACCGGTATCGACATCATCAAGGCGCAGATTCACCTGGTGGAAGGCGCGGTGATCGGCACACCGGAATCCGGAGTGCCACCGCAGGAAGACATCACGCTGTCCGGACATGCCATACAGTGTCGTATCACCACCGAAGATCCTGAGCAGAATTTCGTACCCGACTACGGGCGCATCACTGCGTACCGCGGGGCCACAGGCTTTGGTATTCGTCTGGATGGTGGCACGGCCTACTCGGGTGCCGTGATCAGCCGATTCTATGACCCGCTGCTCGAGAAGGTCACCGCCTGGGCCCCCACGCCGGAAGAAGCCATACGACGCATGGACCGCGCGCTGCGCGAGTTTCGTATCCGGGGGGTAGCCACCAACCTGACCTTCCTCGAAAACATCATCGGCCACGAGGAGTTTCAGAACAACAGCTACACCACCCGCTTCATCGATACCACACCTGCATTGTTCGAGCAGGTGCAGCGTCAGGATCGGGCCACCAAGCTGTTGCAGTACATCGCCGACGTGTCGGTCAATGGCCACCCGGACACACGCGACCGCCCGCGCCCGCGTCTGGACGCGGAAACACCCTCCGCCCCCTGGTTCGATGCCGACATCATCGACGGATCGCGCCAGCGCCTTGAAAAGGACGGCGCCGAGGCCTTTGCACACTGGATGCGCGAGCAGCAATCGGTACTGCTGACCGACACCACCATGCGAGACGGGCATCAGTCCCTGCTCGCAACGCGCATGCGTAGCTCCGATATCGTCAACGTGGCCGGCGCCTACGCCAAGGCACTCCCACAACTGCTCTCGCTTGAGTGCTGGGGCGGCGCAACCTTCGATGTGTCGATGCGCTTTCTTACCGAGGATCCCTGGGAGCGCCTCGCAGACATTCGCGAGCGCGCGCCCAACCTGCTGTTGCAGATGCTGGTGCGAGGCGCCAACGGGGTGGGTTACACCAACTATCCCGACAATGTCGTTCAACACTTCATTCGTGAAGCGGCAGCGGGTGGCATCGATCTGTTCCGCGTATTCGATTGCTTCAACTGGATCGAGAACATGCGCGTCTCCATGGATGCGGTGATCGAGTCCGGCAAGCTGTGCGAAGCCACCATCTGCTACACCGGAGACCTGCTCGATCCCAAGCGCCCCAAGTACAACCTCGACTACTACCTGAAGCTGGCCCGGGAGATCGAAGCGGCAGGCGCACACATTCTGTGCATCAAGGACATGGCGGGTCTGATGACACCGGCCGCCGCCCGCGTGCTGTTCCCTGCCCTGCGCGACACCGTCTCGATGCCGGTGCACTTCCACACCCACGACACCTCCGGCCTGTCGGCGGCCACCGTGCTGGCCGCGGTCGAATCCGGTGTGGACGCCGTGGACGCTGCGATGGACGCCTTGTCCGGCAACACCAGTCAGCCCTGCCTCGGCTCGATCACGCGTGCGCTCGCCGGTACCGACCGTGACCCCGGCCTCGATCAGGACGCCATCCTGAAGATCAGTACCTACTGGGAAACCGTGCGCAACCAGTATGCAGCGTTCGAGAGCGACCTGAAGGGCCCGGCGTCCGAGGTTTACTTGCACGAGATGCCTGGCGGGCAGTTCACCAACCTCAAGGAGCAGGCACGTTCGCTCGGCCTCGAATCACGCTGGCACGAAGTGGCACGAACCTACGCCGATGTGAACACCATGTTCGGCGACATCGTGAAAGTCACGCCCAGCTCCAAGGTGGTGGGTGACCTTGCACTGATGATGGTCAGTCAGGAACTCACCGTGGACGACGTGCTCGACCCCGACCGCGAGATCGCCTTCCCGGATTCGGTTGTCTCGATGCTGCGCGGTGAGCTCAGCCAGACCGCCGGTGGTTTTCCCGAGCCGTTGATCGCCAAGGTACTCAAGGGCGAACGCCCGCTCACCGAACGCGCCGGAGCCACCATTCCCGCCGCCGATCTCGACGCGACTCGTGCCACGATCAGCGAGCAGATCGGGCGCCCGTGCACCGAGCAGGATCTGGCCTCCTACAACATGTACCCGAAGGTCTACACCGACTTTCAGACCGCCTTCTCGGAGTACGGCCCGACCAGCGTGCTCCCGACGCCCGTCTATTTCTACGGCCTCGAACCACGCGATGAAATCCTCGTGGAGATCGAGCGCGGCAAGACACTGGTCATCCGCTGCGTAGCCGTCGGAGAAGTCAACCAGAAAGGCATGAAGCGCGTGTTCTTCGAGCTCAATGGGCAACCGCGCTCAATTGCGGTACCGGACCGTTTGCACGGCGCTACCGGGGTCGCGGCACGTGCCAAGGCGGATCCCGCCAATGCGGGCGAGGTCGGAGCGCCGATGCCGGGTGTGGTCTCCACGGTGGCAATAAAGGAAGGGCAACGCATCGAGGCGGGCGACGTCCTTGTATCGATTGAGGCAATGAAGATGGAAACCGCCATTCACGCCGACATGGGCGGCACCATCGAGTCCTTGTTGGTCGCCCCCGGCGACCAGATCGACGCCAAGGATCTGTTGGTGAAGATCGCGGTGGAGGACTGAGGCAGCTGATACGTCCGGGGGATCGTCAGACACGTAGCAGCAACACGCAGAGCAGGAACCCGGAACCCGATGAGAATATCGACTACAAGCTCGACCCTCACTGCCCTATGCTGCTTGCAACTCGCCTCCTGGGCCGGTAGCTCAGCGGCCAACGACGCGTGTGCAGAAGCACTTGAGGCGACGTTCCGCGAAGGTGCTCCGCGTGACCGATTCGTATTCGAGAACGTCGGGCAGAGCGATATCGCACGTATCACCATCGACATGGATGGCAGCCGTGGTCGCTTGTACTTCGACACCAGTGCATCCGGTGATGGTGTCGAAGTCTTTCAACCCTTTCGTGTCGAAGCCAGCGACGCGAGCCTGACGGCAATGCCAGAACCCGACGACGGCGACACGCAGATCGTGCTCGATTTCAAGCGCTTCCCCGCCGGAGCGTCCTTCACCTTCTCGATCGACGTTGATGACCGGCTGACCGACTCGAGCCTCGGCCAGATTCGCGTGGCGGGTGCCGAGATCGATGGTGCGCAGCTCGATATCATGTTCAGGTCAGCTGATGGCGAATCAACAAGCCACAGCACTGTGTTCCAGCAAGCCTCGGCCCGGTCCGAGGTATGCAGCAAGTAGCGGAAACAGCGCCGCCAATGCCGCCTAAACTCCCGGTATCGCATACAGGCGGAGTTACCGATGGAAGAGGCGATTCAGGAGTTCCTGAACTTCAAATACGCTGACGAGCTGATGATTGCGCTCGGTGCATTCCTGATCTTCATGGGGGTTGTCCGCATCATCAAGAGCAGCTTCACGATGGTGTTCTGGGTGCTTCTATCGGGGCTGGGAGCAGCATCGGTGTCATACGGCATGAACCGCTCGGCCATCGACCTGCCCTTTCTCGACGACACCAAGGCGCACCTTGCAGATCTCGCGGAACTGGCAGGCTCGGGCGGGCTCTCCGCCGATACGCTCGCAGTGCTGTGCGAGCGCTTGAAACTGAACTAGTGGGCTGTCCTCTGACGATGTGCCCATTGATGAGCCAATGAGCTCGCCTGTGTGAGCCGCCACTGGCAACTCTATTGATTCGCTTCGCGTGCCTCCTTGGCTCGCGTCAGCACCGCCTCGATCGCTTCCCCGTCGCCAGCCTCTATCGCTGAGCGCAGGCGCCCGAGGTGTTCATCGAAGGTGTCGATGGAATCAAGTAGTGCGTCCTTGTTGGTCAGACAGATATCCCTCCACATGACAGGATCACTCGCGGCGATTCGCGTGAAGTCCCGAAACCCTCCGGCAGCGTAGCGAAAGATTTCCTCGGCTTCCTGTTGCGTCGCGAGCGTGTCGACAATCGAGAACGCCAGCACATGCGGCAGATGACTGGTTGCCGCGAGCACGCGATCGTGGTGGGCGGCGTCCAGACACTCGACCTCCGCCCCTGCCAGCGTCCAGAGCGCGGACACCGTGGCGATCGCGTCCGCTTCGGTCTCGCTGGTGGGGGTCAACAGCACGCGCCGCTGTTCGAAAAGCGCAGCGTCTGCTGCCGACATACCGCTTTTCTCACGCCCCGCTATCGGGTGCCCGGGTACCACGCGCCGGGTGGAGCCGAACACCGCTTCGGCATCTTCAATGACACACGCCTTGACACTGCCGGCATCCGTCACGATGGCGTTGGGTGCAAGTGCAGGCGCAATCGCTTGCATCACCGATCGCATCGCTTGCATCGGGACTGAAAGCAGGATCACATCAGCACCCGTGACACCGGGCGCGAGAGAGGCAAACGCCTCGTCTGCAAGACCGAGAGACAGCGCTTGTGCCGCCGAGGCTTCGCTACGTGTCACCGCAACGATCTCGCCGGCAAATCCCTTGCGTTTTAGACTGACAGCCAGGGAGGCGCCAATGAGGCCAAAGCCGACGATGGCCAGCCGCTGGACCGCAGGCATATGATGGCTCACCGCTCAGTTCTGGACGGGGTAGGAACCGAGCACCCGCACCAGGGGCAGCTCGGCCCGCAGACGCTCCAGTACGGGCGCCAGGGTGTCATCGTGTTGATGCCCTGCCACATCGATGAAGAAGTTGTACTCCCAGAGTCCACTGCGATTGGGGCGTGACTCTATGCGTGTCAGGCTGACGCCCGCGGACTCGAACGGCTCCAGCATGGCGCGTAAACCACCCGGGCGGTGTGGTGCACTCAACAACAAGGACGTTGCATCCGCACCCGACGGTGCAATGTCATGACGACCCATCACGAGAAAGCGCGTGGTGTTGGTCTTGACGTCCTCGATGCCGATCTCCAAGGTCGCAAGGCCATAGCGTGCTGCCGCAGACTCGCCGGCGATGGCGGCTACCCCGGTATGTTCTGCGGCATGAGCGGCCGCCGCCGCATTGCTGCTCGAAGGCACTCGGGCCGCGTGTGCAAGATGCTCATCCAACCAGCGGCGGCACTGCGCCAGTGCTTGTGGGTGGGCATGCACCTCGGTGATGGACGCCAACTCTGCGGCCTGCCCCATCAGACAGTGGCGTATGCGCAAGCGCACTTCCCCGCAAATGCGCAGAGGCGTCTCCATCAACAGGTCCAGAGTGTGATTGACAGCCCCCTCCGTGGAGTTCTCTACCGGCACCACACCGAAGTCCGCCCGCTCCTGATCCACTGCCGAAAAGATGCCGGGTATGCTGACTTCCGGCACCGTATCCACCGCATGGCCGAAGTGCGCGTGTGCCGCCGCATGGCTGTAGGTGCCCTCGGGTCCGAGGTAGGCAACACGCAGGATTGCCGCCAAGGCGCGACTCGCCGAGAAAATCTCGCGGAACATCTGCTCGAGCGCAGCATCGGGCCAGACTCCCTGATTACGGCTGACAATCGCACGCAGTGCTTCGGCATCGGTCTCCATGCCGGGCATGTCCTGCCCGAGATCGGATACAAGCCTGGCTCTCGCCTCGAGCATCTCCTGCAGGGACTTGTCGATCTCGGCGATCTGCTGAAGTGCGTCTTCGGGAGTCATCGGCATGTCAGGAGCCTCTTGACGCTGGCATTGCGACAGGCCCGGTGCCCGAGTACTCCCGGCGCCGAACTGTCGCGATGTCGGATGCGATCATTCCGGATCGGTGTCGGAGCTGTCGTCGTCTTCGCCTTCTTCGCCGTCCACGTCAGCGACGACATCAGCTTCGTCGATGGCAGTGAGCTCCACGAGAGATTCACCATCGGTGAGACGGATGAGTCGCACACCCTGGGTGTTGCGGCCGACCGTTGAAACTTCGCCGACCGCAGTGCGCACCAGCGTTCCACCATCGGTAATCAGCATGATCTCGTCGTCATCGCGCACTTGCACGGCCCCGACAACAGCACCGTTGCGTTCAGTGGTCTTGATGTCGATGACGCCCTGACCACCGCGGCCCTTGCGCGGGTAGTCCTCCGACTTGGTGCGCTTGCCATAGCCGTTGACCGTTGCGGAGAGGATGTCGCCATCGGCGACCACGACCAGACCGATGACACTGTCGCCGTCGCTGGGCATCTTGATGCCGCGCACGCCGGCGGCGGTACGCCCCATACGGCGCACATCGTCCTCATGGAAACGCATCGCGCGACCGTTGGATGAGAACAGCATGATGTCGCTGTCGCCATCGGTGAGTGCCACGTCGATCAGGAAGTCATCCACACGCAGGTCGATCGCAATGATGCCGTTGGTGCGTGGCCGACTGAAGTCCGACAGAGGCGTTTTCTTGACCACACCCTTGCTGGTCGCAAAGAACACATAGCGATCGTCGGCATAGTCGCGCGTGGTGAGGATGGCGTTGACGCGCTCGCCCTCCTCCAGCGGAAGCAGGTTCACGATGGGCCGCCCGCGCGAACCGCGACTGGCGAGCGGCAACTCGTAGACGCGCTTCCAGTACACCTTGCCGACACTGGTAAAGAACAACACGGTGTCGTGCATGGAGGCGACGAAGAGCTTGTCGACGAAGTCCTCGTTCTTCATGGCGGTGGCCGACTTGCCACGTCCGCCACGCCGCTGCGCACGGTAGTCCGACAGCGGTTGCGCCTTGGCATAGCCGCCATGACTGAGGGTGACCACAACCGCTTCGTCGGCAATGAGATCCTCGGCTGACATCTCCGAGTGATCGACCTGAATTTCGGTGCGGCGCTGATCGCCGTACTGCTCGATGATCTCGACCAGCTCCTCGCGGATCACCGCACGTAGCCGCTCGGGGTCGGTGAGGATGTCGAGAAAGCCCTCGATCTTCAGCAGGATCTCGCGGTATTCCTCGATGATCTTGTCCTGCTCGAGGCCGGTGAGTCGCTGCAGGCGCAAGTCCAGAATGGCCTGGGCTTGTACTTCGGTGAGCTGGTATCTTCCGCCATCGGGGCCGTCTACCAGACCGAACTCATCACCGATGTCTTCAGGGCGCGAGGCTTCAGCACCGGCGCGCTCGAGCATGCCCGACACGATGCCCGGCTCCCAGGTGCGCGCGACGAGTCCTGCCTTGGCAACCGCACCATCAGGAGACTCCTTGATGAGCTGGATAATCGGGTCGATATTGGCGAGCGCGACCGCCAGGCCTTCGAGGATGTGGGCGCGTTCACGTGCCTTGCGCAGGCGATAGACGGTGCGACGGGTAACGACTTCCCGCCGGTGGCGGATGAAGGCGTTGAGCACCTCGGGCAGGGACAGCAACTTCGGCTGACCATCGACCAGCGCGACGGTGTTGATACCGAACACCACTTGCAGCTGAGTCTGCTTGTAGAGCTGGTTGAGCAGGACTTCGCCGGACTCGCCGCGACGCAATTCGATGACCACGCGCATGCCGTCCTTGTCCGACTCATCGCGCAGTTCGGTGATGCCCTCGATCTTCTTGTCCTTGACGAGCTCGGCGATCTTCTCCAGCAAGCGTGCCTTGTTGACCTGATAGGGCAACTCGTTGACGATGATCGTGTCCTTGTTGGTGTTTTCGTTGTACTCGACCGTGGCTCGGGCACGCACGTACACCTTGCCGCGCCCGGTGCGATACGCATCGTGAATGCCGCGCGCCCCGTTGATGATGCCGCTGGTCGGAAAGTCCGGGCCGGGCAGATGCTCCATCAGCCCTTCGACGGTGATGGACGGATCGTCGATCATCGCGATGGTGGCGTTGACCACTTCGCTGATGTTGTGCGGCGGGATGTTGGTCGCCATGCCGACGGCGATACCGGTACCGCCATTGACCAAGAGATTCGGGATGCGGGAAGGCAGCACCGACGGCTCGCTCTCCGAGCCGTCGTAGTTGGGTGTGAAATCGACGGTTTCCTCGTCGATGTTGTGCAACAGCTCCTGGGTGATCTTGGCCATGCGCACTTCGGTGTATCGCATGGCGGCGGGCGGATCACCGTCTACAGAACCGAAGTTGCCCTGCCCGTCGATCAGCATGTATCGCATGCTGAACGGCTGCGCCATGCGCACCATGGCATCGTAGATGGCTGAGTCGCCGTGAGGGTGGTACTTACCCATGACATCCCCGACGACGCGCGCAGACTTGCGGTAGGCACGATTCCAGTCGTAGTTGTTTTCGTGCATCGCGTAGAGGATGCGCCGATGAACGGGTTTCAGTCCGTCACGAACGTCCGGCAGTGCGCGCGATACGATGACACTCATCGCGTAATCGAGGAAGGACTGCCGCATCTCGTCTTCGAGATGGATGGGCAGGATTTCCTTGGCGAAATCTGACATTCAGCGTGGGTCCGAAAGAGCATCCTCAAAACGAGGATTTCAACCGGTAAATTGTACCAGATCAAGCACTTGCCGCCGCCTGAAATCGGCTCTGTGACCGCATATTCGCGCCGTTCCAGCCCGTTTGTAGGCTAGGATCGCCGCTGCGCCGTATCCAAGCGCATACCCCTTGCGCAAACCCCTCACCGATGCCCGCTGAAAACCCGGAAAACGCACCCCCATCCGGCAACGTCGACGTCGCCGAACTCGCCAAGTTCGACGAGCTCGCCTCTCGCTGGTGGGACCCGGAAGGTGACTTCCGCCCCCTCCACCAGATCAACCCCCTGCGCCTCGACTGGATCGCCGAACGCGCGCCCCTGGCGGGCAAGCGCGTGCTCGACATCGGCACCGGCGGCGGCATCCTTGCCGAATCCATGGCCGCCGCTGGCGCACGCGTGACGGCGATCGATCTTGCCGAAGCGCCCCTGGCTGTCGCCCGGCTGCACGCCCGCGAGAGTGGGCTCGACATCGACTATCGCAACATCTCGGCCGAACAGCTCGCCGCAGAGGAGCCCGCAAGCTTCGATATCGTCACCTGCCTCGAAGTGCTCGAGCACGTGCCAGACCCGGCCTCGACGGTCGCCGCCTGCCAGACGCTCACGACATCAGGCGGTCACGTGTTCCTGTCCACCATCAACCGCAACCCCAAGTCGTGGCTGTTTGCCATCGTCGGTGCGGAATACATCTTGAGGTTGCTGCCGCGCGGCACCCACGAGTGGAACAAGTTCATCACTCCTGCCGAGCTCTCCAGCCATTGCCGCGCCGCAAAGCTCGAGGTCACCGACATGACCGGCCTTGTCTACAACCCGCTCACGCGCGTCTACTCGCTGAACGAGCGAGACGTCGATGTCAACTACATGCTCATGGCGCGCCAGCAGGGGTGAGCGACTCGGTAGCGCAACCGCATGAAGGGTCGAGCCTGTATTACTCGCTTTGGGGGGTAGCGGACCCTGGGCGCACGCGGACACTCGCACGCCTGGCACTCGGCCAGGCACTGATGGACGCATTGCTCGATGTTGCTACTCCAGAAGTTGCACACAAGAAGCTGCACTGGTGGCACGAGGAACTCGAGCGTCTGCACCAGGGGCAAGCACGCCACCCGAACACCAAGGCCTGCAGAGACCTCGCCGGTGACGACAAGGCGCGCGATGCCGCGCTCGATGTGCTCGGCGCTGCGGCGGATGAACGCTATACACCGGCGGCGACCATGAAGGAACTCGATGAGCGTCTCGCTCGCGGCTACGGTGGCCTGCTCGCCCTGTGCGAAGCCAGCCTTGCTGGCACATCCGTCACCGAGACCCGTGACGCGCTGTCGCCGCTCGCAGTCGGACTTGGCCACCATCATCGCCTGACACACCTTCCTCGGCTGCTTGCCGCAGGTCAACCAGTGTTTCCCAACGAACTCTACGAACGGCACGGCACCGAACCCGCCTCACTCATCAGCACGAGCTCGGACACGATCGCTGCTGCTGATCAAGCCCTGTTGGCTGATGCTATCGCGCATGCGACTACGCACCTTGAGGCTGGCATCAGCAATGCGGACGCGCAGTGGCCGAACCGCAGCGATAAACGCGCCATCGTCGTGCTCGCTCGCTTGCGCCTGCGTCAACTGGAGAGCTGGGCCAAGCGCAGGACAGCGCTGCATCGCGAAGGGCATTCGCTACCGCCCATTCTCAAGTTGTGGATTGCGTGGAGAACGCGGTGAAGAACACACGTGATGCTCGCGCCTTCTGGTACACCGCTGCCGGTCGCGGAGAAATCCGCGACCTTGCGCTACCCGGCGCTGACGCCGACGAGGTACAGGTGGCGACCCGCTTCAGCGCGATAAGCCGTGGTACGGAATCGCTGGTCATGGCGGGCCAGGTGCCTGCTGCCGAGTACCAACGCATGCGTGCGCCATGGCAATCCGGCGACTTTCCATTTCCGGTGAAGTACGGCTATATCAACGTCGGTGTCGTTGAGTCGGGGCCGGAGGACATGCTCGGTCGAGACGTGTTCTGCCTATACCCGCATCAAACGCGGTATGTGGTGCCCACCAGCGCTGTCACACCCTTGCCCACAGACGTCCCCGCTGCCCGGGCCGTACTGGCCGCCAATCTGGAAACCGCCATCAACGTCGTGTGGGATGCAGCACCGGCAGTCGGCGATCGTGTTGCAGTCATCGGTGCCGGCGTGGTCGGTTGTCTGGTGGCGTGGCTTGTCGGTTCCATCGCGGGCTGCGAGGTCGAGCTCATCGACATCAACACGGACCGCAAGCGCATCGCCCAGGCACTCGACGTCTCCTTTGCCACACCCACGACAGCACAGACCGAAGCGGATCTTGTCATCCACACCAGCGGCAATCCGCAAGGTCTGGAAACAGCGCTCGAGATCGCCGCCTTTGAAGCCCGAATCGTGGAGGCGAGCTGGTATGGCTCTCAACCGGTGTCAGTGCCACTCGGAGGCGCCTTCCATTCACGTCGCCTGCAGCTCGTGTCGTCTCAGGTCGGTCATGTGGCGTCAACGCAGCGAACCCGCTGGGACCACGAGCGGCGTTTGAAGCTCGCGCTCGCACTCCTGCAGAACGCCCGTCTGGACATCCTGATCAGCGGCGAGAGCCACTTCGACGAACTCCCCGACGTGCTACCCCGACTGGCAGGTCTTGCCACGGATTCCACCCAAGCACTGGCAAGCGCTACGCTGTGCCACCGCATCCGCTATTCCTGATTCCCATGTTCAGTCTCAACGTTCGCGATCACTTCATGATCGCCCACAGTTTCCGCGGCGATGTCTTTGGGCCTGCACGCGCCATGCACGGCGCCACCTACATCGTGGATGTCGAGGTGCGGCGTCCTTCCCTGGATGATGACAATCTGGTGGTGGACATCGGCCTTGCCAGCGTTGCGCTCAAGGACGTGCTCGCCGACCTGAACTTTCGCAACCTCGATGAACATGACGCGTTCGCGGGACAGAACACCACGACCGAGTTTCTGGCTCACGCGATCTTCGAGCAATTGGCAGGCAAGATCAGCCGCGGTGACATGGGCGCCGCTGCCGCGGGTCTGAGCAGCATGCGCGTGACGCTGCACGAGTCGCACGTGGCCTGGGCGAGCTTCGAAGGCGACCTTCCGCACAACAGCGCGTGATCAAGGCAGCTTTTCTCGTCCCCGGGTCGCTCGACACACGCACCGGTGGCTATCGCTACGACAAGCGCATCATCGAGGAACTGAGGTCTCTCGGCCATGTCGTCGAGGTGCACCCACTGGCTGGCAGCTTTCCATTTCCGAGCACGGCGGATACCGCACACGCAGATGCGGTACTCGAGCAACTCGACGACCATCATGTGGTGGTGATCGACGGGCTCGCCTGCGCGGTCTTGAGCGACGTGCTTGCGCGACACGCGCATCGCCTGCAGTTGATCGCTCTGGTACACCATCCGCTGGCGCTGGAAACCGGACTGACTCCCGACGTTGCCGCGCGCCTGCGCCAGCAGGAAACCGACGCACTCGTGCATGTCTCTCGCGTCATCACGACGAGCCCGTCTACAACCGCATCGCTTGCCGATTACCACGTCAGTGATGAGCGCATCGTCACCGTGGAGCCCGGCACGGACAGAGGGCCACTATCCGATGATCAGCGGGGGGATGTAGCGCAGCTCCTGTGTGTGGCCACGATCACCGAGCGCAAGGGTCACGGCGTTCTGATAGCAGCCCTGCAAAGGCTGCAACAGCGCTGCCCGGATCTACGCTGGGAAGCACACTGCGTCGGAAGCATCGAACGTGACGCAAACCACTGGCGCTCACTGCAACAGCAATTGGAAGCGACCGACATCGCCGGAAAACTCACCTTTCACGGAGAGGCGGATGACGCGGCTCTGGAGCAGCACTATCTCAACGCTGACCTGTTCGTCCTACCGTCCTTTCACGAAGGCTTCGGCATGGTACTGACAGAGGCGATCGCTCACGGATTGCCGATCATTTCGACCACAGCAGGTGCCATCCCCGACACCGTGCCGGACGGCACGGGCGTGCTGGTACCACCGGATGACACAGCGGCACTCGCCGATGCTCTGGAGCACGTGCTGACAGACGCCACCACGCTTGAAACGCTGACACAAGCGGCGCGAAAGGAACGTCTGCAACTCTCGTCATGGCGCGATGCGGCGGTGCAGTTCGCCGAGGCCTGTTCCGGCACCCGTACTTCGTGATGCCGTTGATTCGACACAACACACGAATGGAAAACTACCGATGAGCAGCTTCAGCGCCGATTGGTTGACCCTGCGTGAAGCGGCCGATCACGAGTCCCGCTCCGACGCCTTGCTTGCGTTATTGCAAGCCTGGCTCAACCGTCGGAAAGGTGCAAGCAACGCATCAGACACTCCCAACCGCATCATCGATCTGGGCACCGGGACTGGCTCGAACGTGCGCTACCTGCAACCGCAGCTGGGTGTATTGCAACACTGGGAGCTGGTCGACAACGACCCCGAGCTACTGTCCCATCTGACGATGCGGCTGGGTACGTGGGCCTCAGCCAGGGGACTGACGCTGCAAGCAGACGAACAAGGGCTCTTGCTTGACGGCAACAAGACGCACACCACCATTGCACTGACAACACTGGATCTTGCCAATGCCTGGCCCGACTGCAGCGATGCAGCGCTGGTCACCGCCTCTGCCCTGCTGGATCTGTTCTCCGCGGATCGCATCGCCTCGTTGGCCGAGGCCATCACCAGCAGCCACGCAGCCTGCCTGTTTGCACTGAGCTACAACGGCGACATCGACTGCCACCCCACTCACGACTACGACTCGCGCTTGATCGCACTGGTAAACGCGCACCAGCATCGCGACAAGGGCCTCGGTGCCGCGCTGGGCCCTGAGGGCGGACACAGCATGGCGCGCGAGCTGCAGCAGCGCGGATACAAGGTGCAAGTCGAGCACACGGACTGGCAGCTGAAACACGAATCAACCGCCTTGCAAGCAACACTGATGGAAGGATGGTGCGAGGCTGCGCGCGAGCAATGCCCAGCAGAAAAAGATCAGATCGATGCGTGGCTTCAGCGACGGCACGAACAACGTATACGAGGGCAACTCCATCTGACGGTCGGGCATGTGGATGTGCTGGGTGTTCCACCTGATGTCTGAGCAACATCGTCGCCCGATGGTGTTTGTGCTTCAGTAAATCAGCGTCGGCTCTTGAGGCGATGTCTCCTGGCGTACGCCGGTCCTGGAGAGGTCCAGATCCCAAAGCACATCCTCTCCCATGCGATAGCAATGGGCGGCTGGACGAATCGCCGCTGACATGTCCGCTGCCGAAGGCAATGCAAGGCCGCGCCGACCGCGCCCGATCAGTACCGGGGCAACCGCAATATGCAGACGATCGACGAGATCCGCCTGCACAAGATGGGTGACCGTTACCCCGCCGCCTTCCACAAACACAACGTGCATGCCGCGATCAGCCAAGTCATCACGCATGGCTCGCATGCACAGTCGCCCATCGACGATGGGTACAGGGATGTGCTTGTCGGCCGGCACCGACGATGTACTGACACCGTGGGCGCATACCAGGTACGTATCTGCGTCGGTATCGGTAAACACACCAAGATGCGGTGGCAGTTCCCCACGCTGATCGATGATGACCCGCGCGGGTGATGGTCCTTCCACCAGGCGTGTCGTCAGCTTCGGGTCGTCGGCCCGCGCCGTCTGCGCACCAACGACGATGGCGTCAGACAGGGCGCGCAATCGATGCAGGTGAACAAAATTCTCCTGCCCCGTAACCTGAACCGAGTCGCCGTTTTCCGTCGCAATACAGCCGTCAATGCTCTGGCCCAGATGAGCGATCAGCAAGCGGCCATGGTCATCACCCGTTGCCACCATGGCGTAGAGCTGCACGAGATCCGGCATGAGCCCAGACGGCATTTCATATGGAGCGCCAGCACGGCGGGCATCAGCCATTTCGAGCAGCGCTGCCCACGTTCTGTGAAGTGAATCACTCATCGGTTCTGTCAACAGGTCAAGATCGGAGGGCACGCCGCGCCCAAGGATCGCCACATACCGTGTCGATTTTCCAATACCAGTGGTGCGCCAACCGCGCCCTGTCATCGTAACGACATGGAATCAAGTATCACTCAAGGGCGTCCATTGATGTCGAACAACACTGCAGTCGACCCTCTACACACGCGACGTATGGGCGATTCCGACATAACCGGCACGGCGTTCAGGGTCAACCATGCGATCTTCGTGCTCCGCCATGGACGACCTGTAACCGTCTCCGACGGCAAACTCGCCAGCAGCTACGTTGTGATCGAGCACCTCAACGGGGACATGCTCACGCGCCATCGCAGCGGACAGATCAAGCTGCTGATCAGCCGCGAGCGCGCCAGTGTGCTGGGGCATGACTTCACGACCGATGCCGTCGAGGTGACCTTGCCCGGAGCCACACCGCTTGAACAACTGCGCAAGCTTGCCGGCATCATCGATCCGACCGATGTGTACCACGGTCCTTTCGAATGCCGTGCCGACCGTTCGCCACAGGCGACTGCCGTGCTCGAGCTGGCACGTCAGGCCGGTCGCATGCCTGCACTGCTTGTCTGCAGCGAAGCGTGTGTGCTCGACGGCGCCCAGCCGATCAGTGCGGACGAGGTCAAGGTATACGCCGCGGTGCGCGGGCGCTTGCTCGAGCGTGCATCTCAGGCTCAGGTGCAGCTCGAGCATGCCGCCGAGACCGAGTTTGTGGTGTACCGCGAGCGCTTTGGCGATGCACAACATGTCGCTGTGGTAGTCGGGACTCCGGACATGGAAGAACCGGTCAACGTGCGACTGCATTCAGCCTGCTTTACCGGCGACCTGTTTGGCAGCTTGCGTTGCGATTGTGGCGAACAGCTCGCCGGTGCCGTCGAACACATGGAGGCCAACGGCGGTGGCGTGATCCTTTATCTGGATCAGGAAGGCCGCGGCATCGGACTCGCCAACAAGATGCGCGCCTACAGCATGCAAGCGGTAGGACATGACACCATTGATGCGGACCGGCACCTCGGCTTCGGCGCCGATGGTCGCGACTTTACGCCCGCGCTCACCATACTTACCGATCTTGGAATAGAGCAGATCCGCTTGCTCACCAACAATCCAGCCAAGATAAGCGCACTTGATAGCAACGGCATCCAGGTGGTGGAACAAGTGGCGGTATCCGGCTCCATTAATCCGCACAACCTTCACTATCTGCAGACCAAGCGCGATCTTGGCGGGCACTTGCCCTCGGTCGCCGAAGGCGGTTTGCGTGACCACTGATTTCGCGCAGTAAGTCATGCCTGATCTGCCACAAGGGTACCGACCGGGCCTGCCCGACAAGGCGGCATTCGCGCTGACAAGCACCATGGCCGCGACCGTTGCGGCGACATGTATCGTCACCGCTGCGGGTGACACCAGTGCGACACCCATCGTTACCGCCATGCTCGTGTGGGCTGTGGTCGGCGTGCTGATCGTACGCGGACTCACCCGATCCGCACCACTGTCGAGCTACTTCGGGCTCGCCAATACCGTCACCACGATACGTGCAGGCGCGACCGTGCTTCTTGCCGCCTTCGTGCCCGTCGCGGACCAGATCGGCAGCGGCATCTTCTGGGTACTCAGTATTATTGCGATCGTTGCATTGCTGATGGATGGCCTTGATGGCTATCTCGCCCGGAGTCGCAATGAGTCAACCGCGTTTGGTGCGCGTTTTGACATGGAAGTCGATGCGCTACTGGCACTGGTCATGAGCCTGTTGCTGTGGCGCAGTCAGCAGTTCGGCATCTGGATTCTCGGTCTTGGCGTACTCCGATATCTCTTCGTTGCCGCAGGCCTGTACTTCCCGGCATTGCAACAGCCCTTGTTCCCCTCGATGCGTCGCAAGACCGTTTGCGTCATTCAGGTCGCAACGCTTGCAGCCTTGCTGACACCACTGATCAACGGCACCCTCGCAACGCTGCTCGGCGTCAGCGCACTATTGTGCCTGATCGCATCGTTTGCACGCGACACGCAGTGGCTGATGCGGCGCCAGCCCGGCAACTGACGGCACCGCCCTGCAAATCACGGCCGTCGGATCACTGCCCCGTCAGCGCCCGTTGCACGGCGCGATAAGACTCCTTGGCCTGATATTCCTCATCCAGCAATAGCGGCGTGTTCGGCGATCGCCATGTGTAGCGATCCGTAAAGCCCCAGGTTTGCACCGCCCGGCACGCCGGCTGTTGCATGCAGGTGCGCACCGTGTTGGCAAACACCGCTGCCTGATCGGCGTCACTATCACCGTCCACGCGGTTGACGTCCAGTTCAGTGATGTAGATATCGAGCCCGAGATCGGCAAAGCGCTGGAAGGTGGCGGCGACCGCTGCAAAATCCTGATAGTCCGTGGTCACGTGCATCTGAAATCCCACCCCGTCGATGGGCACACCATCGCGGACAAGGCGCGCGACCAGCGCATACATGGCATCGGTCTTGGGGCCTCCCGCTGCCACGTCGTAGTCGTTGTAGATCAGCGTGGCGTCGGCGTCGTTTAGCCGGGCGCGTCGGAAGGCCCGGTCGATATGGCTCTCTCCCATCGCCTCGAACCACACCGAATTACGAAAACGGCCATCGTCTTCAAACGCTTCGTTGACGACATCCCAGATATCCACGTTGGGGTAGCGCGCGATCATCGTATCGATGAACGCGTTCATCAAAGACTCACGCTCGGCAACATCCGACTGTTGCACCCACTGTGGCAACTGGGCGTACCACACCAGCGCATGACCATGCACCTGCATGCCGTGTTGGGCGGCAAAGGCCACCAGCGTGTCAGCCTCTTCCCAGCGATACACACCGCGCTCCGGATTCACATACCCCCACTTCATGGAATTCTCAGGGGTCACCAGGTTGAACTCCTCGCGTGCAATGTCCTGATAGAGCACGCCATCGGGTTTGGCCGTGACTTCCAGCAGCGAGGCGTAGCCGATATCGATCCCTGCCTGGCGTGCAAGGTTTCGTAGACGGCTGCCGTCTCGTTCAAACGCCGAGCCCGGTCGAAACTCCAATGAGGCCGTGGCGGTAGCCGTGAGGGATGCGTCTTCTGCATCGGTTGCGAAAAAGTCGAAGACGGTGACACCGATGTCGTCCGCGCCGCTCTGGTAGCGAAGCTCCCTCACGCGCGGGTCTGTCGCCAGCGCGGTGAAGGTCGACCCTTCCGGTGGATTCAGGATGACAAGATCAGGCACGGTGCCATTGGCATCGACCGCCTTTACTCGCAGCACGATGGGATCGCCCGCTCGCACGACATGATCACCTACAGCATCAATGGTCGGCGCCAGGTTCGGGATGATCGACAGATCAGCAGGTAACACCACTTGCAAGCCGAGCGAGACCACCGTGGTCAGATCAGGGTCGTCTGCATCGTAGGCCGTGATCTCGATCGAATAGTTGCCGACATCGGGTTGCAGTGGTCTCCAGCGCAAGGTGCGCGACCCGTCGCGGTTGTCGAGCTCCTGCATGCCCGTGGGTAGCGTGCCGATGAACAAGCCAGGAAGATCCCCGTCGATATCCGCTGGCTGAATACGGTATTCCCAGACGGGGCCGGCTTCGATGACCTGATCTTCGAGGTTCACGAAGAACGGCGCCAGGTTGTCGCTGTCCGGAAGCGTCAGTCGCGCCGAACGTGCAGAAAAATTGCCGCGACCGTCGTAGGCGGTCACGTAGAACGAGTACACCTCGTCAGGGTTCAGCGTGGCGCTGTAGCTCGATGTTGATACCGAGGCGACATAGGCGTTGTTACGGTACACGTTGTAGCCGGTCGGGTTGCCAACGCTCGGCGCAGACCAGGTGATCCGAACGTTGCCGTTCTGATCCATGGTGCCCGTCAATCCAGTCGCTGCGCTGAGTACCACATCGCTATCAACGGGCGTGGTGTCGGGCCCATCGGCGGGGTCAGTGGCAGATGAGCCGCGGTGCAGCGTCAGGGACTCGGACGGTTGTGAAAAATTCGGTACCGCATCAAAGGCAACGATCTGGAACCGATTGCTTGAGTCTGCACCCAACACCGTCTCGAACGTGGTGCCGGTCACGGTCGTGGTGTAGTTGTCATTGACGTACACGTTGTAACCGAGCACCTGCACATTGTCGCTTGACGCTTGCCAGCTCACACGAAAGGTATCTCCACTGCCACCCGCCACGACGTTACCGGTCAGCGCTCGTGGCTGACTCGGAGCGGTGGTATCACTGACCGGAACGGAGCCGCCATCCGGCAGGGAGAGTGATTGCGAACGCGGCGAGAAATTCTGCCGGCCATCGAAGGCAACGATGTAGTAGGTGTAATTGCGTCCTGCCTCTACCCTGCCCGTGTAGTTGGTCGCCGTTACCGTCGTGATGTAGCGGTTGTTCTCGTACACGTTGTAGCCGAGTACCGCCACGTCATCCGTGGATGCCTGCCATTGCAAGGCGACGTCCGAGCCGCTGATGGTCCCGGTCAGACCACCAGGAGCGCCAGGCGCCGTATTGTTGTCTTCAATCGCGGGGGCCTGCGGTAGGTACACCGTCTCGGAAGCGGTCGAGTACCGGCGCGGTTCCGTATCGAAGGCAACCACGTAAAAGCTGTGCACGGCGCCTTCAGCGATATCGCCCTCGTATCGAGTGTCCGATACCGTGGTCAGGTACTGATTGTCACGATAGACGTTGTAGCCCTCGATGCGATCGTCATCCGCGGGCTCTTGCCACGACAGCATGACGCTGCCCCCCGTCACACCGCTGATGATCCCCGTGGGTGCGTCGGGTCTTTCGCCCGCGCCAAGCGCTACCGGCGCGCCCGTCAGCAGGACCGCAGCGACGACGGCCATCGAGACAAGGTGTTGCGTATCCTTGAACATGAGTTGTATTTGCAGACATTGGTCGTTGTCCGGAGGTTAGCTTCTGGGAAGCTCATTTGTATGACAGTCGCGACCGGAACAATCCACGCCTGTCGGGCGTCGGCACTACCGATCAGTGCGCCGCACGACAAAGAACGCTCCCGGCACACTACCGAACAGCGAAATCAGTCCATACACGACGCTGGTCACCACTCCCAGCTCGGCATCCAGACCCATCAGCGGCCACAACACGGCCGCTGCCGCTTCGCGCACGCCCCAGCCCCCGATGGAGATCGGCAAGGCCATGGCCAGCAGAGTCAGCGGTACTATCGTGACCAGTGCCAACCACGGCAGCGGCGTCGATACGATATGAGCTGCCACGGCGAACAGCGCCAGATAACTCAGGACAATCGCGACGTTGAGAGCCAACTGCAAGCGCCAGGCGCCCTCTTCCAGCAGCGCCCTGCGCAGCGACGGGCCAAACTCCGCGACAAAGCGAGCCGATACCTCTGCAGCCCGCTGCATCATGCGCGGTACGGTACGCTGCGGCTCAGCTATCGCCGAGCGTGCCGCTCGCTGCCGCTCCGACAGGCGACGCGCAAGGAGCACCAGGGCGAGCAGCGCCACGCTGACAATGACGATTCCGGCAAGCACTACCACGGGGGACACCGGCGACCGTCCCGGCAACAGCCACGGCCACGCAGCCAGCCCGACAGTCGTAATGACAGCGAGGGTCACTTGTCCGGCAAGACGCTCTACCATGACGCTATGGGCCGCAGTAGCTACTCCGGCCGCATGCCGACTGCGCACCACGCGCGCAGCGTCTCCCGCAACGCCGCCGGGCAAGGTCTGATTCACCAGTGTTGCCAGATAGTACTCACGCGCAGCCTCCACAAAACCGATGTGCAGACCGAGCGCACCTGCGGTGAGCTGCCAGCGCCAGGCAGACAGCAGGGTCTGTATTTGCACGATCAACACGCCGACCGCCACGCCAAGCAACATCGTTACTGGGGTGATACCTGACAGCTGCGCCACGAGGGCATGAACATCAAGCGAGAAGAACACCAGCAGCATGAGCGCCGCAGCGATGGCGACGCGCATGGCAGGACTGAGTCGGCGCCGTTTACCCGCGTGGCGATTCTCACCGCCATCGCCTTGTTCCTGTTGCTGCGTTTCCCCGCTCACCCGAACGACTTCACATTCGCGCAGATCAGTGTCATCCCCATCGAGTGGTTCATCATCATTGCCATACTGGGCCTTGCAACACGCTTGCTGACGCGGCGCAGCACCGGATCATGGTGCGCCGCGATCGTGGCGATACTCGGGCTGTTGTTGCTGCTGCGCATTCTTGATCTCGGTTCCTACCTCGCCTTCGACCGACGCTTCAGCCCGCTCCTCGAATGGCATCTTATCGGTGATGGCTGGCACCTCGCGTCAACCAGCATCGGCCTGGTTCCCGCGCTGGTCATCGTGGTCGCAAGCGTACTGGTACTGGCGCTGCTGTGCCTCGCCTTGTATCGCGGGCTCATGGCGCTCGGACGCTTGAGCGCCAACACTACCGTCATTGCGTGCGCCGCGATCGCTGCTGTTGTCGGCGCAGCGTGGCTATTCCAGAACGAAAAAGCGCCTGTCTCTGCAGCCGTGTTACCCGAACTGGCAGATCGGATCGAAGCCTTGCAGCGCTCGGTCGCCGATCAGCGCGAATTTGCCGAAGAGCTTGAACAAGAGACGGTAGACCCGAACGCCCCGCCGCGCTTTGCCGCACTGCAAGGGCGGGACCTAGTGGTCGTGTTCATCGAATCCTATGGACGCAGCTTTCTCGCCTACGAAAGCCTGCAGCCCCGCGCCGAGGCCATGCTCGAACAGATTCAGGCGAACACGCTTGCTGCGGGCTTGCATGCACGCAGTGGTTGGGTCGAGTCACCGATTCGCGGTGGCCGCAGCTGGTTGGCACATTCGTCATTCGCTGCGGGCTTGCGGGTGGATAACCAGGCCCGCTACGACCGCCTGGTCACCTCCTCGAGAAAATCACTGTACTCACTGCTGAGCGAAGCCGGTTGGACCACCTTCGGCTTGCTACCCGCCATTCAGAAGGCATGGCCCGAAGGCAGCTGGTACGGCTTCGATGATCTGCGCAATCGTGACGGCATGGACTATCAGGGTGAGCCCTTCGGCTACGTCACCATGCCGGACCAGTATTCCTTGTCTGCGTTCGAGGCGAACATGCGGCACTCCACCGACGGCGATGTGGCGGCAGAGATTGCCTTGCTCAGTTCGCATGTGCCATGGAACCCCTTGCCGCGAGGCATCCCCTGGGAAGATGTCGGCGACGGGTCGGTGTTCGATGGCTCGCATCGCTTTGGCGGCCCGATGAACTGGCGCGACCGCGACAGCGTGCGGGACGCCTATGCCACATCGCTCGAGTACTCCTTGAGCATGGTAGGCGAGTACGCCAGCTTGTTCGGCGAGGGTTCGCTGATGATCGTCCTCGGCGACCATCAGCCCACCTCGATCATCGCCGGTTGGGGAAAGACCGCCGACACGCCGATCCACTTCATCAGCGACGATGCGCAATTGCTCGACAGGCTACCGACAGAGTACTTCGTCGACGGCATGGTGCCCGACCAGAACGGCACCAGCCTGCCGATGTGGTCGATGCGTGAGCTTCTGACGACCGCGTTTGAAACGCCTTAGCTCACCTGCCCGGGCAGCTACTTCGCGGCAACCGCTTCGAGCTCGATCAGTAGTTCCACCTCGTCCCCGACCAGACCATTGGCAACACCGTAGTCCATGCCGTACGCGCTCCGTGACAGCGAACCCTCAGCGGATGCACCAAAGGTGAAGCGCTTGTGGCCAAAGGGATAGACCGCCCCCTTGTTGATCACGACCTCAAGCGTGAGCGGCTGCGACTGCCCGAGCAGGGTCAAGGTGCCGGGCACGCTGCCGCCGGCATCGCTGTCGAAGGTGACCGAATCGGCCGCGAACGTCATGGTGGGGTGCTTCTTGACATCGAGAAAGTCTGCCTTGCGCACATGCTTGTCGCGCGCCTCATTGCCGCTGTTGACGGTGGTCGTATCGACGACGATTTCCAGTTGCTCGAGGGTGCGTGTTTCCGGGTCGTAGTTGAATGCACCTTCCACTCCATCGAAACGTCCAAGCACCCGAGAAAAACCGATGTGCTCGACGAGGAATGCCACGACGGTGTGGGTATCGTCGATCTCGTATCGTGCCGATTCGGCATGCGCAGCACTGACCGCACCACCGCCCACCAGCACCGCCGCCACCAGCGCGGCATGACGCAAAAGTCTGTGTGTTGTCACTTGATTCATCTCCGGATCGCCTAGGTTAAGGTGTGGGTTAAGGTGCAGGCCCTCGACTTTCGACCTGACATCACGTCGCATGTTCCCGCATGAACGCTTCTGACGACCAACGCATCCCTGAATTACCGGCGTACCGCGAAATCCCGTCATTTCTGCAGGTGCCGGAGGCAGGCAGCCTGCATGAGCGCATCGTCGCTGTTACCGGCGCCACGGGAGGGCTCGGCACCGCGCTGTGCAAGGCTCTCGCCGAAGGCGGGGCGACGGTGGTGATGCTCGGGCGCTCCACGCGCAAGCTCAATCGTCTGTATGACGTACTCGAAGACCTCAGCGACGCCACGCCGGCCATCGCCGAACTCGACCTTGCGAAGCACGACTCAGCCGATGCCAAGGCGGTTGCCGAGATGCTGTATGGCGAGTTCGGTCGGCTGGACGGCCTGGTGCACGCAGCGGTAGAGACTGGTGCCAGCGCCCCGCAGGACGGTATCGACATGGAAGAATTCGAGCGCGTTTTCCGCGTCAATGTCGCGGCCCCACGAGCGCTGACGCTTGCCTGCGTGCCACTGCTGGCCCGCTCGGACACGGCGAGCGTGGTGTGGCCGCTGGACCATCGCATCGGTGCCTATGTGGGCGCCTATGGCCTGTCCAAATCCGCGGTGCGAGCGCTGGTGTACGCGCTGGCTGAGGAAACCGAGCACCGCGTGGACGCGGCCGGTGCCCCGCAAATCGCCTTCAACGGTTACTTTCCGGGCCCGATGCGCACGCCCCTGCGCCGCCGCCTGTTTGCCGGCGAGCATGCCACCGAGTCACCGGACCCGGACGATCGACTGGCCCCGCTGCTGCACCTGCTCGCACGGAGCGACCGCTCGCTGAACGGGGCGTCGCTCGCCTGGGCACTGCCCTGATCACGACCTCGACGGGCGACGCCGGCCTAGACGTGCTCGCGCTGTAACAGACCCGGGCCCTGCTCATCGACAATCTGCTGGGCCTTGCGCAGTGAATGCTCGACCGCCGCGTCGCGTGAGGCATGGTTGTCAGCACGAATGAAGCGCGCCTCCTTCATCTCGCCATCGACCTCACGGCGAATGATGCCGGCCGTCCGGTACTGGCCGCCTTCGCTGATGGGCGCGGCGACCAGACTCCAGCCGTTGTATTCCACCGGATCGCTTTCTGCGCTCGCGTCATCGCTGCCGCCACCGCCGAACAATTTGCTGAATAAACCCATGGGTACTCCCGTCTCTGTCATGACAGAGACTATCAAAGCGCGTGCGCCGGCAAGGCCGGATGGGCAACTAGCGGCCGAACAGACGTGCCCAGAAACCCTTGGCGAGCTCCTCCTCGCAACCAGCATACTGCTGACGGTAGCGCTGCGAGCGCGTCTGCACCGCCGTTGCCGCCTTCAGCAACCACGCCTTGTTGTGGTAACTGCCGTTGGCGTAGCCGCCCATGCCCTCGTGGTAGTTGAGATAGAGCGAGTACGCGTCGTTCAGGGGCACCGCGTTGATCCGACGCGCTTCAGCGAGATACCAGTGAATGAAATCGGTCGCATCGCCGAAGTCATGGCGCTCGCGCCAGTACTCCCCGGTCGAATCGATGTAGTCGCGCCAGGTGCCGTTCAGCGCCTGCGCATAGCCATACGCGGTGGTGGGTCTGCGCCAGGGAATGATCCACAGGACACGAGTGCGCGGTGGCCGCGCCTTGGCCTTGAACGCAGACTCCTGGTACATGATGGCGAGCGGGATGTGCATCGACGACCCCCACTTGGTCTCGGCGCGCTTGGCGTCCTTGTACCAGCCGCGCTTCTGCTCGAAGATCGAGCACACATCATCGGGCTGCCTGGGCGGCGAGGTCGCACAACCCGCGAGCATGGCGAGCAGCACCCCGACCGCAAGCAGTAAATACCCGCGTCGAATCAGCATGGACGAATCAGCATGAAAGAGAACATCGAGATCACCGGCAGCGCTCCGCCGAAAGGTCTGTATGAACACTATAAGGGCGCGCGCTACCAGGTGATCGATCTGGTGCATCACTCGGAAACGGACGAGCCCATGGTGCTGTATCGCGCGCTGTACGGCGAACACGGCCTGTGGGTGCGCCCACTGGACCTGTTCCTGGAACCTGTAACCATAGACGGCCATACCCGACCGCGTTTCCTGAGAATTGCCGATTGAGCGATGGGAACAGATCTTGCGAACCCCGTCACAACGATCCAACGACCCGGGTTCCCCCATGTTCCAGCCAATCACCGCCACCGGATGGCTCTCATCACGCGTCGCGGCTCCATGCGCGGCTGCAAGCCGCCTGTGCGCGGTGTTTCTGGTCGCGTTACTCGGCTCGGCGTGTGCGGCCTTCGGTGATCGCACACCTCAGACCCCAACGCTCATCGGCGAGCTGCCAGCGCGCATCGCGTCGTTCGAGTTCGAGGGCTACAAGCAGTTTGAAGACAACAGCGGCGGCTACTCCTTTCGATACGCCAATCCCTCCAAGAAGCGCCTGGCGGACGTCTACGTCTACCCGGTCGCCGAGGAAAACACCGACCTTGACCACGAGCAGCTGGTGCTGGGCTCCACCAAAGCCACGATGGATGCCATCAACGAAGCCGTGGATCAGGGGCTGTACGCGGACTTCAACGTGCTCAACGCAGCCACACGCGCTCAAGGTGTACGCACCACGGCCCGCGTGCAAGCGACCTATCTGCGCTCCAACCTCGCCTCCTTCACGATGCTGTACCAGAGCGAGCACGACGGCACACTCATGAAGATCCGCCTGTCGATGCCGGACAACGACAGCAATCGGCAGAACGGCGAGTGGGACGCCTTTGCCGAGCGCGTGTTCGATCTGATCATCAAGGACCTGGACGACGCGCGAGAGCTGCGCGAGAACTCCTGACGCCGTATGCACGCCTCGAATGCATCACAACTCTGCACCGAATATTCAAGCTGCAGGCTGCGACTGATGTGCGGGCCACGCGCTGCAAGACCTGTATGACCCACTAGCAAATGCTCGATTTGTCGAGCTCAAACAAGCACTTACGTACCATCACAATGGAGAGCCAATTTATTGGCTCTCCGTTTTTTCGTTGTAAGTCATTGATTTCAGACCTGTTCATCTCCGTGACGCGGTCGGCAGAGCATCTGCTTCCGCATCGCTACAGTGCGCGACATCTTCCTGACACGGGAAGCGATTTGCCACCAAGCCGGCACAAGACCGGCGTAGCGAACGGAGAATTACATGAACAAGCGCATCTCGGCAGTCAAGCTGTTGGTCCTCGGGGTAACACTGCTGATAGCAGCCGGAAAGGCCCAGGCTGACGACGGGTATCTCGTCTTCAACACCTTTGCCTGGCATTTCGATAACTCGGACGAGCGCAACGACTTCACACCCGGTATCGGTTGGGAGTACTCGCCAAGTGGAAAAATCGGTTTCCATGTCGGCACGCTGTCAGACAGCTTCGGCTACCAGGCCAAGTACCTTGGCGTGAACTACGCCACCGACAGCTTCTTCTACAACCGCATTCGTCTGATCATCGGCGCCACGGTCATCAACAAGCAGTTCGGCATCGCCAAGTTCGATGACGAAGGCAACCAGACGACCGACGGTATCGATACCCGCGTCCTGCCCCTGCCCGTCGTCGAGTTCCGATTCACTGAGCGAGCGGTACTCAATGTCAGCGGATCACCCTCGGTCGATTTCGGTGAACATTCCAACAATCCTGTGGTCTGGTTGCAGTTCAAGCTCGGACTGCGTTGATCACCCACTGCGGGCGCTAGACACCCGCAAACAACCGCGTTACCCCCGTTCGGCTGGCCCCTTGGGTCAGCCGTCTTTTATTGTCCGGAGCGCAATTATTGCCCGGGCCGCAGCGCCAACAGGTCCCGACGCTGCACCGCGAATACCCCATCGCCACCGCTGGCAAATTCGAGCCAGGCGAGCTCAAGCGTCGGCCAGCGACGCTCCACGGCCTCGGCGCTGTTGCCCACCTCCACCACGATCCAGCCCTCATCGGTCAGGTAATCGGGCGCTTCGGCCAGCATCGGCGTCACGATGTCGAGACCGTCATCCCCAGCACCGAGACCCATCTCCGGCTCGCGATGAAATTCGGGCGCCATCGCGCGGATGTCTGCCGCGTCGACATACGGTGGATTGGAGATGATCAGGTCATAGCGAGCGTCAACCGGATCAAACAATGACCCGTGCAGCAGGTGCACACGATCCTGCAGCCCATGCAGCGCGACATTGTCCGCAGCCAGCGCCAGCGCATCGGCTGACAGATCACTCGCGTGCACGATCGCATCCGGCCGCGCAAGCGCCGACGCAATCGCGATGCATCCGCCACCGGTACACAAGTCGAGCACACGCGGCGAGTCCACCGTATCCAGCAAGCCGTAGAAATCACTAGTGATGAACTCGGCCAACGGCGAGCGTGGTACCAGCGCTCGCTCGTCACACAACATCTCGTGACCGGCAAACCAGGTACGACCGGTAATGTAGGCCGCCGGCACCCGCTCGGTGATGCGCCGCGCAATGACTCGCTCGATGGATGAACGCTCGGATTCTGTCAGTACATGGTCTGCGTCCGGAGGCTGTACGGGCGACCGACCCATCGCAAAGGCAATCAACCAGGCGGACTCGTCCCGCGCATTGTCGGTGCCGTGCGCAAACTCCAGCCCCGCGCTATCGAGCGCCTGGGAGACACATGTGATGGCCTCGCCCGTGGTCACCCGGCCGGTCATGGGCAAGAAGGCATCGGTGATCGGGCTGTCCTTCATGACCGGGAATGTTCGAGAGTTTTTCCGTGGCGCCAACGCTGTCGCCGAAGGCGCCCAAGTATACTGATGCGATGAACATGCGATACGTCGTTCCAATCGTGGTGGGTGCCGTTGTCGGCATCGGTGGGGGTCTTTACGTGGCAAATACGGAGTCTGCTCCTGAGGCCGCGGCAAACGTCGAGTCCGCCGACGCGTCGCTGGATGCTCTGCAGACGCGCATGCAGAACACCTTGGTGCTACCCGAGAATTTTCGACAGGTTCCGGAATTCTCCTTGCTCGACAAGGACGGCTTCACCATCGATCAAACGATGTTCGATGGCCAATGGACCATGGCCTTCTTCGGCTACACGCACTGCCCTGATGTCTGCCCGATCACGCTGCAAGTCATGAAGGACACGGTCAGCTCCATCGAAGCCGAAGGCACTGTCGATCCGATGCAGGTCGCCTTCTTTACCGTGGACCCCAACCGCGACACCGTCGAGCGCATGAACGAATACGTCGGCTACTTCGACGAGCGCTTTCGTGGTGTTACCGGCGAGCTTGTTGACGTGCTTGAGCTCACTGGAGAGCTTGGCATCGTGGCAGCCTTTACCGCCAATGACGACAACCCCGAAAACTATCTGGTCGACCACACCGCATCCATGCTCTTGATCGACCCCGACGGTCGCGTACGTGCACGCTTTCGCCCACCCCACACACCGGAATCGATCATCGCGGACTATCGCGAAATCATTGCCGAACTCGGTAGCTCTAGCGATTTGCCTTCCTCATGAAACCCTCTCCCATGCAACGCTTGCTGATCTGCCTGTGCCTCGCCAGCCCGGCCGCCGTCGCGGAACTGCCACTCATCAGTGACGCACGCATCATCCAGCCGCCTCCCGGCGCACCGGTGGCCGGTGGCTATCTCACCATCAACAACACCTCCGAAGACGAGCTGGTAGTGAACGGCGCGAGCAGCGAGCACATCGCGACCGTCGAGTTGCACTTGTCCGAGGTCGTGGACGATGTGGCCACCATGCGTGAGATGGACCAGATCGTGGTCCCCGCAGGTGGCACGCTCGAGTTCAAGCACGGCAGCTATCACTTGATGCTGATGGGTCTTGACGCGCCCTTGCAGGCCGGTGACGACGTGCAGATCACGATCGAGTCGAGCGCCGGTCCTATCCCTGTGACTCTGCCGGTGGTGCGACCCGGCGAGCACACCATGACTCACCAGGGGTCTGACGGTTCATCGCAGGGCCACTGGCACGGACACGGTCAAGAGATGGACGAAGGCATGGGAAAACCGATGCCCAAGGACATGACGGACAGCAGCACGAATTGAGCACACCGGCCAATCAGACCACGCCCACTGGAACGGCCCCTGGCCGCGCCACTCTGATTGATCGCATCAAGACGTTTGCACTGGCACCGCTGCCGCAGCATTTCCTGACCGGTATCATCTACCGGCTGACACGTCGGCAATCGCGGTTGGTCACCCCGGTGATCCGGCGTTTTGCTGCGCACTTCGATGTCGACATGCAGGATGCCGTCGACACCGATCTCTCGAGCTACCCGACCTTCAACGCCTTCTTTACGCGCGCGCTCAAGGCCGGCGCGCGCCCCTTGCCTGAAGACCCGGAGCTCATTGCCTGCCCCGCCGATGGCCGGATTTCCGCGATGGGTGATGTGCGCGACGCGCGCGTACTGCAAGCCAAGGGCGCTGACTATTCCCTGCTCGAGCTACTGGGCGGCGACGGCGACGCCACCGAACGCCTCGGCGACGGAAGCTTTGTTACCGTCTATCTCTCGCCACGGGACTACCACCGGCTGCACATGCCGATGAACGGCACGCTCCTATCGCATACGCATGTGCCAGGTCGTCTATGGAGTGTCGGACCCCATGCGGTGCGCTCGCTCGAAGGTTTGTTCGCCCGTAACGAACGCGTTGTCGCCCACTTTGATACCGAGCACGGACGCATGGCGCTGGTGTTGGTCGGCGCGATGAATGTGGCGGCAATCGATACGGTGTGGCACGGCCCGATTACACCGACGTCGCGTCGCCGCATCAACCACTACGAGCCCTCTGCAGATGACGCACCAATCGCCTTGCAGCGCGGCGCGGAGATGGGTCGCTTCAATATGGGTTCGACGATCATTGCCGTGTTCGAACAACGCATCAACTGGGACGCCGCCCTCACGAGCGACAGCCCGGTCAGGATGGGACAGGCCCTCGGACGTCACACGCGAGACTGATGCGCTGCATGACATCGTCCGCGAGCTGAAAACGATCGAGCCGTGCGGCGAGCGCCGCGCGCGCGTCGTCCGCATCCTGCTCCAACCAGGCGTGCGTTGAACCGAGCCGAAACGAGTAACCCCAGAGATCCATGTCGGCGAGCATGCGCGCGTACGACATTGGCGGCAGGCAATCAGCCAGCACGGTCTGCAGCAGGCAGACCGCATTTTCTTCATCTGCCGTGCCGCCCGCATCGGTATGCAGACGGGATCTGCGCTGCGCATCCATCAGCAACCAGTGCCCCGCCTCGTGCAGTGCCGAATGCACCGGCGTGTCGTGGCGCACCCACAGCGTACTTGCCACCAGTCCAGCTTCTGGCTCGCCCCAATGACTCCCCGGAATCGGTGCGCCGTCCGGCACCTGCTGCACCTTGAGCCCCGCAGGCGCCAGCACGGTTTCGAGCGCGTCGATGCCCACAGCATCGAGACTCATGACCGTATCAGGTGCGCTCATCGGAGAAGCTCATCACCGCATCAAGCGACGTCTCGGCCAGCGCCACCATGGCCAGGCGATCCAGCCCTAATGCAACCCCGGAACATTCGGGCAGCCCGAACTCCAGCGCTGCAAGAAAGGCCTCATCCATCGCGGGCAGCACCTGCCCGGCCTCCGCACGTTCGGCGTACTCGTCTTCAAAGCGCTGGCGCTGCTCGGCAGCATCGACCAGCTCATGAAAACCATTGGCAAGCTCGACCTCTCCGGCATAAAGCTCGAAGCGTGAGGCAACGCTGCGCCCGTGCGTATCAACTGCCAGTCGGGCAAGTGAGGCTTGCGAGGGTGGGTAGCCTGTGACAAACGTCGGGCAGTCGGCAGAAAACGCGGACACCACAAAGGTGTCGAACAGAAGATCCAGCGCCGTATCGAGCTCCTGCGCTTGTATGGACTCAGGAAAATGCCGTTGCCGCGCAGCAAACAACGAGCGGATCGATTCCACCGTCAACGCTTCTGGCCACTGCCCAGTCAATTGGCGGACGCAGTCGCCGTAACTCACGGTGACCGATGCGCGATCAAACGGTGGATGTTCCCCCACCGTTGCGCGCAGCAGCGCGCTGACGTCCTGCATCAGCTCGTCCATGTCCTGACCCACGCGATACCACTCGAGCAACAGGAATTCCCGGTTGTGTCGCTGCCCCTGCTCGGCGCGACGAAACACCGGAGCAAGCTGCCAGACATCACGCCCGTAGCAGGCGACGAGACGCTTCATCGCAAACTCCGGCGACGTTTGCAACCATCGCCGACCGTCCGCGGCTGTGGCCCGGGTATCAAAGGGCTCGATCGCAGGCTCACTGGGCCCCGCGCAGGAGAGTACGGGAGTCACGACTTCCAGCGAGCCGGTGGCGTCGAAATAGCGGCGCACCCGCCGACGCACGTCAGCGGTGAACTCCAGGGTGCTCAACGACGCGCCGGGCTGCCACTCCGCAGCTGGGCTATCGCCGGGCACCGTCACTTGACGCGCGAGACGTACTCTCCGTTGCGGGTATCGATACGGATTTTTTCGCCTTCCTCGATGAACAGTGGCACCTTGACGACCGCACCGGTCTCGAAGTGCGCTGGCTTGGTCCCACCTGTCGCGGTGTCGCCACGCACGCCGGGGTCCGTCTCGCTGATGGCAAGCTCGACGAAGTTGGGGGGCGTTACCGCGAGTGGCTCGCCGTTGTACAGCGTGACTTCACAGGTTTCCTCGCCCATCAGCCAGAGCTTGGCATCGCCCATGGCGGTGGCATCGGCCTGCAGCTGCTCGAAGGTGGCCGGGTCCATGAAGTGCCAATGCTCGCCATCGGAGTAGAGGTATTGCATCTGTGTGTCGATGACATCGGCGGACTCGACCGATTCATTGGACTTGAAGGTGCGCTCGACCACGCGCCCGGTCTTCAGGTTGCGGACCTTGGTACGGGTGAAGGCCTGGCCCTTGCCGGGCTTGACGAACTCGTTACTGATGATGGAGTGGGGATCTCCATCCAGCATGATCTTGAGTCCGCCCTTGAACTCGTTGGTGCTGTAGTTCGCCATGATGTGCTGTTTGCTCCAAAAGACCCATCATTATATAGATGGTCTGACTGGCAGCCTGCCATGCGCTGTCTACACTCTGGGGGTGATAGCACAAAGCCCCACCCACGACCCGGCAGAGATGGAGGCGGCCTTACGGCCGGCGCTGTCGTGTCTGGTGCTTGGGGAGCCGGGCGAGCACACGGACGATGCCTGCCGACGGCTGCGCCGTTCGAGCCGCGTCGGCAGTGTGGAAACACTCAACGACGAGATCGCACTCGGGCTCGATCTTGCCGCACGCCGCCATGACCTGGTCGTGGTGATCCTGCCAGAACCCAACGCCCCTCTGCCACGCTGCCTGCTCAAGCACCCGGACGTGCGCGTGCTGGTAGTCGCTCCGGACGGGGTACGCGGCACCCTCGCTCGGTGGCTTCAACAAGGCGCAGACGATCTGGTGTCTCCGGACGACGCGGACGCCTACGACCACGCGCTGAGCCGCTTGCTCGACGCCTGCGCGCTGGCAGCCACCGCGCGGCGACAGGCCGTGGTGATCGACGTACAGCGTCAGCGTATCGAATCGATGATCGCGCGCTCCACCCTGTCGGTCAGCGCCGTCCCGAAGAAACGCCGCGACCGCGACGCCAGTCTGAATCAACTACGCCGCAAGGAGCCCCCGCGCATCGTTGCAGCACCTCAGCGAACCGAACAGCACGGCGAGCGAGACGGCTTGCCGGGCCGGCAGGCCACCATGAAGCGCTTGCTGGCCCTCGCCAGTCGTCCCGCAACGCATCGCACGGCGGCTGCCGCCATTCAGGTCACCCTGCCCTTTGCGCAGTGTGGACGTCGGTCCAGCCAGCTCGACTGCACCCTCGCCGATCTCGCCGTGTACCGGGCCGCCGACGCGCTGCGTTGCTACGCGCCAAAGCGGCTGCTGGTCGGCCGTTTGCGCATCAACCGACTGGTACTGCTGGTGGAAACTCGGGACGCTCGACGTGTCGAACCCACACAGCTGGAAGCGAGCATTCGAAGCCAGCTTGCGACCCTGGGCGGCCTGCTGGGCTCCGCAGACGAGATCGACATCGACATCGAAAAAGCCACACTGGCGAACCTCGCGGTGCCCAGCCTGATCGATCGACTCGAGGGCCGTTACGACGAGCGCATGGCTCGCCAGCAATCGGCGAACAACGACGCGACCTCCGACGATACGCTGGTGCCCACGGTCACCAACCGCGTCAGTCCTGACCGGCTTCCGCTCGTAGCCGCGCGATCCTGACATCCAGCGGCGGGTGCGTCGACATGAGCGACGCCAGCTTGCCGCCACTGGCAATCCCGAACGCCTGAAGCGTTGCCGGCATGTCCGAGGGCCCACCTCGCTTGAGTGCCTCGAGTGCTCCGATCATGTTTTCCCGGCCAGCGAGCTTGGCCCCGCCAGCATCTGCCCGATACTCGCGTTGACGGGAAAACCACGCAGCGATGACGCTTGCCAGAGCACCGAACACCACGTTGCCGATGATGTTGCCGAGAAAGAAGCCCATGCCGTGGCTGCCACCGCCGCCACGATTCATGGCATTGCTGATCAGGCGACCCAGCAAGCGGCTGAGAATGATGACGAAGGTATTCAACACGCCCTGAATCAGGCCCATCGTGACCATGTCGCCGTTATGGACGTGCGCGACCTCATGACCCAGAACCGCGTCCACCTCATCGCGACTCATCGTCTGCAGCAGGCCGGTGGACACCGCAACCAGAGCCTGGTTCTTGTTCCAGCCGGTGGCGAAGGCATTGGGAGTTGGCGAATCGAAGATGCCCACGTCCGGCAATCCGATACCGGACTCGCGCGCCTGACGGTGCACGGTCTCCTGCAGCCACCGCTCGGTCTCATTGGAGGGCTGCTCGATAAGCTGAACGCCCATGGACCTGATCGCCATGCGCTTGGACATGAACAGCGAGATGAACGATCCGACAAAGCCGAAGATCGCCGCAAAGAGAATCAGGCGCAGATTGCTCGCACCGATGATCTGGTCCAGGCCGAACACCGACGAGATGATCGAAAAGATCACCATCACCGCTGCGTTGGTGCCAAGAAACAGCAGTATGCGAGTCATGCGCTTACGTCCTCAGGTCAATTGGCAGCTAATGTAGGGACTGGACCGTACCGGCTCAAGCCCACGGCATGGCGGTTCAAGTTACAAAAGGTGTCACGTCAGGCGAGGCGTAGCGGATCGATCATGACCGAGGCCTGTGCCGGTACTTCCTGTGACCCTGTAAAAATTTGACTCGATCGCAACACATTAAAGGCTCGACCACACCACGTTCGATGTAATGCGATCGAGTCAAATTTTTACAGGTCGCGGAAACAAGGTGGTCGACGCTCGCGATCACGCACGTTCAATCGTCCTGCCAACCGCCCTGCCACCCATACGGCCTACTGCAGGCTAGGCATACACCGCAAGCTCACGCGAAAAGGCTGTCAGACACTCGACACCATCCTCGGTGACCAATACATCGTCCTCGATACGCACACCGATGTCGCCAGCACTGTACAGACCCGGCTCAACGGTAAACACCATGCCCGCCCGCTGAAGCGCTCGATTCGATCGCATGACCTGCGGGGCTTCGTGCACTTCCCGTCCCAGGCCGTGACCGGTCTTGTGAAGAATCATGCTCGCATGCGGCGATGCTTCGAGCACGGAGGTCGCGGCATCGTCCACATCACCTACCGCAACTCCGGCACGCACCGCCGCACGTCCGGCAACATTGGCTCTACGCACGGTGTTGTAAATGTCTGCATGGGCATCGGAGGCATGGTCACAGAACACCGTCCGCGTGATGTCCGCGTGCATGTCGCCGTAACTCGCACCAAAGTCGATGAGCAACGGCTGGCCCGCCGTCACTTGCCGATCACCCGGCTCGCCGTGGGGATCCGCACTGGCAGCTCCAGACAGTACGATCGGGGGAAAACTGAATCCGCTGGCACCGTGCCACACCATCGCAGACCTCAGCTTCATGACGATGTCCACTTCGCGACGCCCGGCGATCCCCTCGTGCAGAACCTCGGCGAGCGCGGTCTCCGTGATGCTGATGGCACGCTGCAATTCAGCGATTTCCTCCGGGTCCTTCAGCACGCGTAGCTCACTCAACATGGCATCCGCGTCGACGAGATTCTCGACCGGCCACAGGCGACTCAAGGCAAGGTACTCACTCGCTCTCATACGGAGACCTTCAATACCCAGGGTGCCATCGACGCCGACAGCAGCTGCCAATGCGGCAAACGCATCCGCCGGGCCATCGGCATCATCCCAGTAGAACGTCTCGGCCTGTGGCATGGAGGCAGACCACTTCTGCCGCTCCAGCGCAGGCATCACCGCGAACATGGCTCCATCGGCTGTTATCAGAAACAGCGTCGGCCGCTCCATCAGGTGCATGGTGACCCCGGTCAGGTACTTGAACCCAGGACCGGGGACGAAGGCCACGGCATCGATGGTCACTGCCTTCAACAGCTCGGTCGCTCGGGTGCGGCGTTGTGTCAAGGCACTCATCAGCGTCGCTTTCGCATGGGACTCGAAAGCGTGCCAGCGTGCACCAATACTCCGCATGGATGCAAGCGAGGCAGACAATCAGTGCTTCGGTTAAGGTGACCACTGGTGACAGCACCAGACGTTCATACCACTGAAGGAGCAAACATGATTTCACGATTACAAAAAGCCGCCGCAGCGGCGATCCTGACCCTCGGCGTCAGCGCCGGCGCCACCGCGCAGGACATCCAGTTCTTTTCGATCGGCACCGGCGGTACGGCATTCACCTACTCCCCCTACGTCAACCTAGTTGCACCTTGAACCCGGAATCCTTCGGGGGCGTGTTTGGAGCAACGAAATGCCACGCTATTCCATCGAGAGAAAGAACGCGGTACTGAACAAACTCCTGCCACCGCAGAGTCAGCCTGTCACGCAGATCGCTGAGTCAGAAGGGATCAGTGCCGTTACCCTGTACAAGTGGTTGTCAGACGCACGAGAGGGAGGGGCTGCGGTGCCAGGTAGCCGGGCGAGAAACGCTGAGCAGTGGAGCAACGAGGCGAAGTTTGCTGTCGTGCTGGAAACACAAGCGATGAACGAGGCGGAGAAAGGCGCCTATTGCCGCGAGAAGGGTTTGTACCCAGAGCAGGTCGAGCGTTGGCGTTCGGCGTGTATCGCCGGCATGGGCGGCGCGGACTCGCCCACTGAGCCACTGAAGGCAGCACGCAACGAAATCAAGCGACTCAAACGCAAGGTTGAGCGCAAGGACAAGGCGTTGGCTGAAAGTGCCGCCTTGCTG
>CALLMF010000026.1 GCA_938006335.1 uncultured Granulosicoccaceae bacterium | reverse complement strand
GTTTTGTGCTGGTTGGTGTACTACCGTTCTGAGCTATGGTCAGGCGCGCCTCGAAACCTCGGGATCGGTCTTGCGTTATTTTCCCTGTCTGTCGGCCTGGACGTCGTGCCGGAAGGACTACGCCCGTTTGGTGAGTGGCATGCGTTGGTTGAAGACGGCGCCAAATGGCTTGGTATTGTCGCCTGGAGCCTATGGATGGTGGGCAGGAGTCTCGTGTTGCTGCAACTCAAGAAGTAAATCGATCATGCCGTTGCCGACGTGCGATCTGGATGCCGAGTACGTTGGTGGCTCGCGAGGATTCGGTCTTGACGGCGCACCAGCCATTTAGCCCACAACCAGGCGAGTGGATCCAAAACGCGAGTGCTTGCACGGACAAAGTGCCGGTTTCGACCCACAATCGGCACGCGCTTGACTAGAGTCTTGACGACCCCTTCACGTCGACGCCAACCGAGATTCCGATAGCGTTTCCGGAAATAATCGTCCTCGACGATGCCCCACTTATCCCGAAAATGATCAAGGCTTCGTTTCTGCCAGTCGGTGGACCAACGCACCAGAAAGAACGGGAAGTCTGCTGGTTCCATGGCATGTTGCCTGGTCGGAAACAGGTAAGTGACGACCGACTCAGGTTCCAGCATGACGCGTCCGCCAGCGGCGTGGATCGACATGCAGAAATCAAGATGCTCCTTGGTCGCGAGCATGTTCTCGTCAAGACCACCAATTGATACCAACGCGTCGCGACGCACAAGAACACAGTGGAACTCGCAATTGTCAGTCTCATGGCGGTTGAAGCGGGACACATCAGCGAGTCGCTCACCTTGGTGCAGCATTGCGTCAATGATTGGCCGCTGGCCTCGCGCGGTCCGGAAGAACGCTTCCCGATCCGAGGAATAGTGCCCGCCTGCCTGATGGATGACTGCGTGGATCTCTGGTCCCTCGCAGGTCATCGGTGCCACAACCTCGCATGCGGTTTCTTCTGCGCAACGAACAAGAGCCGTCAACCAGCTGGGAGCGAACACCACGTCATTGTCGACAAACACGACATAAGGGGTGTTGCACGCTTGCCAACCCAGATTACGAGCCGCATTGGGTGTCAACATGTGTTTGCTACGCAGAACGCGGAACCCCCGTAGAGCCGACTGTTCCGAGATCCATGCGGACACGCCAGCAGGCGCACCAGCGTCAACGTAAACGAGATCGAAAGGAAACGCCGTGTTGGCGTACAGACTTTCAAGCGACTGGCGTGCAACCCCGAAGCGTTCGCGTGGAACCACGACGATAGTCACTGTGGGGACGACGGCCGCCTCTTTTGCATTGACGATTGGCGCGTTCATGACTCTAGCTTGCACAAACCAACATTTTTCGCAACGTGTAACGTACTTGACTGTCACATAGTGCGCAAAACCCAACGGCAGGGCCGGCAAATTTTACGGTCTTTAGATCGATTAAAGTACGTGGAAGCAATGGTCGGCATAATCACCGCCATGAGTCCGACAACACGCGCATCAGAGCAGCAATCTCCGGATGCTGCACTACCTCATACCATCGTTGGCGCCGGCCCTGCAGGACTGACTGCAGCGCTGATGCTTGCAGAGGCGGACGAGCCGGTTCACGTTTTCGAAAGTTCAGACAAAGTGGGCGGCATCGCCAGAACGGAAACGTATCGTGGATACCGGTTTGATATTGGGGGGCATCGTTTTTTTACCAAGGTAGGCGAAGTCGATGCGCTATGGGAGCGCATCATGGGCGAGGATTTCATCACCGTGCCAAGACTGTCGCGTATCTACTACGACGGCCGCTACTACGATTACCCACTTAAAATCATCAACACGCTGCGCAACCTCGGTCCGGCCGAGAGTTTCAGGATTGGGTGGAGCTACTTGCAAGCCCGGTTGAAGAGCGACGCATTGGAAGACACATTCGAACAATGGGTGGAGAAGCGATTCGGCCGGCGGCTGTACGAGCGATTTTTCAAAACCTACACAGAAAAAGTGTGGGGTATTCCCTGCAGTCGCATTCAAGCCGACTGGGCTGCACAGCGGATTCAGAATCTGTCGCTCGGCAAGGCTGTCAAAACCGCATTGTTCGGTGGCAACGACACCACCAGCCTGATCGAGTCGTTTCGCTACCCCAGGCTGGGTCCAGGCATGATGTGGGAGCGTTTCAAGGATCGAGTGACTGCTTGCGGCGGTCGTGTCGATATGCAAACACGCGTCGATGTTGTACATCATGACGGTAGTGGCCACGTAGAGTCGGTAACGACAACAGGTGCCGACGGATGCCGGGAGCGGCAAGCAGTCCGATCACTTGTCAACACCATGCCGCTTGGGAGGCTGGTCAACGCGTTGGAACCAGCGGCACCCGAAGCGGTGAGAAAAGCAGCTGCCCAGCTACGCTATCGCGACTTCTTGATCGTGATTCTGATCGTGGACGACGCGGACCCGTTTCCAGACAACTGGATATACATCCACAGCCCGGAGGTTCAGGTCGGACGTATACAGAACTTCCGTAGCTGGAGCCGTGAGATGGTGCCCGACGAATCACGCGCCAGCATCGGGCTGGAGTATTTCTGTCACACCGGCGACGGACTATGGGAGTCCAATGACGCCACATTGATTGAGCAAGCAAAGCGGGAGTTGGAAGCGCTAGGTCTGGTGTCGGCGATGCGTGTGGTCGACGGGACAGTGATTCGCCAGAAAAAGGCCTACCCGATCTATGATGAGCATTACCGCGAAGCCGTGGATACGATCAGTGCTTACATAGAGACCTTCGATAACCTGTACTCGGTTGGTCGCAACGGCATGCATCGATACAACAATCAGGATCACTCGATGCTTACGGCCATGCTCGCGGCTCGCAATCTCATGGGCGACACGCACGACGTCTGGAACGTCAACGTGGAGCGGTCCTATCATGAGACCTTTGTTGTTGAGGAACGGCAGGCGTCGCAGCCAACACGGAAGTCATCGACATTGGACGTGGTATCACCTGTTTGATGCATAGGCGTCCGAGCTGACTTGTCTTGATGAGTGCCCCGTGACTTGCGACCTCTGTGTCATCGTTCCAGTCCATGACGGCGAGATGACAATCATGGCGTGTATCGGCGCACTTCGAGCTGCCGGGCAAGACGGCAACCGTATCCTTATCGTCGACGACGCATCTACCGACGGTGCAGCAAAGCAAGCCGCCGAGCGTTACGGCACAAACTACCTTGAACTGTCACGTGGTCCGCAAGGTCCCGCCGTTGCCAGAAACGCTGGAGCCCGAGAGGCTGGCAGCGTAGACGCCTACCTGTTTGTCGACGCCGACGTGTGCGTTCATCCGTCAACACTTGAAGGTTTCAAGGCGGGACTCATGCAGTACCCAGAGGTTGACGCGGCCTTTGGCAGCTATGACGACGATCCTCCAGCGACCGGCTGGATAAGTCGATACAAGAATCTGCTTCATCACTACATGCACCAACAGGCCGATCGCGACGCTACGACCTTCTGGTCTGGATGCGGCGTGATTAGACAAGCAGCCTTCCAGTCGGTCGGCGGCTTTGAGCACGCTTTTTCAGCGCCTTCGATCGAGGACATCGAGCTAGGTGTACGCTTGGTCGAAGCGGGGTTTCGGATCGAGGTGTGGCCGCACTTGCTGTGTACCCACCTCAAGCGGTGGACGCTTGGCAGCTGGCTCACAACCGACATATTCCAGCGCGCCTTGCCGTGGTGCCGCCTCATTCTGGCAAAAGGCGGTCGCGTGCCGGCGACACTCAATCTAGGCTATCGCGAGCGCGTGACCGCAGGGGTCGTCTGTCTCTTGGTCCTTTCACTCCTCAGCGTGCCGTTCGTCGGGACTATGGCGCTCGGTCTCAGTGCCCTGTGTGCTGTCGGCTTTGTTCTGCTTCAATGTCGCTTGCTACTCTTTTTTGCACGCTGCGGTGGAATCAGATTCGCGAGTGCTGCTGCCTTGATGCACGTCGTGTACTACCTCTACTCCTGTGCGACCTACGCCTACGTCATGGCGAGCGCCGCGGTGGGTGATCGCACGAGCGCTGGCGATATCGACCCGTGATCATCAGCTCAGCGAGTTGGAACAAGGGTACGGCGCATGATGAGCACGCTGTTTACAGCTGGCAACAACAGAAGAAAGTCGAATGGAAGCCGATACCGGATACGCGGTATCACAAGCGCATGCAGAATGGCTGTTGCTACATACAACACGATAACGAGAATTTCTGCGGGTTTGAGCGGATGGCGCCGCGCCATGATCAGGCGCAAGAGGACGGCAGCGAGCAACAGGTAGTAGCTTACAAACATGATACGGTCGCGCAGCGCAGTCGACTCGGTCGAGACGTACAGGTTGTTTCGATAGGCGAAGACGTCAATCAGTCGGCCGAGAAAGACGTCAGGTTGCTCAATCAGTTGGGTCAGACGTTCCACTCCATGACCGATCGTACCCTTGGGTGGTATGACAATGCCATCGTCAAGCGGCTCGTCGCCGACAACGGCGTTATCGATGTTGTAGCCAAGATTTTCGGAGAAGAGAATTGGCTCCTCGAGCACAACGATATTGCGAAGCAACCATGCACCTGGCACCAATGCCATGGTAAGGGCGAGAACAATCACGTACTTGACCGGCCATCGCATCACAATGGCACAGAACAACAGTATTACAGGACCTGTTGCCAGCGCTGTCGGCGAGACCTCTATCAGTATTCCGGTCAGAAGACCGACGGCGCACACGCTGATCCAATTTCTCTGCTTCGCAACGCACAGGCATACCAGACAGGCAAGCAAGCCGGTCATCAGCGTTTGTGGGAACACTGTGCCAGCGGTGTATATGAGAACAGGATACCCGATCACACCCATCAACATCAGGGTAGCGCCATCGTTCCGGGATCGTGTCATCGCGTGTCTGCCCAACATCCACACGCTAGCGACCAGGATACAGAAATGCAGCAGACGAACGAGCACGGGCGAATCGCTCAAGGCCACTACAGGAGCTATCAAAAACGAGTAGCCCGGCGGTCGCAGCGCGCTAGGCGTCGCGCCGTCCAGCGAATATCCCTTACCTTCCACGAGGTGACGCGCCAGGGTGAGGTAATCCGATTCGTCCGGGAATCTGGTTTCACCGGCAAGCATCACGGTGGAATACAAGAAGGCAGCACTCATGAAAGCTAGTGCCATCCACGGGAACAGGTTTCTGGCAGTTGACGGCTGGCTCGGCAGTGCGTTCTGGGGGTGCGTCATGATTGATGAGTCATTGTTGCCGTATGACTATAGCAACGTCATACAGCTCAACTCAAAGCGTGTCGCAAAACTACCCATGAACGTGCAAGTGACAAGAAGATGATTGACGAGATCGATGTCAGCGTGATCGTACCCACACGATCGCGTCCTGATCAGCTTGCGCACTTGCTTGAAAGCCTTGCCGGACAGACGTTTCCTCGAGAACGTACGGAAATTATAGTGGTCGACGACGGCAGCCCTGATGAGCTGAAACTCGACACTCGCTACTTCCCATTCCATGCGCGGCGACTAGAGCAAACTCCGCAGGGGCCAGCGTCCGCACGAAACCATGGGGCGCGAAGGGCACGTGGAGAGCTGCTTGCCTTTGTTGACGACGACTGCGTCGTCGAGCGCAGGTGGCTTGAACATCTCCAATCTGCCGCTCATGAGCAGGCGGACGTGCTATTCGCTGGATGTTCGTGCAACGGAGAGTCGACCAATCTTTTTTCTGAGGTTGCTGAAGGCCTGCTCGTTCACGTTGAAAACGCTGAGCGGTCGCCCGAGGGCATGCTCACCTTTGTCGCATCGAACAACATGGCTTGCAGTCGTCGGAGATTTCTTGCCTTGAAGGGCTTTGATACGCAATATGCGCTTGCTGCCGGTGAAGACCGGGACTTCTGCCGTCGCTGGGTGGCCGGTGGTGGCCGTATCGCGCGTGTGACCGACGCGCGACTACTGCATCATCATGTTCACGATTTGGGTAGCTTCTGGCGGCAGCAGTACAACTATGGCCGTGGCGCAGCACGTTTCCATACCAAGGGTCAACGCACCGGCACCGCCTTGCCGCGTACTGCTGGCTATTATGTACGACTGATGATCCATCCCCTGAAGCGCCGCAGCCTCTCGCTGCCTCGCCGCCTGATGTCATTGCCGCTGGTTGCCCTATCGCAGGTCGCTGTTGCCGCGGGCTTCTACAAGGAGCGACGAGACAGACGGACGGGCGACTAAAGCCAGTGGCACAAACGATGATGCGCATATTGATCGTCCATGATTACGGCGTGTGCGTAGGTGGCGCCGAGCAACTGTCTCTGGCGATTCGCAATCACTTGCGTGCGCGCGGGCACGAGGCGCGGCTGTTTACAAGTTCCGCGCGACCCCAGCGTCTACCGATACGCGCGGATAGTACCGGCTTCGGGACAATGTCCCCAGCTCGACGCATCACACAGGCCTGGAATCCGTTTGCAGCGCGCGCTCTGAAGACGGAGATTCGGACTTTCAAGCCGGATGTGGTGCATCTGCGCATGTTCATGACGCAGCTGTCCCCAGCGATTCTTGACCTGCTGCACGATATACCTACGGTGCTGCACCTCGTGAACTATGACCTGGTTTGCCCCTTGAATACACGCGTACTACCCGACGCATCACCCTGCCCATATACGCCAGGTAGTGTCTGCGGCCGGACCGGATGCCTGGGGTTGCTCGGGCTAGCGAGGGCGCAAGCGCAACAGCTCGGTTGGCGGCGTGGAACTCAAGCGATTGACTACGTCATCGCCAACAGTGACCGCGTCGCGCACGTACATAGAAGTCACGGTGTCAACGTCAACGATGTCGTTCTCAATGGTGTGCCGGAGCGACCAACACGCCCTCCCCTGAACGATACGTCCGCGCCGCGTATAGGCTACGCTGGCAGATTGGTGGCCAAGAAAGGCGTCGCGTGTTTGCTCGAGGCAGTAGCTACCGTATCGAAATCAATCCCGGATATCCGTCTGAGCGTCGTGGGCGATGGTCCGGAGCGAGCCAGTCTTGCAGCAGAGGCTGAAAGACTCGGCATTCATGGACTTGTCGACTGGCATGGACATGTGAGCCGTGACGAGCTGGAGGCGCTGTTCGCCGATGTGTGGGTGCAGGTCGTACCGTCGTTGTGGGAAGAGCCTTTCGGACTGGTTGCAGCCGAAGGTATGATGCGAGGCTGTGCTGTGATTGCAACCAACGGCGGCGGTCTCGCCGAACAGGTCGTTGATGGACACACCGGCTACCTCGTACCGCCGGGCGATGCCTCGGCACTGGCCTCGCGTCTGGTTGCGCTACTCGGTGACCGCTCGCTTGCCGAGGCCATGGGCCAAGCCGGACGACGCAGAGCTCTCGATCAATTCACTGAAGCTCGCGTTGTCGATCAGTGCCTGACTATCTACCAGAGCTTGGCCGCAACTCGTTCGCGGGGCCCCGTATGAGTCTGGCCAGACCCGACCGTTCCCTCATCATCGAGCGCTCCGTGCAAGGTAGCGTAACGCTGCTTGGCGTCAATGCCCTTGTCTTGACCCTCGCGGTCGCCGGAACAATGGTCCTTGCTCGACTCCTGACGCCAGCGGACTTCGGTCTGTTTGCCATGGCGAGTATCGTGCTTGTCGTGGCAGGTACGGTCAGGGATTTCGGTTTCGTCAGCGCCATCGTGCATGCCGACACCCTCGATGCCGATAGACTCGATCGTCTGTTTCGTCGCAATGTCGCGTACTCGGCGCTTCTGGCGGCTGCACTGATGATCACGGCTCCCTTGCTGCACGCCTGGTTTGATCGTCCGGAGCTCGTGCCAGCGGTGTTGTCACTCGCCATTGCATCCGGTGTTCGATCGGTAGCGAACGTGCATGTGGGCCTGCTGACTCGACGAATGAAGCACGGCACCCTTGCACGAACGCGGGTGATCTCGGAGATCTGCGGCGTGTTGACCGCTATTCTGCTGGCGATGCGCGGGGCCGGCGTTGCGGCATTGGTCGCTCAACAAATCGTGTCGATGCTGATACAGACCGCGTTGCTGTCTCAAGCGACGCCCTGGCGACCACGATGGCGTGGCGTCAGGCAGATGCCCGACAACTTGACTGATCGGGCCTTGAATACCTACGCCAGAGAGAACGTGCTTGCACGATTGGTCGCCGAGTCCTCACTGGTGGCCGATCGGATCATTGTCGGCGGTGCAGCAGGAGCTGGTGCACTCGGACTGTATCAAGGCGCTTTTCGATGGTCCAACCTGACGATGATGCAGACATTGCAACCTTTCAAGCAGGTGGCAATCGCGGGTTTCAGCGAGTTGCGCGAAAACGTCAACGACTATCAGCGCTACGCGGCAAATATCTTTATCGCTACGCAGTCGGTATTGTTTCCGTTGCTCATGTTCCTATGCGTTGAGGCGCAGCTTGTCGTGAACATCCTGTTAGGGGACCAGTGGCAGGACGCTGTTCCATTGCTACGACTCTTTGCGATTGCGATGCTACTCGAATCGATAGACCGCATGCTCGGATGGGTCTATCTCGGTGAAGGAAGGACGCGCACCCGTTTATACTGGCAACTCGTTCTCGCTCCGCTGCTTGTCGTGTCCCTGTGGTTTGGCATGCGATTCGGGATCGTGGGGGTCGCGGTCGCGTATCTGCTCTTCCGTGCTGCGATGCTGCCGCTGACACTGCGCGTTTGCCTACGCGCGTCTGTATTGTCGACAACGACAATACTTGGTGCGTCGTGGCTGCCGATGCTCGCATCCCTGTTTGCAAGCCTCGTCGTGTACGGCGTGCAGAACGTTGAGCTCGGGTCAACGCCGCTATCCATACTGCTGCACGTAACGTGTTTCTTCTTGGCGTATGCGGCCGTCTGGCTACTTCTTCCGCATGGAAGACGGCATATCTTGAGTGGGTATCGTTGGATACGCACAAACCATGCGTCCAAAATGGTTGTGGTGTGAACGAAAGCTCGACGCCAACGGACAACGACACGCGCGTGTCTGTCGTGATCCCGACCTTTCAGCGACCGGAGTTCGTCGTGCAGGCAGTACGCTCGGCACTTGCCCAGACCTGTACGATCCACGAAGTCGTGGTTGTCATTGATGGGAGCGAACCCGAGCCAAGCCTACAGGTGCTTGCCGCTGTGGAAGACCCCAGAGTGCGTGTGTTGACAGCCGATGCCCATCTAGGTAACGCGCGTGCCCGAAACCTCGGTATTTCAGTAGCATCTGGCGATTGGATTGCTCTATTGGATGACGATGACCGATGGTCAGCCCAAAAGCTGGAACGACAATTCGAAGCAATTCGCACGTTCTCGCGCACTCAGCGCGTGCCTGCGACGTCGCTGATCACGTCGTGCAGCCTTGACGCGATGGTCGGCGGGCGAAGGTTCCTATGGCCTCGACTGTTTCCATGCGAAGGCGAATCGATTGATCACTATCTATTCTGTCGGCGCTTGCCGTTCACAGGAGATAGAGTGGTGCAAACGTCCACTTTGCTTGCATCCCGCGCGGTATTTCTCGCCACGCCATTCCGAAATGGCCGGCGCTTCGTTGACCAGGACTGGCTGCTTCGCTGCGCCACTGATCCAGAGCTGCGGCTCATTTTTCCTGACACGCGCCAGCCATTGGTGGAATGGAATCTCGGCAACGATCGACCGCGCGTGTCACATTTTGCTGATTGGCGTCGCGCGGTGGGATGGGCGAGGCGTCGCCGCCACCTGCTCGGCAAACG
>CALLMF010000025.1 GCA_938006335.1 uncultured Granulosicoccaceae bacterium | reverse complement strand
GCCGTTCTGCATCTTGTGGTGCATTGCTCGGATAGCCCGGATGACGAGGATATCGGTGCGCGCGAAATCCATGCCTTGCACCTGAGCTTCGACTGGCACGGCATCGGTTACCACCGCGTGATTCGACGTGATGGCAGCATCGAAGGCGGCCGCCCCGACTACTGGGTCGGCGCACACGTAAGGGGCGAAAACACGGTGAGCGTGGGTGTCTGCCTGGTCGGTCGCGAGCACTTTACCGACGCGCAATTCGATTCGCTGGAGCTGGTGCTGCGCTTCTGGCAGCAAGACTTCCCGAACGCCACGATCTGCGGGCACCGTGATTTTCCGAGTACTGACAAGACCTGCCCGAACTTTGATGTAGCTGAGTTCTGTGCCTCTCGAGGCATCGATGTGGGCCCAGGCGTGCCCGGACGTACGCCTCCGCGTTTGCTACCCGCGTGAAACGCCCGTGATAGACGCACACCATCACTATTGGCGTGTCGAGCGTGGCGACTATGGGTGGATGCAAGGCAACGATGCGGTAGCGGCGATTGCCAGAGATTTTCTTCCACCACAGCTTGATGACGCACTTGCCGCGTGTGATGTCACGCAAACGGTACTGGTTCAGGCGGCACCCACCGTCGAAGAATCAGACTTTCTGTTGGAGATCGCAGACAACACCCCACATGTCGCCAAGGTGGTGGGCTGGATCGATTTTGAAGACAAGGCATCGCGAGCGCAGCTTGACCGACTGTCAGCGCATCCGGCCTTTGCCGGTGTCAGGCCCATGATTCAGGATATTTCTGATCCGGAGTGGATGCACGGCGACGGCCAGCGGTGGGCGTTCAAAGCCTTGATCGAGCGGGATCTTGCGTTTGATGCGCTTGGAAAGCCAGTACACCTCGATGCATTTGATCGCTTGTTCCAGCGCTACCCGGAATTGCGTGTGGTCATCGACCACGGTATGAAACCTGCCATCGGCGCGCGTGAGTTCGACCAGTGGGCTGTCGGTATGGCTCGGATCGCCTCAACGACCAATGTCTGTTGCAAGGTATCAGGATTGTTGACGGAAGCTGCCGACGGGGACGGCCTTGAGGTGTTGCAACCCTATGTCGATCATCTGATCGAAGTGTTCGGAGCCGATCGATTGATGTGGGGTTCAGACTGGCCAGTGCTCAATCTTGCCTCAGACTATGTGGCCTGGTGTCAGATGGCACGCGCGCTTGTTCCTGAAGCGGCTCATGAAGCTGTCTTCCATACGACAGCTGCACGCTTCTACCGTATCGGCAGCTGAAATCGTGTCTCGTTATCGGCCACCGGCGCCGCGCTCCTCGCCGTATATTTCCCGTCGTGGCTACGATCAACTGGTCGCCGAACAGAAAGCGTTATGGCTACGTCGACGCGATGTCGTTACTGCATTGTCTGCCGCTGCTGCCGAGGGTGATCGATCCGAGAACGCGGAGTATCACTACAGAAAGAAGGAGCTGGGAGGCATTGACCGGCGCATTCGTTACTTGCAGAAGCGCTTGCCCGATCTGGACGTTGTCGATGTTATCGCCGGAGGGGACCAGGTACGTTTTGGTGCGCTGGTCGAACTGGAGCTTGAGGACGACAAGGAATCGAGCGTCAAGCGGGTCCACATCGTGGGTGCTGATGAGATTGACCCAGCAACGAATCGCATCAGTATCGACTCACCGCTGGCGCGAGCGGTGCTCGGCAAGCGTGTCGATGATCAGGTCACGATCGTGGTGGAAGGCCGCAGCATGACCTGGTGGGTACTGTCGGTCTCGTGGCCGGACGATTGACTACGCTTCGGTCAGGACAACGAGCGACCGCTGATCAGGCTTGCCGTCACGCAGCCACGCGGTAAAGCCCGCGGCACCTGATGGTGTGGTCCGTATTCCCTGCGCCTCAAGATGCGACAAGGCGCTTGCAACTTCCTCATCAGTGACCGTAGTGCAACTGACGTTGGCGCTTTGCAGAATGTCGAAGGCAAGTAGCGACGCAACTTCACAGTCCAACCTGCCCATCGTGGACTCCGCGCCATCGACGGTCACCAGTTCTCCGCTTGCCAGTGCGGCAGCAACAGACGCCTGAGTCTCGGGCTCGACGATCACGATATCGGGTTGTACAGACCATCGATCTCGAATGGCGTAAGTCACCGCTGCGGCAAAGCCACCGACACCCGCCTGCAGCCAGACCGTGTGTGGCCACTCACCGCTCGCTTCGAACTGTTGGCGCATCTCTTCAGCCATGACGGTATAGCCTTCCATCACAAGGCCAGGCTCATGCGTGTATCCGGGCCAGGATCCATCAGCGAGATGGATGTGTCCATCCGTCTCTCCATCGGCCACGGCAGCAGCTACGGCCTCGGCATAGCGTTCTCCGGATCGAATGACTGTTGCACCCTTGGCGGCAAGACGGTCTTCGAAATCCTGTGGCACGCTTGCAGCAAGGTGCACGCGGCACTGCGCGCCGCACAGCGCTGCACCCGCAGCAACCGCCAGACCGTGATTGCCCGCACTCGCACACACAAAGGTCATGCTGGATGCTGCCGCGCGAAAATCCTCGTCTGCCGGATTGGCCGTCCCAGACGCGCAACGCTCCTCGATGAGGCGCATGACGGCATAGACGCCGCCGAGTGCCTTGAACGCGCCCAGACCGAATCGCCCTCGCTCGTCCTTGGCGAGAACGCTGTGCGCGCCGGTGGCAACACTGATCGTAGGCGTCGCCTGATAGATCGGGCACTGCGTGATCAGATCAGTGGCGCGTGTGATGTCGAGCGTTGTGCCTGGCATGAAGTACCTTTGAATGTCGGCCAGAGCGATCGCCCGGCAGTGAAACGTCTACAGACCAAGATCGGCCAGGCGTGGCAAGTCAGCACCGTTACGCGTACAGGTGATCGCTGCGGCTTGCAGTGCTAGCTTGACCATGCCTTCCAGATCCACACTACCCACGAGCTCGCCTGTGTCACCAACGTGGCCTTCGCGCCCGAGCCAGTACAGACACGTTGCCTGGAAGGTGTCGCCTGCGCCCACGGTATCGGCTACCGTGATCTTGACCCCTTCGCTGTGAGTGCTGCGGCCATCGGCGGCAAACGCACTGGCGCCATCAGGCCCGCGAGTGATGCAGACGACATCCGCGCCCCGGTCGATGCAGTCGGCGACAAATTTGTCTTCCGCGCCTGGCCCGTAGAGCGCTTCGATGTCTTCATCGGAGGCCTTGATGAAGCGTGCGGCACTCGAAAAACCGGTGAAGCGTTCGCGCCAGATATCCAGGTCAGAGACTACGGGTAGTCGTATGTTGGGGTCATAGCTGATGAAACGCCCGCGCTCGGCCTCACGTTGGGCAAGCGTCTCGAGCGTCTTGCCGGACGGCGATGCCGCCGTTGAGTAGGAGCCGAAGTGCACCACGCGAACCGACTCCGGCAGTGTGTCTGGCAGATCATCAACAACGAGGCTCGTGTCGGCGGTGCCATCAGTGTAGAAGGCATAGCGAGCCGAGCCATCCAGGTTCTTCTCGATCACAGCGAGGGTGGTATTGCGATCGCTGGTCAGTGATGTGTCGAGCGACAGGCCCTCTGCCAGCAACTTCGCACGCATGCGCTCGCCAAACAGATCGCTCGAGAGCTGAGTGAAGTAACCGGAGGCCTGGCCCAACCGCGCAAGGCCTGTCGCCACGTTGATCGGAGAACCACCGACATCACCTTCGAGTTTCAGGGCAGAGGCGCTGCGCTCGCTGGCGCCGACAAACAGATCGTAGAGGGCGTCTCCACAGCAGAGGTACATGAGGATCAGGTTCCGGGGTTGACAGGGGTAACAGGACTGACGACGGCAGGTTCAACCTGCTGACGGGTAGGCAGGCGATTGCGAAGCCAGTACAGGAGGATGAGCGATGGCAGCACCATCACGGCAGTCAGTATGAAGAAAGTACCCCAGTCGCCGCCTAGCCCGTCCACCAACGCGCCGGACGAGGCGGCAACCACGGTTCTGCCCGATGTGCCGATGGAAGATAACAAGGCGTACTGAGTTGCCGTATAGGTGCGATCCACCATCAATGAAATGAAGGTGACGAAGATCACCGTGGCAATGGCCGCCGCCGCATCATCGACGATGACCGCGACCGCAAACAACAGCGTCGACGGTTCTCCCTGCCAGGCCATGGCGGCAAACAGCAGGTTGGTCGCGGCCATGGCGATACCTGCCAGGATCAATGCGGTGACAACACCGCGCTTGACGGCAAACCATCCGCCGATCAGCGTGAACACGATGGTGGTGACCCAGCCAAGGCCCTTGGAATACAAGCCGATATCGCCCTTGGAGAAACCGATGTCGTCGTAGAACACGATGGACATCCGCCCGACAAAGGCCTCACCAATCTTGAACAGGAAGACAAACGCCAGGATGGCGCAGGCCAGCGCAACGCCGTTCTGACGGAAGAAGCTCGAGATGGGCGAGATGATGGTGCTGCCAATCCAACCGACTGTGAGCTTGAAGATGTTGTCGTCGGCATTGCCAACCAGTCGATGTTCATCGGCGCGCTGTCGTTCTCGACGTTCTCGCCACGACATCTCGGGTATCAGCAGCAACAGCAGGTTCATGACGACCATGAGTACCGCCAGCACGAGAAAGGTTGCTTGCCAGTGATCGGCAACACCGCGCTCCTCGAAGGCGCCAGCAACCAGGAGCGACAACAAGCCGCCAAGCTTGAAGCCGGTCCACCAGCCGACGACAGCGACCGCCGCGCCGGCTGCCATCGTGGCCGATTCCGTCTCTGCAACCTGTTCGATACGCAGGGCATCGATAGTGATGTCCTGGCTTGCGGACGCAACCGCGATGACCACACCGACTGCGATCACGACAGCGAGGCTCTCGCTCGGAGACAAGGTACTCCAGACCAGGAGCATCAGCAGGATCACGATCTGCAATAACAGGATCCAGGCCTTGCGATGGCCGACCTTCTCGGTCAGCCAAGGGATTCGGATGCGGTCGATCAGCGGCGCCCATAGATAATTGATGGCATAGACCGAGAAGATCAATCCCGCCCAGCCGATGGTGCTGCGGCTCATGCCATCGTCCTTGAGCCACAAGGAGAGTGAGCTGCCGATCAGCACCCAGGGGAAGCCCGAGATGGCGCCCAACAGCAGGATCCGCGGCATGCGGCGGTCCAGATACGTGGCCAGTGAGGGTTGAGCGGTCGCAGCGATCATGGCGTCGGTCCAACGGGTCGAGCAGCGATGATAGCGCCCGGTAGGATGTAGCGGCATGGAGACTGTGAATTCACTCCCGGCGTCGCGTGCCGAGTCACCACCGGAGCAGCTGGTCATCGGCCTGATGGCCGGCACGAGCCTCGACGGAATCGATGTCGCGCTGACCCGAACCGATGGACACAAGATTCAGCGTGTTGCACCCCCACGTACATTTCCGTACTCGACAGGCACACGTGAGCGGCTGACCGACGCGGTAGCGCATGGCGCGGCGCTTGATGAGTTACCCGAGTTGGTGCGCGACCTGGACCAGCGCGTCGCAGATGAGCATGCCGAGGCGGTTCGGACCTTTCTTGCCCAGCACCCGGCGCTGGACGTCCAGCTGGTCGGATTTCATGGGCAGACCGTGTGGCACGCGCCCGATAGGGGAGAGACACTGCAGCTCGGAGATCCACAGCGTCTTGCCAATGATTTGAACCTGCCGGTAGTGGGCCAGTTGCGTGCGGCAGACATGGCTGCGGGCGGAGAGGGCGCACCCCTCGCGCCCGTCTACCACGCCGCGGTGCTCCAGCAAGCAGGTCTTCACGGATCAGTCGCGTGGTTGAATCTCGGCGGTGTCGCCAACCTCACGCTCATTGATGGTGCGATTACCGCAGGCTTTGATTGTGGTCCTGGCAATGCGCTGCTCGACAGGCTCACCCTGCGCACACTGCGTGAGCCTTGGGACCGGGGAGGCGAGCGTGCCTTGTGCGGTACGGTGCATCACGAGCTTTGCAACGCACTGCTACAGGACGCGTATTTCAAGCGCCCACCACCGAAGTCACTGGACCGTGATCATTTCCTGCCGCTGAACGTACTGCGTGACATCGAAGCGCTGTCTCTGGACGATGCCCTAGCAACGCTCGCTGCCGTTACCGTGGAGTGTGTGCTGCGCGGTCTTGCATTGTCGCCTCGCCCCGTAGAGTCGCTGGTGGTGTCGGGTGGGGGTGTACACAACCGCGCCATCATGAACGGGCTGGAGGCGAGTTGCCACGTCCTGACGTCGGATGCTATCGGGGTGCCGGCAGACGGTGCGGAGGCGGAGCTGGTTGCCTTGCTTGCCGCACGACAACGTGCTGGATTACCCAGCAGTTTTCCGGAGACGACCGGCGCGCGGCATCCGGTAGTGGCCGGTAACTACTACGCGCCGGAGACCGTTCAGTGACTCTGCCTGAAGAGCCACTTACCGGCTTTGTCGAAGGTTGGTATGGACGCTTGCTTGAGTGGCCGGAGCGTCATCGACTGATGCAGGCGGTCGCGAGTGCTGGCATGAACTTCTGGTGGTATGCCCCGAAGGAAGATCCGGCACATCGTTTTGCCTGGCGAGAAGCCTACGCGGCAACATGGCGCGATGCCTTCCAGACGTTTTGTGCTAAGGCGCAGACACGTGGCGTTCACGTGGCCGCCGGATTGGCACCGGGTGCAGATATCGATCTTGCAGACCTTGCGTGCAATGCAGACATGGCTTGTCTGGTGAGCAAGACACGCGCGATGATCGACGATGGTGTGCATGTTCCCACCGTGCTGCTCGACGATATCGATCCACTCCTGTCGCAACGTCTCGGTGGATTCAAGAGCGAAGGTGAGGCGCACGCAAGTCTTGCCAACGAATTGGGACATCAACTCGGTTGCTCATTGCTTGTGGTGCCGCGTATCTACGCCAACGAACTACACGCAGAGAGTCCTGCCTACCTGCCGGATTTCATTGACACGCTTGATCCCGGGCATGCTTTGTCCGTGTGTGGTAGCGACGTGGTAGCGCGACACGTTGATATCGACGAGTGCCGGCGCTACCTCGGCCAAAGTACGCATCGCATCATCGTGTGGGACAACCTCTACGCGAACGACTACTGCCCGAGACGTCTCATGATGGGCCCCTGGCGCGGTAGAGACCGCGTGCAGGAATTTGCGCTCAATCCGACCGGCATGCCGGCAACGGATCATCTGTTGATCGATATCGTTGCCGCGGAGCGAAACAAGGGTAGTGTGTCGTCACAACTCGCATGGCGTGCGGTTCTAGATCGCCATGGCGTACCGGCCGACTTTGATGTGGTGGCCGAGTTTTTCGATGCACCGGTATTCAATACACCAGGCGCTGTTTCGCCTGATTCGCCCTATACCTTGTCACAGCAACTGGATGCGCTGGAGACACTGACCTGGCGTTGGAAGTCCGCGCTTGGTCGGGAGTGGTTTCCGTACTTCATGAGTCTGCGCCACGACCTGTTGTTGGCGGCCGACCAACTACCCGAAGACCGTATCAGGAAGACGCAGACTGCACCGCTTGCGCGACGGATCAGTGCGTCATCGCATACACGAGATAGTTGATACCCACACGATACGCAAACGAGGTCATCGGAACGGGGTATGCCGGGTCATCTGCATGTTCCCAGGCATCGCCCATGTCCATGTTGAAGTTGATCGCAACGACAAGACGCCCTTGTGCATCGCGAATGCCACGCCACCGGGGCGGACCAAAAGGCATGTTTGCATCGATGCCATTGGGTCCGTATATCAGATGGCGCCGTCCAGGAATCTGCGTGCGTGCATCGAGGTCGTAGAGCACGTCAATGATGTCGTCCTCTTCGAGATCCTCGATCTCCTGACCTGGTAGCGCGTTGGCCATGCTCGCTTCGAACACGGCCCAGTCATTGGGACCATGAAAATCATCAACCACGAGAAACCCACCGCGCTTGAGGTACTCACCCAGACGGGTTGTCTCTGCCAGTGAAAGCTTCCAGCGTCCGGGCTGCTGGGCAAACAGCCATGGATGTTCAAACAGGGAGTCGTCGAGAAGCGATACATGCACGCTATCGTCGGCCGCATCAATGATCGTGTAGCGATCCACCGCATCCAGAAAATGCGTCTCTGCCTCGGGCCAGTCAATGCGCCACCAGGCTCTACCTGGCCCCCAGTTGGACTGCGGGCCGTGTTCGTATATCAGGCGGGCGAGGTGTAACTCATGGGTCGGATTGCCCGGGGCATTGTTGTCCTCGGATGCCGTGGTGCTGGACGCGCCGCACATGATCAACCATAACGCAAGTCCGGTAACACTCTTGAGTGTAATCGTGTGGCGTGTCATGAGGTTGAGCTGCTGCGAGGTAACGGCGGGCGACGAATCGACGAGGGCTCACCTGCACGTTCGTTCACGTCACTGAGTGCTTCGTCCGTGACCGACAGACTATGTGCGTTGGCATGACGGACGGTGTCCCGGTCGATCAGTAGTGCAACATGGCCTGGCCAGAAGACGAGGTCCCCCGCTTGCCGATCATTGGTAGCGACACGGGTAGACAACGCCTGTTCCTGATCACCGCTGTCTCTCGGTAGTGAAAGACCTGCAGCTGCGTGTACGACCTGAACCAGGCCGGAGCAATCACAGCCGTCGCTTGAGCGTCCACCCCAGAGGTAGGGCGCGCCGAGGTAGTGCCTGGCGGCAAGCGCCACGGGTGCTTCGTCACACCGCCCGTCCAGGGTCCTGAGATGGTCACGGCGTAGCCAACCGCCGGTGTGTTGCTGTACCCAGCGGTCGGAGTCCTCCCCCGCCCGTAGAGCCAGCTTCGCTCCAAAAGGTAGTCGCATGTGTACCGGGCTCTTGATGTCCGGTTCATTGAACACGAGCGTGGAACGCACGCACACCTGATGATCGGAGACTGCGCCGAGTTCAGTGAAGTCTGCCGCAGCGACAAAGCCCCGGTAGTCATCGTGGGAGCAGCGCACTTCGTGAAAGTCCGGGCTTGGACTATCGAGCAGCACCGCTGTCTCGCCGAAGAGCATTTCGCTGACGGCCGCGGCATCGTGTGAGGGTGCTGCATGCATGATGCTCACACGGGCGTTACAAACGAGCATTCAGCGAAGCGGCACCATGATGTCGGTAACGGCATCTCCCGCATCCGGTGACGAGGGCATCTTCTGGTAGATCTCAAAGCCTCCGATTCGACGAGCATGCTTCTGCTTGTTGGCGCGAATGGCGCCGAACGCTGTGGCCCAGGCATTACCCAGGTGCTCGTATCTACCGTGGTGCGCTACATGAACACACGGTGACATCGCGGCTCGCTCTCGGATGTCCAGTGAATCGGTTGGCTGCGTGCTGTCGGCCACGTTCACTGGAATACCCATGGTGTAGGTCCATTGATCCCGCATGGGGTTCATCTTGGTGTAGTGGCAGAAGGCGGCTCCGTCCTGCTGAATCCCGGCCTGGTTCATCTGTTGCTCAAGGGTGGCATAGCCTGCTTCCATGACAGAGCTGATGTCAGAGAGTGAACCGCTGGCATCGAGTGCCAGATAGTGACACGCGGGCAATGACGCCGTTGCCGTGGCCAACTCGCTGCGTGATAGCACCGTCCCGGTTTCCTCGAGTTCCTTGAGCATGCGTAGCCCACGCTCGTAGTCGAGCCCAACGAAGGTCTCGAACGAGCGGCGCATGAAAAACAGGAAGAACGGCAGGGAAGAGCGCATCGACCAGGTCACCTGGGTATGGCCTTCGCTCTCGGCATCGAGATCGAATGCAACGCGCGCTTCGCTTTTCCAGGGCTTGAGAAAAGTCAGCTCATAGTTGATGCGTTCACTCGTTTGATCAACCAGTTGCATGCGCCCCGCGCCCACACGTACGCCATCCCAGGCATAGCCACTGCCTGTTGCGCCCTTGTCACCCTCGTACGTAACCTTGGCGTCGGGTTCCTGGCATAGCCATGGACTCCAGAGCGGCCAGCGGCGAAAGTCCGTAAGGCTCTCGGCAAGGACTGCTGGCGTTTGCTCGATCAGGACGCTGCGTTTGACTACGAGGGTTGGCATGGATTCACAAAGGCTCGTCGTCCATCAGGCCGGCGTCAGCAAACACTCCGATATCGCCGAGTGCATCGGTTGCCTCGGCAACGTCGACAAAGGCAGGCATATGGTCATCAAGGGTATCGAAATCACTCTCCGGCTCGCGTTCATGCAGGGCCCGTGACTCGATGGCATTGTCGAAGTCGAGCGAGGTGACTTCGTCCTCTGCGTAGGCGCCTCCAAGAAACTCCTCGTCGGGGTCGGGAGGCGAACGATCGCGGGGGCCAATGCGTGTCCCCACATCGTGTATTGCATCCGAAAAGCGCTCGGCGGCAGCATGGACGCTGGTCGTCAGTTGTCGAAAGAACGGCATGGGCGTGGCCCTCGCTGGTGAGCTGTCGACTTCACGGTAACGTGCACCGGAATAGCCGGACCATACCGCTTGCCGCGTCCGATGTCATTACTCCATTAAGCCCATATCGTTTCCAGGGCTTGGCGTTAGCAGCGACAGATCAGGCGATGTGATAACCGCCGTTGACCGACAGGTCCACGCCGGTGATATAGCCACTGTTGCGGTCGGCAAGAAACTGGATGGCGTGGGCGATCTCCCATGGCTCCGCCGCACGTCCCACCGGGATATCGGCAACGATGCGATCGCGAATGTCCGCGGGTACAGCGTCAGTCATCGGCGAGCGTACGTAACCGGGCGACACGGCGTTGACGGTAATACCGTGGTGGGCCACTTCGCGTGCAAGTGAGCGTGTGAAACCGGTCATGCCGGCCTTGGCCGCCGCATAGTTGGTCTGACCGAACTGACCGCGTTGCCCGTTGACCGAAGAGATACTGATGACGCGGCCATAGCGGCGAGCCTTCATTCCGGGCAAGCAGGCCTTGCTGACGTGGTACACGCTGTCGAGGTTGGTGCGCAGCACCGCATCCCAATCGTCCTGCGACATCTTCGCAAGTGTTGCGTCGCGAGTGATGCCCGCAGCGTTCACGAGTACGGTGATGCCACCGACACGCACTTCCAGATCAGCGATGGCCGTCTGGCATTGCGCGTGGTCAGTGACATCAAACGGCGCGAGGGCCACCGACAGGCCCTCGCCCGTCAACGCACTCACAAGGGTGGTGCTGCGCTCGATGTCGTCGGGATGGCAGTTGGCAATGATCGTTGCCCCCCTGCCTCCAAAGCCGCGACACAAGGCCTCACCGATCGCGCCGGTACCTCCTGTTACCAGCACGACTTCATCTTGCGTATCGATCATGCTCGCTCGACGCACAGGGCGATGCCCATGCCACCACCGATACACAGGGTGGCAAGACCTCGCTTGGCGTCACGTCGCTGCATCTCATGGAGCAGGGTGACGAGCACACGCGTACCGGATGCACCGATGGGATGACCCAGCGCAATGGCGCCGCCGTTGACATTGACAATGTCGGTATTCCAGCCGAGTTCGTTGTTGACTGCGCAGGCTTGTGCTGCAAAGGCTTCATTGGCTTCGATCAGATCGAGATCCGCGACCGCCCAGCCTGCCTTGTCGAGTGCGGCACGGCTTGCCGGTATGGGGCCAGAGCCCATGATCGCAGGATCAACACCGACCGTTGCCCAGGAGGCAATCCGCGCGAGTGGGACGGCGCCACGTTCAGCTGCCGCTTCGGCTGACATCAGCAAGACGGCAGCGGCCCCGTCGTTCAGACCGGAGGCGTTGCCGGCTGTCACGGTACCGTCCTTGGCGAAGGCGGGACGAAGTTTGCCCAAGGTGTCGACGGTGGTGTCGTACTTGAGGTATTCATCCTGATCGACCACGGTGTCGCCCTTGCGAGTGCTTACCGTGAATGGAGTGATCTCGTCCTTGAAGCGACCGTCGACTTGTGCCGCTTGTGCCTTTTGCTGTGATGCAGTAGCAAACGCATCCTGATGATCACGGGAGATGTTCCACTTCTCGGCCACATTCTCGGCAGTGGTGCCCATGTGGTAGCCATGAAACGCATCCCACAGGCCATCCTTGATCATGGTATCGACCAGATTTAGATCGCCCATCTTCTTGCCATTGCGCAGGTGTGCGCAGTGCGTGGACAAGCTCATGTTCTCCTGCCCGCCAGCCAACACGATCTTGCTGTCACCTGCCTTGATCGCCTGCATGCCCATCGCTACGGTACGAAGCCCGGAACCACAGACCTGATTGACGGTAACCGCGGTGCAATGATCAGGTAGGCCTGCCGCACGGGCCGCTTGTCGCGCCGGGTTCTGTCCGGTGCCTGCGGTAAGCACTTGTCCAAGAATCACATCGGATACGTCGGCGCCATCGACCTTGCCTTGTGCCAGTGCTGCTTTCAGTACGCAGGCGCCGAGGTCACTTGCTGGAACGCTGGCAAGCGCACCTCCAAAGCTGCCGATGGCGGTGCGGGTGGCGGCGGTAATGACGACGTCGTTCATGTGAGTGATTATTCCCGTGAGTTGATCGGATTAGTGGTATGCGGCTGTGCAGCTTTGCATGAGCTGCTCGTCAAGATGTCGTATCAGCGTGCTGTCCATCCGCCATCGATAGGGAGAGCGATACCACGGACTTCTGATGCGGCATCGCTTGCCAGCCAGATGACACTGGCGGCCAGCTGTTCGGGAGAGACGAATTCAGCGGAGGGATGCTTCTCTGCAACAAGGTCATGGCGTTCATCCTCGAGACTTCTTCCACTTGCCTTGGCGCGCGCTTCGATCTGCTTGATGACCAAGGGAGTTTCTACCCAGCCGGGGCAGATGGCATTGGCAGTAATGCCGGTGCGCGCTGTTTCCAGTGCAGTGACCTTGGTGAGTCCTACCAGCCCATGCTTGGCAGCAACGTAGGCGGCTTTTTCTGGTGAGGCCACCAGACCATGTGCTGATGCGATGTTGATGATGCGCCCGTGATTTCTTTGCCGCATCCCCGGCAGCACGCCTCGAGTGGTGTGGAAGCAGGCAGATAGATTGACCGCAATGACGCTGTCCCAGCGTTCGGGTGCAAAGTCCTCTATCGGCGATACATGCTGGATGCCAGCGTTGTTGACGAGTACGTCCACACCTCCGAGCTCGGACTCGATGCGGTGCATCATCTGATCGAGTTCGTCAACACGAGTCAGATCGGTGGTGAAAAGAGGGGTCTCGCAGTCATGGCGATTCTCGAACTGTGAGCGGGTCTGCTCCAGTTGGCTTTCGTCACCGATACCATGAAGTACAAGCTGATAACCGTTGTCGGCCAGTGCATCAGCGATGGCCAGGCCGATGCCGCTGGTCGAACCGGTGACGAGCGCGCGGCGCTGCGGTTGCGTGGGCGCGGTCTGTGACGCTGTCATGAGAGTAGGATACAAGCGGTGGAGGCACGATGTGCCGATGGTAACAAGTGGGTGGGCCGAGGCCCGCTGAATGCAATAGTGGGCATGCAGTTCACCTGACCGAGCGTGAATGTTAACAAGATGATGAACTCCTCAAGCAGCAAAACGGCAACGAGAAGCCCCCGCCGCCGGGTCGCCCTTGGTGGGCTTGCCGGTGTCGTGGCGTTGCTGCTCGGTGGATGTGGCGGTGGCTCCAGTGGCGACGCCAATGACTCTCTTGTTGTCGATGATGATAGGGAGGCCCCGGTTGCGAGCTCGTTTGATCCTGAGAACGCCTATGTGACTGCCCCCGGCGTCGAGGCCTGTTCGATCGAGGACCTCAATGCGTGGATCGATCACGACATGCGTGATTACTACCTTTACTACGATCAGGTACCGACGGTTCGTCTGTCGGATTACGCGGATCCCGATGACCTGATAGAAGACCTGCGTGTCGCACCCGACCGGTTCAGTAGCGTGCGAGACACGGCAACACAGGTCGCGCAATTCGAAGAAGGGGTTCTGTTCGGTTACGGAATCTGGCTGTTCTATAACGGTGCCGGAGAATTGCGCGTCAGGGAGATCGAACCGTTCGGGCCGATGGACAACGCAGGAGTCGAACGAGGGGATATCCTGCTTTCAATCAACGACATTCCCGTTGCTGCATTGACCGATCAGGATATCAATGACGTGTTTGGCGCCGAAGAAGGCATGCCTTCGGTGTTCCGGTTTGTATCCGGTGACGATGCGCCCAGGGATCTGTCAGTTGCGCGCGAGGAATTCGCTACGGTGACAGTGTATGACGCCACAGTGCGAACCATGCGGGATGGTTCACGCGTGGGATATCTCGGCGTTACCAGTTTTCTCGATCGTACTGCCTTCGATGTCGATTTTCATGTCGAGTGGCTTGTCGAGAACAATGTGGACAGCTTGATACTGGACTTGCGCTACAACGGTGGGGGACGCTCTTCTCAAGCGCAACGGTTGGCTTCCCAGCTGGTTGGCAGTGAGCTCGACGGTCGGTTGTACCAGCAGTACAACTTCAACGACAAGTACACGGCCGACGATTTTGTCCGCGTCTTCGAGGCTCCCGAGCTCACTCTGCCTGTGAGTCGGATTGTAATACTCACCACCGGTTACACGGCTTCGGCGTCAGAAGCTCTGGCAAACGGGATCACGCCGTACGCAGACGTGACCATCATCGGTGATACGACCACCGGAAAGCCCTTTGCATCCTGGCGTGTCGACTACTGCGAATCTTCTGCGAATGCCATGCGAGCCATCTTGAACAACGGCAACGGCGTGTCCGTGGCGGGTGGTATGCAGCCGGATTGCTACGTCGAAGATACCTGGAACGTGCCGACCTTCTCTGTTGACGACGCACTCAATCGTGCAGCGCTTGAATATCTCGCGACAGGCGCCTGTGCGACGACACCGCTCGCAAAAACGGCGGCAGGCAGCGAGTTTTACGCTGAGCCGGCCATGTTTGCCGTCCCCGCCTCTGAACAGTAGCGTTCAGGTCTTGCTGACCTGGGTCCACTGGCCGTTCGCAGCGGATTGCCGGCACGCGTCGACCACGCGACTTACGGCAAGTCCATCCTCAAAGCTCGGCCACTGCGAGACGCCGCTCTCGATGGCCTGGAGAAAGTCGCGAGCTTCTATGGTGAGCTGGTCCTGATAGCCCGTACCATGGCCTGGGCCTTCGCAAAACGCTCCGTAGGCGCCGTGATGGCCGTTGGTCAGAATCTTCCTGAATCCTGCCACGGCTTCGTCGTCGTTGCGCTCGTATAGCCACAAGGCGTTCTGATCCTCCTGGTCGAATCGAATGGCGCCTTCGGTGCCATTGATCTCGTAGGCGTATCCCATCTTGCGGCCGGTGGCTATGCGGCTGAAGAACAGGTGACCCATGGTGCCGCGGGCAAAACGCACCAGAGCATGCGCCTGATCGTCGTTGGATACGTCTTCAGGACCTGACTCTCCTGGCCTGGAATGATGCACGGTCTCGACATCGGCAAGGACCGACTCAATCGGTCCAGCAAGTGCCAGAGCTGCATTGATGATATGCGGAGCAAGATCTCCCAATGTACCGTTGGCATCGCCACGGGTCCGCCAGGTGGCCGGTGCCTCAGGGTCGGCCAGAAAGTCTTCAGTGTGTTCTGCGCGCACCCAGGTGAGCTCGCCGATGGCGCCGTTGGCGATGAGTTCACGCGCGAAGACTGACGCGGGCGTGCGAATGTAATTGAAGCCGGTCATTGCCACCATGCCACTGTCTCGTGCCGCTTGTGCCATGGCAGTCGCATCGTCCAGCGACGCCCCGAGTGGCTTCTCGCAGAGCACCGGCTTGCCCGCGTTCAGAGCTGCAATGGCGATCTCGCGATGCGTGCTCTGTGGTGACGCAATGATCACCGCGTCGATAGAAGGATCGGCGACGATGTCCTGCCAGTTGTCGGTGTGCCGAGCGAATCCAAGGGCGGCCGCTGCGCGAGCTGCACTCTCCGGATTGGATGTCGCAATCATCTCGCAGACCGGGCGCAGCGTAGTGTTGAACACCGCGCCCACGGCCTGCATGGCGACGGCGTGCCGTTTGCCCATGTAGCCAGCGCCGATCAGTCCGATGCGTAGTGAGCGAGTCATGTGATGCAAGTTCTGTTGAGGGTGTGCTTGCGGGGCACGTAATGGATTTTCAGATCCGGGGTGATCAGTTTGCAGATTTCGCGTCTGCGGATGCTGAAGAGGCATCGCGGCGATACCCGAGCGAGATACAGAGGGTTTGGGTCAAGCACAGGCTTGCATTCAAGGACCTGAACGATCTCACCTCGGCATCGGGTGCAGCGAACACGATATCGGCCTGCTCGGCACCGGGCGATTGCTTGCTATCGGTGATCAGGATCACCCGTGCGCCGACTGCGTGCGCAGCGGCGATGGCTTCCTGGACTTCGTTGGCATACGGCCGGTAGGTGATGGCCAATAGCAGGTCGTCTGCAGTCATCGTTCGTGTCTGGCTGCCGTGCATCATGCCCAGGCCATCGATGGTGCGGCAATCGGTACCAACATGTGTGAGCGCATAGCTTGCGTACATTGCGACAGGAAACGCGCGGCGAATGCCACAGACGAAGATGCGTGACGCATCGTCCAGCAGATCAACGGCTCCGTCGAGATCCTCCGGTGCGGTTTCCGCGCGCAGACGCTGAAGGGATAGCAGGCTGGCGTCGGTAAACTCGTCAAGCAGACCTGCCGAGGTGACGGCGTCGCACTCGCCAGGCTGCTGTTGCAGGCTGCGAATTCGTGCACCGTAGTCCACCGCGGCGAAGTGCTCGTGAACATGCTGCTTGTACAGGCCTTGAAGCTCCGAGAATCCACCAAATCCGAAGTGGTTGGCAAAGCGCACCAGGGTGGAAGGGTGGCTGCCTGCTCGCTCGGCGATTTCCGCCAAGGTGTCAACGGCGATCGACTGTGGGTGAGCCGCCACATAGGCACCTACGTCCTGCAGTCGTGGGCTCAGCAGATGCTGTTCCGCGGCCAGTCGCAGGCGCATCTCATCCAGTGTGCCGGGAGGAATCGGTGCCTCAGTGGTTGTCTTGGAGGATCGGGTGGCCACGCGGAGACGATAATATGAAACGTACATTTCGATCAAGCGACAAATATGCTTGTCTTGGAACAAACGTTCTATTAAGCTCTCGCGCATCATGAGTATCAACACCCATCTTGAACTGATCTGTCTGGGCCGCGCCGGTGTGGACTTCTATGCCGAGCAGATTGGCAGCCGGTTGGAGGACGTCGGCAGTTTCGCCAAGTACATCGGCGGCTCGAGCACGAATATCGCCTGCTGCAGCGCGCGGCTCGGCGTGCGCTCCGGGCTGATCACTCGCGTCGGCGACGAGCACATGGGGCGCTTCATCCGCGAGCAGCTCGAACGGGAAGGGGTCGATGCGCGCGGGGTCGTCACTGACCCGGAACGCCTCACCGCACTGGTGGTGCTCGGTATCGAGGACCGCGACACATTTCCGTTGATCTTCTATCGCGAGAACTGCGCCGACATGGCCATCTCGCCAGACGATCTGGACGCGAACTGGATCGGCCAGGCTCGTGCCCTGTTGATCACCGGTACTCACTTCTCCACCGACGATGTTCACAAGACGTCTCTGGCCGCGTTGCAAATTGCACGCGAGCACGGTCTGAAAACCGTGATCGATATTGACTACCGTCCGGTGCTTTGGGGACTGACGGGTCGTGGAGACGGAGAAACCCGCTTTATTGCCAGTGATACGGTAACCACGCACTTGCAGGGCATCCTCGGTCAATTCGATCTGGTGATTGGTACCGAGGAGGAAATCGGCATCGCTGGCGGGTGCGAAGATACGCTCGAAGCGCTACGTCGTGTCCGTGCGGTGACCGATGCAACGATCGTGTTGAAGCGTGGCCCTTATGGCGCCACGGTGTTCGAAGACGCGATACCCGACAGCATCGATGACGGGCTATCGGTGCCCGGAGTGGCGGTCGAGGTCATGAACGTGCTCGGGGCCGGAGATGCATTTGCGGCTGGCTTTATTTCTGGCTGGATTCGTGATGCATCACACGAGGAATCGCTGACCCGAGCCAATGCAGCAGGTGCGCTGGTGGTGTCGCGCCATGGATGTACGCCGGCGATGCCGTCACTGGAAGAGCTCGAGTGGTATCTCGCCAACGCAGAGCATGTCGAACGGCCTGATACACACCCAGAGTTGCATTACCTGCATCGTGTCACCAACCGTGCGAGGCAATGGCCTGAGGTCATGGCAATGGCATTCGATCATCGAGTTCAATTCGAGGAGATGGCGGAAGCCGCAGGGGCAGAGCTGTCAAGATTGCCGGTACTGAAGTCGCTGCTGCTCGAAGCCGCCTTGCAGGTCGCGAGGCGACCCGACGTAGCCGGGCGCGCAGGCGTGTTGTGTGATGACGTTCATGGGCAGAATGCGCTGAACGCTGCGACCGGTAGGCCGGGCAGTGAAGTGCTATGGGTCGGCCGTCCGGTCGAGTTGCCGCGCTCGCGCCCCTTGTGTTTCGAGCACGGTGAGGACGTAGGCACCAGCCTGCGTGACTGGCCGCGCGACCATGTACTCAAATGCCTGGTGTTCTACTCCACCGAGGATGAGTCCTCGCTACGAGACCAACAGGAGCAACGTCTGCTTGAGGTGTGGCGGGCGGCTCTGGCTACCGGGCATGAGCTTCTGCTGGAGGTCATACCTCCTGCTGAGTCGTTGGAGGCAGGCCCGTCGATCGTGGCCTCGGTCAGGCGACTCTATGACCTGGGTATTCGCCCGGACTGGTGGAAGCTTCCCTGTATGGACCGTGCCTCGGCAGAATCCGTGTGCGCTGCGATAGATGCACACGCGCCTCACTGTCGCGGCATCCTGGTGCTTGGGCTTGACGCGCCAGCCGAAGCGCTTGGCGAAGGATTCCGACAATGTGCAGGCCTCGATCGCGTCAAGGGCTTTGCGGTCGGGCGAACGATATTCGGAGCTCCGTCGCGGGCATGGCTCGAGGGCACCATCGACGATGCCGCACTGATCAAGGCAGCGGCTGACAACTATTCACGCGTGATCGCCCTTTGGGATGACGCGATGCACTCCGGGAGTACCTCATGACACGGCATCGATTGACTCTTGCTCAGGCGCTGGTGCGCTACCTGGGCGCTCAGAAAACTGACATCGACGGCTCGATCGAGCCGCTGTTCAAAGGCGTCTGGGGGATCTTTGGGCATGGCAATGTGCCGGCCCTCGGGGAGGCGCTTGCCGAGGTTCAGCAGACCTTGCCGACCTGGCGCGGCCAGAACGAGCAATCCATGGTGCATGCCGCGACCGCCTACGCCAAGCAGATGCGCCGACGCCAGATGATGGCCGTGACCAGTTCGGTCGGGCCCGGCGCAAGCAATCTGGTGACCGGTGCGGCAACGGCCTATGTCAATCGTATTCCCGTGTTACTCCTGCCTGGTGACACCTTTGCGCATCGGGCATCAGCGCCGGTACTCCAGGAAGTCGAGCGCAGCGACGATGGCACGGTCAACGTCAACGATTGTTTTCGTCCGGTATCCAGCTGGTTTGACCGGCTGACACGCCCCGAGCAATTGATCAATTCACTGCCTCGGGCCATTTCCGTGTTGACCGATCCGGAGTTGGCGGGACCGGCAACGCTCTGCCTGCCACAGGATGTGCAAGCGGAAGTGTTCGAGTATCCAGACTGGTTTTTCGAAGAAAAAGTGCACACTCTGGAGCGCTCGGGTGCAAGCGCCGAGTCCCTGCAGCGCGCAGCGCAGCTGCTGCGCGCATCAAGCCGTCCGGTAATCGTTGCCGGTGGTGGTGTTCACTACTCGTTGGCCTGCGACACACTCAAGGCGTTTGCCGAGTCGCACGATATCCCCGTGGTGGAAACCAGCGCTGGCAAAGGCGCATTGGCGGACAGTCACGCACTCAACGCCGGTGGTGTCGGTGTGGTCGGCAGCTCTTCGGCCAATCAGATCGTCGAGCAGGCTGATCTGGTCATCGCCATCGGAACGCGTCTGTCCGACTTCACGACAGGGTCACGTTCGGTGCTGTCGTCGGCACGTGTACCGCAGTTACACATCAACGTTGCGCATCTTGATGCGCATCGTCATAACGGGGTGCCACTCCGATCCGATGCTCGTCGAGCACTGGAAGAGCTTGAGCCGCTGTTGAGTGACTGGAAGGCAGCGCCCGCGCATGTGCAGGCTCTTGAGGCCGTGCGCAAGGAATGGCGCGCGGAAGTCGCACAGGCTATCGCTGGTAGTGGTCAGAATCGCCCGTCGGATGCGCAGGTCACTGGCGTACTGCGTGATCATGCGGACGCGTCACGCGACGTGCTGGTTGTTGCCGCAGGCTCCATGCCCGCCGAGGGTGTCAAGCTCTGGCAGCCCGAGCACACGGGTGGCTATCACTCGGAATACGGATTCTCCTGCATGGGCTACGAGATTGCGGGAGGCATCGGAGTGAAGATGGCTCTTGAACAACAAGGCTCGGACGGTGAGGTCTTCGTTGTTGTGGGTGACGGTTCCTATCTGATGATGAACTCGGAAATTCTCACGTCGGTAGGTCTTGGCAAGAAGCTCGTGATTCTGGTTCTCGACAACCGAGGCTTCGGTTGCATCAATCGTCTACAGAGTGCGTGTGGTCAAGCGCCGTACAACAATCTGCTTGACGATGGCACTCTCAGCGACGGCGGTTTTCCGACAGTGGACTTTGCCGCACATGCAGCCTCTCTCGGCGCACTCTCCGAACATGTCGAATCACTGGACGCCTTGAAGGATGCGCTCAAGCGAGCGCGCACGGCCGATCGGAGCGTGTGTATCAGCATCGATACCAATGCCACGGAGTCGACCGGTGGTGGAAGTTGGTGGCAAGTGGGAATCCCCGCAGTATCAGGACGGGCCGCGGTCACCGAAGCTCGTGAAACCTGGCAGGACGCGGGTCTCGGCAAGCAGGCCTACTGATGCAGCTTCCACTGCTTGATGCGCTTGCGCGCGATGATGAATCGCGAACCCTTGACGCCGTCTGTCTCGGCCGCGCGGGTCTGGATTTGTATGCGCGCGAGCTCGATACCGACTTCGCCGACGTCACCGGCTTTGAAAAGCACGTCGGCGGATCGCCCGCACTGATCTCCATCGGCATGGCCAAGCTCGGTGCGCGTTCGGCGCTCGTGTCACGCGTATCGGATGATGTCATCGGCCGTTTCGTTCGACAGCGTGTCGAGGACTATGGCGTCGATGCCTGCTCGATCGCACTGGATGCCACCGGCACGCGTACCAGTCTGGCAGTCACGGAGATGCGTGCGGACAACTGCGCTGTCGTGATCTATCGCAATGCGGCGGCTGATCTAGCGCTGGAGCCTGGCGATGTTGACGAGGCGCAGATTGCGGCGTCCCGCACCTTGGTGATATCCGGTACCGCCTTGTCGACCGAACCTTCGCGCAGTGCGGCACGACGTGCGATCGATCTTGCTGGCAGGCACGGTACCTTCGTTGTGCTTGATCTCGACTACCGCCCTTACACCTGGACGTCGGCTGACGAGGCGCGTGAAGTGTATTCGCGTGTTGTGCGCGAGTCTGCCATCGTGGTCGGCAATCGTGAAGAGTTTGCCGTACTCGGGGTTCCCGAGAGTGCACCGCCCGACGAAGTGGCCGCAGCCTGCCTTGGCGGGCGCACTGCACTGGTACTGGTCAAGGATGGAGGGGCAGGGTCCGAGGTGTTCTCGGCCAGTGGGCATCACTTCAGGCAGGGGGTATTCGATGTCGCTGTGACCAAGCCCTTCGGAGCCGGGGATGCCTACCTCTCGACGATCCTTGCCGCATTGGTCAACGGTGTGCCGTTGGAAGAGGCGGTACGTCGAGGCGCGGCTTCAGCGGCTATCGTGGTGGCCGGAACCAGTTGTTCGGATGCCATGCCAGATTCACAGCAACTTGAAGAATTTCTTGCGTCCAACAGCTGACGCTCCGACGGAGACACGATCATGACCAAGCACATCGAAGCCTACGACAATGCCAATCAAGCGATCGTGGGAGAGAACGATGGCATCACGCCACTGGTGTACTTCAATCGGCTGTGGCTGGATCCGGGTCAGTCGCACACCTACTCCCTGTCAGCGTATGAAAGCTGTGTGGTGCCGGTAACCGGAAGCTGCACCGTCGCCGTCGACGATACGGTGTTCGACAATGTGGGTGAACGTACACATCTGTTCGAAGGCATGCCGAATGCGGTCTATGTGCCGGTCAGCGCCTCATGCACCATTACCGCGGGCGATCAGCGCATGGAGATCTTCGTGGCTGGCGGGGCTTTTGACAAGAAGTTTGAGCCCTTTGTGATACGCAGCGGCGATGTCGACCTGGTGCAATACGGATCGGATGACACCAAGACCCACCGCAAGATCAAGCATCTGCTGGGTCAGTCGAACGTCGAGCGACGTGGGCGGTTGCTGGTCAGCGAGTTGTACACCGTCGGTGAGGGCGGTTGGTCCGGATTCCCTCCGCACAAGCACGACACCGAGCGTCCGCCTGAGGAAACACGTTTTGAAGAGGTATACAACTTTCGCTTCCATCCGGAAAACGGCTTTGGTTGTCAATTCGATTACCTCGAGGATGGAGGGCGTGGCACCCCGCACCATCTGAAGAATGGCGACACCTATCTCATCGATCATGGCTACCACCCCTGCGTAGTAGCCCCCGGCTATCAGATGTACTACTTCACGATCATCGTGGGTGAGACGTCCCAGTCACTGATCCAGTTCTTTGAGCCTACCCATGCTCATCAGGTCGAGACGATACCGGGCATCAAGGACATGGTCGCCAAGTTTCGCTGATGCCGACATTATCAACTGGATAGACCACTAATCATGCGTGCTGGCCTGCCAGAACTAGTCAATGCAGCCGCCATGGGCGGTTATGCAGTGCCGTGCTTCAACGTCTTCGGTTTTGAGGACGCACGCGCGGTGGTGGACGAAGCCGTTGAACGTCGTGCGCCGGTAATCCTGGGGCTGAACCGCGAGATGGTTGAGTTCACCGGATTGAAGGCATGCGTTGCCATGCTCGGTGCCCTGGCCGATGATGTGTCCGTGCCGGTGTGTATTCATCTGGACCACTGCTACGATGTGGAACTTGCTTGCAGGGCAGTGGATGCAGGCTTTGGTTCGGTGATGTACGACGGCTCTCAGCTCGACTTCGATGCCAACGTGAAAAATACACGTCGTGTTGCCAACTACGCGCATGCGGCCGGCATTGGCGTGGAAGGAGAAATCGGATCGGTGGCTTATAACGCAGCAGACAACCATGGCCGTGAACACATCCGGCATGAACTTACCGATCCAGACATTGCACAGCGCTTTGCAGCGGAAAGTACGGTAGACGCGGTTGCAGTATCCATCGGCAATGTTCACCGAATGCAACAACCGGTGTCGGGTATCGACTTCAACCGGTTTTCTGCGATCAGTGCGAGTGTGAACACACCGCTCGTCATTCACGGCACCAGCGGTATCTCGGATGAGGAGCTTCGCCGCTTGTGCAAGGGCGCGATTACCAAATGCAACATCGGTACCTCGCTTAGGCGGCGTTTTGGTGAGGCATTGCGCGCCACTTTGGTGGCAAACCCCGATGAATTCGATCGGCTTACGATTTTTCGTGCCGTGATGCCGCCCATGCGGGCAGCTGCCGGCCACTACTTCGATCTACTCGGCGCCGATGGGGCTGCCGACCACCAAGAGAATTGTTCATGAGTTTGCGTATCGGTAACGCGCCCTGTTCCTGGGGTGTGGAGTTCGGTGACGATCCCAGAAATCCGAGCTGGCAAAAGGTGTTGGACGATGCCCGGGATGCAGGCTACGTCGGGATGGAGCTGGGCCCCCTCGGCTTTCTGCCGGAGGATCCTGCAGAACTGACCGATGCGATGCAAAGCCGTGGACTGACGCTCACCGCTGCGGTCATGTTCAGACCTCTGCACGATCCTGCCAAGTGGGATGAGGTAAGCGATGTAACGCACCGTACCTGCCGCTCCTTGCAGACCTTGGGCGCGAATCAGTTTGTCATCATCGACAGCATAGCCGAGGCACGGGTCGCCACCGCAGGTCGACCTGATGAAGCGGCACGGCACCCGGATTGGGAGGGTCTGATGAAGCGGCTACGGGAAGTCTGCGAAATCGCGAGTGGCGAATACGGCATGACGGTCTCCCTGCATGCACATGCGGCCGGCTATATCGAATTCGAGGATGAGATACATCACGCGATGGATGCCATTCCTGATTCCTTGCTCGGCTTGTGCATTGACACCGGTCATTGCGAGTATGCGGGTACCGATCCGGTAGCCTTGTTCAATACCTATCACGCGCGCGCGCCGTATGTGCATTTCAAGGATGTGGATGACGCTACGCGCAAGCGAGTCGTCGATGACCGCATCGGTTTCTACGATGCCTGTGCGCAAGGGCTGTTCTGCAACCTGGGTGATGGCGTGGTCGATTTTCCTGGATTTCGTGATGCGCTTGCCTCGCATGGGTATTCGGGCTGGGGAACCGTAGAGCAGGATTGCGACCCCCAGGCTGCCGCATCTCCGGTTGATGATGCGCGTGCCAATCATGATTTTCTGTGCAAGGTCGGGCTTGCTGCAGAGGTGTCGTCATGAAGGTACGTTCGTGGGGACTCGTTGGTGGTGGTAAAGGCAGTCAGATTGGTGGTGCTCATCGCATCGGTGCGACCATGGATGGTGCGTTCAGCCTGCGCGCGGGCGCGCTGGACATCGACCCGAAAGCCGGCGCTGCCTATGCGCGATCACTCGGGGTAGACAAGGATCGCGCCTACGGTAGCTGGCAGGAGATGCTCGAAGGAGAGAGAGGTAGAAAAGACCCCATCGAGCTGGTCACGGTCGCGACTCCAAACAACACGCACTACGAGATCGTCAAGGCGTTTCTTGAAGCCGGTATCCATGTCCTGTGTGAAAAGCCGCTGACGATGACGGTCAAGGAAGCACTGGCGCTGGAAAAGCTCGCGACCAGGAAGCAACGCATGCTGGCGGTCAACTTCGGTTACACCGGATACCCGATGGTGCGCGAGGCGCGAGCCATGGTGTCAAGTGGCAAGCTCGGCGCCATCCGCTTGGTCGTGGCCGAGTTTGCTCATGGCCACCACTCCGACGCAGCCGATGCAGACAACCCACGTGTCCGGTGGCGTTACGATCCGCAACAGGCGGGCGTGTCATCCGTACTTGCCGACTGCGGCATTCATGCCCTGCAAATGGCGGAGTGGGTGCTGGGTCAGCGTTGCGAAAGTCTATCCGCGCACTTTCTATCGACTATCGAATCACGCGAACTTGAAGACGACGCATCCGTGCAGGTGCTCATGGACGGCGGCACGACCTGCCGTTTGTGGTCGAGCGCTGTCGCCATCGGCCATCAGCACGGGCTGACCTTGCAGGTCTTTGGCGAGAAAGGCGGCGTGGCCTGGGCGCAGGAGCATCCGAACCAATTGCTGTACACCGCCCTGAACAAGCCAACCCAGGTACTCGAGCGGGGATCAGCCGGTCTGTCCAAGGATACCGTGGATTCCACACGCATTGCCGTGGGCCACCCTGAGGGCATGGTGTCGGCATTTGCCAACGTGTATCGCGATCTTGATCTGGCGCTCGGTGGTAACAAGCGGGCAGCCGCACGATTGCCCACGGTCAGCGACGGCATCTCGATGGTAAAGGCGGTGCATGCCGCAGCAAAGTCCGCCAAGGCGGACGGACGTCGCGTCAAGCTGTGAGCTGTGGTCTGTCCAGTTGATCTACTCGTCGTCGAGGCGTTTGAACTGACGACTGGCACGTCGCGTCAGCGTCCATACCACGACGGCAATGATTGGCACGGCAACGGCTATCGCCACTCGCTCGTTGATGAGTGATGGCGGTAGGCCCTTCAGCAGGTAGGACAGAAGGCCTACGGCGTAGTAGGTAATCGCCGCAGTAGACAGGCCTTCAACCGCTTGCGACAGTTTCACCTGCTGTCGTGCGCGTCGATCCATGCTGCGCAGCAGTGACTGATTCTGGTGTTGCGCAATCAGGTCCAGCCGTGTGCGAGCCAGGGCCATGGACGAGTGCACATTGGTGGATAGCTCGTTCAATCGACGTTCGAAGGCATTGATCGTCTTGATCGCGGGTGTCAGTCGGAAATCGACAAAGCCCTCCAGTGTCTGCTGCTGGCCTATCGGTTGCTCGGCGAGGCGTGACAGGCGCGCTTGCACAAGGTCGTAGTAGGCACGGCTGGCGGCAAGCCGAAAGCGAACCGTCTCCTGCAGTGCACCCACTTCAGAGAGAATGCTGGACAAGGTGTTGATGTTGTCTCCGAGGTCGGCATCAGCGCTCTGCGAGAGCTCCTGAGTGGCGGCCTGGGCAGAGTGCTCGAGGCGTTGCAGCTGCGGCATCGACTCACGCACCAGCGGCAAGCTGAGCAACGCTGCGATCCGATAGGTATCGAGGTCCAGAATGAGCTTGACGAGCCTTCCTCTTGCGGTGCCGTCATCAAAGGGGCCGCTCAGCGCGTATTCGATCATGCCGTTGTCGCGCACACGGAAGTCGGTTTCTACCGTGATGCCATCGATGGATGAAGGTCCGTGAAAGACGGTGGTGCCCACGCTCTGTTGATGCGTGGGAGCGGTGACGTCGGGTGACAGAATGACGCGCACACCGGTGAGCAATTTGCCGGGGCAGGCGGCGATGACGTCACATACATGCTGGGCTGGGCTCGCATCCCCGCAGTAGGTCAGGGCAACGAATTCGGTGTGGCGCTCAACGCGCAACAGGCCGCCATCGAGGTCGACGACCTGGTGGCGCTTGTCTGCCTGAATCTGCTCAGGCCACACGGCCGACTCATCGTCTTGTGCGAGTACCCAATGCCAGACCTCTGAACGTTCTGCCGTGATGATGAGCGGCGGACGAGCGTGCACCTCGTCCTGCATTGCCTTGCGATCGGGATGATCCGGAAAGTGCGGCTGCGCGATCACGGCAGTGGCTTTGCGTTGTGCGTCAGCATCCGTCGATGACAGACGGGCAGTCTATCTGGTAGCCATTGTCGACGGCGCGTGTCGCAGATTCGTTGCTGTTGTTGATATCGACGAACACCTGCGAGCGGTCGTTCGGGTTCGGTCTCAGCGTGACGGAACTACCGTCGCTGGCGGTGATCGTCAGTTGGCCCGTCTGCCATTGGGCCTGTTCCGGACGCGGTGCTTGATCCACCAGGCGCACAGGCGCGTCAACGGCGTTGGCACCCGGCTTGGTGGCGAGCGGTGAACCGAGGTCGCTGACAGGGTAGGCAGGTACATCATTGCCGCCAGTGGCTTGCCAGACAAAATAGTCGGAGCTGAAGCCGAGCTGCACGCTGACACTCAGCCCGGCGTCGCGGGTGAGTGCATCCGCGTAGTTGAACGACGATCGCAGGTCTGCGTCGTAGGTGATCAATCGAATCTCGCGTTCAATCCCATCAAGATCCGTGACAAAGAAGCGTCCGTCGTCTGACGGCAGGAACGTGTCCTGGCCTGTGCGTTGCCAGGTGATGTCCGTCATCGACACCAGGAATTCACCATCGATTTCTGCCTCGTAGGAGGCGTTGGCCCAGTTCAGCGACTCCGCAGGCGAAAAAGCGCGATAAGCGTTCGTCCAGAGGCCGTTGATGGAATCGCGGCGTTGTCCGTCAAAGTCGACGTATTCGGTGAATTCGGCAACCGCGTCGGAACGTGGTCCCGCGGTCGCGCGATACGCACCGGAGTAGGTGCGATCGTCAATGCTGCAGTCATTCATCGCGAACGACAACAGCTGAAACGGGGCGCCACCAACAAAGTAGGTGAGTGTCTGGTCGAGCGAGCCGCCGTTCTCGCAGGAATACAACAACTGCGCAACCTGCGGTGTGGCTGCGGCGTCAGTCAGGGGATTTTGCGCAGTCAATGTAAGGCCCATGCCTGAGGCTGCTCCGTCGATGACACCCAATCCGGTTTCCTGGAGTTCATTGGCGAGCACGAACGCGCGTTGGCGCGGGGCATCGAGCCCGACGGTGTTGAGCGCGTCGATCACGCGCAGCAGGACATCGTCAACTGTGGATGCGTCGATCGTAGTGATGGGCTCGCCGGACGAATTCCCGTTGTCTTCAAGCAGAGGCGTGCCCGGACTACCTCCTGTGGTGTCCGAGTCCGCGCCCCCGGAGGAGCCCGACGATGAACAGCCAGAGGCGATCAGGCAGAGCAGACAAATGGCGAAAGTGCAGCGCATGGGACTCCATTGTGGTCAGCGGCCGGGCAGGCAGTGTCCCACAGAGGCTGTGTACGGGCATCGACAATACGTCAACATTACCCTTCTGCTGGCGATTCCACGATTTGGCAAGCAATACGTGGCACGACGGCGAGTATAAGGTACAAAATGAGGTAAATTACCTCATTTCGATGAAATAAAATGAGTTCGAGGCCAACCATCCGTGACGTTGCCGCGGCCGCTGGAGTCAGTGCTGCGACCGTGGATCGGGTGCTCAACGCACGGTCCCCGGTACGTGAGTCAACCGCGCGACGCGTCGCTGAAGCCGCCCATCGGATCGGTTATCACGCCAGCGCGCTTCTGGACCGACGTCTGCTGCCGGATCGGCCGGAGCGACGCTTCGGCATCGTGCTACGCGGAGAGGATCAGCCCTTCTACGCCGGACTGTCCGATGCGATACAGCAGGCGGTGCGTGACCGCGATGATCTGCGTGGAATCAGTCGGGTCGAGTTCGTGGAAAGCACGCGCCCGGAGGTGCTGGCGGAGCGCTTGCTGGCAATTGGCGCGGGAGTCGATGCGGTCGCTGCAACAGCGGTCAATCATCCGGCGGTCGGGGACGCTGTCAGAGTGCTCGCGGGCCAAGGTATCGCCACTGTCGCCCTATTGTCGGATTTTGCCCAGGGTGAGCGTGTCAGCTACATCGGACTCAATCATCTCAAGACCGGGCGCGTCGCGGCCTGGATGACGTCAACCGCCGCACGCAGGCCGGGCAAGGTGGCGGTGTTCGTCGGTGGACATCGCTGGCACGGCCATGAGTTGCGGGAGACCGGGTTTCGTAACTGGTACCGGGAGTTCAGGCCAGATTGCTCGGTGCTCGATACGCTGGTGAATCTGGAAACCCGAGAACTCACCTACGAGGCGACACTCGATCTGCTCGCGCGTCACCCTGATGTGGTGGGCATGCACGTCGCGGGCGGTGGCATGGAGGGGGCGATCGCCGCCCTGCGTGAAGCCCGAGCACCTGGTGAGGTCGCTCTGGTGATCAACGAGCTGGTGCCGGAGTCGCGCGCAGCGCTTGCCGATGGCTATGCGACGCTGGTTATCGCCACACCCCTGCAGAGGCTCGCCGAGGCGCTGGTGGAGCAGCTGGTCCAGGCGGTCTCAGGCGACGGAGGGGCGGTCGGGCAGCGCTTTCTGGATGCGGTGTATCACCTGCCTGAGTCCGTATGAATCGCACCAATGAGGTTTTTCTTTCATTTGGTCTGAGTTGCAAACTCGCGCCGCTGACAGCATTCCACCGAAAAGGGTTGACGGTGTCGTGACGGTAGGGACAAGCTGAGTGCAGATCGCGGCTGTTGTTTCGCCGCGCAATCCGGTCGGTCGTCGCCACATGTCGGCCCCGGTCATCCACAGGGAGAATTCTGCAGTCGTGACAGCCCTTGCGCTGAATCACATAACCGTTCCGGACCTGAGTGCGCCCGAGGTGATTTCGCTGGCCGCGTCTCTCGGTTGTGCCGGCGTGGAGTTGCGCCTCGACGGCTTGCCTGGTGTCGATGGCACCGCTGTGTCGCCGCAATCCCTGCAATCTGCAGAAGCGGCGCGCGAAGCCGCGTCCAAGCTGGGCATTCGCGTCATCGCCCTGTCCGAGCTGCGCGCCTTCAACGATTGGAACACCGAGCGCGCGGAGCTTGCCGCTCAACTGATGACCCTTGCCACGGCCTGCGGTGCCGAGGGGATCCTGCTACTGCCGCGCAACGACGGATACGGGCATGGCAATGGCGAGCGCCAGGCCAGTCTGCGTCTTGCCTTGCGAGAACTCGGACCGATGCTCACCGATGCGAAGCTGCTCGGATTCATCGAGCCGCTGGGGTTTGAGCGCTCGTCCTTGCGCTCCAAGCAGGAAGTGGTTGATGCGATCGAGTCGTTGGACGAGAGCAAGCGTTTTCGCCTGGTGCACGACACCTTTCACCACCACCTCGGTGGCGACGCCAGCGGACTGGCAAAGCACACCGGGCTCGTGCACATCTCAAGCGTCATCAACCCGGTGCTGTCGATTTCCGAAATTCGCGACAGTGATCGCGTGTTGCCGCATGCTAACGATCGGCTGGGTTCACTCGAGCAGATCGCCGAGTTGCAGCAGACAGGCTACGCAGGGCCTATCTCGATTACATCTTTTTCACCATCTCTACCCGTGACGGATCACGGGAGAACGCAGGCTCTGGAAGCACTGAGTGCCAGTGTGGAATGGCTTGCGAGTTCGTTGAATGTTCAAACAGCCGGAGTCAATCACTCCGATTCAAAGTCAAGACTTGTCACTTCAGTGACATGACCACCCACGGCCAGTCAGGCCGGGCAATACCCTCGAGGAGAGAGAAGAAAATCATGAAGCCCATGTTCAAGAAACTCGCGATAGCGACTGCCGCAGCGCTTGCGCTCGGTGGTGCTGTCGGCACGGCACAGGCCGAAGGGGAGAAGTTCATCCTCGTCAGCCACGCACCCGATTCGGATTCCTGGTGGAACACGATCAAGAACGGCATCACCCTGGCAGGTGAGCAGGTGGGTGCCGAGGTGGAATACCGCAATCCCCCGACCGGTGATCTCGCCGACATGGCTCGTATCATCGAGCAGGCAGCGGCGTCCTCCCCGGACGGCATCATCACCACACTGGCTGATCCGGATGTACTCAGTCAGCCGATCAGGGATGCCGTCGATGCAGGCATTCCGGTCATCATCATCAACTCCGGAACGCCGGAGCAGGCCGCTGACGTCGGTGCGCTGATGTATGTCGGTCAGCCTGAATATGATGCAGGCCTGGCAGCGGGCATGCGCGCCAAGCGTGATGGAGTCGGTTCATTCCTTTGTGTCAATCATGTGATTACTAATCCGATCGTAGGAGAGCGATGTGCAGGGTTCGCCGACGGGCTGGGAGTCGATCTCGGTGATTCGATGATGGATTCAGGTGTGGATCCGTCCGAGATCAAGAACAAGGTCATGGCCTACCTGGAAACCAACCCGGACACCGATGCCATCCTGACACTTGGCCCGACATCCGCTGATCCGACCATCGAAGCGGTCAAGGACCTTGGACTCGACGGAGAGATCTACTTCGGAACGTTCGATCTGGGCGACAACATCGTGCAGGGCATCAAGGACGGTGTGATCCAGTGGGGCATCGATCAACAGCCCTTCCTCCAGGCCTACCTTCCGGTCATCGTTCTTGCCAACTACCAGCGCTTCGGTGTGCTTCCGGGCAACAACATCAACTCTGGCCCTGGCTTCGTGACCGCTGATGGTCTCGAGAAGGTCGAGGAATTCGCGGGCGAATACCGCTAATAGACACGTGCCGCGTGCCATCAGTTGGCGCGCGGCACGGTGAACTCAGTTACGGGCAGCCTCGCTGCCCGTTTTTTGTCGACCCGATATTTATAGAAGTGTGAAGGAAGTAGATTCATGAGTGAAACCGCAACACCAGACGACGAACGCGTCCGCGAAATGTCGACGTTCCGGCGCTGGTTGATCAGACCGGAGCTAGGCTCCATTTGCGGCACCATTCTGGTGTTCATGTTCTTCATCAGCGTTGCCAGCGATTCAGGCATGTTCTCCGGACGGGGCGTGATGAACTGGACAGTAGTGTCGGCGCAGTTCGCCATCATTGCCGTAGGCGCCTGTCTATTGATGATTGCTGGTGAGTTCGATCTGTCGGTCGGATCAATGATCGGCTTCTCGGGTGTGATCATCGCGCTGATGTCGGTCACCTGGGGTTATCCGATGTGGATCGCCATCATCACAGCCTTTGTCGTCGCGCTCGCCATCGGCTGGCTGAACGGGTATCTGGTGATCAAGACCGGCTTGCCATCGTTCATCGTGACACTCGCTTTTCTCTACATCTTGCGTGGCCTGACCATCTTCCTGTCCATCTCAACAACCAACAAGACCATCATTGGTGGTGTCAGGGAGAAGGCAGAAGGCGACTGGTTGGGCAACTTGTTTGGCGGAAAGATATTCAAGGGCCTGTTTACCTGGATGGGGGAGAACGGCTGGATCGAAACCTTTGAGCGCGGTAACCGTGCCGGTCAACCCGTGATCGAAGGTATACCGATGTTGATTGTCTGGGCGATCGTGTTGATCGTTTTTGCCCATGTGCTGCTGACACGCACCCGCTTTGGCAACTGGATCTACGCCGCCGGTGGCGACGCCCAGGCTGCCCGCTACTCCGGTGTGCCGGTCAATCGCGTGAAGATTCTTATGTTCATGTTCACGGCGTTCTGCGCAACGGTATTTGCCACCTGCCAGGTCATGGAATTTGGATCCGCGGCTGCAGATAGAGGCTTGCTCAAGGAGTTTGAAGCCATTATCTCTGTGGTCATCGGAGGCGCACTGCTGACTGGCGGTTACGGCTCGGTGGTTGGTGCGGCACTCGGTGCTCTGATCTTTGGTGTGGTGCAACAAGGCTTGTTCTTCGCGAACGTGGAGAGCTCCTTGTTCCGTGTATTTCTTGGCGGCATTCTTCTGCTTGCGGTCATCCTGAATACCTACATTCGCCGCCTGATTACCGGGGAGCGCTGAGTCATGGATTCAACCGACCCCAACGCAACTCCGATCGTCGAGTTGCGCAATATCGAGAAGCACTTCGGGAGTGTGATAGCGCTTGCGGGTGTCACTGTCAGTGTCTATCCCGGCGAATGCCATTGTCTGCTGGGTGACAACGGTGCTGGCAAGTCCACGTTCATCAAGACCATGTCGGGTGTTCATGCGCCGACCAGTGGAGAGATTCTGGTGGACGGCAAGCCCACGCGTTTTGCCAACGCACGCAGCGCCATCGAAACAGGTATTGCGACTGTTTATCAGGATCTTGCAATGATCCCGTTGATGTCCGTCACACGGAACTTCTGGATGGGTCGTGAGCCGTTGCGAGGTACGTGGCCCTTTCGTTTTTTCGATGTGGAAAAAGCCGGTGAAATCACTATGCAGGAAATGGCACGCATGGGAATCAATCTTCGTGAACCCAGCCAGGCCGTGGGTACACTCTCAGGCGGTGAACGTCAGACCGTGGCGATTGCACGAGCCGTCTACTTCGGCGCTCGCGTATTGATCCTCGACGAGCCGACTTCAGCATTGGGCGTGCGTCAGACGTCCAATGTGCTTGCCACCATCGATCGTGTTCGAAAGAGCGGTATCGGCGTCGTTTTCATCACTCACAATGTGCGCCATGCGATGGCAGTCGGAGATCGCTTTACGGTGCTCAATCGGGGCAAGACGCTCGGCACGGCCAGTCGCGGCGAAGTCGATGTCAACGAGTTGCAGGACATGATGGCCGGTGGTCAGGACATGGCTGATCTGGAAGGCTCCCTCGGGGGTACCGTGTGACCGCAATTGCCATTCTTGGTGCCGGTCGGATCGGGCAGGTCCATGCTCGTGCGGTACAACAGGTGCCGGGCGCGACAATCGTCGCGATCGCAGATGCAGTGCCTGCGGCTGCGCAGTCACTGGCCGACACGCACGGCGCAGAGGTCCGTAGCATCGATGAGATTGCACAATCTCCAGACGTCGATGCTGTGCTGGTGTGTACGCCTACCGACATGCACGCGGATCTGATCGAACAGTTCGCGCGAGCGGCAAAGGCCATCTTTTGCGAGAAACCGATTGACCTTGACGTCGCCCGAGCCGCCGCCTGTGTCGACGTGGTCACCGAGTGCAATGGGCTGTTGATGCTCGGGTTTCAGCGACGCTTTGATGCCGACTTCGTGGCATTGAAGCAGGCGATTGATGGTGGGAGGATTGGCAAGGTCGAAACCGTTCATCTGACCAGTCGGGATCCGGCACCTCCGCCGCTCGACTATATCGCGCGCTCGGGTGGCCTCTTTCGTGACATGGCCATCCATGATCTCGATGTGGCTCGCTGGCTGCTCGAGGACGAGATAGCGACAGTGCAGGCGGTCGGATCCGTGTTGGTCGATCCTGCAATCGGGCAGGCAGGGGACTTTGATACTGCGACTATTCTGCTTCAAACACACACGGGCAAGCAGTGCACGATCACGTGCTCGCGCCGAGCCAGCTACGGCTACGACCAGCGCATTGAAGTGCTCGGGTCGGAGGGTATGGTCACAGCACAGAATACGCGCGAGTCACGCACCGAGATCTCGTCTGCGTACGGCTCACTGAAGGCACCGCTTGTCGATTTCTTCATGGATCGGTATGCGGGCGCCTATCGCGCAGAAATTCAGGCGTTTGTAGACGCGGTTGATTCAGGTACAGCACCCCCCACCACGGGAGAAGATGGTGTCGCTGCGCTCATGCTCGCCGAAGCCTGTCATCAAGCTGCCCATGAGAAGCGTGTGATCGTGGTCTCGTAAGCGGCGCTGGCGCGCGTCATGGTGGGCACCTCTTGACACGATAGGGTGTCTCGGTGGTCCCGACGCGGTACTCTTGACCACGCTTGTAATAAATGGCGCGTCATCCTCATGAACCACCTTCGGACGCTCAATCACTGGGTTTGTAGCGTGTGTCTCGTTGCGGCATCAACCCTGCCCGTCGGCGCGGCCGACGTCGTCCCTTGTGGCCCGACGGCTGCGCAGGTCCTCGAGCGGTGCAACGCAGCGCTCGCTGCTATCGCCACGACGGGCGAGCATCAACCCACCATCGCCGATCTGGGGCTGGATACCATGCCCTCCACGCTGGAAGCGATTGCGCCTTATTGCGGCGACATTGTCCTGTGGTATCTGGCAGCGACGCAGGTGGAGGCTGGAGATCTGCAGGCTGCCTTGAAATGGTACGACCTCGCACGTCGCCGCACCTTGCTGCGTCGTCTTGCCAACCCTCGTGAGTTCGTCGACAAGAGTCGTCGCACGGTCAAGGACCTGGAGACTGTCTTTTCTGCCGCTCTCGACGGATTTATCGCCGATGAGCCCGAGGGCCGTGTATGGGCCTTGAGTCAGGCAATAACCTGGGACAAGTACTACCCCAGCTATGAGTACCCACCGGATTGTTATCCCGGGTTGTACGCGGAGGTCAGATCGCGTCAGCGTCGCAAGTTGTCGACACTCAAGGAGTCCCTGGCTCCGTAAATCACCGGGCTGCTTCTATTGGCTGCCCTTGGAGATACGGCTCAACCAGCGCTGCACTCAACATCATGCTGTTTGCGAAGCGCTGACTGAACCGTTTACATCCTGCAACTGTTACGTATGATCAACATCATGCGGCGTGCGCGTATGCGACCTCGGTGTTGTCGATGTCGCGGCGACCGTTGCGTACGACGTATTCGATATCGCCTCGGGTAATGGCAAGATCCGAGAGCTCATGATCGCTCAATGACTGCAGCTCCTTGATCGCTTGCTTTTGCGCCTTGATGGTCGCTTTCTGGTGGCGAGCAGCCTGGAGGACTTCGGTCTCGTCGGTCAGGCGCCATGGCCAGGAGCCCACACCTTCATGCAAAAGGGTGCGCGACAGGCCTGCGTCGTTCAAGAGTCGCGGATCCAGTCGGAGCAGTTCGTTGCGAACGCGCTCGCGAGAGGAACGCTCCAAGGACAGGCATACGCGCCTTGCGGCGTTGGTGAGAAAGTTTTTCATATCAGTTAGTTCCTTATTGCTAGGATTCGGCACAGCTAGAACTCGCTGCACTGGTCATCATCCTAGGAACGCCGATGGCGCTCTTCAAACGACGATTTCTTGCCTGACAAGCAAGCCCAGCTAATGCGTGTCACAGCGCACATGGAGTCCCCGTCTCGTGCCTTCCCAATTGCCGCTGAACGCGCTTCGAGTATTCGAATCCGCCGCCCGACACCTTTCGTTTCGGCAAGCTGCTGACGAGCTCAACGTCACGCCAGCAGCTGTGAGTCAACAGATCAAATCGCTCGAGGATCTGCTCGGCGTGAAGTTGTTCCACCGGCTGCATCGTGGCCTTGCCCTGACAGATGCCGGCAAGTCGGGCCTGGAGCCCTTGCAGGAAGGGTTCGCACGATTGCGCGATGGGGTGCGCTTGCTACAAGGCGAGTCGGACCGTTCGACGCTCAATGTCTGGGTGGCACCTTCGTTTGCTGCTCGGTGGCTGATGCCGCGTCTTGAAAGCTTTATCGAGGCGCACGACGATATCTACCTCTGGCTCAATGCAAGCCCCGATCAGATCGATTCTGCGACCAGTCGACTCGATTTCACCGAGGAGTTGATGCTGGCTGAAGGCATCGATGTGGCCATTCGCTTTGGTCGCGGCGAGTATTCGGGTTGTCGTGTCGACAAGCTGATGAGTGCTGATGTCGTGCCTCTTTGTAGCCCGCGATTGCTCGAACGTGACGACAAGCCCTTGCGCGAGCCAGAGGATCTGGCTCATCACACACTCCTGCATGATGGGACACCCTACGAAGGGCGGCCGGGTTGGGACACCTGGCTCGCGGCGGTCGATGTGCAGAACATCGATACACAGCGAGGCGTCAAGTTCAACAGTCTGCAGTTGGCGCTCGCTGCCGCCATTGATGGGCAAGGTGTTGCGCTCGGTATTCTGCAGATCGCGGTCGATGACATCGAGGCGGGTAGACTGGTCACCCCTTTTCGCAAGAAAGTCGAGCTCGACCGTGCGTACTACATCATCAGTCGAGAATCAAAAGCCAACGACGAATCAGTCGTTGCTTTTCGTGAATGGGCGTTGGCTCAAGTCGCCTGAATGAGCTCGGTTCAAGTTTTCCTGCAAGGAGCGCTGCTGGGCTTCAGTCTCATTCTTGCCATCGGTGCACAGAATGCATTTGTACTGCGCCAGGGCTTGCGCGGCGAGCACGTGTTGCTTGTTTGTGCGGCCTGCGCCTTCAGTGACGCATTGCTGATCGCCGCAGGCGTTGCAGGCTTTGGGGTGCTGGTCGGTGCTGCCCCCTGGATAGAGCCGCTGTTTCGATACGGTGGTGCACTGTTTCTGCTCGCCTATGCGTTGCGTGCCTTTCATTCCGCAATGACGTCGGGGCCAGGGCTGCAAGTCGATGGCGGTGCCGAGACCTCATGGCAGCGCGTTTTGATGATTTGCCTGGCGTTTACCTGGCTGAATCCGCACGTGTATCTCGATACCTTGATACTACTCGGTGCTGCATCGACGGCTTTCGGGGACGAGCGGTTGGTCTTTGGTCTTGGAGCGGTGCTTGCGTCGTTCGTGTTTTTCTTTTCGCTGGGTTTTGGCGCACGATTGCTTCAGCCAGTGTTTGCCCGACCCAACGCGTGGCGATGGCTTGATGCTCTGATCGGCCTGACCATGATGATCATTGCCCTGATGCTGATTGCCGGATAGGCCGCTGTTCCTGACAGGTGGGTGAGTCGTGTGTACCCAAGCCTGTTGATTCTGATCGGGTTCGAGTAGGCTACGGGTATGGCTGATTCATCAGATACCAGGGACGCCTCCGGCTTCCAGCGTCCGGACGCCATACTGTCCGGTGTGGCTGTCGCCGCGTTCGAGGCCTTCAACGCCATGCAGGCCACCAAGCAGCGTCACTATGAATTGCTGCAGCTCATCGATGACCGGCGCGTGCGCTATGGCTTGTCACCCAGTGCTATCGAGACGGAGCGTCTCGCCGCGATGCTGGCAGATCATGATGCGCAAGTGACCCGGTTTACCACCGCCAGCAACGCGCTCAAGAATGCAGACCCTGACGCACACAAGTCCCTGTTCGCGTACATCGGCAGCCTCGAGCAGGCGCGTCCGCCCGTCACTCACTGATCACTGTGGTATCGGACCATTCGCGTAGCTCGATGCGTCGGTTTGTCCATCGACCTTCGGCACTGGCATTGTCGGCAATCGGGGCGTCTTCCCCGTAGCCTCTCGAGCGTAGTTGGCCAGCGGGTGTGCCGCGTAGCAGCAGATAGTGCCTGACGGCCTCTGCTCGCCGCGCCGAGAGCCTGCGATTGTTCTCCGCGGCTCCATCGTTGTCGGTGAACCCGGCGATTTCCCACTGGGTGTCCGGTAGCGCGAGTAGTGCCTTGGCAGCGCGATCCAATTGCTGACGCGCCTTCAGGTCTAGCGCGCTTCTACCACTGCGAAAGCGCACATCGTCGAGTATGCGAGGAGATTGCGTACTGCACCCTAGTGCATCAATACTGTCGATATGCCGGGTGTCGGATTGCAGGCAGATGTCCCGTTCATCGGGAACGCCATCCTTGTCGATGTCTGCAGGGACGGGTAGGGCGGCAGTCAATGTTGGCGGAGGGATGGTGTCCGTCGTGTCGGCTGTGGGTGGCAAGCTGAAGTCGATGGTCAGCTCATGCGAGGCGAGCCCGTGTTGGGTCCACGCGATCGTATTGTCGTCGATCGTCCAGTCACCCGTCGGGTCGGGGTCGTCAACAGACCATGCGACGAGTTCTGCCTTCTCGGGAAGAATCCAGGTCTGTACGGATTCGATGTCGTTTTGCTCGTGCGCGTGGAGATCCGCGTTCAGGGACTGCGGAATCGATGGCACACGCAATCGAAATTGACCCGCTCCGAGAGGCTCCGCGGAGAGCGCTTGCCGATATCGGGCAAACATGCTGCCGGACCACAGCGAGATGTGGCCCGGTCGTCGGCTCAGCGCGTCAGTAAAGGTGGTCTTGTTCGTACCGCCGAATCTGACCTGAGTGGACTCGGGCGCTGATGCTGCCGGAAGCGTGAGCCACACCAGAGTACGGTCGGTCATGACGGTGTGCTGCACCAGGGCTGAAGCTGCAGTATCGGAAACAAGGATCAGGCGGTCGCTGGCCACCGGCGCCGCCGAGGCAAGTGAGCAGCTGAGCGCCAGCGCGGCAAATACGACCGATCTGCAGCTACCGCTGCAAAGACGTTTTTTTGTTCGGGACACGGGATCTGGATGGAAGTCTCGACGGCATTGGTACACTGCCAGCCAAGAGAGCAGCTCGTTTCGCGGGCTCGTTCCAATTATCAACAGAGTAGACCATAACCGCATGGCAAGAGAGACCTGGTTGACCGGTATCACGACCTCCGGCACCCCTCATATCGGTAACTACGTAGGTGCCATCCTTCCGGCCGTGAAGGCCAGCCACGACACCACCCGTGATGGATTCTACTTTCTGGCCGACTATCACGCGCTGATCAAGAATCAGGACTCCGCTCGCCTGATCCAGTCACGCAAGGAGATTGCTGCGTCCTGGCTGGCGCTCGGCCTCAACGTCGATCATGTGACCTTCTACCGACAGTCCGACGTGCCAGAGATCATGGAGCTCACATGGATGCTGACCTGCCTGGCCTCCAAGGGCCTGATGAATCGAGCGCATGCCTACAAGGCACTGGTACAAGCCAATCTGGAGCAAGGTGGCGATCAGGCGGACCCGGATCGGGGCGTCACGATGGGGTTGTTCGGATACCCGATCCTGATGGCAGCAGACATCCTGATGTTCAAGGCAACGCATGTCCCGGTCGGACGTGATCAGGTCCAGCATCTGGAGATGACCCGTGATGTCGCGCAGCGCTTCAACCATATCTACGGTGAGCACCTGGTGCTGCCCGAAGCGGTGGTAGACGAGGACACGGCGGTACTGTCCGGGCTCGACGGCAGGAAAATGAGCAAGAGCTACGACAACACTATCCCCCTGTTCGAGTCCGCCAAGAAACTGCGCAAGTCAGTGATGCGCATCGTGACCAATTCACAGGAACCGGGCGAGCCCAAGGAGACCGAAGGAAATACCGTCTTCGAGCTCTACAGTGCGTTTGCAACGCCAGAGCAGACCGCCGCATTGGCGCAGGCCTATGCAGACGGTATCGGCTGGGGAGATGCCAAGCAGCAACTGTTTGAACTTCTCGATGGGCAGCTTGCCGAGCCTCGTGAGCGCTACGAGCATCTGATGGCTCACCCTGAAGAAGTCGATGCCATACTGGCTACCGGAGCCTCGCGAGCACGAGCGCTGAGTCAGCCGTTTCTGCAGGAGTTGCGGCACGCGGTCGGCATTTCGGTGTGAACCCGGAGGTATCCGGAGTGCCGCGGCGATGAACCCTGTACTCGTCAATCGATGGCGTGGAAATGCGATCGAGAGCCGTCACCGTGGGGCGGTCGCTGTTGTCGATATCAAGGGCCGAAGCGTGTTGGAGTTCGGTGATGTCCGCCAGCACGTGTTCCCCCGTAGTGCCATCAAGTTCCTGCAGGCGATTCCGTTCGTCGAGTCTGGTGCGGTGGAGCAGTTTGGTCTTGACGAGCGGCATATCGCGATGGCGTGCGCGTCTCATAACGGGGAGCCTATTCACGTTGGCCTCGCACGTGACTGGCTCGAACGCCTTGGTGCCAGCCACAACGACCTGGAGTGTGGTGCTTGCATGCCCATGGACGAAGCCACGGCGTTCGAGCTTCTCGGAGAGGGGCGTGGGCCGGAGCGACTGCATAACAACTGTTCCGGCAAACACCTGGGCCTGTTGTCCACGTGCGTAGTGTGCAAGGACGAGCTGCGTAACTACCGTCTCTACAATCATGTAGCCCAGCAACGCTGGTTCGAGGTGGTCGAGTCTTTCAGCAAGCTACGTGTCGCGCAACTTCCCTGGGGCTATGACGGCTGTGCCATACCGACGCTGGCATTGCCGCTGCATCGCGTTGCGACGGCAATGGCGCGCTTTGGCGATGTCAGTGGTTTGCAAGGTGCCCGGCGGGATGCAGTGAGCCGGATACACCAGTCGTTGACCGCTCATCCGTATCTGGTTGCCGGTCGCGATCGTCTTGATACCGATCTGATGCAACAGCTGGCACCGCGGATATTCGCGAAAGTGGGGGCTGATGGCGTCTTTACCGCGTGCCTGCCAGAAGCCGGTATCGGTATCGCCTTGAAAATCGATGACGGTCGGGACAGCGCGGCGCGCGTTGCCCTTGGGGCTGTGCTCGTGAGTCTCGGATTGGTAAACGCTGACGAGGCGTATGGACTTGCCGAGTGGTTTACACCGGCAATACCCAACACCCGTGGCGAGATCGTCGGACGCGAAGAGCCTGCCTCGGTCTGGGAGTCGGTGTCCACATTGCAGGCCTGAGCGTGTAGCTAGCGCAGGGGTTCGGACTCGCAGCCGACCAGCGACGCATAGTCGGCTTTTGCCTGATCGCTACCGTGACGTTCGAGTTGATCGACGAGGTGCGCAAGACGACGCAGCCGCAGTAGTTTGAGCCGCTGCGTTATAGCCCGCTCCGACTCGACGATCAGATCATCCAGCTGGTCATCCTCTTCCTGCAGGAGCACCAGGTCGGTGTAATCGGGATTTGATGTCAGCGTGGCGACGATGTTATCGAGCGAGCCATCGCGGACCAGCTCGATGTAGGCCGCGGTATAGGGTCCAAGAAGCGGCGGCCACCGGGATGCGAGTTCATGGATCAGGAGGCCTTGCAGCTCATCCTGTGCAGTGTGCAAGCTGCGCCTTTTCTCCTGGAGGGCGCTGAGTTCGCGCTTGAGTGCGTCGATGTCACTGCGGGCTTCCTTGGGCGTTCGAAAGTTCAGCGGAATGCCCAGTACGGCTGCGGTGTCGCGGTACAGCTTGGCGTACTCGTTGTCAGGCAGCTCTGGGCGTAGCGGCAACCAGCGCAGGTACCAGGGTTGCCATTCATCGAGGTAATCCTCGCTTGTCGAGCGAGATAGATCGCTGCTGTAGGCATGGGCGAGTGTGTAGAAGTGCGCCTCACGTGGTGTGGTGATGCCATCGCCATCGGAATCCGGATTGACGCCCAGAACATCACCGTCGCGGCCACGGCCTGACAGGGCAGCGAAGAAATACGTGGTGTAGTCGCGGTAGTCACCCGTATCGAGACTGGCGCTGCAACCTTCGGAAAGCTGATACGCGGATTCTGCAGTGAAGCCACAACGGCGAGCGTCGGTCAGCTGTAGTCCCTCGTCCGGGTTGTCGTAGGCCAGACGGTGAAAGCCACCGGAGTAACACTGAGTGAATACCCAGCGCAGCGGAGCCGTGCGCTCGGTGATGTTCTCGTGTAACTCGCGTGCGCTCAGCGTGGTGTTGTTCCAGAGATTGAGCGTGACCCCTGAAGCCGCTCCAGACGACTGACTGCCATGCCCGTTGTACACGAGCAGCACCGGGTCATCATCCGTATTCAGCCGTTCCGTGAGTGCTGGCAGTAGTGAGGTGACATCCGTACTGCCAGCTACATTTTGAACATCGTTTTCCTTGTACTCGCGTGCCTCGAGAAACCGATCTCCAAACACACGTGCCAGCGGCGCGTAGTCGGATGCGTCACTGTCGGCAGAAACGCCGTACACATCAAAGCCAGGTGCATTGCCATCGGTGAACCAGGTGGTCACATCGATACCGGCATTCGTCAATATCTCCTGAACCCATATCACGTTCAGTTCGATCTGGCCCTCTGATCGCAAGGGCTCGTGGCCACCACCGATGAGCAGCGCGTCGTCAGCTGCTGCGGTGAATGAGAACAAGGCCACCGAGGTGGCTACGATCAGGCCTCGACACATGTTGCTATTGCTAGTAGGCATCCTGGTCATCTTCATAGGGTGACCAGCCTCAATCAATGACCCGCCTTGCGACATCACACAGGCGGTAGATGATCGCGAGCGCTACGCCAGTAGCGACCAGGGTAGGAAACAATGCCATGGGTGTATTCCATGGCGTGAAGGAGGCGAGCGCGAACGAAGCTACTGCCCCGGCTATCGGCAACAGGATGCCGGCGATCAGACTGATGTAGCGCATGCGCGCCAACAGCAACCAGTCCACGGCAGCCAACAAGCCGACGCCAATGGCAATCGGGATGCTGTGGGTCCAGCCATCCAGAAAGAACTGCAGCAGGCGTCTTTTGGGCTCCTCAGCCCAGGCGTCCAGTTGCCAGGCCTCTCCACCGACGTAGCCTATGGCGGTTGCACAGGCGACAAACACCGGCCAGGTCGCGATAGCGATCAAGGGTGCGAGGAACACCGGGAACATGGAAAGACGAGAGCGACGAGGCATGGTTCAAGCTGCTTTGGCGACGAGGTTTCCGACGTTGCGTTTGCCGACGATGAACGAGCCAATCACAAGATAGTCAAGTCCGTTCGAATAAAAACAGCGTACGGCATCCCGGGGCGATTCGACAACAGGCTCGCCCTGAATATTGAAGCTGGTGTTCAGCACAACGGGTACACCTGTTCGCCGACCGAGTTCCGTGATCAACTCATGGTAGAGAGGAGCGGTGTCCCTGGACACGGTTTGCAAGCGTGCACTCCCATCGACGTGGGTGATCGCTGGCATCAGGTCACGCTTGTCCTTGCGCACATCGCAGACCTTCAACATGAACGGCGCCTCTACGGATATGTCGAAGAACTCAGCGGCTTGCTCCTTGATGGCGGAGGGCGCGAACGGTCGGTAGGCCTCTCGAAACTTTACCTCCGAGTTGATCTTGTCCTTCATGTCCGGGAAGGCCGGATTGGCAAGAATGCTTCGCGCACCGAGCGCCCGTGGACCGATCTCCATACGCCCCTGAAACCAGCCGATGATATGACCTGCTTCCAACAGGGCAGCTGCATCCTCGCTGATGTTTTCGGATTTTCGGTAGGGCAGTTTCGCGCCGATCAGCAAGGCCTCGATGTCTTCATCGGAGTAGCTGTTGCCAACGTAGGGATCGTCGTGAACCCAGACGCGGGGATGCCCGAGATCGCCGTTGTACAGCGCGAGTGCAGCACCGATGGAGGTGCCGTTGTCTCCCGCCGCGGGCATGATGTACACGTCATCAAAGCCTGCCTCGCGCAACAGGCGGCCGTTCATGACGCTGTTCAGCGCAACGCCGCCGGCGATGACCAGATGCCGGGCTGATGTGCGCTCGCGCAGCACCCGGGCCATCTTTAGCGCGCACTCTTCGAGCACCTGCTGAAAGGCTGCCGCAACATCGGCGTGATGGTCCTCGAACTCGCCATCGCGGGGACGTGGAGTCCCGAAGGTGTCGGTAAAGCGTTCACTGCAGCGGCGATAGCCCCAGAACTGATAGTCGAAGTACGAGAGATCAACCTGGATGCCTCCGTCATCGTCGACATGCACACAGTGGCGAGCGGCCTCGATGTGCTTGCTCGCATCGCCGAGCGGTGCGAGGCCCATCGTCTTGCCCTCGTCATAGTTGGGCCGAAAACCGCAGAACTCGGTAACCGCCTCGTACACCGAGCCGAGAGAGTGTGGAAATTCGCTGGAGTGAAAATGGGTAACGGTGTTGCCCTGACCTTCACCCAACCAGCTGGAGGCCCACTCGCCGGAACCGTCCAGTCCCATGATCGCGGCGTGTTCATACGGTGAGCAATAGAACGTGCCAGCGGCGTGAGTGCGGTGATGCTCGATCGCATGCACCTGCGGGCGCTGTGAGGTGTCGGGCCAGGTGTCATTGACCCATCGACGAAACCGGCGTTGCTTCATGAGGCCATTCACGAGCTCGTGGCGCAGGAAGGGCATTGCCTTGTGGGGAGCGCGCAAGGCGTACAGGGACTTCTGAGCCCAACGGTGCATGGGTTTGATCGACACCGCCACATGGTCGACATCGTTGGCCGTGATGCCTGCGAAACGCAGGCACTCTCTTACGGCCTGCTCAGGGAAGGCGCGGGTGTGCTTGTCGCGGCTGAAGCGTTCTTCTTCCAGCGCGATACTCAGCTTGCCGTCAATCAGCAGGCAGGCGCTTGAATCGTGAAACCAATGGTTGATACCGAGGATGATCATGCGTCAGTCCCTGCTGGGCGGATGAGGTGCTTGAGACGAGCGCGACTGGTGTCCCAGCGACGAAGTGCTTGCCCTCCCACCCCGCTTGCGTAGCGAGTCACATGCCAGATCGGTTGCGTGTTCGGGTGCCATCGCTTGGACCAGGCGGGGGAGGTCACCAGCGACACGCGCTCAAGACCGTGCTCGGGCGCTGCGCCCAGAACATCGCTCAGCAACAGCGACCCGGGTGAGAACTTCGCGTAGGTCTCATCATAGGCGACCTTCAACAGGCTCAAAGTGCTCCCGGTGATCAGGCCGTACTGCGCCGCGATGGTCTTCTCGTTGAACTTCAGTCGATGGATGACCGGCGTGAAGCTCCCTGTTTCGGGACTCAGCAGCTGTTGATAGAAGCCGGTGAGGGCCTTGTCTGCCGAGATGGCGGAACCCGTGCCGTTCGCGCCTTTCCAGCCCGAGGCTTCGAGCTCCAGAAACTCGGCGAAGGCGGTGTTCCGCGTCTCGGCATCGCTCTGCCAGTCGCACACGGTCTGTACGTCGCCCTCCTGGTCGAGTTTGCGTCGCAATCGCGAGATGTTTCTGCGCAGGGACCCGGGTACCACCGTCTCTGCGTCCATGTCGAACCAGGCCGTCTCACCTGCCGGTTTCAGATTCCAGCGCTCGGCATCGGGGCCCTCCTGACGCGCGGCGGCAACGAGTGGTGAGTCGTCTGGCACGTTGGCAGCCCGGAATCCGGCATAGGCGCCTGCGGATTCGAGTACCTGATCGATGACCCGGGAGCCGTCTCGGGGTGCCAGATCCTTGTGCCAGGCAACATCGGCGAGTGACAGGTGAGGGTGGCGTGGCAGTCCGGTCACGCCGCGCGACGTGCGGGTCAGTGGCAATCGTGCGATTTCGATATTCTCGCGTGTCACACTCGCCAGCCTCAGCGTCTCGGCAGCCAGGCATCGATGGATAGCGGCTGCCCAGTCCGGGGATGTCGTGAACGCGGACCCTGTCGAGACAGGATGCGCGTCAACGGCTTGACTGACTGCGCCGTTCAGCCTTCCAGGTGAGTAGAACTCGATTTTCAACGCCGTGGGCATTGACAGTGTTGACACCCTTCTGCGAATTAACGGTTAGCGGCATGTTCTGCGGCTGCTTGATCGACACGGGGAAACCATGCGCATCGTCCTGATAACGACCGGCCTTCGGCCTGTAGCGCATCGGTTTGCCGATTTTCCAGAGCAGCCCGTAGGTATCGTGCATTGGGATCGCCTGCAAGCGACAGACCGCCCACGATCCTTGCGTCAGAGGATAGGTGGTTGGCGCGAACATGCTTGGGCGCGCAAGCTCATCTGCACCGTGCGCTCGCGTCGTTGGGCGTCGCTGGCTCATCTTGCGGATGGGCAGCAGCTCTCCTATCGCGAGTGCGACACGCGTCACCCGCAGGTGCTGTTGGACACGCTTGCCCAATGGCGCTGCGATCTTGTTGTTACGTCAGGTTGCGCGATGGTTCCGATGAGTGTGCTGGAGAGCGTGCCCTACGGAGGCATCAACTTGCATCCGTCGCTCTTGCCTGACTGGCGAGGTGCCAACCCTCTCGTGTGGCAGGTAGCGGCAGGTGTCGAACGCATGGGGGTGAGCGTGCATCGATTGGCCGCCGGCGCGGACAAGGGGGATCTGCTGGCACAGACCGATGTCGCACGCCCGCACAGCATCAGCCGTGAAGCCTTGCTCGAACATCTTGAGGGTGAGCACGGCGTTCCTCTGCTGCACAAAGCGATCAAGCTGTTGCAGCAGGACCCGACGGCCGGGGTTACGCAACCGCTGGAGTCACCCACGCCCTATGCCCGTGCGCTGGACGATGCGGGTATCGCCAGGACATTTCCACTCGACACGCTCGATGGACAACGGGTGAACGATCTTGTCCATCTCATCGGGCATTGCCCGGTTGACTGGCTCAAGGCGGCAGAGGGAGCCGACGTGATACCCCTGATTGAACAGCACACGGGGCGCTGGCGCTTGCGGGCAACGCCCGAGACTGTGGTATCGGATTCCGATGTGGTCGCGCCGTGGGCCGTGCGTCAACGCGGCGCGCAGATCCTGTTGCTCAGTGGTGACACCTGCTTGTGTTTGACCGCAGGACGTAGCTAGTCGGCAGTCGTTACTCCGAGGTAGCGACCTGAGCCGCCGTTACCGTCACGATGTCCACGATGTCGTCAACACTGCAACCCCGGCTAAGGTCATTGACCGGTCGTGTCAGCCCTTGCAGTATCGGGCCGATGGCGCGCGCGCCAGCAAAGCGTTGCAGCAACTTGTAACCGATGTTGCCGGCATCGAGATCCGGGAACACGAGCACATTGGCTGCAGGCCCCTGGGGCTCGTCGGGAGCCTTGCGCTCGAGTATGTCTGGAATGACCGCGGCGTCGAGCTGGACATCGCCGAGGATGCGCCGCGACGGGCGTTCCTGGCGGGCCAGTGCAGTCGCTTCTACCACCTTGCTGACGCGTGCATGCTTGGCGCTTCGGGAGGTGGAGAAAGACAACATCGCCACATGCGGCTCCATACCAAGCAGCGTCTCCATGGTGTCCCCGGTGGCCGTGGCGATGGCTGCGAGCTGCGCTGCGTCCGGTTCAATGACGAGCCCGCAGTCGGCGGTCATGAACACCTCGCCAAGCTCATGAGCGGGTTCAAACACCATGATGAAGAAACTTGAAATGATCGCGGCATCGGGTCGCTGCGGTATGGCGCGGCGCGCACTGCGTACGACGTCAGCCGTGGATGTTATGGCGCCTGCCACACAGCCATCGGCAAGACCCTCGCGAACCATCAGGCAGCCGTAGGCGGCATTGATCTGCATGGCTTGTTGGGCTCGCTCTGGGGTCATCCCTCTTGCCGCGCCGAGTTCGACAAGCAGGTCCACGTAGCGCTCACGAGATGCTGCATCGGTGCAGTCGTGCAGCTCGATACCATCGACTGACAGACCCAGCTGCTGCATGTCAGCCTTGATGGTGTCAGGGTCGCCGAGCAGTATTGGCACAGCGAGCTCATCGGCAACAATCCGCGCCGCCGCGGTCAATATGCGCGCGTCGCTTGCTTCCGGCAGGACGATACGTCGCTTGTGGACGCGGGCGGTCTCGATGATGCGATCAAATGGACTCATGCTGAGCGTGTCGCGGCCTGAAGCTCAGGCGCGTCTTCCTTGATCAGATCTGCTGCGCGTTCGGCAATCATGATGGTGGGGGCATTGGTGTTGCCAGAGACGATTTCAGGCATGACCGAGGCGTCGACAACTCGCAAACGCTCGACACCGCGAACACGCAGCCGTGGATCCAGCACCGAGTCCGCGTCGGCCCCCATGCGACAGGTGCCTGCCGGGTGGTATATCGTATTGGCGATTCGACGGGCCTCCAGGAGCAGCGCGTCGTCGTCCTCGGCGGCAGGGTCCGGTAGCAGGGTTTCCTTGATGTGTGCCTGCATGGGGCCTGATGCCATGACCTGGCGTACATGGCGCAGGGCCTCGACCGCCGTTTGACAATCGAGTTCAGTGGACAGGTAGTTCGGGGTGATGACCGGGTGCACATCGGCATCAGCCGACTTGATATGAATGTGGCCCCGGCTTTCCGGGCGCAGTTGGCATACCGATGCTGTGATGGCAGAAAACGGATGCAGGCCTTCGCCTGGTGAATCTGCCGACAGCGGCTGAAAGTGGTATTGGATATCCGGCCGCCGATTCGACAGACGTGTGCGAGAAAAGGCGTACACCTGGCTGGCAGCCATGCTCAAGGGGCCGGTTCGCGTCAACAGATACTGCAGTCCGGCTTTCAGCTTCTGCAAGGGATTGCTCAGTTCGTCATTGAGAGTGACGGGCAGTACGGTCTTGAACACAGCGCGAAGCTGAAGATGATCCTGCAGGTTTTCACCCACGGCCGGGCGATCTGCGACGCACGGTATCCCGTGACTCTTCAGAAGTTCTGCATCGCCGATTCCCGAGAGTTCGAGGAGTTGTGGCGAGCCTATGGCGCCGGCGCACAGCACGATCTCTGCATCGGCGTGGATCTGTTGTCGCCGCCCCTTTCGTTCGAAATCGACTGCAACCGCCTTGCCATTCTCACAGACGATGCGATGCACCATGGCCTTGGTGATGATGTCGAGGTTGGGCCGGGCACGGGCAGGCTTGAGGTAGGCGACGGCACTACTGCAGCGCCGACCCTTGTGCGCCGTGAGCTGGTAGTAACCCACGCCTTCCTGCTCTTCGCCGTTGATGTCGTCGTTGCGCGGTGTACCGGTAGCCTCGACGCCGGCGATGAAGTCGTCGCAGATGGGGCGCACAAAACTCATGTTGCTGACGCGTAGGGGTCCATCGACACCGTGGTATTCATCCTCCCCTCGCGTCTGGTTTTCTGCGCGGCGGAAGTAGGGCAGTACATCCTGATAGCTCCAGCCCTCGCAGCCCAGCTCGGCCCAGCGGTCATAGTCCTCACGTTGGCCGCGTACGTATAGCAGGCCGTTGATGCTGCTGGACCCGCCCAGTACTTTTCCCCGCGGCCACTTGAGCTGACGTCCGCCAAGTCCCGGATCCGGTTCGGTGACGTAGCACCAGTCCGTGTTGGGGTTGTGGATGGTCTTGAAGTAGCCCACCGGCACGTGGATCCAGGGATTGGTATCCCGACCACCGGCCTCGAGTAGCGCGACCCGTGTAGTACCATCTGCGCTCAGGCGGTTCGCCAACACGCAGCCCGCGGATCCGGCGCCGACAATGACGTAGTCGTAGTGATTGCCTGATGTCATCGGTCCGATATTAATGGACAAATGCAACAGGTCGTGCGGTCCGCGCAGATCATTTTTATGAGTCCAGCAGAAAAGCTCTTCCACAAGCCGCTCAGGGGTGTGTTCGCGGGCACGAACACGGTATGAGCGCATTGTGGAGTCCGGCGGTGCATCGGCTTACCCCTTATGTGCCCGGTGAGCAGCGGGCAGACAAGAATATTGTCAAGCTCAACACCAACGAAAATCCCTACCCGCCGTCGGAGCGAGTACTGGCGGCCGTGGCCAATGTTGAGGGGCAGGCGCTGAGGCGCTACCCCACACCTGAATCCGATGCGCTGCGCGAGGCCATCGGCGCATACCACGATGTCCCTGCCGATCATGTATTCGTTGGCAACGGCTCCGATGAGATTCTTGCGCTGTCGTTTCAGGCTTTTTTCCGTGGCCGAGGTGCCGTGCAATTTCCGGTGCCGAGTTACAGCTTCTATCCCGTGTACTGCGGTCTGTACGAGGTCGAGGCCCGGTCGCTCGCTCTGGACGATGACTTCTGCCTCGCGCTGGATGGATTCAAGGTATCTGGCGATGCTCAGGCCGGTGGCATCATCTTCCCGAATCCCAATGCGCCGACTGGACGAGCGGTTGCGCTAGACGCCATCGAAGCCCTGGCCAGACAACACGCAGGTGTGGTGCTGGTGGACGAGGCCTATGCAGACTTCGGCGCGGAGTCAGCTATTGCGCTGTGCCGGCGCTGTCCGAACGTCATGGTCAGTCGTACTTTCTCGAAAGGGCGTTCGCTGGCCGGGCTACGGCTCGGGTACGCGATCGCCAATCCTGAGCTCATCGATGGCTTGCGCCGGGTCAAGAATTCCTTCAACTCCTACCCTGTTGACGTGCTCGCGGAAGCGGCCGGCATCGCCTCCTTGAAAGACGAAGACGCCTACCGTGATGCAGTGGCTCGAATTATCGCCACGCGAACCGGATTTTCTCAGGCGCTCGAAGCCCGCGGTTACTCGGTGTTGCAGTCGGCGGCGAACTTCGTGTTTGCACGTCCGCCCGAGGGCAATGCCGCTGACCTTGCCGGTCGCCTTGCCGAAGCGGGCATTCTGGTGCGTCACTGGTCAACACCGGGTATCGATGAGTGGCTCCGAATCTCCATCGGAACCGACGAGGACATGCAGCGCTTGCTGTCCGCGATCGATAGCGTTTCGAGCATCTGACTGACTCGCATGTGCTGGCAGGTCAAAGGCTGGATCGTGCAGGTGCTCTGCAGTTGTGTGCTGCTGTCAGGTTGTGGCGCGGTCCGTCCCGAAGCGCCGCCAGGCACTGCCTATATCGACAAGGCGCAGGTGCCGAGCTCTGTCGATACCCGTGAGGTCGATGATGGTGTGGTATCGCCACCGCCGGTCGGGCCGGGTGCGCAGAAGCCGACGGTACTCGACTCTGTTGGAGCCATCGTTGACCGTGCACAGCAGGGCGCGACAGAACAGTTCGGCGCGTTCATGTTTCAGCTGGATGATTTTTTTGCCGGCGATCAGGTCAGCGACGAACCGAACACGAGTTTCATGCGCATTCGCGCGGACGCGGCCAGAAATTCCGATGGCGACTTCGAGCTGGACCCGACGGTCAAGCTGCGTGTGGTACTGCCGAGGGCCGAGCAACGGTTTCGCTTGCTACTGAGTACCGAGGATGACGAAGACAGCGGCAGCAATGAGGTGGAGCGGATTGTGGGCGACGATGATCAGTCATTGTCGTTTGCACTGCGTTTTGCCCGACGGCTGGCAGGCGCGGTCGATGTCGATTTCGACGTCGGTGCGCGCCAGCGAGAGAGTGCACTGCAGATATTTGGTCGAATCAATGCCCAGTATCGAAAGCAGTTGACCGACCGCTGGCAGATGCGTCTGGGTAATCGGTATTACTACTATTCCCGTTCCGGCTATGAAGATCGCGTCCGTATCGACCTGACGCGCCAGTTCGGGCCTCTGGATGATCCGCAAACCCGTTTTTTCCGCTCGTCGACCACCATCGACTGGCGGGCGACCCGAAACGGCGCCGTCATCAATCAGACCCTGGGGGTGTATCTTGACCTGGGTCTGAAGACGGCGCTGGCAATCGAGGCGATCGGGAAGTACGTCACGGAACTCGACGAGGGCGTGAGCGACCGATATCGCGGAGCCGAGTTTCGATTACGTTATCGCAAGAACGTGTGGCGGCCGTGGTTGTTCGTGGAATTGTGGCCCGGTATCGCCTGGCCGGCCGAACGCGAGTATCGTCGTACCTTCGTCGGGCTTGCGCGCGTCGAAGTCACGATTGGTGGCGATGATCTGGCAGCAATGCAAAACAGAAATCCGTAGAGCATGAGGTTAGTCTGCATAAGCGACACTCACGGAGACCATGCGGGCGTGACCGTGCCGCAGGGTGATGTGCTCGTGCACGCTGGAGATCTCACCGCACACGGAACACTCGATGGCTATGATGCGTTCCTGGCCTGGTTCGGGTCGCAGCCACATCGCCACAAGCTGTTTGTCGCGGGTAATCACGACACCTGTCTTGAACACGCGCCCGAAGAGGCGCGTCAGCGTGCAGAAGCTGCCGGCGTCGTCTGGCTGAACGACAGTGGAATCACCATCGAAGGTGTCGGTCTATGGGGTTCGCCCATCACGCCTCGCTTTCATGACTGGAGCTTCATGCGCGATCCGGGCGAAGACATCGAAAGGCATTGGCGCAAGATTCCCTCTGACACGGATGTGCTCGTCACGCACGGCCCGCCGTTCGGGGTAATGGATGAGGTCGAGCGAGCAAACGGCACAACCGAGAACACGGGCTGTCCTTCCTTGTTGCGATTCGTTGATCAGATTCGCCCGCAGGTGCACCTGTTCGGTCACATACACGAGGGACGCGGTGAAGTGATTCGTGATGGCATCCGCTTCCTGAACGTCAGCACAATGAATGAGCACTACCGGATTCAACACCAGCCTGTGATCGTGGATATCGCGCAGGGACAATCGGACCCGCTCATCACAGAGGAATGAACGTGAATTCATCGAATACATGCGGGCAGGATGCTTCGCTGATTGCAAGGCTTGGCTTGATGGGGGCGGGGTGCAACATGTTGCGCTCATGCGCCCTCGCGGGAGCCGTTCTGCTGGGCGTCAGCGGCACCGTCATGGCTCAGAGCACCAGCACCGAAGAGGCGGTTGCAGCGTGTCGCGACGCGGCAGATCTTGCTGCAGACGGCGATGTTGATGTAGCGATCGAAGAGGCTCGCTGGTGCCTCGATGTGCTCGAACAGATTCGCCGTGATGCTGCCCTTGCCGTATTTCCTGACAGCCAGGGCGAGTGGCTGGGTGGAGAGCTGGACAATCAGAGCGCCATGGGCATGACCTTGCTGGCGCGTAGCTACACCCGTGCCGATCAATCCATCGAGGTGTCGATTACAACCGGTGCCGCGGGCAGTGGTCTGGCGGCGCTGGCGCAACTTGGAGCGAGCTTGGGCGCCAGCCTGGGTGCGACGGCTGATGCTCGCTTTCGGGTCCAGCGCCGAACGGTAATCGACATGACTTCAAGCGCCGACGAAGAGGTGCACTTCCTGATCGAGTTGCGACACGGCGGCGTGATGAGTGTGCAATCCGATAACGCTTCGAAGTCCGAGGTACGCCGCTTTCTCGAGGGCTTTCCGGTTGCTGAAATTGACGACGCGCTAAAGGACTGAGGGCGCCTCAAGGAACCTGCCCTGTATCGAGAGACGCACCCCTCATACGGGTAAAGGCAAGGACGTCTGACCTAGAGGCCCATGGCCTCCTTTTCGACTTCGGTCATTTGCTCGATGACCCGAATCATCCCGTCATTGCCACCCGCCTGAGAGCCGCTGGTGATGTACTTGCCGTTGATCATGACCGACGGCACGGCGTTGATGCCGGCACCCATCGCGAGCTGCACTGATCGACGCATTGCCGTTTCCACCGAAAAAGATTTCATCGTCTTCAGGAACTGTTCCTTGTCTGCGCCGAGGCCGGCGGCGAGCTCGGCGATATCATCGGGCTTGCGCATGTTCTGGCGATCCTCATGGATAGCCTCGAACATTGCCTGCACGAAGGGCTCTTCCAGCCCGAGAATGCGCGCGGCATAAAAGCCACGAGAGTGCGGCTCCCAGCTGGGGTTGAGCGGTGGGGCTTCGCGCACGAAGGCCACGTACTCGGGCATGTCTTCCTTCCAGCCAAGAACGGCCGGCTCGAAGTTGTAGCAATGCGGGCAGCCAAGCCAGAAGAATTCGAGAACCTCGACCTTGTCGGGTGTGGCCGTGCTGACCGGAGTGTCGATGGGTGTGTAGCCAACAGCCTGTGCAAACGCGGTGTACGGAAACGTGGCGAGGCCCGCAAGCGCGGTGGCCGCCAGTGCGAGAGCGCCACGACGAGTGATACCTGACATATGCGTTGTATTCCGGTCAGTGGGAGTGCCAGCCAGAATCAATTGGCTGCGCTGTACAGTCCCTGAATGTAATTGGCCACTGCTGCAATTTCCGTGTCAGTCAGGCGATGCGACAGCGAGCTCATCATGTTGTTCGGGTCGTTGCTGCGCTCGCCCGCTCGCCAAAGTGTGAGCTGATCGATGGTGTACTGCACGTTCTGGCCCGCGAGCAACGGATAGGCCGCTGCCGGGTTGCCTTCGCCCGCCGGACCGTGACAAGCGATGCAGGCAGCCACGCCTTCGCTGGTGATGCCACCGCGGTAGATGGATTCTCCGAGAGCAAGGTTTTCTTCCACCGCGACGCCCGGAATGGGATCCATGCTGCTGTAGTACGCCGCAAGGTCGAGGATATCCTCGTCGGTCAGGTTGGCTGCCTGGCCGGTCATCAGCGCATTGACCCGGTTGCCGTCGCGATAATCGGTGAGCTGCTTGCTGATGTAGGACGCGTGCTGCCCGGCAAGGTTCGGGTAGTTGGGGACCAGCGCCTTGCCGTCCGCGCCGTGGCAGGCCGCGCACACCGCCGATTTGGCCTGGCCAGCGGCAGCATCGCCAGCAGCGTTGGCAGTGCCAAGGGCTAACAATGCCGCGCTCAGGATGAAGCCAGTGCGCGTTGCGATGGAAAGGATGGTGATGAAACGGGTCATGGCGAAGTCTTGGAGAGGTGCCTGGGTGAGAGGTGCGCCTGCCGAATGAAGCGAGCGGCGCACGCGTCGCAGCAGGGGAGTGTATAACCCTGCTCGGCTGGCGTGTACCTTCTACGCATGAAGTGCGGTGAAAGCTCTGTCTGTCGCGCCAATATTCAACTGGACAGACCACCAGAACCCCATGAACACTGCCTACTTTGGTACGCGATTCGTCAGCAGCGCCGAGTTTCCGGACCAGTGCCCGGAAACCGTCGCGGAAGTCGCCTTTGCAGGGCGGTCCAACGCGGGCAAGTCGAGCGCCATCAATACGCTTACCCGCAATGGCAAGCTGGCGCGCACCAGCCGCACGCCAGGCCGTACCCAGCTGATCAATCACTTTGCCGTGACGGAGGATCGCTACCTGGTCGATCTTCCCGGTTACGGCTATGCCCAGGTGTCACGCGGCAAACAGCAGGCGTGGCAGCGATCAATGACCGAATACCTGCTGGGGCGCGAACCGTTGGTCGGTCTGATCGTCGTGATGGATATCCGACATCCCCTCCAGCCGGTCGATTGGCAATTGCTGGAGATCCAGCAGGCGGCCGATATCGGGCTGCACGTGCTGCTGACCAAGGGTGACAAGATCGCCCGCTCCGCCCGCGGCCGTGCGGTGGCGGGGGTGCAGGGGCAGCTGGCTGATGCCGGGGTAGAGGCTACCTTGCAGGATTTTTCGGCCCTCAAGGCCGAAGGCGTGGGCGATGTTCATGCTGTGCTGGATCATTGGCTGTTCGGCAAGGATCTGCCCTGATCCGTCACGGCAGCGGTCGCTGACGGGTTGGGCCGTTGTGCTTGTTACCTTTCGTAACAATGTTGGGGCGGCGCTAGCTGTTGTACCCCCTCACATTACGCCGCGGATAGTCAAGTCATTGAAATTTCGACGATTAATTATTCGACCTTTCGTCACGACACCTTTTCTATACTGACCCAGAACGTTTGGGGTGGGCCGTGCCAGCTGGAGGACACCCCCTTATCGGACCTGAGTTTCCGTCACCCGGCCACCGACAAAGGCCGAGCCTGGAACAAGGCACCGGATCAAGATCCATGCAGGGCGACCCGTTCTGCATTGGCCCCACGAGTACCACCCGGAGGAGTTACTCAACGATGACAGACAAGAAGCAACCGACGGACAACATCTCCCGTCGTAACGTACTCAAGCTCGGCGCGGGCGCGGCAGCAGTAGGCGGCGCACCGATGTTCTTCACGCGTCATGCCTACGGTGCGGATTTCCTGAACAACCCGGGCGACAGCGGCACCGTCACCCTCGGCTTCAACGTGCCGCAGTCAGGCGCATACGCTGACGAAGGCGCTGATGAACTTCGCGCCTACAAGCTGGCTGTCAAGCACCTCAACGGTGAAGGCGACGGCGGCATGATGAACACGTTCAAGCCCAGTGCGTTGACCGGCGAAGGCATCCTCGGCAAGAAGGTCGAGTACGTCACCGGCGACACCCAGACCAAGTCCGATGCAGCGCGTGCGTCTGCCAAGCGCATGATCGAGAAGGACAAGGCGCTGATGATCACGGGCGGTTCCTCTTCTGGTGTGGCCATCGCAGTACAGGGCCTGTGTCAGGAAGCGGGCGTCATCTTCATGGCTGGCCTCACGCACTCCAACGACACCACCGGCAAGGACAAGAAAGCCAACGGCTTCCGTCACTTCTTCAACGCGTACATGTCCGGCGCGGCTTTGGGTCCGGTACTCGAGAAGGCCTACGGCAACAACCGTAACGCCTACCACCTGACCGCTGATTACACCTGGGGTTACACCACTCAGGAGTCCGTACAGACCTCTACCGAAGCCATTGGTTGGGAAACCGCGCAGAACGTACTGACGCCCGTTGGCGCTGGTGACTTCAGCCAGTACATCACACCGGTTCTGAACTCCGGCGCTGACACCCTGATCCTGAACCACTACGGCAAGGACATGGTGAACTCGCTGACCCAGGCCATCCAGTTCGGTCTGCGTGACAAGCAGGTTGACGGTAATGACTTCGTCATCATCGTGCCGCTGTACTCACGTCTGATGGCACAGGGTGCTGGTGACGCGGTCAAGGGCATCTTCGGATCCACCAACTGGCACTGGTCACTGCCTGATGAAGGCAGCCAGGCTTTCGTCAAGAGCTTTGGTCAGGAGTACGGCTTCCCGCCGTCACAGGCTGCACACACCTGCTACGTACAGACTCTCCTGTATGCAGATGCGTGTGAGCGTGCCGGTACCTTTGAGCCGTGCCAGGTCGGTGCAGCCCTCGAAGGCTTCAAGTTCGACGGCATGGGTAACGGTCCGACCGAATACCGCGCTGAAGATCACCAGTGCTTCAAGGACGTACTCGTCGTGAAGGGCAAGGAAAACCCCTCATCTCAGTTCGACCTTCTGGAAGTGGTTGAAGTTACGCCACGTTCGCAAGTTGAATACCCGGTCGATCACCCGATGTTTGCTGGTGGCGATCTCGGTACCTGCAACAACGGCGCCTGATGCGTCTGGGGCATGCACGCCGGCCGTTTCCGGTCGGTGTGCATGTCCCCCCCAGTTTTCATCGGGGCAGCATCTCCGGTGACGTGTCGAAATGTCTGAAGGGAGAATCCTCTGGAGCCCTTCAATGACGAGCGTTCACTCCCCGAGTCTGCTGCACCCCGTTCGTAGACATCGTCCCGAGAGGATGGTGTTGTGCTGATTCCTTCCTTGACTGTTTGCTCGCCGTCGAGCCTCTCCGCGCCCGTTTGCTGGATACGCGTCAGGAGAGATGCGCCGGGGGCCCGGACACTTTAACGAGACCCGAAACCGTGGACGCGATACTGCTGCAGATCCTGAACGGACTCGACAAGGGCGGTGCCTATGCGCTGATAGCCCTGGGCTTGACTCTCACGTTTGGCACGCTTGGCGTCGTCAACTTCGCGCACGGCGCCTTGTTCATGCTCGGGGCGTTTTGCGCGGTTTCATTGAACCAACTGTTGACGTTGTCCACCAAGGTCAAGGACGAGAGCATCACCTTCTTTGACGCATTCAAGGAAGTGCCGATCCTCGAAGCCAAGTTTCCGACCTGGGGGCCGATCATCGTCGACTACTCGGTGCCGCTATCCATCATCGTGGCCATTCCGGTGATGCTGTTGATTGGCTGGATCATGGAACGCGGGTTGATTCGCCACTTCTACAAGCGTGCTCACGCTGACCAGATCCTGGTGACCTTCGGCCTCGCCATCGTGCTCCAGGAAATCATCAAGCATTTCTATGGAGCCAACCCGATTCCGCAGCTTGCTCCCGCAGCGGTGGCTACATCGGCCAACATCGGTGCCTGGTTCGGTCTCGGCGATAACATCGTGTACCCGTGGTGGCGCCTGATCTACCTCGCCTTTGCGCTGCTGGTCATCGGGGCTGCATTCGCTTTTCTTCGGTTCACCACTTTCGGCATGGTGGTACGTGCTGGCATGCAGGATCGCGAAACCGTGGGGCTGTTGGGTATCGATATCGAGCGTCGTTTCACCATCGTGTTTGCGTTGGCGGCCGTGTGTGCCGGGCTTGCTGGTGTCATGTACACGCCGATACTGCCGCCGGACTATCACATAGGCATGGACTTTCTGGTGTTGTCCTTCGTCGTGGTTGTTGTCGGTGGCATGGGATCCTTGGGTGGTGCAGTGGCTGCGGGCTTCCTGCTCGGCATCCTTCAATCCTTCGCGTCGATGACGGAGGTCAAGTCGATCATTCCGGGTATCGACCAGATCATCATCTATCTGGTGGCCGTCGTGGTTCTGTTGACGATGCCGCGGGGCCTGATGGGCCGCAAAGGGGTCATGGAAGACTGACGCGCATCGCGTTCAGGCTTTCATCCCCGATTCCGTAACACCGAGCGAGACCTCGAAGCATGTTCAAATTTTCTGCTGCCAGCGACTGGATGTTGTTTCTGCTGTTTTCCGCGGTAGTGCTGACGATGCCGATCTGGCTGGCTCCAATCGGCGCCAACTACCCGGACCTGATGCAGCGGTTCGCGATTTTCGGCCTGTTTGCCATCGGCTTCAATCTGTTGTTCGGACTGACGGGCTACCTGTCCTTTGGGCATGCCGCCTTTCTCGGAGTCGGCTCTTACACGGCGGTCTGGAGTTTCAAGCTGTTGACGATGAACGTGCTGCCTGCGATCGGTCTTGCCATTCTCACGGCAGGGCTCTTTGCACTGGTCATCGGCTTTGTAAGCCTTCGTCGTTCCGGCATCTACTTCTCGATCCTGACGCTGGCGTTTGCTCAGATGTCCTACAACCTCGCCTACTCGGTGTTGACGCCCATCACCAACGGCGAGAGCGGATTGCAGCTCACCTTGTCGGATCCACGTGTCATTGATACCGCCATGGGTGAGGTTGTTGGTCGCTCGCTGCCGTCGACCAACCTGTTCGGCATCAAGATGAGCGGAATGCCGGGTTTCTACTTCTGTGCTGTCGTGCTGATCATTGGCTTCTTCATCTCCCTGCGCATCTTCCGGTCGCCGTTTGGCACGATGTTGCGTGCCATCAAGTCCAACCAGACGCGGATGTCCTACACGGGTTTCAACACCCGGCCCTACCTCTTGGCCGTATTCGTGATTTCCGGCATGTACGCCGGACTCGCCGGTGGTCTCATGGCTGTCACGGATCCGCTGGCAGGCGCTGAGCGGATGCAATGGACCGCCTCGGGCGAAGTCGTGTTGATGACCATTCTCGGTGGTGCAGGCACATTGATCGGGCCGGTGCTCGGCGCGGGCATCATCAAGTACTTCGAGAACATCTTCTCCGCCTACAACACAACGCAGCTCAATCAGGTCTTCGCAGCATTACCGGATGGGCTGCAGGAAATCATGGTCAGCGTTGCCAGCATGTTTGTTGGCAAGAGCTGGCACCTGACGCTTGGCCTGATGTTCGTGATTGTTGTCATCTTCCTGCCCGGCGGCATCATGGAAGGTGTACGACGTATCGGTGGACTGTTCCGTCGAGGTCAGAAGTCACCCGAGAGCGCATCTGCGGCAGCCGCATCCACCACGCAAGCCTGAGCACAGGAGAAGAGCATCATGGACAACACCGTCCTGCACGTTGCCGACGTGCACAAGAGCTTTGCAGGCCTCCACGCCTTGTCCGATATCGACCTGTCGGTCAAGGAAGGCGAGACGCACGCCATCATCGGGCCCAACGGTGCAGGCAAGTCCACCCTACTCAATGTCTGCATTGGTCGACTCAAGCCGGATACCGGCCATGTCGTATTCGACGGAGAGAACCTCACCGGGCGCGCGCCGCACGAGATCAATCAGCTCGGCGTGGTTCGTGTGTTCCAGACGCCGGAGATCTTCCCCGACCTGAACCTGCTCGAAAACGTGATGGTGCCGATCCTTGCCAAGCGCGATGGCAGTTTCAAGCTGCGCTGGTTCCGACGCTTCTGGTCGGAGGTGGACGTGCGCAAGAAGGCCACTGACATCCTCGAAGACCTCGGGCTCGGCCCACAGATCCAATCGCTCGCAACCAGCCTGTCACGTGGCGACAAGCGACGCCTTGAGCTCGCGATGGGTCTTGCGCAGGAGCCGAGGTTGCTGTTGCTTGACGAACCTACTGCAGGCATGGCACGTCACGACACCAATGCAACCATCGATCTGCTCAAGAAAATCAAGGCGTCAGGCATGACCAAGGTCATCATCGAGCATGACATGCACGTCGTATTCAGCCTGGCTGACCGCATATCCGTGCTTGCCGGCGGTCGCATCATCTGCCAGGGAACACCTGAAGAAGTGAAGAACGATCCGCGCGTCAAGGAAGCCTACCTCGGGGAGGAACAGGTATGAGTGCCCAAACCGTTGCCAGCGTAACTGCCCCCAGCCCTGCGGCAGTTCGCGACGCCTACTTCGGTGTGTCCGGCCTGAAGTCCTACTACGGTGACAGCTACATCGTGCAGGATGTCTCGTTCACGGTGAACGAAGGCGAGATCGTTGCCCTGCTTGGCCGCAACGGTGCAGGCAAGACCTCGACCCTGCGCTCGATCGCACGCACCGCAGCTCCCGAGCTGCGCGCTGGTGAGATCTGGTTGCGCGGGAAAGCCCTGCACGACTCCAAGGATTGGCAGGCGTCACTGGCTGGCATACAACTCGTACCCGAAGATCGCCGCATCATTCAGGGACTGACCGTCGAAGAGAACATCGACCTTGCGCGCATCTCCGGCGAGCCAGGCTGGAGCTACGACCGTATCTACTCGCTGTTTCCGCGACTCAAGGAACGCCGCAAGCAGGAAGGCACGACCCTGTCCGGGGGCGAGCAGCAGATGCTTGCCATCGGTCGCGCACTGGCACGTGACCTCAAGCTCCTGTTGCTTGACGAGCCCTACGAAGGCCTCGCCCCCGTGGTGCGGCACGACATCGAACGCGCACTGATCGAGGTCAAGAACGAAGGCATCACCACGATCATCGTCGAACAGAACGCCGTTGCCGCACTCAAGCTCGCCGACAAGGCCCTCATCCTCGACACCGGCGAAATCGTCTACGCAGGCGCCGCCCAGGAAGTCCTCGACGACGAAGCCCTCCGCCACGAATACCTTGCCATCTAATTCATGGGGTCGGACCACGGTAAGTAGTTGTTTCTACTGAATTTGGTCTGATTTTTTGCCCGATTTGGCCCCTTATTCGATGGTTTTTCGGTCGTTTTCTGGTGCTTTAAGCGCATCGGAGGATATATGTCAAATAATACAACCCCGGTGCTGGCAGCATTGCCCGACGATCTGCCCAGACCTGTCGATGACGGGGCTTGCAGCCACTTGACTGCTGGTACAGCGCTTCCCGCGTTGGCGCTCGAGGCGACAGACGGCTCCTTGGTCGACCTGTCGGCAACGCTTGGTAGGGCGGTGCTTTTCGTTTATCCGCGCACCGGGCGGCCGGGCGTGCCGCTCCCCGAGGGGTGGGACGACATCCCTGGTGCTCGCGGTTGTACGCCGCAGAGTTGCCGGTTTCGGGATCTGCATGCCGAGTTCATCAATCTTGGCGTCCAGGTGTTCGGCCTGTCCACACAGGACAGCGCCTACCAACGTGAGGCCGTGGACCGCCTTGGCCTTACGTATCCGTTGCTCAGCGATGAATCGCTCTCATTCACCAGGGGTTTGTCCTTGCCGACGTTTGAAGCCACTGGCATGACCTTGAACAAGCGCGTCACCCTGGTGTTGCGCGACGGCGCCATCGAGCACGTGGTCTACCCGGTATTTCCGCCTGATGCTGCGACCGACCGGTTGATCGAATACTTGTCGAGACAGTGAGTCATCCTGCGGACAGGTAAGCAAGCGCGACGCGCGAAGCTAGTCATGCAGGGCGTACAAGGCGCGTGGTGTAAAATCGCCGCCCACCCAGACAGACGGCACTTCTCGCTCAGTGTTCCGGTTCATTCACAGTTCGGATCTTCACCTTGGCAAACCCTTCGGGCAAATGCCGGGAGACGTGCGAGGCCGTCTGGTGGAAGCGCGGTTCCAGAAGATCGATGCGCTTGCTGATCTTGCCGAGCGTTACAAGGCTTCGCACATCTTGTTGGCTGGCGACACTTTTGATGCCGAGACTCCGTCGCCAGCGACCCGACGACAGGCCATTCGAGCGATGGGTCGCAGCGACGCAATCCATTGGGTGATTCTTCCCGGCAATCACGACTCCCTCGCGGCCGATGAGTTGTGGCTAACCCTGCAGCAAGAGGCGCCGAGCAACGTGACCCTTGCATTGGCTCCTGAGCCGATAACGCTCGCTGAGCGCGTCACCTTGCTGCCCGCTCCGTGTCCTGCACGCCGCGCCGGGCGTGATCTGAGTGCCTGGATGGACAGTGCCGAGACACCCGACGGACATATACGTGTGGGATTGGCCCACGGTGGCGTGCAATCGTTCTCCGAGGATGATGCAACGGACACCATCGCCCCGGATCGTGCAGCGCGTGCGCAGCTTGACTATCTCGCGCTCGGGGACTGGCATGGGTGTATGCAGATCGAGCCACGTACCTGGTATTCGGGAACGCCGGAGAGCGATCAGTTCAAGCACGATGGACGAGGCTGTGCCTTGGTAGTGAGTCTGTCCGGCGCGGGTGCGGATCCAGAGGTGGAGACGGTACAAACCGGGCAGTTCCTGTGGCAGCAACACACGCTTGATCTTGTTCCGGGTACGGACCGGATCACGCAACTTTCAGAGCAGCTGCCCGCCGCCAGCGAACGTCGCGATGTGCTGATGCAGATCGAGTTGTCGGGGCGCGTGAGCCCGGGCGATCGGGATGCATTGCTCAAGGCGCTGGCTGATGCCGAGCCGGACTTCGCTCGCCTTGTCTGGCGGGAAACCAGCCTAGCCGTCGAGTATGAGGTTGATGATCTTGATCGCATCGACCGGGCAGGCGTGCTGCGCGTTGCAGCCGATACGCTCTACGCACAAGTCAATGACCCGAAGCTGTCTGCGGATGATCAGGCGATTGCTCGTAATGCGCTCAACCGCTTGTATGGCTACGTCATGGAGCTTGCATGAAGCTTCGCGCCATCCGATTGCACAACGTCCGTCGTTTTGCTGATCAAGGCATTGCTATTGAAGGTATTGGCGATGGTGTCAATGTGCTCGCAAAAGAGAACGAGCACGGTAAGTCGACGATCTTCGATGCGGTCAATGCCTTGTTCTTTCAACCACACAAGGCGAAACCCAGGCCCGTTCTATCCTTGCAGCCTTACAGCAAGGGACCTGTCACCGTAGAGGCGGATATCGAGTTGCCCGATGGTGTCTTCCGATTGCGAAAGCGCTGGCTGAGTTCGGCGAGGTCTCAAGTCGTCGAGGCAAGCAGTCAGCGATTGGTCGCTCAAGCGGACGAAGCTGACCATTGGATCACTGAGCGCATCCAGGGTGGTGCCGAGGGTCCAGCCACGCTCTTGTGGGTGCCACAAGGGGTTCTGGAGATGGGGCGTGGCACCAACAAGGCACTGGCACTCGAACAATCTGCTCGGGAAGATGTCCTGACTTCCGTCGCAGGTGAGATCGAAACCCTCACTGGTGGGCG
>CALLMF010000024.1 GCA_938006335.1 uncultured Granulosicoccaceae bacterium | reverse complement strand
TATGGGTGCGCTTGTCCAGGTCCTGGGGCAAGCACCGCACCTGGGTTGTCGGTATCCTGCTCGCCTGCGCGTTCTTTGTCATCACGCCCTTTATCACCGCCACCAGCGCCGACTGGTTCTGGCTCGTTGTCGTGGTGACAGGCTTTGCCACGGGTGCTGATCTGTCGCTGCCGTCCGCCATGAACGCCGATGTGATCGAGTGGGATGAGCTCGAGAACGGACACCGGCGTCCGGGTTTGTTCTTTGCCTTGTGGGGGACGGCAAGCAAGGCATCGTATGCGCTTGCGATAGGAATAGCGTTTCCGTTGCTGGAGCTTGGGGGATTCGACGCCGGTAAGTCCAATGACTCGGGAAGTCTGCTCTGGCTTGCCGTGCTGTACGGCGCCCCTGCCATCCTGTTCAAGTGTGCGGCACTGTGGGTCATGCGTGGCTATTCGATCACCGCCGCTCGTCACCAGGAGATTCGGGAGCAATTGGGTGCACGTGCGAGCACCGCTCCATCCTGACGGTCGAGTCGCTTGGTGGTGCGGTAGCCGGGCTACGTCAGGCTGCGGACTGCTCGTCGTGGTTGCTCGGCGCGAACAGGTCGAGCACGTCTTCGGAGCTCAGGCCCTGGAGGGCTGAGGCTTCGCCTCGATTGACGGTCTGATCTGCCAGCTGCTGCTTGTGCTGCTGCATGGCCATGATCTTCTCTTCCACGGTGTCGGTGGTCACGAGCTTGTAGATGAATACCGGCTTGTCCTGACCGATACGATGCGCGCGGTCGCTGGCCTGATTTTCCACCGCAGGATTCCACCAGGGGTCATAGTGAATGACGGTGTCCGCGGCGGTGAGGTTAAGACCCGTGCCACCGGCCTTGAGACTGATCAGGAACAGTGGCACATCACCGTGCTGGAATGAATCGATCACATCATCGCGCTTGCGCGTGCGACCGGTGAGCTTCACCCAGGGGATATCGCGTTTGGCGAGCTCGCGCTCCAGCAAACCCAGCATCTCGGTGAACTGGCTGAACAGCAGGATCTTCTTGCCTTCGCTGATCAGCTCTTCGAGCATGTCGAGCACCAGTTCGGTCTTGGCGGATGTCTTGACGCTGCGTGCGCTCTCGAGTTTGACGAGTGCAGGGTGACAGCAGGTCTGCCGTAGCTTCAGCAGTGCGTCGAGCATCTCGATGTGCGAGCGCGCAAGGCCTCGCTCGGCCAGCAATGCGCGCACCCGGTGCTCCATGCTGACTCGAATGCTTTCGTAGAGTCGTGCCTGTTCCGGGTCGAGCGCAACCTCGCGAATGATCTCGGTTTTTGGTGGGAGCTCCTTGGCGACTTGCTCCTTGCGTCTACGCAGCAGGAACGGGCGGATCAGTTCGGCCAGACGTTCCTGGCGCTCCACACTGCCATGCGTCTCTATCGGTGTTCTGTAGTAACGATTGAAGCGCTTGCGACTACCGAGAAAGCCAGGCATCAGAAAATCGAACTGCGACCATAGCTCGCCGAGGTGGTTCTCCAGTGGAGTTCCCGTCAGGCACAGCCGACGGCCCACGTTCAAGGCCTTGACCGCTTGTGTGACCTTGGCTGAGGGATTCTTGATGGCTTGCGCTTCGTCGAGAACCAGCAAGCCAAAGTCCTGTTGTTCCAGCAGCGTGTGGTCGCGAGTGGCAAGCGCGTAGCTCGTGATCACGATGTCGGTACTTTCGAGCTGGTGCGTGTGGCTGCGGCGCTCGGTGCCGTGCCACACGAAGGTGGAGAGCGTCGGGACGAAACGCGCCGCTTCCCGTTGCCAGTTGCCAAGCAGGCTGGTGGGCGCGACAACCAGCACCGGGCGCGTAAGCCGACCGATCTCTCGCTCATGGAGAATGTGCGCAAGCGTCTGCAGGGTCTTGCCGAGTCCCATGTCGTCGGCGAGTATTCCATTGAAACCGAACTCGGCCAGAAAGCCCATCCAGGCAACACCGTCGAGCTGATAGTCGCGGCAGGTGGCGTTCATGGTGGCGGGCAGGTCCGGGCGCTCCAGACCATCGAAGTTGCGCAGGCGTTCGGCCAGCGAGAAGACATCGCCGGCATCGTGCCAGCCCACGCTGACGCCGCTCTGCTCCCAACGCGAGTCCATCTCTTCGAGTGCGAGCACGCGCTCCATGGGCAAGCGGATGCTCGCGTCGTCTGATTCGTCCTCGTCTTTCCGGTCGCTGCGCGAGGGTTGTTCGTCGTAGAGCTCCATCAGAGTTTCTGCGACCGGTGCGAATACCTCTGGTGCTACTTCCAGCCACTCGCCGTTGTCAGCCTGCAGCAGGATGGATTGGTCGCGTGCGTCGTTCTGCAGCCACTCGATGACCAGAGGCAGCAGATCGAAGGTTTCGTTGGCGTGGGAGAGTTTCACGCGCATGTCGAACCAGCTGGACGTGGTCTCGCTGATCGTGGCTTCAACGGTGGTCACCGAGCGGAACGACAAGTCGAAGGGTTCGCGCACTTCCACGCGCCATCCGGCAGATTCCAGCTCCGGACGCATTTCCAGCAGGCTTCTCCAGGCGTGGGCGATGTTCTGGACCTCGCGGGCTCGCGGAATGCGGTCGGCGCGCGAGAAGAACTCCGCGTCCGCCTTGATGGCGGGTTCGAAGTCAACGAAGCGCTTGCCGAACTCGACCACATGGCGGTTTTCTGCGGCCAGATCGCGCTTCAGAACAACCGGGCGACCGTCCGAGGTCTTGCCTTCGAGTGTGGAGTCGGCGTCGCTGCCATCGTAGGGCAGCAGATAGTCTGCGTAGCGGAAGCGGATGGAGGCGTAGAACTCGCGGATGTCGGCACTGTCATTGCGCGATTGCAGCAGCAATACCGGACGAGGGAGTTCATCGATACGCAGAAAGTCCGGCTCCTTGGGCAAGGGCAGACGTGCGTCGGGCAAGCGCGAGGCAAGGTAGTTACTGACCGTTTGCGCATGTGTCGTCGGCAACGGCGGAGCCTCGATCAACTGGGCCAGTACGGCGGTAGGTGGCGTGTTGTCCAGCGGCCCTGCCACGCCGAGCTCATGAGCGACGTACCAAGGGGGATCAGCAGGTACCAACTGCCAGCTGTCGATGCCTTCGAGTTGGGTCTGAAGGGCGAGCTCGCTGGCGTCGTTTTGCTCGCACCAGTCAAAGCTCAGCTGGCGAGAGCTACCGCGTGTGAGGGAAGTGACTCTTTCTGGCCCCCACCAGCAGCGCCCGGTATCCAGCAGCTTGCCCATCAGCAAGTGGCCGATGTCGCCGTCGATGGTGAGGGTCTTGTAGGTGAAGTCCGCCTGGCGGCCGACCGCAAGTTCCAGAATGTCGCGGTCGCTCGCGGTCACCCAGTCCGGGTGATGGTAGTGGCCGTTGTAGCGGTAGGGGGTTTCCTTGCCGTAGCCACCGCGCTTTAGCATGCGGCTCTGCAGGATCTGCAGGGTTATACCGCTCTTGTGCTGGGTGAGCGCTGCGGCATCGAGTTGATAGAACAGCAACGGCTCGCCGAGTTCGTGATGCTCGAGGGTCGGGTTGGTCTTGCGTCCGGTTTCCACGAGACGCGATAACCAGCGATTGACCTTCTTGAGAGCCTGATCGTCGGCAGACGCGGGCGCTTTTTGTTGTTCCACCCATTGCAGGAGGGCCGCGGCCACGTGCTTGCAGTTGTAGCGTGCCGGGCAGGAGCACTCGCCATCAAAGCGGTGGGCGGCGATGGTGATGCGTTGGTGCAGCGCGTCGCCGTCGCCGTCCTGGACGGCGGCATACAGCACCTGGCCGTCGTCGATCCAGTCGAGTTCCGACACATGGCCGCCGTTCTTCAATACTTGCCCACGGGACGTGGCAACCGAGCCGCAGAGCTCAATCACATCGTCGAAGTCGAGCACGCGTGGCAAGGTATTCACCGGAGAAGTGTAACGCTAGAAATTTGTCGTCGTGGCAACGCGCAGGCTATTCTGCGATGCACCAGTGGAACGACCACCAAAGGAGAGAAGTTATGTACGCAAGACCGACGCCGAATAGACCGCTCGTCTCATGGCAATTGTTACGTGATGGGGCGCCCGCCGTTTCTATGGCGCTGCTCTGCGTCGCCGGAACGGCCACTGCAGCAGACCCTGAAGCGTGCGCTACCGTGCGTTTCTCTGATGTCGGCTGGACCGACATCACCGCCACGACCGCACTGACGTCCGTGGTTCTGGAAGGCCTCGGCTATGAGGCTGATACCGAAACACTCAGTGTCCCCGTCACTTATGCGTCACTCGAGAACGGCGATGTTGACGTTTTTCTCGGAAACTGGATGCCAACGATGGAGGCCGACATTGCGCCGTATCGTGACCGCGGCACCGTAGAAACGGTACGCACCAATCTTGAAGGCGCCAAATACACCCTGGCGGCGAATGCCGCCGCAGCGTCTCTCGGCATCGCCGATTTCGCCGATATCGCCGCCCATGCCGGTGCGCTGGACGCAAAGATCTACGGGATCGAGCCTGGCAATGACGGCAATCGCCTCATTCAGGACATGATCGACAGCGATGCCTTTGGCCTCGCCGACTTCGAGGTGGTCGAATCGAGCGAGCAGGGCATGCTGGCACAGGTGGCACGAGCGGATCGTCGCGACGAGCCGGTGATCTTCCTCGGTTGGGAGCCCCACCCGATGAACGCAAATTTCGCGCTGACCTACCTCGAAGGCGGCGACGATTACTTTGGCCCTGATCTCGGCGGTGCCACCGTGCATACCAATGTGCGCGCCGGTTTTACCAATGACTGCCCCAACGTGGGTGCGCTGCTCGCCAATCTCGAGTTCTCGCTCGCCATGGAAAACGAAGTGATGGCGGCCATTCTCGATGATGGTGAGGATCCTGAGGATGCAGCACGTGCCTGGTTGAGCAGCAACCCGGATGTCCTTGCCAGCTGGTTGGATGGAGTCATGACCGTCGACGGTGCCGAAGGGCTTGATGCGGTGTCCGCAAGCCTCGGCCTCTGACACCGATCGCTGTCATCGTTTACGACACGTCCCGTGCATGTGATGGCGGGATGATGCAAGTGGCCCTCTCATGGAAGCATTGACCGATTGGTTGACCGCGTATCGCCTGCCGATCGGCGAGACCATTGCCGACTTCGTCGACTTTCTGAACACCCATGCCCAGGGTGGATTTGATCTGGTATCCGACACCCTGGAGGGCTTGGTGGAAGGCGCCACCGATGCACTGCTGGCCGTGCCGGCACCGGTCGTAGTGGTCGCTGTGACTGCGCTAGCGTGGGTGTTGCAGCGACGCATCGGCTTCACGCTGTTTGCCGCCGCGTCCTTGTTGTTGATCGTCAACCTCGGGTTGTGGGAGGCCACGATAGAGACGCTGGTTCTGGTGTTGGCCGCCAGTGTCATCTGCATGGTTGTCGGCGTGCCGATAGGCATTCTTGCGGCCCACCGCCCGAGGTTGAATGCGGCGATTCGTCCGGTGCTGGACCTGATGCAGACAATACCGACCTTTGTCTACCTGATACCAACTCTGATCCTGTTTGGTCTCGGGGTGGTTCCCGGTTTGATTTCCACGATCGTTTTCGCCATTGCCGCTCCGATACGGCTCACGGCACTCGGTGTGTCCAACGTACCTGCCAGTCTGATCGATGCAGGCGACGCGTTCGGCTGTACTGCGTGGCAGCGCCTGTGGCGTATCGAGTTGCCGCATGCTCTGCCCTCGATCCGGGCAGGGCTTACCCAGTGCATCATGTTGTCCTTGTCGATGGTTGTCATCGCTGCACTTGTCGGTGCAGATGGTCTCGGCAAGCCGGTGGTGCGTGCACTCAACACCGTCAACATCGAGAAAGGCTTTGAGGCTGGGTTGGCGATCGTTATCGTTGCCATCCTGCTCGATCGCTTGTGCCGCGCGCGCGCGAAACCGGCGTGAGCAATGCGGTCGAAGTGCGCGGCCTCGATGTGTTGTTCGAGGCCAGGGGGCGCCGGGCGCAGCGCACCGCGCTTGCCGCTCTGGACCGGGGCGAGAGCCGTGATGCCCTGCGCGAGGCCAGCGGTGTGGTCGCTGGTGTCGTTGACGCAAGTCTGGATGTAGCTGAAGGCTCCATTGTTGTATTGATGGGTCTGTCCGGTTCGGGCAAGTCGTCCTTGTTGCGTGCCGTCAATGGTCTCAACCCGAGTGCCCGCGGCTCCATCGGCATCAAGACCGCACAAGGCATGGTAGATGTGTGTGGCCTGTCGACTCGTGGCTTGCGACGCTTGCGGCGGCATTCACTGGCGATGGTGTTTCAACAGTTCGGGCTGTTGCCCTGGGCAACGGTTGCCGAGAACGTGGCGTTCGGTTTGTCGGTGCGGGGCGAGTCCCGAGCACGACGAGATGCCATGGTGAAACATCAGCTGGAACTGGTAGGGCTCGATAACTGGGCCGAGGCTCCCATCGCTTCGCTATCCGGTGGCATGCAACAACGTGTCGGTCTTGCGCGAGCGTTTGCGACCGAGGCCGACATACTGCTCATGGACGAGCCGTTCTCGGCGCTTGACCCCTTGATTCGTGAGCATCTGCAATCCGAGTTGCTGGCATTGCAGGCGCGTCTCGGTCGAACGATCCTCTTTGTGAGTCACGATCTTGATGAAGCTCTGAGGCTCGGTAGTCGTATCGTGATCATGGATGGTGGGCGTATCGTGCAGGACGGTACGCCCGAAGACATCGTGTTTCGCCCTGCCAACGACTACGTGGCAAACTTTGCACGACATGTGAATCCACTGTCCGTACTTACGGCCCGAACAGTCATGCAGCCGTTGTTGTCTACTGCCGTCGACGCCAATGGCTTCGCGGCCGAGATCGACATCGACTGCCCGGTTGGTGAATTACTGGCATTGACGGCAAAGTCCGATACACCCCTGCTGGTGCTCGATCAGGGCGCACCGGCCGGACGGGTAGACCGCAAGGCGGTGCTCGATGCGCTTGCCGAACGCATGGGTTCGCGCTGACACCAGCTCCCGCTGACAGACCGCCAAATGTGAACCAGCTCACACCGCGTTCGCCCGCTCCGTTCTAAGCGCTAACTAAAGTGTTGGTAATGTCAAAGCCGCTCAGGCCTTGGCATGTCATGCCGTTAAGCAGGAAAGACACTGCTTGAGGGACTTTTCATGATTCGTCGCAAAACTTCACACATCCGATTTCTTGTCGCGTCGGCGGTACTTGTTGGCGCCGCCGCCTGCAGCAGCACACCACCGCCGACCTCCGAGGTCACGATGGCAGACTCTGCCATGCAGGCAGCCGAGCTTGCCGGCGCACGTGAATACGCCCCGATCGAGCTGCGTGCAGCCGAGGCCAGCAAGCTGGAGCTGGACAAGGCGATGGAGGCCGAAAACTACGAAAAGGCAGCGCGTCTGGCGGAAAAGACCCGCGCGGATGCCGAGCTCGCCAAAGCCACCGCAGAGGCTGAGAAGTCCCGGTTGGCATTGAAGGAATCACAAGACAACATCGACACGATGGTTCGCGAAGTGGGGCGCGTTGCAGGCGAGTAAGCCTGACGACTGCTGCATCCGATTTTCAACCTCATTTCCCGATAGGACACACTCCATGAAAAACCGATACACACTGATCGCGGCTCTGGTCGCTAGCGTTGCACTGACCGCCTGCGGTGGTGCACCCAAGAAGGTTGAGTCGCTTGAAGAAGCTCGCGCCGCTTACGAGCGTGCAGCATCCGATCCTTCGGTTGCCCGTCACGCACCCAAGCAACTCGATGAAGCAAAACTCGCGCTGGCCAAGGCGGATCGACGCTGGCGCGACGAACAGTCTCGTTCACGTGTTGATAGCAGTGCCGAGCTCGCACTGAAGCGTGTAAAGACGGCCGAGTTGATTGCCAAGGCCAATGAAGACCAGCAGCAGAATGAAGAGATGAAGCTGGAGCGTCAACGCGTACAGCTTGATCTGCGAGCGGCAGAAATCGAGCGCAGCAAGGCTGAAGCGGACGAAGCACGACTTGCCGCTGCCGAGATGCAGCAGAAGCTTGAGGCGCTGGAGGCCGAGCGCACCGAGCGTGGCATGGTACTGACCCTCGGCGATGTGCTTTTCGAGTCCAACAAGGCGGATCTCCAGCCGGGCGCTGCACGCAACGTCCAGCAGATCGCACGTTTCATGAAGGATTACCCGGAACGCACTGCCGTGATCGAAGGTCACACCGACAGCATGGGTGACGATGACTACAACCTGGAACTGTCACGTGAGCGCGCGTTTGCAGTCCGCACGGCACTGGTCGCTGAAGGTGTCCCGGCGCACCGCATCAGCACTCAGGGATTTGGTGAGGCTATCCCGGTGGCAAGCAATCAGACGTCTTCGGGACGTCAGCAGAATCGTCGGGTTGAAATCATCTTCCCGGACGCTCCGGGTCAAGTGAGCCAGCTCGCGCAATAAGAGTCTGGACCGCGCCACGGACGGCGCGCTGTCACACCAAGCCTCCGATCCGCTCGTGTGCTGATCGGAGGCTTTTTTATTGCCGCTCGTAACGTGTCGCGATGCCATCGTCGCTGACCAGAACAAGATGGTTGGCGGATTGCTCGTAGACGTTGGCAACACTTGCGAGCTCCTCTGATTTCTCGTTCATGAGTGTTGTCAGCATCATGGCGATCTCTTCCTGGCTGTCGCTACTGACCTGAACGTTTCGTGTGATCAGCTGCCCGTCGGCAGCTATCCAGTCGCCTTGCAGGTACAAGGTGATATCACTCAAGGGAGAGCTTGTGTCGGCATCCCCTGGCAGGGTCGCCGTAAAGCGACCTTCTGCGGTGTAGCTGACTCGGGTATGCCCGTTGTGTTGACCCTCACGCGGGTTGAGCACCATGAGATTCCAGTCGCCGACGATGTGCTCGGGTTTGACGACCGTTACCCGATCCACGCCCTCGTACACCGGTACTGAAGACGCCGGAGTCGTGGCGCAGCTGCTCAACATCAACAGGGCTACCACCAACAAGATCGCGGTCGGGTAGGGCGACATGATCGACCTCCTGTGCAGGTGCATTGATTGATCAGAGTGCGGGCGCAGTGCCAAGAAAGGCATTGATCGCTGCGGCTACGGGTTCCGGGGTGTCCATGTGTACATGATGATTGCCCGGTAGTTGCACTCGTGTGTTTTCGCCGAGACAGTCAAGGCGGGCATTGGTGTGTGCCTGGTCGGTCAGAAAGCCCTCATCGGCGAGGATGCTCAGACTTCTGCACGTGACGGCCTGCAGAATGGCGCAGGCCTGTACGTTGGTCTGATAGATCGGACTTGAATATCTGAGTGCGGGATCAAAGCGCCAGCGCCAGCCACCGTCATCGCCTTGGGTGACTTGCCGATCGATGATGAGTCGCGCCGAGGAGCGCTCCATACGGGCGGCGGCCAGGCGAGCATCTATTGCTTCGTCTTTCGTCTTGAAGCTGCGGGAGGTAAAACGCTGTGGCGAGACTCGGTCCTGTAGCGCCCGAGCCAGGCGCGCGGGCAAGGTGTCGGGCTCTTCAGAGAGTGGACCAGCCGCTTCGATCATGATCAAGGACTCTATGGATTCCGGCGCGGCTACTGCGAGCATTGGAGCGACACATGCGCCAAGCGAGTGTCCGACCAGATGGCAGCTCTCCCAGCCGAGCGCTGTGGTGACCGAGTGGGCGATTCTGGCGTAGTCGAAGAGCGAATACGAAGTGAGCAGGTTGCTGGGAACATGGTCACTGTAGCCGTGCCCCATCATGTCTATCGCGACGAGATCGAATGCTGGCAGGTGCGGCATCATCGGAACGAAACTCGCGGCGTTGTCCAGCCAACCATGCAGGCACAACATGCGCGGTTGTGCTGTGGCCCTGATGTCACGTTGCCGGATCGCCGCCACGCGCAGACCGTCGAGGTCGAGTGTCATGGTTTCGATTGCGGGCGATAGCTTCATGAGACGGTCGGTGGGTTCAAGGAGAGTGTGTGTATCAGCACGTCTGCATCATCCGGGCTAGTGGTAGACGTGAACCCGAGCTTCTTCATCAATGAAAGCATGGCCGTATTCTCGCGGAGTACATCACCGTGGAGCTCATCAATTTCCCGCACACGAGCGTGTTCGATGAGTAGCTCCATCAGCTGGGTTGCGAGTCCATTGCCCTGCCAGTCATCAGCGACGCTGATCGCGAACTCCGCCGAGCGCGCGTCGCGATCAATGGCATATCGGCTGACACCTGCCACGGTATTGTCGCCGGGGTCAGCTACAAACGCGATCTGGCGGTCATAGTCGAGTTTGGTGAACTGCGCGAGCATCGCCGGAGACAGGCCCTTGATGGTGTGCATGAATCTGAAGTACCGCGACTTGGCAGACATCGCCATCACCATGCTTTGCAGAGCATCTCCGTCTTCAGGTCTGATGGCTCGCAGTGTCAGCTCTTGTCCGTTTTTTACATTGATTATGCGAGACCACTGGCGTGGCCACGGGTGAATGGTGAGATGTCCGTACCGAGCCGGGCTACCCGCAGGCCGTCGGTATCGCTCTACAACGATACTGACATCGACGACGACCGCTTTCTCACTGCTTACGATCACTGGATTGATGTCGAGGGAATACACATCGGGAAGTTCGCAGGCAATTTCAGAGACTCGCCTCAGCAGTGCAGCCAGCGGTTTCGTGTCGATCGCTTTCTTGTGTCGAAAAGCACCGAGATAGTCAGACAACGGCGGTTCGTTGAGCATCTCGTCGATCAGATAGGTATTGAGAGGGGGCAGCTGTACAACACGGGTGTGCATCAAGGCGGCGAGATCTCCGCCGATGCTGATCGAGATAACGGCGCCAAACGTGGCATCGCGATACAGACTGATGGCGATTTCACGGGTGTTGTCATCGCTGTACTGCGACTCGATCAGCACCCCATGAAACTCTGCATCGGGGCGGTCGCGTTGCACCGCTGTACGTGCAGTTTCAAAGGCTGCGCGTACGGCATCATCGTCCTCGATGTTCAATGCGGTAGGTACGATGGGCGCTTTCCAGGCGATGTTTGGTGACACCAGTTTCACGACGACCGGATAACCGATGACCTGTGCGGCGGCAACCGCCGAGTCAGGTGTTGTGGCGCCGGCAGAAGGCAGCAGTTCGACATCGAACAGCTGTAGAAGTGATTGTGTGCGTTGGTGCCCAAGTACCCGTTCTCCGTTGTCGAGCGCTGCGCGCAGTATCGGGCGAGCGCTGTCCGGATCGATGCGTGTGTTGGTCGCGGTCGGCGCCGGTAACTGAATCAGCTGTTGCTGACTGCGGTGGTAGCGGTACAGAAAATCGATCGCGTCCGTTGCATCTTCCGGGGTCGTGAAGTTGGGGATGCCCGCTTCACTCAACATCGCTCTGTCAGAGAACACGTGTGCATCACCCATCCAGCAGGCGATCACCGGCTTGTTCAGTGGTTTCGCATTGATCAAGGCGTTTGCAATGACTTCCGTATCGTGTCGAGTGTCCGGAACGAATATCACCAGCACTGCATCAATGTTGGTCGCGGTGTCAATGACCTTGAGGGTGGCCTGCAACTGCCGGTCGAGGTGTTCTGCATCCCGCAGCTCGATGGGGTTGCTTCCGATCCAGCTGCCTGTCTCGGGTGACTTCTCACCGGTTGCCTCTGTGGCGACAGCAGTGAGTGCATCCAGCAATGCCGCATCCACTTGCGGATCAAGGCTTGGCAAGGCAAAACGCTTTTCGCATAAGCGTTCTGTCGCGAGCATTGCCGTAGCTGCCCCGTTGGACACGATGGCAATGCGTTTTCCACGCAGTCGCGATCCTGAGGAGAGAATGGTGGCAGCGGAGAAGAGATTGCTGTACGTGCGGATACGCACAGCCCCGGCCCGTGACAAAGCAGCTTGAAACACGTCGTCCGTACTGAGTTCGTGGCCGCTATGCGCCAAGCGGTTGCAGTAGCGGGCGTCGTGTTGAGAGGATTTCATCAAAACCACCGGCTTGAGGCGCGCAGCGGCGGATATGGCAGAGACAAAGCTGCGCGAATCCCGAATGTGTTTCAGGTAGACGATGATGGCGCGGGTGCGGGTGTCTGCTGCCATCAGGTCGAGCAGGTCCGACACATCGACGTCGCTTTCCGAACCGGGAGTGATCAGGGTGGAAAACCCGACCTGGTGTGATTCGGCCCAGTCGAGCAACGCCGCAGCCAGAGTGCCCGACTGGCTGATGATCGCCAGCTCACCTGCCTGCAGGCGGTTGTTTGCGAAGGTGGCGTTCAGGGAGGAATGGGGGCGGATCAACCCGGCGCTCCATGGACCGACGAGTCGCATGCCAAGTGCTTTTGCCAGCGCTCGCAGATCAAGGTCAGCCGGAGGGTTGGAGTAAATCACGGCGACGCGGATGCCCTTCGATGCGCACTGCTCGAGTGAGCGCTTCAACAAGGCGCTGGGTACCAGTATCAATGCAAGGTCCACAACGCCGTCGATGTGCTTGAGCGAAGGGAAGCAAGGGGCACCGAGTACCGTGCGATAACGCGGGTTGACCAGGTGAAGTTCGCCGCTGTAATCGCTGGTGATCAGATTCTCGGCAAGTGAACGCCCTGGCGAATCCGCGCGGTCGCTGGCGCCGACAAGCACCAGTGACGCGGGGTCGAGCAGCGTATCGAGATCGAGGGTATTCACGCTGCGATGTTAACTGAGCCCGGATTGCGCATCGCATCGGGATGGGTACCGGATTCCAGTGCTCCACGGCATTGTCTGTAGCCGGTACGCAGGGGGCGCTTGGTATAGTCGCTCGGATGAACACTGCACTGGTTTCACACAGCGACGTCGTGCTCCACGAGATCGCACCCGGACATCCTGAATGTCCACAGCGTATCGATGTCATTCGCGATCAGCTCATGAAACAGGAGCTGTACGATTGCCTCGCCCATTACGAGGCACCGAGAGCTGATCGCGATCAGCTCTTGCGCGCTCACACAGAGGCTCATGTGGACATGATCCATCGCGTGTCGCCGGCGACAGGCAGTGTCAGTCTGGATGCTGACACCGCGATGAACGCTCACACGCTGGAGGCCAGCCTGCGCGCAGCGGGTGGCGGGGTGCTGGCAACGGATCTGGTGCTGGGTGGTCAGCATCGCAATGCGTTCTGCCTGGTGCGCCCGCCCGGTCATCACGCCGAGCGCTCGACGGCCATGGGTTTCTGCTTTTTTGGTAGCGTCGCCATCGCGGCGCGGCACGCGTTGGAGCACCATGGCTTGTCACGTGTGGCCATCGTTGATTTTGATGTTCATCACGGCAATGGCACCGAGGACATCGTGGATGGCGACCCCCGCATCCTGTTCTGCTCCTCATTTCAGCATCCCTTGTATCCCGGTGGCCATCGCGAGAACGTGCTGGATCAACGCGTCAACACCCCGCTGCAGGCCGGGACCACGGGTCGTGTGTTTCGCGAAGCCATCGAGGCGAAGTGGATGCCCGCGCTTGAGCGGTTTCAACCGGAGATGCTGTTTATCAGCGCGGGCTTCGATGCCCACGTGGAAGATCCGTTGGCAGGCCTGTCTCTGGTGGACGCAGACTTTGCCTGGGTGACGCGTCGCATGGTGGATTTTGCCGAACAGTCGTGCAACGGCCGCATCGTGTCCATGCTTGAAGGCGGGTATGCGCTGCAGGCGCTCGCCCGCTCGGCCAGCGCACATGTGCGTGAACTCATGCAGCTCGGCCAGGGGTAGCCGAGGATCTTGCGGTCAGTGCGTGACAGCATGGAAGTATGGCGTGAGTCGCAACGAAGCCATTCCCGGAAATTGAAAATTTGACCGAAAGGTGGATTGAGCTGTCGGCTGGTGTCATGGATAGGGCATGACATTCAAGAGACCGGCCATGATCAACCAAGCTATTCAGGACTGCAGGCAGCAGGCGTCCGTGTACGGCCAGTCCTCAGGAATGCCCCGTGCTCGGGCCGCGGTTGCGCCAGCCAACCTCATTGGTAGCTCTGATGCAACCCGTTCGCTGCGGGCATCCGTCGCGCGTGCGGCAGCCAGAAAGCCACTGCGGGCCATCGTCCTGGGCGAATATGGCACCGGCAAGAAGAATATCGCCGCGGCGATTCATTGCGAAGGTGCCGACGATCATGGCCTGCAGGTTGTCGATTGCAGCGAAGCGTCGGCTCAACAATTCGTGAGCCAGTATGTCGCGGATGTGCTCGCGGGCGTCGAGGACTCCTCGGTCCTGCTGCTTGACTCGCTAGAGCGCTTGCCAAGCGCGGCACAGCGTGAACTGGCAGAGTGTCTGGCGCGCGCGCATACGGATCAAGGGCAGCAAGGGCCACACATTCTTGCCACGGTCCGGGATTCAATCGGACAGCTGGTGGACCGGGGTGCGCTCTGTGCCGTGCTTGTGGAGGCCCTGGGAAGTCTCGTGTTTGTTCCCCCTCTACGACGCCGGGCAAACGATATCGAGGAACTGACCACGCGCTTTGTGACTGCGATGAATGGTGAGTTTGGCAAGGCGTGCACCCCCTCCTCCCGACTGCTTGCAAGCTACGGTGAGTATCACTGGCCAGGTAACGTGCGTGAGCTCAAGAGTGTGACAGCGACGCTTTACCATGCTGCGGAACCCGGTGGCGATCTTGCACAACGTTTGGACCTTGTTCCCGAGTTGCTCAACCATACGCAGTCCAACGTCAGACCACTGGTCGGTAGCACTCTGAGCGATGTCAAACGGGAACTGTTTGTCGAGACTCTGGCCCATCACGGCGGCGACAAGCGCCTGACTGCACGCACCCTCGGGATCAGCATGAAGACGCTATACAACCGCATGCGTGAGTACCGCCCCGTCGCCTGATGGCCGCGGCTAGCGGTAGTCGCGGAGCCGGTTGTACAGGGTTTTCAAGCTGATGCCGAGTGTCTCGGCAGCGCGCTGTTTGTCACCACCCACCGACAGAAGCGTCTCCAGCAACAGCAATTTTTGCAGCTCCCAAAAGCTCGTGCCTACCGTGTCGCGGATGGCACGCTGTTGATCGGACAGGAGCATCGGCGCGACGGTCTGATCCACCTCGATCCGGGCGGCGGAGCCGGCACGTCGGTAGAGTTCGTGGATGATGAACTTCAGTTCCTGGACATTGCCGGGCCAATGGTAACCCGTTAGCCGATATTCAAGCTCATCGGATAACTGTTTGCTATCACCAATGTCGGCGTTCAACGACTGCACGAAGTGTCTGGCGATGTCCAGAACGTCTTGCCCGCGCTCGGAGAGCTCGGGAACGACAACCATCTGGTCGGCGAGCACATCGTACAGCGCTTGATTGAGTTGACCGGAATCAAGTGCTGCCGCGATGCCCTGATTGACGATCAGTACCACCGAGTCATACGCAGCAGCGTTTGTTGCGTTGGCATTGAGCTGTTCAATGTAGTCAACAAGCCGCGCCTGACTGCTGGCGGCGAGACACTGAGCGCCGTCGATAACGAGTAGACCGGCGGTTCCCGCCGCGTCCTTGTTGGTGGGCTCAAGTCTGTCGGATACGCCGCCGACGCCGAGGAGCGCATCGAGTTCCATCGGAGACGATTCGTGGCAATCGATGTACCTCAGGGCGCTGTCTGCGTGACCGCTTTCGCGGTGAATCGCACTTGCTACCTGACGTCGGCCGACACCCGTTGCCCCGACAATCAGTGCGGTCACCGGCCGTGCCGACGCGACTTCATTGATCGCCGCGCGCAGGGCAATGACCGCGTTGGAGCTACCGATGAGTGCTGCAGGCTGTAGACCCTCGCCGAGGTGCAAGGTGTGACTGGCCTGAGGGATGTTTGCGCGCGCTGCGCCGGTGTCACCGGACGGCGTGCTCGACGAGGGAGCGGTCGATTGTTCGTCCTGCAGTAGGTTTGAGTGATCGCTAGAAGATCCGCCGGCTGCAGTCGGGTTTTCTTTGCTTGAGGACATTGGGTCGGAAAGGGTGGACTACCAGATTGATAACAGCCCCCTCAATACTTTGTAAAAGCGTTACTGGATTGGATAGTGAATGCGGACGCTGTGGAACAAATCAGACCCATGCCGGACGAAGGCCCGAGTGCATTCGATCTCTCGTTGAGCCTAGAGTTTGTGGCCCGGTAATCTGGCTGCGGGTTGAGTGCCCAACAGCGCCCAGGCGTGCCCGACATCGGACAGGTCGAAATGGTGGTAGCTGACCGGCGTCAGGGTTGACAGTAGATTGGTCAGCGGCGTAGCCGTATCGCTGGCGGTTACGAGCACGAAGCGGTCCACACGGTGAATCGAGGCGAGTCGCCGACGGATGCTCGTCGTATCGTCAAGGCGTAGTAAGTCGGTCGGATCCAGCTGCCTGATCAGTATCAGCAGATCGATAGGCTTGAGATGCGCGTCAAAGGCGATCGCAAGTGTGTTCGTCATGAAGGACATGTCGCTAGCCGATACGCGGCCATCGACGCGAAATGCGTAGGACGTCACGCACTCGGTCGGGATGCGTTGCAATGCTGCAGGTGGCTTGGTGCCAGTGTGCTTGAGGGCGTCCCGTGAGCGCATGCCCCCTAGCTTGCCGTCTATCGGGCCGTTACGCCGACTCTTGTAAATGCGCGTCCGCGGTTGACGATGTTGCCACTAGTCGAATCGAGCCTGTAGTGCCGCCTTGAATCTGCCGACATCGGCGCCAGGCAAGCGGTTGATGCCTGCAGCGGCTTGCCGGCCACCGCCGGTTTCAAACTCTCGGCACAGCTCGTCTGCGCCGGTGCGATTGTTCAATGGTGCTCGTACGCTCACCAGAAAGTCTCCGCCCGGTAATTCGGTGAGCAGCGCGTGCGCGCGAGCGGGGTGCGCGCGAGCCAGCTCGTTGGCATAGACACCACCGACGCGTCGCGCCCAGGCCGCATCCGGAAAATGCAGGCAGGCCGAGCCTGCGCTTTCGATCTCTACAGGCGTTGATCGGGCACGGGACATATCATCTTCAAATCCGGCTTCCAGTGTTTTCCAGGCGTCGTCCTGTTGCATGAAGTCGAACGGGCTGTCGAAGGGTCGGAGGCGGCGGGACAAATCATCAGGGGCAAAATGCAGGTCGTCGACGGTAGCGCCGTAGCCGTTGTAGTTGAGCAAGGTGCCCAACCGTTCGAGCTGTTTCAGTGATGCTTCATCCAGCGCCAGAGGCTCCGCTGCTGTCCTCGCGGCGTCCTGCAGATTGTCGCCGAAAGCAGCGGTCACGGCCCAGGCGCGAAACCGTCCCTCAAGCACGTCGTCCACGATCAGACCGGTGCAGGTCTCTGCAGCGGTATCGATATGGGTGGTGAGAGAAGGGGACTCGGGGATATCTCCCGCGAAGTGGTGGTCCACGTAGCGCACGCTTGCGCCTGCGTCGAGTGCGTCGACAAGTGCATCCCGGTTCTTGTCGAGCGAGATGTCGAGCACGGTGATCGTGTCACCGGCGGACGCTGACACGCGCTGCAGCAGGGAGATGTCGCGCTTGACGCCCGTGATCAGGACGCTGTCGGCCGGTTCGGCCAGACGGAGCTGATGCAAAGCGCACAGCCCGTCTGCGTCTCCGTTGAATACGTCGTACTGCGTCATGGTCATGTACCAGTGGTCTGTCCCGTTGATAGTGTCGGCATCAGCGAGGCTGGGAGCCGTGTCGGCAAGGCGGGTTCGCGAAGGCGTAGTGGGCCTACGTCGAGCGGGGCCAACGCAGTCCGGCGCGGCTCCCAGCCACGCCCTTCGGGAGCCCACGTGTGCCTGTCCGGTCTGCGTTGCATCTCCTTGATGCACTCCAGTGCAACTTCGTCGATGCGCCTTGCCGGAAAGGCACACGCAGGCTCTGATGCCGACACTATCAACGGGACAGATCACTAGGATGGCGACAGAGCAGTGTAGCTCTGCCGCCAGCCAGTTGCCTGAGCGTAGGCTCAGGCGGGCACTGGGTCAGGCCAGTGCGTCCTTGGTGGTCTTGATGATGGCAGCCGCCACCTTGTACGGATCCGCGTTGGAGGCCGGGCGACGATCTTCAAGACGACCTTTCCAGCCATCTTCGATGGTGCCGATCGGGATACGGATGGAAGCACCGCGATCCGATACGCCGTAGCTGAACTGGTCGATGGACTGGGTCTCGTGAGCACCGGTCAGACGCTGGTCGTTGTCGGCACCGTAGACGCCAATGTGGCGTTGGATGTTCTTGCCGAATTCCTCGCAGATCTTGGTGAAGACGGCTTCGTCGCCACTGTCACGCATCGGGCCGTTGGAGAAGTTGGCATGCATGCCCGAGCCGTTCCAGTCCGTGTCGCCGAGCGGCTTGGGGTGGTAGTCCACGGCCACGCCGTACTTTTCTGCAGTGCGCTCGAGCAGGTAGCGGCCGAGCCAGATTTCGTCACCGGCAAGCTTTGCGCCCTTGGAGAAGATCTGGAATTCCCACTGACCTGCTGCGACTTCGGCGTTGATGCCTTCGACGTTGAGGCCCGCTTCGAGGCACAGGTCCAAGTGCTCCTCGACGATTTCGCGGCCGAAGGCGTTCTTTGCGCCGACCGAGCAGTAGTAAGGCCCCTGGGGTGCAGGGAAGCCATTGTCGGGGAAACCAAGCGGAAGCTTGGTCTCGGTATTGATCAGGAAGTACTCCTGCTCGAAACCGAACCAGAAGTCGTCGTCGTCGCTGTCGATGGTGGCGCGCCCGTTGGACGGGTGCGGAGAACCGTCGGCGTTGAGCACCTCGGTCATCACCAGGTAGCTGTTCTTGCGGTCTGGATCCGGAATGATCGCCACCGGCTTGAGCAGACAATCGGAGTCGTTGCCTTCCGCCTGTTCGGTCGAGCTGCCGTCGAAAGACCACATCGGGCACTCATCCAGCTTGCCGCTGAAGTTGTTGCGGACCATGGTTTTGCTACGCAGGCTCTGGGTCGGCTTGTAGCCGTCGAGCCAAATGTATTCGAGCTTGCTTTTCATCGATTTATCGCTGGTTGTACAGAGGGTTCAGTGGTCTAGCTTGCAGTACCAAATTTAAAGAATCAAGCAAGGAAAGCATTGCACTAATGTGGGGCGATGGGTGTTTTTGGCGCACGGAAAGGGGGCGCTGCAATCGCCGCCCTGTTGACCTGCGTTGCCGAATGGTCAAGGCGGAACGGTTAGTTTTTGTCGAAAAAACTAGTGGTTTTTCGTCGCTTCGATGGCGTCTCGGACGAGCGCCGGTCCGCCGTAGATGAAGCCGGTGTAGAGCTGCACCAAATTGGCGCCTAGCGCGCATTTTGCAGCCGCGGACGAGGCGTTGTGAACGCCGCCAACACCGACCAGACACGCCGAGCTCTGGCGCTCGTCCAGGCACGCGCGAGCGGCCCGCAGCCGGGTATCGGCCAGCGCTTGAAGTGGCTTGCCAGAGAGCCCTCCCGCTTCGGCGGCAAAGCGGTGCCCTGCCACCACATCTCGCTGCTGGGTGGTGTTGCCGACAATGACGCCGGCAATCGCGCGCTCGGCGACCGCCGTGATGAAATCCGCCAGTGCCTCGTCGTCCATGTCCGGGGCGATCTTGATCATGATCGGCACCTCGCGCGAGTGCTGCGCGCTCAGCGCGTCAGCTCGGTTGGCTATGGCGTCAAGCAGCTCGCGTAGCACTCGCCCGTGTTGCAGATCGCGAAGACCTGCGGTGTTTGGCGAGGAGATGTTGACCGTCACGTAGTCTGCCACCGGCCAGACGGCGTCAAGACAGGCGATGTAGTCGTCGGCGGCGCGCTCGTTGGGCGTGCTGGCGTTCTTGCCGATGTTGATGCCGAGGACGCCGCCCCATTGCCTTGACTCCGCCTGACGCACGAGGTGTGCGACGCCCTTGTTATTGAAGCCCATGCGGTTGATCAGCGCCTCGTGATCGACGAGACGGAACATGCGCGGTTTCGGGTTGCCTGCCTGCGCCTTGGGTGTGACGGTGCCAATTTCGATATGGCCAAAGCCAAGTGCGCCGAGCGCATCGATGTGATCGCCGTTCTTGTCGAGACCGGCCGCCAGTCCGATCCGGTTGGCAAACTCGAGACCCATGCAGTGAACAGGGTCGTTGGCCGAGTGGACTCGCGGTGAGATCGCGCCGGTGACGCCTGGCCACTCAAGTGCCTTGAGGGCGACGTCGTGTGCGCGCTCCGGATCAAGCTGAAACAGGATGGCGCGAAGCGCGCGCCACAAGGGTGGCAGGGAAGGGTCAGCGGTTGTGCTCGTCATCGTGGGGGAGGATTTTCAAGGGGGATCAGCCGTCAGAGCGGGTCTGCAGCTATGCTCGGCGACCATGAAAGTCTATCCCGACAAGCTGGATCAAGCGCTCGGCCGTGGTACGGCACCGATCTATCTGGTTCATGGTGACGAACCGCTGCAGCTCGACGAGGTCGGTGATCGTCTCAGACGCCACGCGCGCGATGAAGGTTACGAGGAACGCACCGTCATCGTTGCCAACGAAGATGCCGATTGGGCGAGGCTGCGTGCCGCGGGCGACACCATGTCGCTGTTTGCCGAGCGCCGTCTTGTCGAGCTCAGATTGCCCACGGGCAAACCGGGTCGGGCGGGCGCGGAAGCCTTGAAGGCATGGGCCAGCGCCCCACCGACAGATGTGCTGCTGTTGATCCGTAGCGCCAAGCTCGATCGTGGGGGTAGCTCCAGCGCCTGGTTCAAGGCGATCGACAAGATCGGCGTGACCATCGCCGTGTGGCCGGTAGAAGCCTCGCGATTGCCCGCGTGGTTGAAGGACCGGTTGGCGCGTCATGGTCTGGTGGCCACCCCCGAGGCACTGTCATTGATTGCGGATCGCGTCGAGGGAAACTTGTTGGCCGCCGCTCAGGAGGCCGAACGGCTCGCGCTGTTGTATCCCTCGGGAAGCCTTGATGCGGATCAGGTGCTTGCAGCGGTTGCCGACAGTTCGCGCTTTTCGATAGCGGATATTGCCCCTGCAGTCATGCGTGGTGACGTCACTCGGGCGGTGCGGATCCTGCGCGGCCTGGCAGATACCGGTGAGGCGCCGGTGCTGGTGCTCTGGGCCTTGAGTCAGGAAGTACGAGCAGGCACGCGCGTGGCCGAAGCCCTGGCAGCGGGTGCCGGAATGGACGCTGCCATGAAAGGCGCGGGGGTATGGGCCAGTCGACAAGCCGACCTCAAGCTGGCCTTGGCGCGGCATGATGTGGGTGCCTGGCTAGGATCTCTCGCCGACATCTCGCACCTTGACCGACTCACCAAGGGGCAAGAGCCGGGCGATGTCTGGATCGCCTTCGAGCGTCTGTGCGTCGCTATTGCCGAGTCGGCGAGCAGCACCTGTGCACGCCCCCATGCTCTTGTTTGATGGTCTGAACCTGCAATGCTCATGAATACGCCTTTTCTCACTGTCCGAATTGCCGACCTGCTCGCCTCGACGCCGGGCGACGATCATGTCACCGCCCGTGGTTGGGTGCGCAGCCGGCGAGATTCCAAGGCCGGCTTGTCGTTCATTGCGCTGAGTGACGGTAGTTGTTTTGATGCCTTGCAGATCGTTGCTCCCGATTCGCTGGACAACTACGAGGACGAGGTCCGGCATGTCTCCGCAGGCTTTGCCCTGGAGGTGACCGGGAAGCTGGTCGCCTCGCAAGGCAAGGGGCAGACCGTCGAGCTTCAAGCAGCGAGTGTCAGGGTCATAGGCGATGTCGCTGACCCCGAGCAATACCCCATCGCAAAGAAGCGACATACCTTCGAGTACTTGCGCAGTGTTGCGCACTTGCGTCCGCGCACCAACGCGATCGGTGCTGTGGCGAGAGTGCGCAACACACTGGCTCAAGCGGTGCATCGCTACTTTGCCGAGCGTGGCTTTCAATGGATAGCAACACCCATCATCACCACATCGGATGCCGAAGGCGCCGGTGAGTTGTTTCGTGTCACCACACTTGCGCAAGGTGATGCGAAGTCGACCGCCGACAACGACTTCTTTGCACGTGAGGCCTATCTCACCGTCAGTGGTCAGTTGAATGTCGAGGCGTATGCAATGGCCTTGACGCGGACCTACACCTTCGGGCCCACGTTTCGCGCTGAAAATTCCAACACCAGTCGGCACCTGGCAGAGTTCTGGATGATCGAGCCGGAAATTGCCTTCGCCGACCTTGCAGACAACGCGTCGCTCGCCGAGGACCTGTTGAAGCATGTCGCGCGAGCCGTGCTCGACGAGCGTGAAGACGACATGGCCTTTTTTGCCCAACGTGTCGATGAGCATGCGGTCTCCCGTTTGCAGGCCATGCAGCAGTCCCACTTCGAGCGCATGGAATACGGCGAGGCTATCGATCGCCTGAAAGCGTCAGGCAAGACGTTTGAATTTCCGGTGGAGTGGGGTGTCGACCTTGCCAGTGAGCATGAGCGGTGGTTGGCAGAGGAACATGTCGGTGGACCGGTCATCCTCATGAACTACCCGAAGGAGATCAAGGCCTTCTACATGCGACTCAACGACGATGAAAGAACCGTGGCTGCAATGGATGTGCTGGCACCGGGTATTGGCGAGATCATCGGCGGCAGTCAACGTGAGGAACGACTGGATTACCTTGACGCTCGGCTGAAGGAGCACGACCTGCTCGACGAGCTGTCGTGGTACCGCGATCTGCGGCGTTTTGGCACCGCGCCCCATGCCGGTTTCGGGCTCGGCTTCGAGCGTCTGGTCAGTTACGTGACCGGCATGGAGAACGTGCGCGACGTGATCCCGTTTCCGCGAGTGCCGCGCAGTGCGCCGTTCTAGCCCACCCCCATCGGTGGGCAATTTGCTGAATCTATTTACAGTTGCCGCCCCTGGGGCTTGCCTGTCGGCCCGTCATGCACGAGACTTGGCGCCACCTCTCAGCTGACCCTTGTTTCGGTCCCATGCCTCGTATGCTTACTACTTCAGCACGCTGCCGCGGATTCACTCTGGTCGAACTTGCCATCGTCCTGATCGTGATCGGTTTGATACTGGGCGGGATATTCAAAGGTCAGGCGCTGATAGACAGTGCGCGCGTGCGGTCCTTGTCGAGTGAGGTGTCCGGTATTCGCAGCGCCTGGTACTCGTTTCAGGAGCGTTACCGTTCCGTGCCCGGGGACTTCTCGCGTGCGGCCACCCAGATCGACAGTGATGCCGTGCCAGGCAACGGCAACGGACGCATCGACGATGGCGCCGAGCGCGCGGGCGTATGGCAACAGCTTGCGTTGGCCGGGCTCATCAATGGCAGTTTCGATGGCCGTCAATCAGCGGCGGGCTCGGCGACGGATGTGGAGTGCAGCGCGACGACCTGCCCGCGCAACCCCTACAACGGTTTCTACAAGATCAGCTACAGCGCGCAGGCGGCTGATGCCGACGACCTCGCGCACGAGATCTTCACGGGGAATCACATACCGGCAGGCATCCTTGCCGAGCTCGATGTCAAGCTTGACGACGGCAAGCCGACCAGCGGACGCTTTCGGGTGCATCGGGCTTATGCGTCTGCCTGTACCCGCGACGGTGAGTGGGACGCCGCATCAGGTCACGCCAACTGTGCTGGCGTTCTGCGCGACTGATCAGGGCGGGAGTCCTTACTCCAACCCCAGTTCCTTGATTTTGCGGGTCAGCGTATTTCGTCCCCAACCGAGCAGCTTTGCTGCCTCCTGACGTCGGTCCTGGGTCTTGTTGAGCGCGCACCGGATCAGGATGCGCTCCATCGCAGGAATCGCGGTACCCAGGATGTCCGTCTTGCCGTCTTCCAGCGAGCGCACGGCCCACTGGCGCAAGGCGGACTCCCAATCGCTATTGCGGGTGTTGCGCGCACGCTCGGTGCGCGGAAGGTCATCGAGGCTGAGCTCCTTGGCGGCTGCCATGACCGTGAGCCAGTGAGCGGTATTTTTCAATTGTCTTACGTTGCCGGGCCAGGGAAGTGCTGACACGTGAGCTTCGAACTCCGGAGTCATCACCTTGGTCTCCTCTCCCAGCTCGGCAGCGGCCTGATCAAGAAAGTGTCGGAGCAGAACGGGAATGTCCTCGCGTCGTTCACGCAAGGCCGGAGCATCGACTCTGATCACGTTGAGGCGGTGGTACAGGTCCTCGCGAAAACGACGTTCCTCGACCTGCGCTTCGAGATCCTGATGTGTCGCCGCAATGATGCGTACGTCCACCTTGATCGGTTGGTGCCCACCTACCCGGTAGAACTGCCCGTCGGCCAGAACGCGTAACAGACGCGTCTGCAGATTGGCGGGCATGTCACCGATCTCATCAAGGAACAACGTGCCGCCATCGCTTTGCTCGAATCGACCGATGCGAGTGGACTGAGCGCCGGTAAACGATCCTTTCTCATGGCCAAAGAGTTCGGACTCCATCAGATCATGCGGGATAGCCGCCATGTTCAAGGCGACGAAAGGCCGCGAGCAACGGGGGCTGTGGCGGTGCAGGGCGCGGGCGATCAGTTCCTTGCCGCTCCCGGATTCGCCACAGATTAATACCGTCATCTTGGAGCGCGAGAGCCGCCCGATTGCCGTGAACACGGTCTGCATCGCAGGTGCATCGCCGATCAACTCGGAGCCTTCCAACTGTGGCGCCGCGGGTTGTCGCGATACGCGCGGAGCTTGCTTGCCGGAATCGAGCGCGCGTTGCTCGCGCTGGGCGGCACACGCTCGGCGGGTTTGTGCGATGACTTCGTCGACGTCGAAAGGCTTGGGGATATATTCGAACGCGCCGGATTCGAACGCCGTTACCGTGCTGTCGAGGTCCGAGAACGCCGTCATGATGAGCACGGGTGTGTCCGGGTGAGAGTTCTTTATGCGCTTGAGCAGCGACAAGCCATCCGAGCCCGGCATCCGAATGTCGCTGATGATGGCATCCGGTGCAATGGCGTTCCCTGCAAGCAGATCAAGCGCTTCATCGGCACTCTCGAACGTGTGAACCTGCATCCCGGCTTGCTTGAATGTCTTTTCCAACACCCACCGGATCGACTGATCGTCGTCAATCACCCAAACTTGTTCGTCACCCATCAGCTGTTTCCAGTGGTATCAAGACGGTAAATGCGGTGTTGCCGGGGCTACTGTCGACTTCGATAAGGCCACCGAGCTGGTTCATGATCGATTGCGCGATCGACAAACCCAGTCCGGTACCCTTGTCGGTACCCGTGACCATGGGATAGAAAATCTGATCGATAAGTTCATCGGGCACGCCGGGCCCGTCGTCGGTGATCGAGGCAGCAATCACCAGCCGGTGATTGCGACCTGCAACGGTGTATCGCGGCAATACCCGCGTCCGAAATACGATGGTGCCCTTGTCCTGGAGCGCGTTGACCGCATTGCCAACGATGTTGAGAAACACCTGCACAAGCCGATCGCGGTCGTTGATGAATTCAGGGATGCTGGGGTCGTAGTCGGCTTTGATGGCGACGCCGTTGTTGCCTCCGGGTAGCGCTATACGGCGCACGTGCTGCAGCACCTCGTGCACATTGACGCGTTGCCGCAAAGGCAGGCTGGCAGGACCCAGCATACGGTCCAGCAGACCCTGCAGTCGGTCCGCCTCGCGAATGATGATGGATGTGTACTCGGTCAATTCCGGCTCGTCGAGTTGGCGTTGCAGCAACTGCGCGGCGCCTCGCAACCCGCCGAGAGGATTCTTGATCTCGTGCGCCAGCCCTTGTAACAACGTTTGGGCATGGCCTTGTTGAGCGACCATGGCTTCGTCACGCGCTATACGCAGCGATCGGTCCACGGCCACGATTTCGAGCATCAGACCCGGTTGTTGACGCTCGATCACAAAAGGAGAAATGGAACAATCGACCGTGTTTGCCTCGCCCGTTGTGGAGACGAGTACCACTTCCCTATCGGTATAGGGCTGACCGGTTTCGAGCGCTTCCAGCAGTCGCTTGAACAGCTGATCCGGCAGCGAGACCAGTCGCGTCAGCCGGTGGCCCAGGGTCTTGCGTACGCTGAGGCCGAACACCTGTTCAGCCGAGGTGTTGGCATAGCGCACGCACAGGCGGTCGTCCAGACACACCACGCCCGTGGCGAGTGCGTCCAGCATGTGGTCGTCGGTGTTCTTGGCTGACGTTGGCATGAGCATTGTGAGGGGTGCAAGGATTGCTCCGTGCTGTCGCGTGCAGATTCAGCAGCCAGGGTTGGAATAAAAATTATATAAATCAATAGTCTACGTTTATCTTGACTGTCGCCGCATCTACGTATGCCTGATAATGATGCATTAAATTGGTGCAATATTGCACGATTATGGTGCGTTTGTTGTCATGTGGATTCTTGACCACGCCCCGTGATGTCGATCCTGTGCATGTGGCCCGACGGGCCGAGGTTGTGGACCAGCGTCGATCCCAGTCGTTGTTGAACACCATGGGCATGGTGGACGTGCCCGCACAGACAGAGTCTCGGCTGCAGGCGCTCGATGGTGTGTCGGATGGCTCGACTACCTCCGGATGTGCCGTCGGGGTGGATGTCGGCGATGCCTGCCGGAGGGGTGTGGCTGACCAGCACTGAGGCTGCGGGGTGCTCGTCCAGGAGCTGGCGCGCATCCTCCTCATGCAGCCATTCGCTGTTGGCTGAAGGTTCTGCGGAGGCAATCGCTGAGCCAATGCCGAGAAACTCGAGCCCTGCGAGGTTCACGCAGGTTCCATGGAGCAGGTGCATGTTGGCGTGAGCATCGGTCGCGTCGCGCAGTGCGCCGAGTCTGTCGTGATTACCGCTGACCAGCACGATGGGGCAGGTCAGTGACTCGAGTATGCGCAGAGTGACCTCGGTACCCTCCCCACGATCAGCGAAATCTCCGGCGCCCACCACGATATCGGCGTTTTCTGCCTGCTCCAGAACGCGTTGCATCGCGTCGCGATTGGCATGAGGGTCGCTGAAGGCGAAGATGTTCAATGGCATGGGCTTCGTTGTCGCCGGCGCTTCGGTACACTGCGCAGCCACCTCTCAAGAAGGACAGTTCGCCATGGCGGCGGCGATTGCTGCACAGCACGATGTCGGTACGTTCCAGGGAATGATCCGCGTTCTCGAAGACTACTGGACACAACGAGGCTGCATTGCTCAACAGTCCTATGACATGGAGATGGGCGCGGGGACCTTTCATAGTTCCACGTTCTTGCGCGCCATTGGCCCCGAGCCATGGAACGCCTGCCACGTGCAGTCCTCGCGCAGGCCCACTGACGGACGCTATGGCGATAACCCCAACCGCCTTCAGCATTACTACCAGTTTCAGGTAGCCATGAAGCCGTCTCCCCCCGCCATGCAGGATCTGTATCTCGGGTCACTGGAAGCGCTGGGTTTTGACCTGTCCATTCACGACGTACGCTTCGTCGAAGACAATTGGGAATCGCCAACGCTCGGTGCCTGGGGGCTCGGCTGGGAAGTCTGGCTGAACGGCATGGAGGTCACGCAGTACACCTACTTCCAGCAGTGTGGAGGTCTGCCGTGCAAGCCGGTCCTCGGGGAACTCGCCTACGGACTTGAGCGCCTCGCCATGTATGTACAGAACGTGGAGAGTGTCTATGACCTGGTGTGGGGGCGCAGTGCCGGTGGCACCGTGTCCTACGGTGATGTCTTTCACCAGAACGAAGTGGAGCAATCGGCCTACAACTTCGAGCACGCGGATGTGCAGGCCTTGTCCGCCACCTTTGATCAGTGTGAGCGAGACTGCACGTCCCTGTGCGAGAAAGGCCTGCCGATGCCGGCTTACGAGCAGGTGCTGCGTGCCTCGCATACCTTTAATCTGCTGGATGCAAGACACGCGATTTCGGTGACCGAGCGGCAACGCTACATCCTTCGAGTCAGGACGCTTTCTCGCGCGGTTGCGCAGGCCTGGTCCGAGCGCCGTGAACAGCTTGGCTACCCCCTGCTGGCCGCAGCCGAGGAGCGGGCTCATGGCTGAGTTATTGATCGAGCTCGGATGTGAGGAACTGCCGGCGGCGTCCTGCGTGCCGATGGCGCAGGCGCTGGCTGACGGGCTGCACGCGGCGCTGGTGGCCGCGAGCCTCGTGGAAGAATCCGCAAGGCCCGCGACGTATTCCACGCCGCGCCGCCTTGCGGTGCTCTGGTCCGAGGTGGGTGAGCAGCAACCGGACGCGATCGTGGAGCGGCGTGGACCGGCGGTCAAGGCAGCGTGGCAGGACGGGCAGGTCGGCGGTACGCCAAGCAAGGCCCTGGCGGGTTTCCTGTCGTCGGCCGGAGCCAGTGTCGATCAGCTGATCACGATAGAGACCCCCAAGGGAGCCTGGGTTGCGGTCAATCTGGTGCAACCGGGACGATCGCTGGATCAGGTGCTCACTGATGCTTTCACGGACACCTTGGACACACTGCCCATGCCTCGACGCATGCGATGGGGCGGTGAGGCGCACGAGTTTCTGCGCCCGGTTGTCTGGCTGTTGGCCTTGCACGGCAGTCGGGTCGTCGAGCTTGAAGCGCTCGGGCTCACGGCCGGGCGTGATACCCACGGACATCGCGTCCATTCGCCGGGGCCTCACGCTGTCGGCACGGCAAGTGACTACCCGGACGTACTGCGCACCGCACGAGTGCTCGCCGATGTCGCCGAGCGTCGAGCCTGCATCGTCGACGCGGTTGCCAAGGCGGCACTCGCCGCTGGCGGGAGCCCGGTGACCGACGATGAGCTGGTCGATGAAGTCACGTCGCTGGTGGAGTGGCCCGTCGCGCTCGCCGGGCGTTTCGAGGAACGCTTTCTCGGGATTCCCAAGGAGGCACTGATACAGACCATGCAGGAAAATCAGCGCTACTTTGCCTTGCTGGACAAGTCCGGTGAACTCATGCCGGGCTTTGTGACCGTGGCAAACCTCGAGTCCGCTGATAGCGCGGTGGTCATCGATGGCAATGAGCGCGTCATCCGACCGCGTTTCGACGACACGATGTTCTTCTGGAAGCAGGATGCGCACGTCGCGCTTTCCGACCGTCTGCCGGATCTGTCACGGGTCCTGTTCGAGGAAACATTGGGTAGCGTGGGCGACAAGGTCGCTCGCATGCAGCGGTTGTGCGCGGTGATCGCCCCGGTTGTCGGTGCTGATACGGCGGCCGCGAAGCAGGCGGCGAGTCTCGCCAAGTGCGATCTCGGATCCGAGATCGTCAAGGAGCTCGCCAAGATGCAAGGTATTGCGGGGCGCTACTACGCCTTGCGTGACGGGGTCGCGGCCGATGTGGCGGCGGCGGTAGAGGAGCATTACTGGCCAAAGAAGGCCGGAGCTGCATTGCCGCGCAATCCGGTCGCAACCACTGTCGCCCTTGCCGACAGGCTGGATACGCTGGTGGGAATTTTTGGAATCGGGCGCAAGCCTACGGGCGCCAAGGATCCCTTTGCCTTGCGTCGTGCGGCGATTGCAGTGATTCGGATCGCGGTGGAAGGGCAGTTGAGTCTGGATCTCGATGCGCTGATACAAGAGACTGCCAAGGTCTATGCAGGTGCCGGTGTCACACTTGCATCACTGGACACCCAGGACATCAGCCGCTTCGTGCAGGAACGCCTGCGTGTGCATCTCGTCAGCGAGGAGCAGTTGCCCGCTGATGTGGTTGATGCCGTACTCGCCAAGCCCATTGCGCTTGATCCCTTTGACGTCTGTCGTCGTGCGCGTGCCATCGCTCGCTTCGGAGAGGAGGCTGCGGCGGTCTCCTTGAGTGCTGCGGGCAAGCGTATTGACAACCTTCTGGCCAAGTCCGCTGCTGGTGAGTCTGCCAACGACCGCGTGGATCTATCAGTGCTGAAAGAAGATGCCGAGCGTGATTTGCACGCCGCCATCGAGTCGTTGAAGCCGAGTGTGGCGAGCGCAATGCAAGCAGGAGACTACGCAGCTGCGATGCGTGAAGTAGCTGGCCTGGCTGTTCCTGTCGATCGCTTTTTTGACGATGTCATGGTCATGGCCGAAGAGCCTGCGGTGCGAGCCAATCGTCTTGCCCTGCTGCGCGACTTGTCCGAGCTCGCCAATGGCGTTGCAGATCTGTCGAGGTTGGCACCCCGATGAGCCTGGTGGTTCTCGATCGGGATGGTGTGATCAACGCGGACATCGGCGAGCCGATCACGCGTCCTGAAGACTGGGAGCCGCTTCCGGGGAGCCTCGAGGCGATCAGCCGCCTGCACAAGGCGGGACACGTGGTCGCCGTTGCGACCAATCAGAGTGGTATCGGGCGTGGCCTGATGGATCTTGCGGGTCTGCATGCCATTCATAGAAAGATGCACGACGCGGTGATCTCCGCCAGTGGCCGCATTGATCTTGTGGTGTTTTGTCCGCACACCGAGTCGGACGTGTGTGACTGCCGCAAGCCCGCGCCGGGAATGTTGTACACCCTGAGTGAGCGGGTCGGTGTGGATCTGACCGAGATGACGATGGTGGGGGACTCCTTGCGGGATATGCAGGCCGCCATGGCTGTTGCCGCACAACCTGTGCTGGTGCGCACGGGCAAGGGGCAGCAGACACTCGATGGCAACAAGGGGCTTGAACACATACCTGCCTTCGATGATCTTGCCGCGTGGACCGATGCCTGGTTAGTCTCTGATGACCCCTGACTCACCACTGAGTGCTGCAGAGGTCGTGCGCCTGCGACACGGAACGGCGTCCGTGCCTCGGCTCGCGTGGCTGATCGCGCGCAGCACCGTGTACTGGATATGGCAGATATTCGCGACCTTGCTGATGGGTGGGCCGGTGTTGATCGGTGCGCTGATCTCCTTCCGCGTGGGTTACTACTTTGCCGACTGGTGGATTCGACTCAACATGTACGGGCTGCGGTTTATCTGCGGTGTAGGCTGGGACGTACAAGGGAAGGAAAACATCCCCGACAAGGCCTGCGTGGTACTCAGCAAGCACCAGAGCACATGGGATACCTACTTCATACCCATGCTGTTCAACCCCGCGACGTATGTCGCCAAGCGCTCGCTGGTCTGGATACCCATCTTCGGATGGAGCCTGGTGTTCCTGCGCTTCATCCTGATCGACCGCAAGTCCGGACGAAGCGCCGTGCGCCAGATGGTGGATGCCGCCGCCGATAGACTCGCCAACGGTCGCTGGTTGATCATCTTTCCCGAAGGCACGAGACGCCCTGTGGGTGCGCCGCCGAAGTACCGACCCGGAGGCGCCATCGTGGCTTCCGAGCTGGGCGTGAACGCACTGCCGATTGCCTTGAATGCCGGCGAATTCTGGCCGCGAATGGGGTTTATCAAGTGGCCGGGTACCATCACGGTGCGTATCGGTCCTGTCATATCTGGCGCGGGTCGCACCGTGGATGAGGTGTTGGCCGAGTCCACCGCATGGATCGAGAAGAACACGCACGAGATCTCGATATTCGCAGAGCAGTCCTGATACCGCTCGGCGCACTGGAGGCGCCGAGCGGTCATGGGGCAGCGAGACGAAACAGAGTCGCCGTATTTGCCGTGGTGCGTTCTGCCAGGTGCTCGACGGACTCACCCCTGAGCTCGGCAACGGCGTGCAGCACGGTGGCGAGATAAGCCGGCTCGTTGCGCTGGCCGCCGTGCTCGGCGTCCACCTGGTCGGGTGCGTCGGTTTCCAGCAGGATGGCATCGAGGGGCAAGGCCTTGACCAGCTCGCGCAGCCGCGTCGCGCGGCTCCAGGTCACCGCGCCGCCAAAGCTCAAGCGATACCCAAGATCAATGAGCCGGTAGGCCTGCTGCAGCGATCCGTTGAAACTGTGCACCAGGCCTTCATAGTGGCCGGCGATGCGGATGTGCTGAATGACGTCTTCCACCGCCTTGCGTGCGTGAATCACGACCGGCAAGTCGAACTCGCGCGCCAGTGCGAGTTGTGCCGAGAAAAGATGCTGCTGGCGCGGTTTGTCCGGTGCGTCGATGAAGTAGTCGAGGCCGCATTCGCCGACCGCTACCGGCTGCTCTCGACCGAGCCAGACGGCGAGCTCCGCCAGGTGCTCGTCCTTGTGCTCTGCACAAAAGCAGGGATGCAGGCCGTAGCAGGGGTAGAGGTCGGCAAAGGCGGCGCAGGTCTCGCGCACGCGCGGCCAGAGCTCTCGACTGATGGCAGGCACCACCTGGGCGACGACCCCGGCATCGCGTGCTCTCTGCATCACCTGTGGCCGGTCATTTGAGAACCGGTCGTCGTCGGTGTGGGTATGGCTGTCGATCAGGCTGAGCACGTGCGACAATCTATCACTACGGAGGTTGAACGACGCCCGCGTCGGTACCGTCGAGCAAAGGAGAAACCCATGCGTCTGGAACGAGGCCGCAGAAGCAGTAACGTTGAAGATCGCCGTGGCGCGAGTGGTGGCCGTATGTCCCGCCGTGGCGGGGGGATGAAAGTAGGTGGGATCGGTGGCATCGTGATCCTGCTGCTTGGCCTGTTCTTCGGCGTGGATCTTTCCGGGCTGATGGGTGGCGGTACTCAAAGCGGCGGAAGCGGTAGCTTGTGGAACCAGGCACCGAGTGCGAGCAGCGGTCAGGTGGCTGGCGACGACGCACAAAAACAGTTTGTAAGCGTGGTGCTCGGCGACACCGAAGACGTCTGGAACAAGCTTTTCCAACAGGCAGGTCAGCGCTATCAGCGGCCCAAACTCGTGCTGTTCAGCGACGGTGTGACCAGCGCCTGCGGATTTACCTCCTCGGCGGCAGGGCCTTTCTACTGCCCTGGCGATAACCAGGTGTATATCGACCTGACCTTCTTCAGGGAGCTTCAACGCATGGGGGCTGGCGGTGACTTTGCCCAAGCCTACGTGCTGGCCCATGAGGTCGGGCATCACGTCCAGAACCTGCTCGGTGTGTCCATGGAAGTGCAGCGCATGCAGCGGAGGTTGCCGAAGGCCCAGGCCAACGATCTGTCGGTACGCACCGAGTTACAGGCGGATTGCTATGCCGGTGTGTGGGCACACCATGCACACAAGGACCGCCAGCTACTGGAGCCCGGTGATCTCGAGGAGGGCATGAACGCTGCCGCTCGTATCGGCGACGATGCCTTGATGAAGCGCGCGGGAGCTGCAATACGTCCGGAAAAATTCACCCACGGCACCTCGGCACAGCGCCAGCAGTGGCTGTATGTCGGGCTCGAAAGTGGTGACCCGACCAAATGCAACACGCTAAGTGATCTGTAGTCGGTGCGACTGAGCGGAGAAGCCTTTCGGGAGCTGTCATCCCGGCGTGTCACGCTGCTCGGCATGTCCGGCGTCGGCAAGACGCGCCTGTCCAACATTCTGCGCGACCACGAGTGGTTTCATTACTCGGTCGACTACCGCATCGGCACCCGTTATCTGAGCGAGCCGATCCTCGACAACATCAAGCGCGAGGCCATGAGTGTGCCGTTTCTGCGCAAGTTGCTACGTACCGACTCGATCTACATCAGCAACAACATCACAATCGACAACCTCAAGCCCTTGTCCACGTTTCTTGGAATGTTGGGCAGCCCTGAGTTGGGTGGCATGTCCCTGCCGGAGTTCAAGCGCCGACAGGCCCTGCACCTCGATGCCGAGGTGCAAGCCATGCGCGACGTCAGCCAGTTCATCGAGAAGGCGAGTGACATCTACGGCTACCCGCACTTTCTAAATGATGCCTCGGGCAGTTTCTGCGAGATCGATGATGAGTCGATCTTTCAGGCCGTTGCTCGCGACACGATCGTTATCTACATCAAAGCGAGCGAGGAAGACGAGCAGTTCCTGATAGAGCGAGCGGTGAAGTCACCCAAACCACTGTATTACCGCGAGGCCTTTCTGGACGAGTCGCTGGCAACCTACATGGAAGAACAGGGCATCGACTATGTCGCCGAGATCGATCCGGAGCACTTCATCTCCTGGGTCTTTCCCTTCCTGTTCAAGGCGCGCTTGCCGCGCTACAAGCGTATCGCTGACACGTACGGGTATTCGATTTCGGCACGGGACGCCTTCGAGGTGCAAACACCGGAGGAGTTTGTTGATTTGATCGCCGACACGCTGGATGCTCACGAGGCCACTAAGCATGCCACTGGTAGCGCATAACGAACTACCCACCTTTGAGCGCTTGCGTCGTGAAGGGCAGCGCTTGTTGTCACCGGAACGAGCCAAGCACCAGGACGTGCGGCCGTTGCACGTGGGCTTGCTGAACATGATGCCGGATGCGGCCCTTGCCGCTACCGAGCGACAGTTCTTTCGACTGTTGGGGTCGAGCAATCCGATTTCACAGTTTTACGTGCACCCGTTCAGTCTCGACAGCTTGCCGCGTGCATCGTATGCGCGAGAGCACATCGACACGTTCTACGAAAGCTTTGAGTCCGTGAAGGCAGAGGGCCTGGATGCCTTGATCATCAGCGGCGCGAATGTCACCGAACCCAACCTTGCCGATGAGGTGTTCTGGGAACCGTTGGGTGAGGTGATGGACTGGGCGGATGAGCACGTGACGTCTACGCTGTGCTCCTGCCTGGCGACCCATGCGGTCATGCTGCAACGCTATGGCTTGCGTCGGCAGCCGCTGGCCGAGAAGTGCTGGGGCGTGTTCGATCATCGTATCGTTTCGCCGGATCACCCGCTGGTTGCCGGGCTCAACACGCATCTGTCTGTGCCGCACTCGCGGTTCAACGTCGTGTCTCGCGAGCAGATGGACTCAGTCGGATTGCACGTGCTGGTCGAAAGCGATCAGGCGGGCGTGCAGGTTGCCGTCAGCCCGGATGGTTTTCGGACCGTGTTCCTGCAAGGGCATCCTGAGTACGATGCCATCAGCCTGATGAAGGAGTACAAGCGCGAGGTCGGGCGTTTCCTCAATGGGTTGAGCACGCGTTATCCGCCGGTTCCCGAAGGTTACTTCGATGCGTGGTCAGTCGCGTTGCTTGAGGAATACCGTGAACACATCGAGCGGAGTATCGCGAGCACGACGCGACCTCCTGATTTTCCGGAGCAGCTGTTGCTGTCGCGCCTGCAGAACACCTGGCACGACAGCGGAGAAGCCCTGGTGGGCAACTGGCTCGGCCTCGTGTATCAGCTCACCCATGCGGACCAGGCCCTGCCATACATGGATGGTGTGGATCGCGACGATCCGCTGGGCTGGGCATTCCACTAGACGCAGCGGTTGATAGCCTGGCTCAGTGACTGTATCAGCGCCGGGTAGTGCTCCATGCCGCCAGGTAGATCGCTACCGCGTGGATCAATCTCGAAGACCGGCAGGCTTTGCGTGTCATCGATGGCTCTGATGGAGCGACTCGGTACTCCGCGCTCTGCCAGTATGCAATCGGCGTCACGGCTTTGCACAAGTGCGCGGATTGCTGCCAGTTGTGAGGCACTCGGCGGCTGATCTTCGTTACTGGTAACCACGCCTACGGGTTCAAGATCAAAGCGTGTGCTGAACCATGCAAGGCTGTCGTGAAAGACCAGCCACTGACGACGCGACAGTTCGGCGGAACGCGCCTGTACTTTCTGTACTTCCGCCTCGATCAGCTTGGCGGCTCGACCCGCATTGATCCGGTAGTTCACGGCGTTGTCCGGATCGGCGGTGGCGAGTTCCTCGCTGATGATGTTGAGCCATGCGATCGCGTTGAGCGGATCCAGCCAGGTGTGCGGATCCTTGCGTAGCGCATCGCTGACGTCGGTGACGTCGGCTTTCAGCTCGACCGATCGTGCCCTGGGAGCGATCGTCTGCAGTGCGCTGCCGAGCCATGGGGACAAGCGCTCGCCCAGGTGAAACACGATGTCGGCGCGGGCAAGGGTTCTGGCCTCCGATGGGCGCAGGCTGAAGTGATGCGGAGAACCCTGAGCGCCGATAAGCACATCGACCTCGTGTGCGTCTTTTACTACAGCGTCGACGAGCGCCTCGATCGGAATGATGTCGGTGGCGATGCGCAGTGCGCGTTCGGCTTTTGCTGATGCCGGCGCCAAGGTGATGGCAAGACACAGCAGGAAAGCCGGGATGATCTGGTTCATGCAGCGATGTTACGATATAACGACTGCCTACGTTGTATGCCGCCCACCAAAGTGCCTACTGATCAACCTCTTGGATTACTTCGCCACGACCATCGGCGTTGTCGCAAAAGAGCCATGCTGCAGGCGGAGCGTCATTGTGATGGGGCGGGGCTGCGCTTGACACCCGTGCGGCGTCGTACCTTGGAAATCCTGTTGGAGAGCCACGTGGCGCTGGGCGCCTACGATGTACTGGAGCGCTTGCGTATTGATGGGCTGGGCTCCAAGCCACCCATCGCCTATCGGGCGCTCGGGTTTCTTGTCGAGCACGGCTTCGTGCACCGGATCGAGAAACTCAACGCCTTTGTCGCCTGTGATCATCCTGGCGAAGTGCATGATCCGGCCTTCATGATCTGTACGGATTGTGGGCTCGTGGGCGAGTGTCAGGCACCTGCCGCGCGCAGCGGCCTGTCGCGACGGGCGCGTGAATCGGGCTTTCGAATCGCCAGCACTGTCGTCGAGGCTACGGGCCTGTGCGCCATGTGTGCCGAAGCGAAGGAATGAGCCTTCTCTCAGCGTCCAAGGTCACGGTCCTTGACCGCGGTCGGGTCATCCTCGACGCGGTGGATATCAGCCTCGAGGCTGGAGAAATCGTGACATTGGTTGGACCCAACGGGTCAGGCAAGACGACGCTGGTGCGGGTACTGGTAGGGGCCCGTCGCCCCGATCATGGCTCGGTGACGCGTACACCCGGTTTGCGCATCGGTTACGTGCCGCAGCGCGTCTCGCTCGACCCGTCCATGCCGATGACCGTTGAGCGTTTTCTTGCGTTACCACGGCAGCATGGGCGACAGCGCGTTGCGGCCGCATTGGCGGAAGCCGGGCTTCCCGATGTCGCGCAGCAGTCCCTGGTGAGTCTGTCTGGCGGTCAGTTGCAACGCGTGCTGCTGGCGCGGGCATTGTTGGTGGATCCACAGGTGCTGGTGCTCGACGAAGCCACCCAGGGTCTCGATCAGACGGGCTCTGCAGCCTTCTATCAACGTATCGAATCAGTGCGCGAGTCGCTCCAATGTGCGGTACTCATGGTCAGCCATGAATTGCATGTGGTGATGAGCGCATCGGATCGAGTCGTCTGCCTCAATGGCCATGTGTGCTGCCATGGTGCACCCGATGTGGTCGCCAGCCGCCCCGAGTATCGGGCCTTGTTTGGTACCGGGACCGGAGGGGCTCTGGCCTTGTACCGGCATGATCACGACCACGTGCATGACCACGTGCATGAGCACGTGCACGATCATATCCACGAGCATGCCGAGCAGTCGGGTACACCTGAGAGCGGGTCGTCAGCGCCATGATCGACTACTTCATGGTGCGAGCAGCGCTCGCTGGCGTCGGGGTGGCACTGGCATCAGCACCACTCGGCTGTTTTGTCGTCTGGCGACGCATGGCCTACTTCGGCGACGCGACGGCACATGCGGCCTTGTTGGGTGTGGCTCTGGCCTTGGCGCTTTCCTTGCCCGTGGCCGTTGGAACGGTGCTGGTCGCACTTGCCATGGGGTGGATTGTCTCGAGCCTGGGTGAGCGCGGTCACTCGATGGATACGGCGCTTGGCGTCGCTGCTCACTCGGCGTTGGCCGTCGCTCTGGTCGTCGTCTCTTTTATGCCGGGTATGCGGGTGGGCCTGGACGCCTGGCTGTTCGGTGACCTGCTTGCAGTATCTGGCAGCGATCTCTGGGTCATCTGGATCGGCGCGGTATTGGTGGTCGGGCTGATCGCATGGCGTTGGTCGGCCTGGCTACTGGTGACCTTGAGCCCCGACCTCGCGGTTGCCAGCGGCATTGATCCACGCCGGGAGCGTCTGCTCCTGACGCTGGCGCTGGCCATCGTGGTGGCGATCTCCATCCGTGTGGTGGGCGCCTTGTTGATCACGTCCTTGCTGATCGTGCCGGCTGCTGCTGCCCGCGCACTGGCCAGCAGTCCGGAAGGCATGGCGGCGCTGGCGATGGTGATCGGTGTGACGTCAGCGCTGTGTGGTCTGCTCGTGTCCTGGTATGCCGACACGCCGACTGGGCCCAGCATCGTGGTGGTTGCCGCGGTGAGCTTTTGCCTGGCAAATGCGGTGGCAGCGCTCAGAAAACGAGATTTATCATCACCAGGCTGACCGCGAGAAACAGCATGGTCATGATGCCGCCTGCGCGCATGAAGTCGGCGACTTGATAGCCGCCCGGGCCCATCACCAGCGCGTTGACCTGGTGGGTCGGGATAAGGAAGGAGTTGGAGGTACTGATGGCGACCGTCAATGCGAACACTGCAGGGTCGGCACCAATCGCCAGGGCGAGGTTCACCGCCAGCGGTACCAGCAACACCGTCGCGCCGATGTTGGACATGACCAGGGTAAAGAAGGTCGCGAGCACCGCAACCACGACCTGCATGACCCAGTTGGGCACGTCGCCCACCACGATGAGAATCTCCTGAGCGATCCAGGCGGCGGTACCGGTGCCATCGACGGCGATACCCAGCGGAATGAGCGATGCCAGCAGGAACACGGTTTGCCAGCTGACCGCATCGTAGGCCTCGTCGATGGTCAGCACGCCTGACAGGATCATGCCGACAGCGCCGGTCAACAGTGAAATGGCGAGACTGTCGGTAATGAAAAAAAGCACCAGAGCGGACGCGAAACACACGAGGGCGGGGCGTATCTTGTTGGTGCGCAAGTCCTCGTAGTTGACGTCAGTCGCCAGCACCAGATCCTGTGCATGGGTGCGCTGCAGTTTGGCGAGATTCTTCCAGCTGGCATGTACGACCAAGGTGTCCCCAGCGCGCAGTTTTTCGTCGCCGAAGTGATCTCGTATGATCTGCTCGGTGCGGTAGATCTGCAGGATGTTGGTGCCGAAATTGCGGCGCGGCTTGATGTCCGAGATCGATGTGCCGATAAGGCTCGAGCCGGGTGGCACGACGATCTCTGCCACGCCACCATGCTGGGCGTTCAGGACATCGGAAAAGCGGTCCAGCTCGTCCTTGACCTCGAAGTCGTTGCTGTCGCACCAGGCGACAATCTGGTCGCGATCACCCATCAATCCGACGCGGGTATTCACCCAGACCATCTCTTCGCCATCCGGTGGCACCTTGACCACGTCACCGGAGTACAAGGCCACCACGTTCGCGGAGTTGTGGACATCTTCGAGCTGGCTGACCGTCTTGCCCACCAGCGGGCTGTCGTCGGTCACGCGAACCTCGATCAGCTCGCCCTTGATGCCGTAAACGGATTCGAAGTAATCCGACGCGCGGGAGGTCTTGGAGGTGTCGGTTTCCGCGCGACGTGGCAGCACGAAGCGACCCGCGAGCACGAAGTAGACGATGCCCGCGAGCACGAGTGCCAGGCCGATCGGCGTGACCGAAAACAAGCCGAAGGTGTCCATTCGGTCTTGCTCTGGTAGGTACTCGTTGGCCGACAACAGCAGATCGTTGAGCAGAATCAGGGGGCTCGAGCCGATCATCGTGGCGGTGCCGCCGAGGATGGCGCAAAAGCCCATCGGCATGAGCAAGCGGGACATCGGAATATCGGCCCGCGCAGAAATGCGCGAGACGACGGGCAGGAACAGCGCGGCGGCGCCGATGTTCTGCATGAAGCTTGAAATGAAGGCGACGGTTCCCGAGACCAGTGGAATGATACGCCCCTCGGTCTTGCCCCCGCGTCGCAGAATGAGCTGCGCCAGTTGCCCCATCAGGCCTGTCTTGTCGAGACCGGCACCGATGATCATCACGGCAATGACGGAGATCACGGCATTGGATGAAAAGCCGGAGAACAGCTGATCCGGATCGATCAGTGGGTTGATGCCGGGGATGAGCGTGCCGATGCCCAACAAGACCATGATGCAGATAGCGGCAACATCGACACGCAGAACTTCAAATGCAAACAGTACGACCGTCAGCGCCAGCAACCCGAGCATCAAGATCATCTCGACCGACAGCGTGAGGGTCTCCATCAGCAGCGTCGGTAGAGCAGGTCATGAACGGCGTGTCCCAAGCGTTCGCCGCGGCGTTCGAAGCGCGTTTCGGGTCGCCATTGCGGGCGCGCCGTATCCTCACGCCCGGGGGCGGTGTTGGAGAATCGGTCGTCGGCAGCAAGTGAGTCATGCATCCAGGAGGCATAGTCTGTCACGTCCGTTGCGCAATGGAGCAGTCCAGCGGGTGCCAAAGCGCGGGCAACGCCATCAAGAAAATCTGGCCTCACAATGCGGCGCTTATGATGGCGCTTCTTGTGCCAAGGGTCTGGAAAGAACAGCATGACGCGCTCGAGTGAGCCTGCCGGGCATAGATTTTCGAGCACCTCAAGCGCGTCATGGCGGATCACGCGCACGTTTTCCAGTCCGCGAGACTCGATACCCAGCAGCGTGTGGCCAATGCCCGGAGCGTGTACTTCGACGCCGATCAGGTTGATCTCTGGATTGGCCTCGGCCATGCCGAGCAGGGCGTCGCCATTGCCAATCCCGATTTCCAGCCACAGCGGGCGATCGGCCGAACCGGGCTGATCAAACGCAGTGGACAGCGCAGCACTCGTTGCGCATCGGTCTGAATCGGAGTCAGGACGAACGTGCTTGTGGAAATCGATGCCGTAGCGGGGCATCAACCGCGTCATGGCATCGGTCTGGGCATCGGTCATGCGCCCGTTACGGATGACAAAGCTGCGCACCGACTTGTTTGTGAGCCGACTGTCGCCGGCAGCGTCGGTTGGTGCGTCGGCGGGTGTCTCGCCGTGATCACGATCGGGCGCGATCATGCGGTTCTCCTGTGTGGCCGGAAGGTCAATTGCGTGCCCCGGCGTCGTTAGTCAACAGAATTCCGGGCTATACTTCGCCGCCTTGCCGAAGTAGCTCAGTTGGTAGAGCAACTGATTCGTAATCAGTAGGTCGGAGGTTCGACTCCTCTCTTCGGCACCATCTTCCCGTCGGTCTGCCTGCCGTCACCCTGGCGTGGCGGCAGGCAGCTGATACTGTGCCCAAGGCTGTTCGAACATCGTCCAGCGGACCGATTCGACTTGCCAAGCCTAGCGGCGACGACCGCCGCGCTTCTTGCCGCCGCGACGCGGCTCCTCGAACTGCACTTTCAGCGACTTGTCGCCAACGATCTTGCCGTTGAGGCCGGCGATGGCAGCGCGTGCCTCGTGTCCTTCCATTTCGACAAAACCAAAACCCTTGCACTTGCCACTGAAAACATCGGAGGCAAGCTTGATGGAGCGCACCTTGCCGTACTCAGTGAACATTTCCGTGACGCTCTCTTCGGTCGCCTCCATCGGCAGACCACCCACGAACATCTTTTTCAACTTGCCACCTCTCTTACTCGAAAATCATGCGGCCCCGCCGGCGGCGAAGCACAGGCTCGCGCGCCGCCCTGGGGGCAGACGCAGGAGCACAACGTGTTGGACAATGCGGCAGACCTAAAGGTCCGTACGCCTTGCCGATGCGACAGGATCATAAACGGCAGTGATCCACCACCCGGTTGACGCTGCGCTGATTGGCAGGCGACACGAGCAGTCCATGATCAAGCCGAAATCCTTGGAGCAGGCCTCCCTGGCCAACCTTTGAAAGAGGTCGGCAATCGGGGTATCAACGCGTGCATCGGCGTCGAGGTCACCCTCACCTCGTCCCAGTTTACTCTGCGAAGGCGGTCTCCGCCAGTTTATCTGAATTGCCATACACGCAAGCTCTGGGCGAGTCCACAGATTCGCAAGCCCTGCTCATCGCAGTCATGGAGCCGTGCCTGCTGCTACAAGGGCGGCCTTTTCCATACGGGAAAGACGCTTGATCTGAATCTCGTACCTCAGCGCTTGGGAGCGCGTGTCAACCGGGTGTGAGTAAACGATCGCCACCGGTCGACGTGATCGCGTGTAGGCCGCGCCACGTCGGCTGTCATTGTGCTCGAGCAGCCGGCGCTCCAGATCGGTCGTGATGCCGGTGTACAGGCTGTCGTCTGCGCACCGTAGAATGTAGACGTGCCAGATTTTCCTCGCGACGAATCCTTCGGTGCTCTCGAGCGCCTCTTCGGGCAAGAGCGTGCCGCTCTGCTCGGCCAATTGCGCATGTGCGTTGTTGGTATCGGCGGCGTCGGGTCGTGGTCGGTAGAGGCGCTTGCGCGTTCGGGCGTCGGTCACATCACAATGATAGATCACGATGATGTGGCGGCCAGCAACATCAACCGGCAGCTGCACGCGCTGGTGACAACGGTTGATCACTCGAAGGTCGAGGTTATGCGCGCGCGAGTGCAGCAGATCAATCCCGACTGCGACATTCAGGCGGAAGATGATTTTCTGGCCATCGGTAATCTCGAGCACTATCTGGATCGCGACTTCGATGTGGTGATCGACGCGATCGACAGCATTCGATTCAAGGCGGCCATGATCGCCTTCTGCAAGCGTCGCAAGATTCGGATCATTACCACCGGCGGGGCCGGGGGACGGCTCGATCCCACCAAGGTCGGCATCGCCGACTTGTCAAGAACCTGGAACGATGCATTGGCCGCCAAGGTGCGATCACGGCTGCGCGCCGAGTACAACTACAGCCGCAATCCTTCGCGCCGTTTTGGTGTGGACTGCGTGTACAGCGCCGAGCAGCCGGTCTATCCGGCTGCGGCTGGCACGGTCACGCATGCCAAGCCCGGCGTTCCGGGCGCCAGCCTGGACTGTGAGCAAGGCTATGGCTCGATTTCCTGGGTCACGGGGACCTTTGGCCTGGTGGCGGCCAGCCGCGCTGTGGAGCGAGCCCTCGCGGCGCGTCAGGGCAAAAAGTGCGCGGATAGCGAAGCGGTTCACGCAAACCAAGGGTCGTAACACTCGGGGCAGGTGGTCCGGCACGGCCCGTGCAACAGGACCGGCGACTGAAACTACCTGGATCGGCGGTTACATGAAACTAGCGCATTGCCTGTTGTCGCTCGTCGCGCTGGCACTGCTGGGCGCCTGCTCGGGGACCACGGACTATGCGTCCACCACTGAGAACGCCGACAACAGTGGCCCGCAGCCGATTGCCGAGGCCGTTGGCCCGGGTTTCGACGATCCTGGAATCACCTTCGACGATGAGGTCACCACCACCTTCGATGACCTGCCCCTGCGCGTCTACACCGAAACCTTGCCGAATACTGGTCTTGAGGTCGGGTTCACCACGGGTTTGCAGCGTGATTGGATCGACCCGACGCTGATCGAGGCGGAGTGGTTGCACATGCAATCCTGTACCGGCGTGTCCGCCGCGTCCCCGTTGATCGTGGTGGTCGAAGGAGAAGCGGTGCCACTGAACTCGGGCGACGATGTCATTCGTTATATCGACGGCCGCACTGTGGCCAGCTCCAGCCGGACGCTGGATGGACCGGTACTGCAGGTGGTCGAGGACGATTTTGACGGCAGCCTTGGCGCTGCCGGGTTCAACCTCCGCGCCATCATGGGTCGTTACCTCTGGCTGGGAGCGAATCTTGCCGAGCGGGACTACCCGTTCGAGTGCACCCGCGGCTGAACCGTGCCATCTGCCGACAGCGACTCAGCGAGTCGCTGCAAGCGTTGCCCGACATCACCATCGACCTTGAGCGTAGCGAGATCATCGGCCCGCGTCACTCCGTGATTGATGATCACGACAGGTTGGCCATTGGCGGCTGCCTGACGACAGAATCGAAAGCCTGAAAACACCATCAGCGAGGAGCCGGCAACCAGCAGGGCGTCGCTGTCATCGAGTTGCGCGAGTGCAGTGCGCACGCGCTCTCGCGGCACGTTTTCGCCGAAGAACACAACATCGGGCTTCATCATTCCACCGCAGTGGCTGCAGTCCGGTACGTCGAGCTGGTCGACACGATCGCTCTCGAGGTCCGCATCTCCGTCCGGAGCATAGGCTGCCGACAGACCGCCAAGCCAGGGGTTGGCAGCGAGCAGCTTCCGCTGATACTCGCGGCGAGATTCCTTGGCGCCGCACTCCAGACAGATGACCGTGGACAGGCGACCGTGCAGATCGATGACCCCCTCATGTCCTGCCTTCTGATGCAGCCCGTCAACATTCTGGGTGACCAGATGGGCGGCATGAGTCGAGGCTTGCAACTGCCTGACGGCCTGGTGAGCCCGAGCAGGTAGCGCGCGGTCAAAGGCCGGCCAGCCAACGGCACTACGTGCCCAGTAGCGTCGGCGCAGATGCGCATCACCTTGAAATGCCTGGCCTGTTATGGGTTGCTTGCGCTTCCACTCGCCGCGGGCATCTCGATAATCCGCAAGTCCTGCCTCCGTACTGCAACCGGCACCGGTCAGAACGAACAGACGGGGATGGGACTGTACGAGGTCCGCAAGTGCGCTGTCCAACGGATCAAGAGCCATGGTCAACGGTCGGTGTCGCCAGACGATTCGCCATTGAGAGGATTGTCCACGCGGCCCGTGCTATCGAAGGGTATGGCGGCTGGCCAGTTGGTCAGATACACATTGCCGGTGACCCCGTAGGGAAGACCACTCCGATTGTCGGACAGCATCGAGCGAAGTTGCGCGAATGCGACATCCAGACCGGCAACAACCTCCAGTTCAACGGTTTGTTGCCCCTCGGCAGGGATGGTCACACGGGCATCGCTTTCGCCGGTCGCGACCGGCTCGCCGTCCAGAGTGGCAGTGAGATTGATTTCTCTCACGTTCAGATCAAAGGTGTTCGGGTTAGCGACATTGAGAGTGATCGCCAGGCGTTGGCCGGACAGGCTCAGGTTGAGCGGACGAACGGACTCGAGGCTGATCTCAGGGTCTTGTGGTGACAGGCTTGAGCAGGCGCCTAGCGTCAGTAACAGTATGCTCGAGAGGATCATCGGCACTGAATGCCGCGCGCCTGACAGCGTGAATGCGATACCGATCATGTCAGATCTCCGAACCGGGCTTGTAATATTGCGAGTGCGGCGGGCCCGGCGGTTTCCGTGCGCAGAATTCGGCCTCCCGCTCGTAAGGCAATGCAGCCGGCATCAACAGCCTGCCGGACTTCTTCAGCGCTGAAACCGCTCTCCGGTCCGATCAGCAGATCCACATGTTGCGGTGTGGCCTCAGGCTGAAAACTGCCCAGTGAGTCGCAGGTCTCAGGAGACATCACGATGCCGAGGTGGTCTCCCTTGCGTTGTTCCAGCGCTTGCGCCAGTGTTTTCAACGGTGCGAGGACCGGGAGGGTGGCGCGACCACTCTGTTCACTGGCGCTCACGATGATCGACGACCAATGGGCGTGGCGTTTGGCCGCGCGTTTGGGGTCGAGCTTGACCTGACAGCGCTGCGTCATGATCGGCTGAATGCCAATCGCTCCCAGTTCGACTGCCTGACGTACGCTCGCATCCATGCGTTCTGCCCGTGACACGGCTTGCCAGAGCGTGACCTTCAGCGGCGATTCGTTGGTGGCGGGCGATGATTCACCCAGTTGTATCCGTGCCTGACGGTCGTGGGATACCAGCGTTGCCGCGTAGTTGTTGCCATTGCCATTGAACAGTTCGAGAGTGCTGCCTCGCTTCAGCCTGAGCACGTCGACAATGTGGTGCGTAACAGCCCGGGGCAGTGTGAGTTCCATGCCCGATTCAAGTGCGCCATCGAAGTGGACACGCGGTGAGCGGCTCACTGGTGCGTCATCGTCGTCGTGGTACCGCGAGCAGTCCCGTGCGATTGCCGGCGGTGACCTTGTCTACCGGATCGGGTCGGCTCATGTCAGCAAGACGGCTGAGACAGTTCGCAAACTCCTCTTGTGCGGTGTCCCGGTCGAGCTCGCGCCCGTCGGGCCACCACTGGCGTACGGCGAGGTTGTTCACGGCGGCTTCGTCGCTGCTGCCGCGAAACCGCTCTAGCAGACGCGCCGTGGACGTCGCAGGGTCTGCATCGCAGTACCCGATCAGTCGCATGAGTACCGAAGCACCCGCAAGGCCCTCGTCAAACTCATAAGCTTCTGGCGGCTGTGTTGCTACCAGGTCCGGGAACTGCAACACCAGCAATACGGCTCGGCTCATCGGCGTCAACTGACCTCCGCCGCCCGCTCGCTGCCGCTGATTCGATGCCTTGGGTGTAGCTCCCGCACGCTCGCTTCCCAAGGAAAGACCGAGCAGGGACTCGAGCCGGCGCAACGCAAGTTGCTTGTACACACCGCGTGGAATGGTCTGCAGCAGGGGTTTTGCCTTCTCGGCGAGTTGTGCCTTGCCGCCCACGGAGCTCATGTCGACATCCGCGGAGAGGTGCGCGTACAGCTGATCCACGATGGGCACGCGAGTGCCGAGCAGGTCGTCGAACCCGGCCTTGCCGTGGGTCTTGACGTAGCTGTCAGGGTCTTCACCATCGGGCAGGAACAGAAAGTGCGCATCGCGTCCGTCCTCGAGCACAGGTAGCGTGGCTTGCAGTGCGCGCCACGCGGCCTGACGTCCGGCACGATCGCCGTCAAAACAGAAGACGATGTTTGGCACAACCCGAAACAGCATCTCGCTGTGCTGTCGGTTGGCGGCGGTGCCGAGTGTCGCCACGGCGTTGTCAACGCCCGCCTGAGCCAGCGCCACGACGTCCATGTAGCCTTCCACCACGATCACGAAGTTGGCGTCCTGTACGGCGCGTCGTGCCTCGTGCAAACCGTAGACTTCACTGCCCTTGTGGAAGATCGGTGTTTCCGGCGAGTTCAGGTATTTCGGTTCCGAGTCATCGAGTACGCGTCCACCGAAGCCGATGGTGCGTCCACGCCGGTCTCTGATCGGAAACATCACGCGGTCACGAAAACGCGGGTAGGGCGTTCGTCGTCCGTCTGTCCCGGTCGTCAGCAACCCGCATCTGGTCAATGCATCGGTCGCCTCGGGAAACCGTTGCTGAAGGGCATCACGCGTGGTGGGTGTGCAGCCTATGCCATAGCGCTTGGCAATCTCTCCGTCGAGACCACGACCCTTCAGGTAATCGATTGCCCTGGGCTGTTCGCGAAGGTTCTGTTGGTAGAACTTCGATACCTCGTCCATCAGGGCATACAGGGGACGAAGATCATCATGCTTGCGTGCCGCAGATTCGTCGCGTGGTACATCCATGCCCACGCTTTCGGCAAGCATTTCTATCGCGTCGACAAAATGCAGGTTCTCGTATTCCATGAGAAAGCCAATGGCGCTGCCGTTGGCACCGCAGCCGAAGCAGTGATAGAACTGCTTCGGCTGGCTGACTGAAAACGAAGGGCTCTTTTCGTTGTGGAACGGACAGCAGGCCATGTGGTTGGCACCCGACTTCTTCAGTGTGACTCGCGCATCGATCACATCGACGATGTCGACGCGAGCGAGTAGCTCGTCAATGAAGTGTTGCGGGATCTTGCCTGCCATCGCCGGCTACGTTGTTCGCATGGAGGTAACCGTGATTCCGCTCGTCAAGCCGCCCGTTGCAAGGTAATCAACAGCTCATCGAGTTCCGTTGCCTTGGGCTTGATCATCCAGAAGCGTGATGCCAGGCTGTAGTAGTCGTCCACAATCTCGCGGCCGAGCGTGCTGTTGGTGTGTGCCACGTGATCCTCGATCAGGCCGAGCAGGTAGTTCTTGTAGCGCTCCATGGATTCGGAGTGCAGTCGGTTGATGTCTATGAGCTCGTGGTTGTATCGGTCGACAAACACGTTGTTGCGATCGAGAACAAACGCAAGTCCACCCGTCATGCCCGCACCGAAGTTCACTCCAGTCTCTCCCAGTACCACGACACAGCCACCGGTCATGTATTCGCAGCCGTGGTCACCAATTCCTTCGAGGACGGCGACCGCACCCGAGTTTCGAACGGCAAAACGTTCGCCACCGAGGCCTGCGGCATAGAAGTGTCCGCCGGTGGCGCCATACAGGCAGGTGTTACCGACGATCGTGGAATCACGACCTGAGTAGCGGGCGTCTGCTGGTGGCCGTATCACTATGCGGCCACCGGCCATGCCCTTGCCGACATAGTCGTTGGCATCGCCGTTCAAGGTGAGGTTCAATCCAGCGGCATTCCAGACACCAAACGATTGACCGGCGGTTCCGGTAAAGGTCACATCGATAGGTGTGTCGGCCATGCCCGTATCGCCATGCACACGAGCAATCTCACCGGACAAGCGCGCGCCGATCGAGCGGTTGACGTTCTTTATCGTGTAACTGAACTCGCCGCCGGCTTTCTTGCGAATCGCTGCCTGGGTGTCGATCACCATCTGTTCGGCGAGCAAGCCCTGATCGTGCGGTTCGTTTCGAGCAACGGTACAAAAACGCGGTGCATCGTCGGGAATGCTCCCGGTTGCAAGCAGTGGCGATAGGTCCAGTCGTGCCTGACGTTGTGTTTGCCCTTGTGCAGGTGTCATGAACTCCGGTCGGCCGATGATCTCTTCAAGCGATGACACACCCAGAGCCGCCAGATGACGACGCACATCCTCGGCGACAAAACGCATGTAGTTCATCACCTTGTCGACGTTGCCGTTGAAGTGCTTGAAGCGCAGGATCTTGTGCTGTGTCGCCACTCCGGTCGCACAGTTGTTGAGGTGGCAGATACGCAGGTACTTGCAACCCATCGCGATCATCGGGCCCGTGCCGAATCCAAAGCTTTCGGCACCGAGGATGGCAGCCTTGATGACATCGAGGCCGGTCTTCAGGCCACCGTCGGTCTGTACGCGCACCTTGGATCGCAGGCCGTTGGCCCGAAGCACCTGGTGAGTTTCGCTCATGCCGAGTTCCCACGGCGAGCCCGCGTACTTCACCGACGTCAGAGGCGACGCTCCGGTGCCACCGTCGTAGCCGGAGATGGTGATCAGATCCGCGTAGGCCTTGGCCACACCGGCGGCGATTGTGCCGACGCCTGCCTCTGCTACCAGTTTCACCGAAACCAATGCTTGCGGGTTCACCTGCTTGAGATCGAATATCAGCTGCGCAAGATCCTCGATCGAGTAGATGTCGTGGTGTGGGGGCGGCGAGATCAATGCAACCCCGGGATTCGAGTGGCGCAGGCGCGCGATCATCTCGTTGACCTTGTGCCCCGGCAACTGACCGCCTTCACCCGGCTTTGCACCCTGGGCGATCTTTATCTGCAGCACCTCGGCATTGACGAGGTATTCCGGTGTTACGCCGAACCTGCCGGAGGCAATCTGCTTGATCTTGGAGGTCTTGATGGTGCCGTGACGCGCCGTATCTTCACCGCCTTCGCCGGAGTTGGAGCGCCCACCCAGGCGATTCATGGCCTCGGCAAGGGTTTCGTGTGCCTCGGGTGACAAGGCGCCGAGTGACATGCCGGCACTGTCAAAGCGCTTGATGATCGACTCGACCGACTCGACCCGCGCTAGCGGAATGCTGTTGCCCTTGGGCACGAGGTCGAGCAGGTCGCGCAGCATTGCAGGCCGACGCTCATCTACCGTCTTCTGGTAGACCTCGTAGTCCGCGTAATCACCGCTGGTGACGGCCGCTTGCAACTGCTGCACGACATCCGGGTTGTATGCGTGGTACTCACCGCCGTGGATGTACTTGAGCAGACCACCCTGACTGACTTCTTCCAGCGGGTTGAAGGCATGTGCCGCAAGGACCTTGAGGTCGGTCTCGATGTCGTCGAAATCCATGCCCTCGATACGCGCGGTGGTGCCGGTAAAACAGCGATCGACCACGTTGGACGACAGACCCACAATTTCATAGAGCTGGGCGCCACGGTAGCTCGCGATGGTGCTGATACCCATCTTCGAGAGGATCTTCATAAGGCCCTTGTTGATGCCTTTGCGATAGTTCTGCTCGAACACCGGCACGTCGCCCTCGAGTTCCCTGGAGCTCACCAGGCCCTGAATGCATTCGTAGGCCAGGAAGGGATAGACGCAGGTAGCACCATAGCCAACGAGCACGGCAACCTGGTGAGAGTCGCGTGCGGTACCGGTTTCAACCACGATATTCGCGTCGGGGCGAATGTCCGCGCGAATCAAGGCGTGGTGGACGGCGCCAGTGGCCAACAAGGCGGGTATGGGGAGCAGCCCAGTGACAAGCTCGCGATCCGACAGCACGACAATCACTTTCTGGTCGTGACCGACAGCAGCGATCGCGCGATCGGTGATGCGCTCGATGGCTTCTTCGAGTGAAAGCTCGGCCGGGTCGTACTGCAAGTCGATGCGCACATGGCCATAGCCCGGCTCATCGTCCATAGCCAGCAGCGTGTCGAATTTTTCACGCGACAGGACGGGCGAACGCACGAGGAGTCGTTGCGCGTGATGATGCGTTTCGCGAAAGAGGTTTTTCTCGCGTCCCAGGCAGGTCTCCAGCGACATCACGATGGTTTCGCGCAGCGGGTCGATCGGCGGATTGGTGACCTGTGCGAACTGCTGCCGGAAGGAATCGTAGAGAGGGCGAACATGCTCGCTCATCACTGGAAACGGCGTGTCATCACCCATCGACCCGATGGCCTCCTGCGCACCCTCGGCCAGTACGCGCAATACCTGATCGCGTTCCTCGAAAGTCACGTTGAACATCTTCTCGTAGGTGGCGAGCTGCTGGTCGTCGAGCGGTGGTGTCGCTCTCGGTTGGTCACGCAGGCGCGAGCGCAGGTGGCGGGCGTTCTTTTGCAGCCAGCGTGCATAGGGCTGGCGATGCTTGAGCAGGTCACTGATGTCCTGCGGTAGCAACAAGCGTCCGGACTGAGTGTCAACGGCGAGCATTTCACCCGGCTTCAGGCGGCCCTTGGTAACGATTTCGCTCGGTGCATAGTCATACACACCCACTTCCGATGCGAGGGTGATGTGGCGGTCCTTGCTGATGACGTAACGTGCCGGGCGCAGGCCGTTGCGATCAAGGACACAGCTGGCATAACGGCCGTCGGACAACACGACGCCTGCCGGACCATCCCAGGGTTCCATGTGCATGGAGTTGTACTCGAGGAAGGCTCTCAGGTCCGAGTCGAGCTCCCAGGTGTTTTGCCACGCAGGTGGAATCAACATGCGCATGGCACGAAACAGATCGATGCCGCCGGCGAGCAGAAGCTCGAGCATGTTGTCGAGTGACATCGAGTCCGAACCGGACAGACTGACCAGCGGTAGCAGTTCCGAGATTTCAGGAAGCACCGGGGAGCGCAACTTGGCCGCACGCGCGTTGGCCCAGTTACGGTTGCCCTGAATGGTGTTGATCTCACCATTGTGTGCCAAATAGCGAAAGGGTTGGGCAAGATGCCACTGCGGCAATGTATTGGTCGAGAAACGCTGGTGAAAGACAGCGATGGACGATTCGAGTGCCGGATTTTTAAGGTCGGTGTAGAACTGCGGCAAGTACTCTGGCATGACTAGCCCTTTGTACAAAATGACATCGGTTGCCAGCGAGCACACATAAAACGCATCACCGAGATCGCTCAGCGCTATTTCGGATCGGCGTCGCGCCACAAACAGGTGCCGGTTAAATTCAGAGCTGTCCATGTCGGTGGTGGCACTGATAAACACCTGTTCGATGACCGGTTGATTGGCCCGAGCCTGCTCGCCACAGGCATCGGCATTGGTCGGAACGGTGCGCCAGCCATTGAAGGTGAGCCCACGTTCGGTGACACGGTTTTCGAATTCAGTACGTGCCCGGGTGCGATCGGCTTCATCGGTTGGCAGAAAAATAATGCCGCTGGCAAATTCAGTGCGAACCTTGATGTTGCTGTCTTCGGCAACCTGTCGCAGAAAGCGCTCGGGCTTTCGGAGCAGGAGACCGCAGCCGTCGCCACTTTTACCGTCGGCGGCGATCGCGCCCCGGTGTGTCATGCGGCCCAAAGCTTCAATGGCTGTTTCGACGACCCAATGACTTTCGAGACCGTCCATTTGTGCGATTAGACCGAACCCGCAGTTGTCTTTTTCAAACGCAGGGTCATACAGTCCCTTGTTGCCGGGTGTATTTAGCGTGTTCATGGATGCTCACCTTAAAACGATGTGGCACGGCGCCCAACAGGCGGTGCTGGATAGCCCCTATTGTACCGTATCTGTATTACGCGCCGGAAATTTGAACAGATTATTGATTTTTAAGGTTATTTTGGATTTGGGCGACGGGGCGGATCCAGGGTTTGTCGGCTTTTGCGATGTCTGACATCGCGGCAACCGCCACCCGGGCGTCATCCAGCGAGTCGAACAGTCCGTGGACTGCGGCGTACCAGGTGTTGCCTCCCCGGCGGAATGAGTAGATTGAGTTGGGGCCTTCGAGATTGGCGCGGGTCATAAAATTCACGACTGACGCCCGGTCGGTCGAAGCGCTCATTTGTACGGTGAATGCCGCAGGATTCTGTACCAGAATCCAGTTGGCTGATTCGAGCGGCGCTGCATCTGATTGCGTTGCTGCCGATGGCGCTTGTGCCGCGCGATCTGCAGGTTGCGTGGACGGCGCTGGCGTGGCTGTAGTCGCAGCTTGTGTGGCAGCCTCAGAGGCAGCGGGCGGATTTGCCGCCGATTGTGAGTCTGCGGTTGAGGTTGCAGTCGTCGCCGGTGCATCGACGACCGTGGTCGGTTGGGTGGCACTGGTTACAGCACCGCCAGTTGTTTGGTTAGCCGGCGCCGTAGCGTCAGCCGCAACCGTTTGGGTGTCGCTGACGGTGGTCGCGGTGTTGTCCGTTGCGGTGCTGGCTGATGTGTTGGCGGTCGCGTTGGCAGAAGTGTCAGTTGCTGTGTTCGGGGAGGTGTCGGTGGCTGCGTCAGCGCTTGCAGTCGCGGTCGGTTCAGCAGCCAGCTCCTCGCGCTCGGGCGCTTGAATGGCCACAGGTTCATTGGAGACTACTTTAAAATCATCCGGATTGGCGGTGTCTTTTGGCATAAACAGCCACAATGCACCCAGAATGAACAGCGCAGCCAGCGCGCCTAATCCATAACGTACTGCTTTCTGCGACAGCCAGTCAGTGGCACCGGCAGCAGCCACACTGGCACCCGCGCGTGTCTCTGCGGTTGCGTATAGCTCATTAATTTCGTTGGCTGCCAGATGGTTGATACGTCCGGGTATACCGCTGGCCTGATTACAGAGCGTGTGCACCTGACGGTCCGAGAGTGGAAACGCATCAAAATGACCCGCTTGATTCAGTCGGAAATCAATGTAATGTGCAGTGCGAGTGGCGCTGTAGGGTTCGATGACCAACGCGGCGTAGGGCAGATTGGTATCGGGTGGTAGCAGGTCGGGAATGTTCGCTTCGAATTCGGGTTTTGACGCCAATAACAGGCGCAGTAACAGCTCATCACCGCGATTCAGGTACAGCAACGAATCGATCAGTTTATGTAGCTCCTCACGCGGCACCCGATCGGCGTCGTCCAGCACGATAACACCTATATTGTTTCGATCGAGCATCGACTGAAGGCACGCGACGACCTCCCTTAACGCATCTTCGAGTTCGACCGGTGGCCGTAACCCGAACGCCTCCAACAGACCGGCATACAGGTTGTAGACACTAAAACGCTCACTGCCCCTGACCGAAAAACACTGGATGCGCGAACCGCTGTTGGTTGAGAGTTGCTTGAGCAGAACCGTTTTGCCGCTGTCGGCAACACCGGTCAGCAGTAGCAGTTCATCGCCATCGATGATTGCATCTTTTATGTTGTTCAGTTGGTCGAGCGTGGTTTGATCAGCAAACCAGTCGAGGTCGGCGGTAGCATCGTCGAACGGTTGGGATCTGAGCTGCAAAGCGGCCATTGCCGTGGCCGATAAACGGCCGTATCCGGTGTTTTCGTCCATTTTTGCTGAGCTCATAGTAGGTGCAACTGGATCAATGGTTGGCTGAATATACTATAACGACAGTAAATGATCACTGGTCGAGCCTGAGATTGGTTACCCGGTTCGGCCGAAACAGTGCTCAGGCGTATCATCTGCGACCCAGTCAAGCATGGCCAGCCACGGGGCCGTAGCCAAATGGCATCACAGGGAGGCAGGTCAATGTGGTCTGTCGCAGGCTCGCCGGCGTCTTAACTAATGCTTGCAAAAATGCATGAGTGTTTGTTCGAAGGCGTCGTGATCGAAGTCGGCGGTGACGATGGCGTGACCGATGCGTTTCATCAAAATTAAATGCAACTGGCCGTCGCGCGTTTTTTTGTCGCGTAACATATGCGCCTTAAAATCAGCGCTAGTCATGGCTTCCGGTGGTGTGACCGGTAAGCCGGTTCGTTGCAGCAACTGAACGCCGCGAACACGTTCGTCATCGGTTAACCAGTTCAGGCGCACCGACAGATCCATGGCCATTGCAGTACCCGCCGCGACAGCTTCCCCATGCAACCACGCACCGTAACCACTCGAAGATTCGATAGCATGGCCGAAGGTGTGGCCAAGATTCAATAAGGCACGCTGTCCCTGTTCGGTCTCGTCGTTGGAGACTACGTCGGCTTTGATTTCGCAGGAGCGTTGAATGGCATAAGCGAGCGCTGTTGAGTCACGTGCCAGTAGCGCATCAAGGTTTTGCTCAAGCCACGCGAAAAAATCGGCGTCAATGATAAAGCCGTACTTGATGACTTCGGCAAGACCGGCCTTGAGCTCGGCGTCGTCGAGAGAATTGAGGGTGTCAGTATCGGCGAGCACACAGCGGGGTTGATGAAAGGCCCCGATCATATTTTTGCCCAGCGCATGGTTCACCCCGGTTTTGCCACCGACCGAGCTGTCGACCTGGGCCAGTAGCGTGGTGGGTATTTGCAGGAAGTCGACGCCGCGTTGATAACTGGCTGCTGCAAACCCGGTCATATCACCAACGACACCACCGCCAAGTGCAATCAGCGTGCAGCCTCGATCAAATCCGGCACTCAGCAGTGCATCGAAAATCAGGTTGAGTGCTTCTAGATTTTTGTACTGTTCGCCATCGGGCAGGGAGACGACAGAGACCGTGTGCTCGGACAGGGCGGTAGTGACTGACTCTCCATAGAGGGCGTTGAGTCGATCGTTGGTGACAACCATCACTTGGTTACCGCGGATATGCTCGGTCAGCAGTGCGGGCTGTTGTAGTAATTTTTGACCAATGTGGATGGGGTAGCTTCGGTTGCCGAGATCAATTGTGACGGTACTGTGGGTCATGACGGTAGTAGCTTTTCTTGATTAATGTGTCGTGTGAGACGGGTGATGACATTCTGCATTCGGCCCCCGTTGGTGTTGATGGTGACGTCGGCAAGCTCGCGATAGAGAGGCTCGCGCTCCTGCATGATCTCGCGCAGCCGTTGCTCGGGATTAACGTCACGCAACAGCGGGCGATTGTTGTTCAGTGATACTCGCCGCAGCTGTTCCTTGAGCTCAACAGATAACAGCACCACATATCCGCGTTCTGCTAACAGCGTGCGGTTTTCTTCACGCAGCACAGAGCCGCCGCCAGTGGCGAGGACGATGTTGGGCATGGCGGTAAGCTCTTCGAGAATAGTGGATTCGCGATCCCGAAATCCCTGTTCGCCTTCGTATTCAAAGATGGTGGGTATGTCGACGCCACATCGACTTTCGATCTCGCGGTCGCTGTCGTAGAAACTGAGTTTTAGTTTGCGTGCGAGTTGTCGGCCTACCGAGGTTTTACCGGAACCCATAGGTCCGATCAGGAAAAAAGAAGTCATCGTGTGCAGTGATCATACGGATGACCTCACTATAAACCATCCACGCAGCACGAACAGGTGTTTTTGGTGCCGGACAGGTTGGCGGGCAGGGCGGTGCGGCGTCAGTGCCACTACAGCAGCGGTGCGTGAAAGAGTTGTGGGAACGAGGTGCTGGAATTCGCGGCCGGAATCATCAGATGAGAATTCGCGGATCTTGTTGGTCAGTCCCGGATAGGTGGCGCAGGGTTAATGGCCCCGGGTTAATGGTGCAGAGTAACTGGCGCAGGGTAAATGGCGCAGGGTAAATGGCGCAGGGTGGTGAGTATCAGGTAATGAGTCCCGGGTCAGATTGTCTCGGGACTGTGATGCTATTGGCTCGGCACGAGTCTGGCTCGTGCCGGTCTGGCCTGCCTCGATAGAGCAGTCTAGTATCCCAGCGAAGTATTCTCACGAATGATTCGGGGTGTTACGAAGACCAACAGTTCTGACTTGTCATCTTGAGAGATGGTGTGCTGGAACATGCGACCAACAATGGGCAAGTTGCCGAAGAACGGTACCATGTCGGTTTTGTCGATCACGGTCTGCTCATAGACACCACCGAGCACAACGGTTTCGCCATTATCAACCAGCACCTGGGTGCTGACTTCGCGAGTATCGATACTGGGAACCTGCAGGTCACCGGCACCGAAGATCTCACCAACAGTATCTTTGTTCACTTTCAGGTCCATCACGATTCGGTCATCAGGCGTGATCTGCGGTGTTACGGTCAGACCCAAGACTGCCTTTCGGAATGATACTGACGTGGCACCACTTGACGCTGCTTCGAGGTACGGAATTTCCACACCCTGTTCGATGTAGGCTTCGTGCTGGTTAGCCGTGATAACACGTGGGCTTGAAATAACTTCACCGGTGCCTTCTGCCTGCATGGCCGAGAGTTCCAGTTCGAGCAGTGTGCCGAAGGGAAGTTTTGCCAGTGCAAGACCGATAGAACCTGCTGCATTGGAGGCAGGCAGGTTAACGTTAAATCGGCCAGCGCCCGGTGCTTCACCGTTGAGCAGGTTGGTAACGCCAGTGTTGTTGCCTGATACAATCGAGCCTTCGCCGTTGTTCAGCGTGGTGTTGCGGTTAATACCCCAGCGCACACCCAGATCTTTATTAAAGTCATCAGAAGCTATAACGATACGTGATTCGATCAAAACCTGGCGAATCGGCACATCGAGCCTATGAACCAGCGCGCGAATTTCAGCCAGTTGTTCTGCGGTGTCGTTGATCAACAGGGTGTTGGTTCTGTCATCAACCGTGACACTGCCTCGATCAGACAGAATACTGCCGGTACCGGAGTTCATCAGCTCAGCAAGCTCAGACGCCTTGGCATAGTTAGCCTGAAAAAACTCAGTGCGTAACGGTGCCAGTTCGGTCTTTTGTTTCATGCTCTCAAGCTCTGCCTGTTCGCGTTGTGCAATTTCGTCGGCAGGGGCCACCATGATGACATTACCGGATTGCCGCTTATCAAGTGCTTTGGTTTGCAGAATGATATCGAGTGCCTGATCCCATGGAACATTCTTCAGTCGTAAGGTTAACTTGCCTTCGACGGTGTCACTGACGACCACGTTAAGGTCGGTGAAGTCTGCCAGTAACTGCAGCACTGATCTCAATTCAATGTCCTGAAAGTTCAGCGACAGTTTTTCACCGGTGTAGCCAAAGCGCTTTTTGCGAGCAGCTTCTGCGTCTTCTGCAGTGACTGGCTTGAGCTCGACGGTGAACATGTTGTCAGATTGATAGGCCAGTTGTTCAAAGCCCTGGCTGGTAGGGGTCACAATAACGCGTGTACCCTGGTCACTGCCAACAGCATCAACGAACTGAATGGGAGTGCCGAAGTCCATAACATCAAGTCGACGCTGCAAATTGCGTGGCAGGTCGGTGTCGGGGAATTCAATCACGATACGGTCGCCTTCTTCGCGCATGTCAGCAGGAATACCCGTGCCGGACAATTCGAATATAACGCGTCCTTCGCCCATCGGACCACGACGGAAGTCGATGTTTTTAATGGACTGGCGATTCGAGCTTACCTGATCTGCAGTCACAAGCGATGTGTTGTTGCTCTCTGCAAGGTAGTTATTGGCACTGTCCTCCGACTGCTGAGCAACCTGAAAAGCAGTAGCGGCCGGCAACGGCTGTGCTGTCTGCGCCAGAACTGTCGCTGTCTCGTAGGTCTCGGCTGTCTCGGTGACAGTGGGTTGTGCAGTAGCTACCGGTTCTACAACTACCGGTGCGGCAGGGACAACGGCGGCAGTGACAACGGGGGCAGGGGTCTCAACCGGAGTTTCAGCCTGAGCCAACTGCACAACCGGTGTTGATGCAACGTCGTCCAGCGTGAGATACAGGATGTTGTTGTCAGCCTTGGTGGTATAAGGCTGCAGCCCCGCAAGGTTAATAACGACTCGGGTGCGGCCGCCTGCTTCGATCGCAGTGACTGATTGTAGCAGCCCGACGTTGACATTCATCATGCGTTCTTTGAGCGCATTTTTGGTGTCAAAGAAATCGAGTGCTATTCGCGCCGGATTGTCGATGGTAAATGACTTGGGTTCGGTCACAGGCTTGGCGAGTGTAAACGCCAATTGCTGCTTGTTGCCGGGCAACGTAATATGACTAATGTCTGTTAACGTATTTTCAGCTGCTGCTGTCGCTGCAAAACCGGATGCGCATAATAATAGCGCTGCCGATCCAATGCGTCGAAGGACACGTGTTGTGCTGGCTACGGAAATACGTTGCCGGGTGTTACTGCTTGTTATTCTCACCTGAGATCTCCGCAATTATTCGTCTTCAGCCATCGCGAGTTGTGCATCGCGTGGTATCCAGCCTTGCTCACCGTCAGGAACCAATTCCTGAATGTCGATGATGGATTCGTTAACAACAATGATTTTTCCATGATTCTGTCCGGCGTAGTTGCCGGGTTGCACTCGATGGATCGTGCCTTCAGGGTCTCTGACAAGCCCCCAAACTTGATTGCGCTGCTGCAATAATCCGACCATCTTCAAAGAATCGATAGGGAAATTCTCCAGCGCCTCGCGCTCCCTTTGTTCTTCAGGACGAGGGCCTGTATATTCTTTTTTGGCAATTAAATCCTGCGACCGCGATGCCTTAAATGGGTCTCGCATATCAGTCGCGGAATACACAAACTCCACGTACTCGGCAAACTCCGGTAATGGATCTACCTTGCCGTGGTGTTTTTGTTTGGTCTCGATAATAAAGCGGTCAAGGTCTGACATGTCACCTGCGCATGCGCTCAGTGAACCGACCACCAGCGCGAGCAGTGCCCACTTGCCGGGTTGAAGCTTTATCCGGTCTGGTTGTTTAATGATCATAGCTAAACTAGTCTTCTTCCAGATAGCGGTAAGTCGTTGCAACAAGGTCCATCTTCAGGCGTTTTCCGGAACTGCCTGAACTGACATTATTGTTGCCGCCGTTGTTTCTTCCTTCATTAATGGCACTGATATCAATACCACTGAGTGTCACGATGCGCGGTAGTGCTGCAAGCCCGCTGACAAACTCACCAAACTGGTGATATCTGCCGGTAACACTAATGCTAATGGGGTACTCAGCATAAAATTCGCGGGGTAATTCGCTCTCGGGTTTAAAGAACTCAACATCGAGCCCTGCAGCAACACTGGTTTGCGACAGATCAACCAACAGACTTTCAATATCGGTTTTGTTGGGTAGCTGCCTGACCATCACTGAATAGGCGCTTCGCATCTCTTCAAGCTGCAGTTTGTACGCCGAGAGGTTGGCAGCTTTTGCCTGCTCTTGGTCGAACTTTAGTCGAAGCTCGTTTTCCTTGCGTTCAACCACTTTGAGTTGGTCGAATTTCGGCGTGATCATGAAATGAATGCCAAGACCGGTAACCACCAGGCAGACAAGCAAAATCAGGATCGCTTTTACCAGTATCGGTGCTGTACCGATGCGTTGAAAATCATCACCGTTAAGCGAGCCGAGTTCGGCAAGTGAATCTTTAAATGCCATCTTCTGTCTCCTCGCTGTCGCCTGCTTTACCACCGGAATCAGAATGCATGCTTAATTTAAAGGTGCTGTTACCAAACACTTTGTCAGCGGCAATAATTTCAAGCTTTGGTTTTGACAGGTAGGTGCTGTCATTGAGTTGTCGCATCAGCGCAGAGACACGTGCGTTGGATTCTGCCTGGCCTTCGAGTAACAAACGGGTTTCACCGTCCTGACGTAGCGAAGTCAGAAAAACACCGTCGGGCAAGTTGTTCGCGATTTCATACAGAATATGTACAATCTTTGGGCGTTGAGCTTGCAGTTCCTGAACAATCTCCATACGTGAGAGAAGATCGTTTTTGGTCTTTTCGAGCTCCTTGATCTCCATCAATTCCTGTTGCAGCAACACGATTTCACTGTCGAGTCGCGCATTACGTTCATTCTGAAAATCAACTTTGCCCTGAGCGAACTGAATACCCACGAACACAAGGCCCATGGTGAGAACAGCGAAGATACCGGTAGTGATACCGAACTCAATATTTTTTTCACGGCGATACGTTTCTCGCCATGGCAGGAGATTTAACTTAGTCATTAGCCATTAATCCCTCGCAAGGCGAGGCCGCAGGCAATCATCAAAGCCGGGCCGTCGTCTTTTAGTCGTTGTACTGGAATATCACTCGACACCGACATGTCGTTAAACGGGTCTGCGATAATGGTGGGTGTTCCAATGCGTTGCTCGATTAATTCGGCAACACCCGGTATGCCCGTGGAACCGCCTGCGAGAACAATCTGATCAACAAAGTCGTTTTTGTCTGCCGAGAAAAAGAACTGCAGGAATCGATTGGCCTGTTGAACGATAAGGTCACGAAACGGCTCCAGTACTTCGGGCTCATAATTCTCGGGTAATCCGCCAACGCGTTTGACACGTCCGGCGTCTTCATACGACAGACCGTAACGTCGCATGATCTCTTCAGTCAGCTGCTTGCCACCAAAGGGTTGTTCACGGGTATAGATGAGTTGCTGGTCGCGCAACACACTTAAGCTGGTCATGCTGGCGCCAATGTCAAAGAGCGCAATGGTCTGGTCAACACCGCCGTTGGGTAGCTGGTGTGAAATCAGCTGCATCGCACCTTCCATTGTGTAGGGTTCGATATCAACTATCTTGACGTTGAGTCCACCCAGTTCGGCCGCTGCGGTTCTGTCTTCAACGTTTTCACTGCGTGAAGCTGCGAGAAGTACATCAACCATGTTGGCGGCGTCTTCGCTCGGACCCAATACGTGAAAGTCGAGGTTTACCTCTTCAATGGCGTAGGGGATATACTGGTCAGCTTCAAGCATGATCTGACCCTCAATTTCGTGAGGTTTCAGGTCTGCCGGCATCTGAATGATTTTGGTAATAACCATAGCGCTGGGTACTGCGACAGCGGCGTTTTTGGTGCGCGACCCCGAGCGCTTGACTGCTCGCCTGATCGCGTCACCGACAGCCTCGACGTCCTGCAGGTTTTTCTCATTGACTGCATTGGCCGGGAGCGGCTCCACGGTGTAACCGACTACTTTGAGCCCTTTTTTGGTCGACTTGAGCTCCAACAACTTCACCGAAGTGGCTGTGATATCAAGACCGATCAACCCTGAATTTCTGGATGCTATTTTGAGTGCCATTTCATATTTAGCGCCCGGACCTTGTGCAAACTTTAGGGATCGATCACATCAATCCCACTGAATTTACAGGTTTGGCGGCTTTATCTCGCTTGTTTGCTGATCAAGGGTTAATAAACTATTGAAATAACTGCGAAAATCGTCGAAACTTCTTAGCAAAGCGTCACTTCAGTAAAGTTTTCCAGCAGGTATAATGTCCCGCAGTGATTCACTAACAGGACTCATGCCA
>CALLMF010000023.1 GCA_938006335.1 uncultured Granulosicoccaceae bacterium | reverse complement strand
AGCTCAGCATCGATCAGGGCGGCGATCTCTGCGCTGGTGGTGACGTGTTCGAGATCCCAGGCGTTGGAGTTACCGACATCCATGAATTCGATGAAGCGCAGGATCTGTCCCGTGCCGTGGAAGTAACGCGCCATGGGCAGGATGCTGTGATCGTTCAGGCCCTTCTTCACCACCATATTGACCTTGACCGACTCGAAGTGTGCGGTAGACGCTGCGTCGATACCGTCGAGCACCTTCTGAACCGGCACCCCGACGTCGTTCACTCTCTTGAAGGTGTCATCGTCCATGGCATCGAGCGACACGTTGATACGCTGCAAACCGGCGTTACGCAACGAGGTGGCTCGTGCAGGGGTCAGCAGCGATGCATTGGTCGTCATGCTGAGATCAGTGATGCCAGGCACGGCGCGTATCTGCTCGACGAGCACCTCGAGATCACGCCGCACCAGAGGCTCGCCACCTGTGAGCCGAATCTTGCGTACCCCTAGAGTGGCCGCCGCTCTGACAACACTCAGGATCTCCTCGTAACTCAGCAGCTCACTTTTCGGCAGGAACTTGTAGCTGCTATCGAAGACATCCTTCGGCATGCAGTACACGCAGCGGAAGTTGCACCGATCGGTAACAGACACGCGCAGATCGCGCAGCGGGCGGTCCAGCCGATCGCTGATATCCGGCGCTGGCGATACGTCGCCGTCAATACTGTTCTCGTCAGTACCCATGAAAATACCGTCAACCACCGCCACGCTGGAAATGCAGATCAAAGTGGGCCTTGAAGGCCTGCTGGTCTGCAACACACACATTCTGGAAGTTAAACGAGACCTCGCAATAGGGCAACGCCAGCAGAGCGATTCGGCGAACCTGTTCCGGACCTATCTCGATTTCGAGCGAACCCTCGGCGATTTTTGCCGCTACGCGCGTGCCGTGAATCTCGTAGACGGTCTGCCCCATGGCACGAGGCAACAGGCGAAAGAAATCCCGATGATCGAGACCCATTTCGCGCACATAGTAAATACGCTCGAAAGGCGCGTCAGAGTCACTCACGAGGCCGCCCCAGCGTGACTAACCACCCGCGACAGGCGGCCAGATGGCGAGCACATCGCCTGCCTTGAACGCGCCCGGCGCATCGCGGTCTGCATCGCAGACGAAGACACCGTTGACCAGCACCAGATGGGCGAGCTCGCGGGGTACACGGTATGCATCGATGACATCGTTGAGGCTGGTGTCTGCCTTGACCTCGATCGGTGCCGCGTTGCGCTTGGTACCCGCGGGTAGCAAGTCCTGCAGGGTCGCGTAGAGCTTGAGGGTGATGGGCAAGGTAGCGGACACGGAATCGATGGTCTCGGCGATACCGTGCCCGGCGTCACTTGCACCGGGGCTTGATGAGGAATCGTCAATCATGCGGATAGGACACTAGGCAGCCACCAGCGACGCGTGCTGGCTCTGGGCCGATGCCAGATAGGCCTCACTGATACGGTTTGGTTCCTCCAGCAGGACGTCTTTCCACTCGCCAAGGTGCGCACCGGTCTGGATCAGCCCGCGCAACACGCCAACATGTTGCGTCATACCCAGGCTGGACGCGCCCACCAGCACGTCACCCTTGAATTGAAGATTCAGATACTCGTAACGATCCGGGCGCGAAAACTCCGCCGTCTCGCCTCCGTCCACACCCATCCACAATCCGAACGAGGTCGAGATCAGGCCGACGGTATCCAGCACGTTCATGTTGATGGTGCCGGACTTGGGTGTTCGATTACCGTTGACCATGTTGGTTGCTGCCAACTTGCCATGCTCGACGGCCGTGGGCTGTATAGCCTGCACCTCGTAGTCCCCGGTACTCATGTCACGTCCCTGGGCAACGTCTCCGGCCGCATAGACATCGGCAACCGTGGTGGCCATGCAATCGTCCACGACGATTCCTGCATCAAGAGTAACGCCGCTTCCATCCAGCCAATGCGTGTTTGCCCGCACGCCTGTCGCACAAATGACCACGTCGGCCTCGAGCGCCTCACCGCCGGCAGTCGATACCTTGATGGTGCCGTCGTGGTCTGCCAATGACGTCACCGTGGTTGACGTCAGCACGCGTATGCCCTTGCTCTCGCACCACGCCTTGATCATGTCACCCATTGGTGCGTTGGTCATGCGAGAGACCATGCGCTCCTCCATCTCGACCACGGTCAGGTCAACTTTGCGGTTGGCAAGCGCTTCGAGAATGATGCAGCCGATGAAACCTGCGCCCATCAACACCACTCTCGAGCCTTCTCGCGTGTTCTCGATGATTCGGTGCGCATCCGCGAGCGACCAGCAGTTGTAGACCTTGTCGAGATCGATGCCCTCGATGGGCGGACGGGTTGCGGTACTCCCCGTCGCGATCAGCAGCTTGTCGTATGAAAGGCTGTCCCCGCTCAGCAAGGTGACTGTTTTACCCGCGGTATCCAGGCTGCTCGCACGGTCGTAGACGATCTTGATACCCAGCGAATCGAAGTGCCCCTGGCGCTTTCTGAGATAGCAACCCTCGGGCTGGATGTCGCCGACCAGAAAATACGGCAGCGCCATGCGCGAATACGGCGGCACGCCCTCTGCCGCGAGCAAGGTGATGTCGCAACTCGGGTCCAGCTTGCGCAGGTGCTCGGCCGCGGTCACTGCCGCAGGGCCCGCGCCAACAATCAGGTGATGCATGCGTGTTTTCCTCAACCGGGGTGGGTCGGCCACGGCGAAACGTGTCGACGCTTGACAGTACTACGCCACTGGCCCGAACAACAAGGCTTGGCAAGCCTCTTATGTCTTGCCGTCCGGCAGGTGTCAATGGGCCTCCTGGTCAAGTCAGGGTGCCAGCTGACACGCCCGGCTTCGACCAACCCACCGCACTTGATGACATCATCGGGACTCCTCGATGCCCCGGAACCGCACAATGCCCACCGATTCAGACCGGATCCCCAACGAAGACCCGCGCATCGGCGCGCTGATGGGCGCCCTCGTTGCCGATGCTGCCGCCCTCGGCCTTCACTGGATCTACGATCCGGACCGTATCGCCGCCATCATATCCACACACGGCAGCGCGGCCTTCGTGCCGATTGACCCTGCCCACCATGCTGACGTTCCGGCGTACTTTGCTCACGGGGCGCGGCGTGGTGGCATGCTCTCGCAATACGGTGAGTGTCTTGCCCTTGCCATGCGTGTCATCAATGAAGGCGATGGCACGCTGGACACGGCACGCACCAGCAAGCCTTCCTCGCACACTTCGACATGGGAGGCACCTACGTCGGCTACATCGATCGCCCCACCCGCGCCGCAGTCGCCAACATGCGCGACGACGTGCTTCCATCCGGTAGTGATGATGATCAACTGCCTGCACTCACCCGACTGCCCGCTCTGATCGCGGCCAATAGCGACACCGCTGCCGTGATGAATGCCGTTGAAGCCGTCGTCTCCATCACCAACGTCAACGACGAGGCGTTAGCGTTCGGGCGCGTGTTCGCAGAGCTCTTGCAGCGGGTCATCGACGGGGAGCATGTACTGCCCGCCATGAAGGCATCGATCGCACTTGCTCCTGCCGAGCGACAGGCGTCGTTGATTGCCGCACTTGAAACCAGCGAAACCGATAGCGTCGCTTATGGCGCCGTCACCGAACGGGCGTGTCATCTATACCAGGGCATACCTCTGGCGTTTCATATCCTTGCCCATGCCAGCGACTATGCCGACGCCATCGAGCGCAATATCGCCGCGGGCGGTGACAGCTGTGGCCGCGCGATCGTGGTGGGCGCGGTAATGGGTGCAGCGTCCGGGGGTCAGGCGATCCCCTCGGAGTGGCTGGACAATCTGCATGATGTAGATGTACTGCTTGAGGCTTCGCACAGGCTTGTGGCCAACCGTACGCCTGCATAAGAACCATCTACACCAAGTCACAGCTTCCAAAGCGATGGAACAACACCTTGAAAAGTTGGTGTGAATTGTCTGTGCGGTTCAAACGCGCCGCGTAGCCAACCACACACCCGCCGCTGCCAGCGCCATACCCAACCAGGCGAGCAGCGTCATCACCTCATTCAGTACCAGCCAGGCAATGACGGCCGACATTGGCGGCACAAGAAAGAACAAGGCGGATACTCGCGTTGCCTCGCCTCGGCGGATGAGCCATAGCAACAGGCTGATCGCGACAAGCGAGTTGCATAACACCAGATAGGCCAGTGCCCACATCAGTGCGGGTGTGAACGCGATCTGCATGGGCTCCAACAGGTAAGCAAACGGCAACGCCGTCAGCAGCCCGACGCTGTATTGCACAAGGTTGGAACTGACCGGGTGGTGGGCAACCCCGTGAGTCTTCTCCCAGAGCGTGGCGCCACTGAAAGCGAAGAGCGCAAGAAACGACAGCGCGACACCGATCAGCGTGACCGGTTGCATCCCGAGGTTTCCGTAGAGCACGAGTGCCGCGCCTCCGAGACCCAGCAACAAACCGAGCCAGCGACTGACGGAGACACGTTCTGACGATATCAACGGCATGGCCAGCGCCACGATGATCGGATGCAGGCAAGTGATCAGCGCCACGGTGCCTGCCGAGGCGCCATGCTCCAGTGCAGACCAGGCGCTACCGAAGTACACCGTCTGCATCAGAAAACCGACGATGGCGATGTCACGCCACTGCGTTAGCGTTTTCGGTAGCGCAGGGCGAAGCACCAACCAGACCGGTAGCAACACAGCAAGCGCCAACGCAAAGCGAGTGGACAGCAGCGTTAACGGGTCAGCATCCCCGATACCGATCTTTGCAACCGTATAACCGCCAGCCCACAGCAACAGGAATATCGCGGGTGCCAGACGCACCGGAAGCGTTTCGGTATTCAAGAAGGGGAAGGTGGTGACTCGTCAGACTGCCGCGTGTCAAGAACCTAACAGACAGCTTGCGGGCTGCAGGGAGCCAACGCGTCAGACCAAACAGTCACAAGCGATCGATGAGCTCATCGACCATCGTGCAATAGGTACGGTTGAACCGACCTGTCATGCGCACACATGACAGGCCAGTCCATGGTCTAACTCATCATGCAGGCAGCCCGAAGCGCTGACGGGTCTCGTCCGTCATCGAGCCATCCGCGCTGTAGCCACGCAGCTGGTAGTACTCCGGCAGCATCTGATCCAGCTCACTCACCTTGCCCTGCGCCGGACCCGAGTTCGCTGATTCTTTCAGCAATCGCTGCGGCAGCGTGTCATCCGCTCCCGTGATCCCTGCCCGCTGGTTGAAGTCCTTCTCCAGGTTCCAGATCCGCTCACCGACCTCCATCATCCGCTCGGTCGACCAATCGCCCTCACACGCCGCATCCACCTGCGGCGCGATGTCGTCCATCGTCCACGCGAACGTGGTGAACACGCACAGACCCGCCGAGTCCACCGCCGCCGTCGCGTCCTGGAACGCCTTCACCAGACCCGCCTTGCCCGCCGACTCCAACGGATCGGTCTTTTCGGGGATACCCAGGATCTCTGAGGCCACCGTGTACCCGCGCAGGTGACACGCACCGCGGTTGGCCGTGGCATACGCGAGGCCCATGCCCTGGATACCGCGTGGGTCGTATGCCGGGAACTCCTGCCCCTTCACGGTCATCGAGAGCTCCGGGCGACCGTACTTCTCGCACAAGCGCTTGCTACCGAGCCCGAGGTCCTTGCCAAAGCCTTCGCCCCTGGCCGTCACCTCTGCTGCCCAGCACAACGCTTCGGCCGAACCGAACTTCAGTTCCATGCCACCGGTCTGCTCGGTGGTGATCACCCCTTCCTCGAACAGCTCCATCGCTGCTGCCACCGTGCTGCCCAGACTGATCGGGTCCATCCCGTCCTCGTTGCACAGGAAGTTCACGTACGTCAGCGCATCGATGTCGTCCACGCCTGTGTCCGGACCCAGCGCCCAGGCCGCCTCGTACTCAAGGCCACCTGAGTTGATCCAGTACTCCGGCTTGTCCTTCACCGAGAAGTGCGTCCGGTCGATCGTGCTGATACGCCCACACGCAATCGTGCAGCTGAAGCACGCTCCGTTGGTCGTCAGGTTCGGCTTGCCGTCCGACTTTCTTGGCTCGTGCATCGCTTCGCCGGAGACTTCCGCCGCGCCTTCGAACTGCGTCTCGCGCATGTTGCGTGTCGGCAGTGCACCGACCTCGTTGATCACGTTCATCAGCACCTGGGTGCCGTAGGTCGGCAGGCCCTGGCCCGTTACCGGGTTGTCTGCCAGTACCTGCTTGCCCGCCTTCACCACCTCGGTAAAGCGCTTCGGGTCCTGCAGCCCTGCGAGACCCTGGGTGCCGCGCACCACCACCGCCTTCAGGTTCTTCGACGCCATCACCGTGCCGACGCCTGAGCGCCCTGCCGCGCGGTGCAGATCGTTCACGACTGCTGCGTACAGGTTCCCCTCTTCGGCGGAACGCCCCACGCAGGCGATACGGATCTGTGGGTCCTGATGCTTTTGACGGATCAGCTTGTCCGCCTCCCACACCGACTTGCCCCAGAGATCATCCGCTGGCAGCAGGCTTGCCACGTTGTCCTCGATGTTCAGGTACACAGGACTTGCTGCCTTGCCTTCGAAGATCACCATGTCCCAGCCGGCGAACTTGAGCTCCGCCCCGAAGTGCCCGCCTGAGTTCGAGCACGCCACCGTGCCCGTCAGCGGGCTCTTGGTCACGCAGCTGTAGCGCCCGCCGGTGGATGCCGAGGTCCCCGTCAGTGGGCCTGTCGTCATGATGAACTTGTTGTCCGGACCCAGCGCATCGCAGGCCGGATCGATCTCGTCCACCAGGTACCGCGTCGCCAGCCCTCGCTGACCGAGGTACTCGTTCGCCCACTGCATGTTCAGTGGCTCCTCACTCACGCTCCCGGTACTCAGGTTCACGCGCAACACCTTGCGAGTCCAGCTCATCTTGATTCTCCTCGTGTTCTGTTTGCCGTCTGGCGGGGCGCGACTTACGCGCCGGCTGCGTTGTCCGTCTTGGCGGCCCACGCCCGCATCTTGTCCAGACCCGTCGCGTTCGCATCCACGTAGGTGATCGCCTGGGTCGGGCACGCATCGGCGCACGCCGGGTCCCCCCCGCACAGATCACACTTGACCACCTTGCCGGTAGAGGTGTTGTAGTTGATCGTGCCGAACGGGCACGCGATCGTGCACACCTTGCAGCCCACACAGACGTCATCCAGCACGTCCTTCGAGCCGTTGGCCGGATTCAGCACGATCGCATCCACCGGGCACGCGTGCATGCACCACGCCTCGTCGCACTGCGTGCAGGTGTAGGGCACAAACCGCCCCTCATCATGGAAGTTGAACACCTTGATCCGGCTCTTCGCCGGGTTCACCATCCCTTCGTTCTCCATCGAGCACGCTGTCTCGCACTGATTGCACCCCGTGCACTTGCCTGGATCTATGTGAAGGGACTTCTGCATGACGGGTTCGCTCCTCTTCCAGAATTTTTTTGATTGGACGGAGGTGTCCGATCAAGCGTGACCACCTCACTATCGCTGATTCGATCACAAAACCCTTTCTGGAACAAGGGTAATCGCTATCTACGATACAACGCTTGCAGCACTACGCTGACAGGCGCACCATCCGGCCTCCGGCGCCATCGCCTCATTCGACGGCTCCAGTGGTCACTCCGGATTACCCACCGCCTCACCAGTCGGAGCACCTATGCCCGGGTTGATTGCCCTCGCGCTCGCCTACGTCTTCTCGCAGTTCTACCGCTCGTTTCTGTCGGTCATCACCCCTCAGTTGAGCCTTGATCTCGGCATGGACAAGGGAGAGCTGTCACTGGCTGCAGGCATCTGGTTCGTGACGTTTGCGCTCATGCAGTTCGTGGTGGGTCCCGCACTCGACAAGTACGGCCCACGGCGCACCGCCGCATGGATCTTCGGGCTGGGTGCAGGCAGCGGCACCCTGCTGTTTACCGTAGCAACGTCGCCTGCGGCGATCATCACGGCCATGGGGCTGATCGGCATCGGCTGTTCTCCGGTACTGATGGCCTCGCTGTTCATCTTTGCGCGACAGTTCGATGCGGCACGGCTTGCCATTCTGGTGTCGTGGCTGGTGGCGTTTGGCAACCTCGGCAACGTAGTGGGCACCTCTCCGATGGCGAGCGCAGTAGACGCCTTTGGCTGGCGCACGGTCATCGCAGGGCTTGGTGCACTCAGTGTTCTGACAGCGCTCGCCGTTGGCACACTGGTGCGGGACCCTGCCAGCGAGCCGACCGATGGCAGCGGGTTTGCCGGCTACCTGGCGCTCCTGAAGATTCCGGTGCTATGGATGATCCTGCCGATGATCCTGATGTGCTATGCACCGGTTGCCAACTTGCGCGGTCTGTGGAGCGGCCCGTTCCTGACTGATCTGTACGCGGCGGACAGCCTGACGATCGGGCGCGTCACCTTGTGGATGGCGCTGGCGATGATTGCTGGAAGTTTTCTCTATGGGCCGATGGATCGCTGGTTTGGCACACGAAAGTGGATTGTGTTTGCTGGCAATGTGATCGTGCTGGCCGCGTTGCTCATCGTGTCTGCCAATCCTGAAAGCTCGTTGACGACAGTGACCCTGTTGTTCATTGCAATTGGCGTCTGCGGCACCAGTTACGGCGTTTTGATAGCGCATGGCAGGGCATTCATACCGCCACCGCTGCTGGGTCGTGGCGTCACGCTGCTGAACTTCTGTTCGATATTCGGTGCTGGCGTCATGCAGTTTGCGAGTGGCGCGTTCATGGAGTCACGCCATGATCCAAGCTCCGCGAACAGCTATCAGCAGCTGTTTCTTGTATATGCCGTCTTGTTGGCAGTCACTCTCGTGATCTATCTGTTTGCTCGCGATGCACCTCCCGGTAAAAACCGGACTTGACTCAGCGTGGCGTGACCGCATGTTGTACTACTGTAGCGAACACCGTGTCACGACCCAGGAGGTCCCATGGACGAGAAGATCAAGGCTGCAATACAGCAGTCAATGAAAGAAATCGAGGAAATCCAGAAGAACTTTGATGAGCTGGTCGAAGAGCTTCCGGAACACGCGCGCACTGTGAAGGACAAGACTCGGGAAACCCTGGCGACCATCCGGAGCAAACTCGACACCGCGATGTCCGAAGCCCAGGACGACGCACAGGAAGCTCAGCTGCAAGCCCATCTCGGCGTCATGGAAGCACAAGATCGCCTGGAGGCCTCTCGCAAGGTCGTTGATGAGTACCTGGGTCAATGGCAGGACAAGTCAAAGACCTTCATGGACGAAGCCACGCTGAAAGCGCATCTCGCCACGATGGAAGCACAGGACTTCTGGGAGAGACGCGGTCAGCATCTGATGGAAGAATTCAAGCAGTCGCAGAAGTCGATGCAATCGCTCGCAACGATGGCAGTAGGCGAGCTTCAGGAACAATTCGGTCGTTGGAACACCTTGTTTTCCGACATGCAGAATTCGGCGTCGAAGTCCGACGACAGCAAGAAGGGCAGCTAAGTCTTGACCAACAGGCGCTCCGACGTTGCGGAGCGCCTGTGACGACTTGCTACGCGCAGCGGCGCTTCCTGGCCAAGGCCAATCACTTGATCGCCAGGAAGCCCTCGAAACAGAGACGCTTCCACACCGACATCACATCAATGAAGCCCGCGCGCTTCATCAGGTCAAGATTGCCTTGGGTGGAAAACGGCTCGAGCACGCCTTTCAGGCTACGGCTCTTGGCAATGATCTCGGCATCGCTGAATCCTTGTTCCTGCTTGTAGTCGGTATACAAGGACGTCATCAGATCCTGAAAACGCGCATCCGGCGCACGCACCTTTTCGAACAGCAGCAGTGCACCACCCCATTCCAGCGACTCGTAGATCGCATCAAAGAGTTGCTGACGCACTACTGGCTGCACGAACTGCATCGTAAAGCACGCCACTGTCAGCGACGACGCGTGTAGCGGATACTCCAGAAGATCCGACTCGACAATGGACACACCCGGCAGGTGTTCGCAGCGGGTGGTAGCCATCGCGACCATTGCAGGCTCCTTGTCAACACCAATCAGTTCTACCGAGCGATCAGCATGGCGCTCACCCAGCAGCGCAGTCAGCGTACCGGTCGAGCAGCCCAGCTCGTACACACGACTGCCATCGCGAACGAAGAAGTCGCTGATCGATGCCGTCAGCTCGTGCACCTCTCGATAGCCTGGTACCGAGCGCTCGATGTGTGAGTCAAAGCCTTCGGCGACGCCATCACCAAAATCCCAACGCGCATTGGCGGCCACGATGGCGTCGCCCACACTGCTATCAGAGGTATCGCTCAATGGGCTTCCTCCCAACTATTGCCCAATGCGTGCTCCACTTCCAGAGGCACCTTGAGGCTCGCGGCACCCGCCATGAGCTCGGCCACCTTCTCACCGACGTCATCTCCTGCACCAGCAGGCACCTCCAGAACGAGTTCATCATGTACCTGCATGATGATTCGCGCATCCACATCGCCTTCATCAAGCCAGACCTGTACGTCGATCATGGCGCGCTTGATGATGTCGGCAGCAGTGCCTTGCATCGGCGCATTGATGGCGGTGCGCTCGGCATAGTTCCGGAGCTGCCCGTTGCGTGCATTGATATCCGGTAAATATAGACGCCGCCCGAATACGGTCTCGACAAAGCCCACTTCCTTCGCGTTTTCGCGCGTGTTGTCCATGTAAGCCTTGACACCCGGATAGCGTGAAAAGTACAGGTCGATGTATTCCTGGGCTTCGCCGCGTGGAATATCGAGTTGCTTGGCAAGGCCAAACGCGCTCATGCCATAGATCAGGCCGAAGTTGATGGCCTTGGCAGAGCGTCTCTGGTCGGAATCAACTGCATCGAGCGGTACGCCGAAGACCTCGGCTGCCGTCGCCTTGTGCACATCGAGCTTGTTCTCGAACGCATGCAACAAGCCTTCATCATCGGACAAGTGAGCCATGATGCGCAGCTCGATCTGGGAGTAGTCGGCCGCAAGCAAGCGGTAGCCATCCGCCGCGACAAACGCTTCGCGGATACGACGTCCTTCCTCCGTTCGTACCGGAATGTTCTGTAGATTGGGATCCGTGCTCGACAAGCGACCCGTCGATGCGACCGCCTGATTGTAAGAGGTATGAACCCGACCGCTGCGCGGGTCCACCTGACCTGGCAACTTTTCGATGTAGGTACTCATCAGCTTTGTCAGACTGCGATGCTGGAGGATCAGACCCGGCAGCTTGTAGTCGACCGCCAACTGTTCGAGTACGTCTTCGGCGGTTGACGGCTGACCTTTTGGCGTCTTGCGAATGACCGGAAGCTGCAGCTCCTCGAAAAAGATCTCCTGAATCTGCTTGGGAGAGCCCAGGTTGAATTCCCTGCCGGCCTCAGCCCAGGCTTCGTCGCGGGTCGTCTCGATAGTTTCTGCAAGCTTGGCACCTTGAATACCGAGCATCTCTGTATCAATACGTACGCCGGTACATTCGATTCGCGAGAGCACCTTTGATACCGGTAGCTCTGTGCGTAGGTACAGCTCGAGCAACGTCGGCTCTTGTTCCAACTGTGGGTAGATCTTTCGGTGCAACTGCAAGGTGATGTCGGCATCTTCAGCCGCATAGTGAGCCGCAGCCTCAAGCGGCACCTTGTCAAACGTAAGCTGTTTTTTTCCTTTGCCCGCGACGTCCTCATATTTGACAGTACTGACACCCAGGTACTTGCGCGCGAGCGAATCCATGTCGTGCCGGGTCGCCGTACTGTCGAGCACGTAGGACTCAAGCATGGTGTCGTGAGCGACATTGTTGAGCTCGATGCCATGGCATCGCAGCACGTTGGCGTCATACTTCAGGTGCTGACCGACGATATTGGCCGACTCCCGCTCCAGCAGAGGTTTGAATAGCGCAAGTACGGTATCTCTATCCAGCTGATCGGTCAGCCGCTCCCAAGGGGCTTCGCTGTCATCGTCGACCTCGGCCTGCGCGACATGCGCGAGTGGCACATAGGCTGCCTCACCAGGCTCAATGGCAAACGAAAGGCCAACGATCTCAGCCTGCATGTAGTCCAGACTGGTGGTCTCGGTGTCGAAGGCGAAAAGCTCCGCTGCCTCCAGGCGCGCCAACCAGGTATCCAGCGTCGCTTGATCACGCACTATCTCGTAACTGGCGGCGCTGTCCTTTGCTGGCTCCATGACTGTGGTCTCACCGCTGGCAAATGGACCATCTGCCTCACCCGTAAGGGGGGACGCACCCTGGCTCACTTCATCACGCCAACTGCGAAACTCGTAGGTCTCGTATAGCTGCAACAACTCATCGGTATCAGGTGCAGTCAGCTGCAGCTCCTGTATCGATCGGGGCAGATCGACATCGGTCTTGATGGTGGTCAAGGTCCGTGACAGCGGCAGGATCTCCAGAGCATCGCGTAGCTTTTCACCAATCTTGCCCTTTACCGAATCAGCGTTCGCCATGACGGTGTCAAGGTCACCATGAGCGGCTAGCCATTTGGCCGCCGTCTTGGGTCCACAACTCGGCACGCCGGGGATGTTGTCGGAGGTATCACCGACCAGCGCGAGATAGTCAGCGATCTGATCGGGACGCACGCCAAACTTCTGCATGACCGCATCCGTGTCCATGACGGTGTCGGTCATGGTATTGACCAGTGTCACGTGCTCGTTGACCAGCTGAGCCATGTCCTTGTCGCCGGTAGACACAATGGTCGCCACCCCGGCTTCGCTCGCTTGCTGACACAAGGTACCGATCACGTCGTCCGCCTCGACACCCTCAACCACGAGCAGCGGCATGCCAAGCGCCTGAATCAATTCATGAAGCGGGGCGATCTGGCTACGCAAGGCGTCCGGCATGGCGCTACGGGTGGCCTTGTACTCAGGATAGAGATCATCACGAAAGGTCTTGCCCTTGGCGTCGAACACCACGGCCATCAGCTCAGGACGATAGGTCACCACCAGCTTGCGAAGCATGTTGAGCACGATCTTGATCGTCTCGGTGCGTTGACCGCTGGCGGTAGAAAACTCGCGCCCCTGACGTTCCATCACGTGGAAGGCCCGGAACAGATAGGCCGAGCCATCGACAAGAATCAGCGGACGATCAGCTGCCGTCATGGGAAATTCTCAAAGGTTGGGCGAGTTGAGGTAGGCCAGGCGGTGTCTGACGACCGGGATTGGTCAAAGACACATTGAACGAGCGCAGTGAGCGGTATCATGGTCACCCGCAGTGCTCCCACCGAAGTGTAACCGCGCGTCGCGGTTCCTCGGATCACCCAGAGGACAGGATGAGACAACTCCCCACCGACAATGCGATGCGCCGCGAGGCTCGGGACAAGGCACTCACACGCGATTCCTGGAAAATCTTCCAGATCATGGCCGAGTTCGTCGACGGCTTCCAGCAGTTGGCGGACCTCAGCCCCTCGGTCAGCATCTTCGGCTCGGCTCGCTTCAAACCGGACAATCGCTGGTTCACCGAGACCGAAACGCTCTCGCGCCTGCTGTCTGACTCAGGCTTTGCCGTTGTCAGCGGGGGTGGCCCCGGTGTCATGGAGGCCGCCAATCGAGGGGCCTTTGCTGGCAAGTCGGCAAGTGTCGGTCTGAACATCAAGTTGCCACACGAGCAGTCAGGCAATGCCTTTCAGGACATCAGCGTGAACTTCAAGTACTTCTTTGCGCGCAAGGTCATGTTCGTGAAGTACGCGTCCGCCTACATCGTCATGCCAGGTGGTTTCGGCACTCTCGACGAGATGGCCGAGATTCTGACGCTGGTGCAGACCGGGAAGTCCAAGCGCATCCCGATCATTCTCTATGGGACCGAGTTCTGGTCCGGGCTGATCGATTGGTTTCGTGACACCCTGGTCACCGAGGGCACCATCAGCCCTGAAGACCTTGATCTGTTCACGATTACCGATGATCCACAGGTGGCCATCGACACCATCTTCGATTTTTATGAGGGGGTGGATTTATCGAACATGATTGCGGCTTCACAGTTGACCATGGACATGTAGGCCTGTGGCCGGGGCCTTGCGCCTTCTAGCGCAAGTCCGATCAATGGGCCGATCAACAGGCCTCTCACGCTCACAGGGCGCTGCAGCCACGTGGCGTGTCCCCGGCTGAGGAGAATCAGCTCACAGCTTGCGGGGTACCGAGTCACGCAAACCTGATCTGGGTGGCGTCTGCTCTACAGCACCCCGAACACGCGCCGCTACATCCCACAACGCCGAGCCAGCATTGCGAACGGAATCGACTCAGGCCCTTGATCGTTTGTTGGACCAGCGCAACGACACCAACTGTGAAGCAGCGAATGGACGACGGCCAGCCCGACACCACGCCCCTGGACGAACTGCACGCCAGCGAGCGCGACCGATTGCTCGACGAGCTCAGAGGAAGGCGCAAGCAACGGCGCGTCCAACAGGGCGACGATAGCCCCTTATTGGTTCAAGCGGACTTATCGAAGGCCCTGCCGCGCCCCACTCCGATCAGCGCAGACTTGATGACGCGCCTGCTGGGCGTTGACGGCGCGACCGACATCGCATCGCGTGAGCTCGGTATTCCCTACGTTGTACACAGGGATTCGGTACCCGAATTCACCACCGTATTCGGCTGGACGTTCACCAACGTCGAGGAATCTTGTCGAAGGCGGGCATCAGGCCCGGACTCCCTATCGAGCTTTCGACTGAACCGCGATGTTGAATCCAACACCATCGCCTACACCGAGACATACCTGCCCGAGTGGCAGGCTCGCATGATCGAGCGACACGCCATCGACATAGAAGCGTTACCGCTGGACCAGGCCGTGGAGACAGCAAGCAACTGGATCAACTCCTTCGTCAGCGACACAGCAGCTCACGCAGAGCGATTGCGCCTTCTCGCCAACGTCCAGAACCTTACGGTAGGCAAGCAGCTGCAAAAACGTGGTATCGAGCCTTGTCGCGTATTGGCCTATGAGAGAGACAGCATAGAAGCAACAGCTAACGCATTGCTTTCACGCTCACCTGTGTCACCCGAATGTACCGACCAGTTCATGGTGCTCTTCGGCCAACGCGCACCCTGCGATCTCGAACTTGCACAGCCGCGTTTCAGCGAGGACGCAAGCCTGGTCGAGCAGTACGCAAGACAGTTGCAGTCACGTACGTCCCCCGACGAAAACACGGACGCGGCAGGTTGCTTTCAGTCCGGCGACGACATTCTGGACTATGCCGTTCAGCGCACTCGCTACCTGGCTACCTTGAGCGCCGATGCCAGACATTACAGTCTGTTCGAGCTCACGCTTATCCGACGACTGCTGTTGCGGATAGACAACGCCGCGCAGCTTCATGGAGGGGCGTTTTACTTGCTCATCTCGGAGATCACGGATCTGGCGAATTCCGAGTCTGTTGCCGTCCTCAGGGAGAAGGCAGAACAACGCATGCACATCGCCAGCCAGTGGTCAGATTTACGCGTACCCGCCAGCCTGTCATTGAACGACATCGAACAAGGCTGCCTGTCCACACCGCAGAACGTCAGTCACATCGAAGAACTCAGGCAGAAACGATTCATGGCCAAGGACCGCCGTCGTATGAAGACCACAGGCGCGGACCGGCGGCTCAAGACCAGGATGAGCATGGACGGCACACCGGATTTCGGCCGCAGGGCGAGCGATCAGTCCAGAAACCTGTCTGTCTTCAGCAAGGCGGGATAGGCAATGGCGGGCTCTGCCGCAAAACGAGCCAAGCTTCGCGCCACCGCACAACCCTGAGCTCTCGGCATGTGGGATGATATTCCCATACGTATCAGATGCCGCCCAGGCGACAATGTCGGATCACCTGCAAAAAGCCGTGATGTTCATGCTCGCGCCTCTGGTGCGACTGCTGCTGCGCCACGGCGTATCCCATGCAGACTTCTCTGGCTGGTCGAGACAGGTATACGTGAACGAGGCCGCCGGGAACTTCGGTATGGACGGCAAACCACCCACCACTTCTCGCATCGCGATTGTTACCGGCATCAATCGCAAGGAAGTCAAACGACTGCGTGAACTGCCAGCAGACATAGACACCGGCGTAGCCAAGCACAACCGCGCCGTGAGAGTGGTGACCGGCTGGCTTCAGGACAAGGAATTTCTGACATCCCGAGGTCGCCCGCGGATCCTCAAGTACGGTGACGGCAATGGCAGCTTCAACCGACTGGTCAAGCAGCACGGAGGAGATGTGCCAGCACGCGCCATGCTCGACGAACTCGAGCGCGTCGGAACCATATCCGTGGACGGCAATCGTGTGGAACTGCTGCAACACGGATACGTGCCACATCAAAGCGAAGAGGCCTTGCTCGATCTCTTTGCCACCAGCGCGGCAGACCTCTTGCACACACTGGATCACAACCTCGCGGGCCAGTCACCACAACGCCTGCAGATGAGCGTGGCCTACGACAACGTCAGCCAGGAGGGCTTGACGGCCTTCAGGCAACTGTCGGCCGAACGCGCGCTCGCCTTGCTACGCGGGCTCGACGCCGAACTGTCGCAGCACGATCACGACGTGGGCAACCCATCAGACACCAGCAGTGCCGAGCGATTCCGCGTGGGGCTCGGCGTCTATTTCATCGAGGACGACTGACATGGTGCGGAACTCGACCCGACCAGCAGCATGGTTGTTGGCAATGATATTGGCAGCCCTCGGTACCGGTTGCGACGGCGGCCTGTTTGGCACTGGGGACCCAACCATTGATGTCGTTGATTCGGCGGGACCTGCAGAAGAAGCAGGTACGGACACCGATGCCCCTGAAAGCGAAGAGGTAGACACTGACGATGCCGGTCCGGCAGGCGAGACGGAGCTTTCGCCAGTTCCTCTCAACAATGCACAAGCAAGCACATCGCGTGATGACGCTGTCGTGCAGCTGTTCAACTACACGGACGTCCCACTGTACTTGACACCCATCGCTGCCGAGGATCAGCCCGTTGCGGCCTCGTCTGTATCAGGTCCATTGAGCATTCCTGCAGGTACAGAGCGTTTGAGCGCGACAATCGACACCGGCGACGTGATCGCCGTTTTCGATCCGGTGTCGCTGGCAACCGGCAGCGCTACGGGCCTGCTTTTTCGCAGCCTGACACCAAACGACGAAGTCCCTGCCTTCATCACAAGAACACGCGCCGAAAGCCCATCCACCGTGTTGATCAGGTTGATTCTGGCGGGGTCTGCTGCTTCTGCCAGTGACACCGGAGATACTCGACTGATTCCGCAGGGAGAGGCGGCTGCAGATGCAGAGATTCTGTTTCCACCCTTGTCCTTCGACGTGCCTGTCGGTGAATATCTTGCGGCCACCGCGGGCGAGTACCTGTTCCAGTCACCGCTGCTCGACGACCGCTCAGTCATATTGGCTGCCGGAGAAAGCTACACGCTGGTCATCGAGCCAAGCGATGCGACGACTGAACTTCGTGTTCTCATCGATAGCGATATCGACTGACTCATCTGACTCATCCTTGTGAAAAGACTCCTCATCGTCGCCAACCTGCCGTCGGAAAATACTCGACGATTGGCAGCGGCGGTAAGAGACGGTGCACGCCACCCGGACATCGATGCCGTGGACTGCCGGCTTGTCGAGGCATTGGACGCCTGCGCCGATGATGTGCTTGCCGCCGATGCGATCATTCTCGGCACCACCGAAAACTTCGGACTGCTATCCGGACGGCTCAAGGATTTTCTCGAACGCATCTACTATCCCTGCCTCGAACACACCGAAGGTTTGCCCTGGGCCTTGTACGTACGAGCCGGCAACGATGGCGAGGGTGCCATGCGGTCTGTCGAGAGGATCGTGACCGGGCTGCGGTGGCGCGCGGCGCAACCTGCATTGGTACTGAAAGGCGACTGGCAGGATCAGTACACAGCCCAGGCTACAGACCTGGGTACTGCCATGGCCGCTGGTCTGGAGCTGGGCGCGCTATAGCCTTGCGACTCTACAGGGGCGCCAGGTTGGCATAGGCCAACACCAACCACTTGGCGCCGGCATCCTCGAAATTCACCTGTACCCGAGCCTGCTTACCCCGCCCCTCCTGATCCAGCACTACACCCACACCAAACTTGCCGTGCTTGACCGTTTGCCCGACAGTGAGCCCCGTATCCACCTCTTCCTTGAACGCGGGATGGGAGGTGGGCTGATACACCGGCATGCTGACGTTCATGCGTGGACGTATCTCTTCAAGTAATTCAGACGGCAACTCGCCAATGAACTTGGACGGTGGGTTGTACTGATCACGCCCGTACAGCCGGCGTTGCTCAGCCATGGTCAGGTAGAGCTTTTTCTCGGCGCGGGTAATACCGACGTAGGCGAGGCGACGCTCTTCTTCCATACCCGCAGGATCATCCATCGACCGCTGATTGGGGAACAGTCCCTGCTCCATACCGGCGATGAACACCTGGGGAAACTCGAGGCCCTTCGCGGAGTGCAGCGTCATCAGTTGCACGGCGTTGTCATCCGCGCTTTCATTCTCCCCCGCCTCGAGCGACGCATGAGCCAGAAAGCCATCAACCGCCGAGAGATCAGGGTCGACATCATCCTGCTGGAACATGTAAGTACGTGCAGCATTGGAGAGTTCCTGCACGTTCTCCACTTGCGCGTGCCCCTTTTCGGAATTGTCCTTCTTGTAGTGATCAACAAGCCCCGACACCTCGGCAACGGTGTCAATCTGTTGCGGTAGGGCCTGCTCGCTGATCGCTTCGCGCATGGCGTTCATCAGGTCGAGGAACTTGGCCACGGCGGTGTTCGCGCGCCCGGGCAATCCACGCTCGCGCACCAGGGTCTCGGCGGCTTCCCACATCGGAATGTTGTTGCTTCGGGAGGCCAGACGAATCTGTGCAACAGTCTTGTCGCCGATACCGCGTGCCGGGCGATTGACTATGCGTTCGAATGACACGTCGTCGTAGACGTGAGTGGCCAGCCTCAGATAGGCCAGCGTGTCCTTGATTTCAGCACGCTCGAAGAAGCGGAAACCACCGTACACCTTGTAGGGTACGTTGGATGCAACCAGGTATTCCTCGATCACTCGCGACTGAGCGTTGGATCGATACAGCACTGCGCAGTCCTTGCGCTGACCTCCATCGGCGATGTAGTCGATGATCGTCTCCACGATAAAACGCGCCTCGTCAGTTTCATTGAAGGCGTTGTACAAGGTGATGGGATCGCCATCACTGCCCGCAGTCCACAGACGTTTGCCAAGTCGGCCCACGTTCTTGTCGATCAGGGCGTTGGCGGCGTTGAGAATGTTGGCACTCGAGCGATAGTTCTGCTCCAGCCGGATGATGTCCGCATCTGGAAAATCCTTGTTGAAATTCAGGATGTTCTCGATCCGAGCTCCACGCCAGGCGTAGATGGACTGGTCGTCGTCACCCACCGCAAACACATGACCGCCCTCGCCCGCCAGCAACTTGATCCAGGCGTATTGAATGGCGTTGGTATCCTGAAATTCGTCAATCAGCACATGCTTGAAGCGCTTTTGATAATGCTCGAGCAACGATGGCGTGTCGCGCAGGGTCTCCAGAGCACGCAATAGCAACTCGGCAAAGTCGACCACCCCCGCACGCTGACAGGCAACCTCGTATGCGGTGTACACACGCACGTACTGTGCGGTGATCGGATCGCCCTGATCGTCGATGTGCTGTGGCCGTCGGCCTTCATCCTTGTGGCCGTTGATGAACCACTGCACCTGATTGGGCGGAAAATGTGTTTCGTCGAGTTCCAGCGAACGGACCGTGCGCTTGACCAGCGCCTTCTGGTCATCCGAATCGAGGATCTGGAAGGCCTGTGGTAAATCGGCTTCCTTCCAATGAGCGCGCAAGAACCGGTGCGCAATACCATGAAAGGTGCCTACCCACATCGGCCCGAGCGCCTGGCCCAGGAGGTCCTCTACACGCAGGCGCATCTCGCGCGCTGCCTTGTTGGTGAACGTCACTGCCATGATGCCGAAGGGCGATATCTCCTCGACCTTGTTGAGCCAGGCGATGCGGTGGACCAACACGCGAGTCTTGCCGGAGCCGGCGCCCGCCTGAACCAGCAAATGGCCAGGGGGAGCCGACACCGCATTGCGCTGCGTATCGTTCAGCGAGTCGAGCAGATAGGAGACATCCATACGGCCATGGTAGCAACCTGGCTGCTCAGTCGTCATCGACTGCTGGTAATTCAATCAGCGGCAATTCGCCACAGGTCTCTGTACCGAGCTGACCGACCGCATCCGCTCTCTTCGGATAACCGTGGAATAAGTAAACAATCACACAAGGTCCTACAGAATCCACCGCCTGCGCAATGGGCGGGACTACAATCGGGACACCCGGAGCGCTTCCGGGGGACTTCTCGTCTCTCCTGTCATGTGATGCCCGCTGTCGCGTTCACACCCGAGATGGCGCTGGTGCTCGCGATTCTCGGCGCGACCTTGGTGCTGTTCATCTTCGATATCGTTCGAACAGACGTGGCTGCCATGTGCATTCTGCTGGCGCTTGGTCTGTCGTCGAAAATTCCGGGAATTGCCCCCCTGCTGCCTCCAGAGGACCTCTTCTCCGGCTTCTCGAGCAATGCCGTGATTGCCATCATCGCAGTCATGATCATCGGGGCCGGGCTGGACAGAACCGGCGTAATGAGACGCGTCGCCGAGCAGATCCTGCGTATTGGTGGACGCTCCGAAGGCCGCTTGATGATCCTGATCTCGATTGCCACGGCAGCGGTCTCGAGCTTCGTGCAGAACGTCGCTGCTGCCGCCTTGTTTCTGCCCGTGGTCAACCGGATCTGCAACCGGACGGGAATTCCTGCGGCGTGGCTCATGATGCCCATGGGCTTTGCGGCCATTCTGGGGGGGCTTGGCACGACGATCGGCTCAAGCTCGCTGATCGTTCTCAACGACCTGCTGACGAGCTCCTCGGCGCGGCTTCCCGACGGGTCCGTCATCAAGCCGCTCGCCTTGTTCTCGGTGCTACCGCTGGGCGTTGCTCTGACCGGACTCGGCATCGTGTGGTTTCTTGTCGTCCGATTCCTGAGTGGGCGTAATGAGCGGGAGGTAAAGGCACCACGAGAGAGTCGAGTGTCTTCATATGTGGAGCGCGTGTACGGCATACGCGGTGAGCTTGCCGAGGTTCGCGTCGGCCGGGACAGCCCACTTGCGGGCCGCCGCGTTCGAGCGCTGGAGCAGGAGATCGAGAATGCGCCCTTCCTGCTCGCCCTCTACAGTGGCGATGTCGTCAAGGTACCGCCCGATCCGGAAGAAACCATCTGGGTGGACTCCCACCTTGGACTGATGGGCGAGCCCGAGGCCATCAGGCTCTTCTGCGAGCAAAACGATCTCTCATTGTTCGAAGAACCCGACCGACTCGCCAAGGTACTCGATGCGCAGCAAAGCGGCATCGCCGAGGTAGTCATACCGCCGCGGTCAAATCTGGTTGGGAGCGCCATCGGGGACATCAAGCCACGGCGCAACTTCGGCATGAATATCCTGCAGATCGCCCGACGCGGTGAGGTCCGCTTGCGAGGCTTCGGAGACATCGCCCTTCAGGCGGGCGACTCCTTGTTGGTTCATGCCAGTTGGGCTGATCTCGAGAAGCAGCGTCGCAGCAATCGCAACATGGTGATCGCCACCGACTTCCACTATGACCCGATCAGAGCTGATCGACAGAATCTGGCGCTGCTCATCTTCGTCGCCTCGCTCACGCTCTTTTTTCTCACGGACAATCTGTCCCTGTCGTTGATGGCCGGCGCCATCGCAATGATCCTGACCAATGTCGTATCCATGGACGAGGCCTACGATGCGGTGAGCTGGTCGACGATCTTCCTGCTCGCGTGCCTCATGCCCTTGGGCCTGGCTGTCGACAGGACGGGCACGGCAGCATGGTTGTCTCAGGTCATACTCTCAAGCGTTGGCGATGTGCCCTCCTGGGTCTTGCAGGCGCTACTTGCCCTGCTCGCCACTGCCTTCTCGCTGCTGATGTCAAACGTGGGAGCCACTATCCTGCTCGTGCCGCTCGCCATCAATGTCGCCCTCGCAACCGGCGCGGACCCCGCATTGTTCGCACTCACGGTAGCGGTGGCTACATCCAATGCCTTTCTTATCCCGACCAACCAGGTCAACGCCCTGATCGCCGGCCCGGGTGACTACAAGGTGTCTGACTTTCTGCGCGTTGGGGGAGGCATGACCTTAATATTTCTTATTGCAAGTCTGGTATTACTCAACCTGCTGTTCTAGCCACAGGTCTCAACGTGCATCGATCCAATTCGAAGTAGACATGAACACCATCGCCAAAACTGCCCTGCTGCGGCTCGCCGAGGGGAACCAACGTTATCTGGCAAGCAAAAGTGAACTTGCAAGCTCCACAGGCACTGAACAAAGAGTATCGGTAGTCAATTCCCAACAGCCCTTTGCCATCGTGCTGGGCTGCTCGGACTCCCGGGTGCCCGTCGAGGTGATATTTGACCAGGGGCTTGGAGATCTGTTTGTCGTGAGAGTGGCGGGCAATATCGTCTCACCGGCAGTGACCGGTAGCGTTGAATACTCGGCAGCGCATCACGGCGCAAAGCTGATCGTCGTGCTCGGACACACGGGCTGTGGCGCTGTTGAAGCGACCGTCAACGAAATGGACACACCCTCCGACACACTTTCGCCGAATCTGGCCGAGATCGTCGAACACATCCGCCCTTCTGTTCCCAACGTCAGCAATGACGACGCGCCGATGGCGCGCGACGAGCGGCTAGACCAAACAGAGCTTGAGAACATCCGTGCCTCAATGGCCCAATTGCAGTCGAGTTCTGAGTTGCTCAGAAGGCTCGTGACCGACGAAGGTCTGTGCATCGTCGGCGCGAGGTATTCGCTGGAGAACGGCATTGTCGAGTTCCTCGACGCTAACGCGCTCTAGGCGGCTTCTACCCGCGTCTTAATGGGCACCCAGACCGCGGTTTTTCGTTGATTTAAGGCATCAAGATCGACGTTTTTCGCCGATTTGCTTTTTACAATCAGTAACTTACTGTGGTCCGACCCCAGCAGGGGACCATAGGCCGCTGAAATCGCTGAGGTCGTCCTTGTCGAGGCGGCCCTTGGCGTAGAGGGTGTTCAGAGCGTCCTCATCGAGTCGCAGGCTATTGCCCGCGGCATCGGTGTAGTTCCATTCACCGTAGATCGCCATCAGAAACAGGGTTTCGAGCATGTCGCCGATACGGACAGCCTGGTCGACGGCAAAAGCCTGCAGGTCTTCGATGGTCAACGGCTCGTCGCGCTTTTCGTACTCGCCGTACAGAAAGGTCGAAATGCCTTCGTCCCAGAGGGGGGTCGGAGAAATAGTCGGCTGCATGGTCATGGAGTTGTTCGCAGAGTTGTTGCTCTTGTGATGCAAGCTTGCTGCCAACCACGTCCCAAATCACCCACTCTCGTCTCGACACGAAATCTGCCAAGCTCGCTCGACAGTGGCTTTACCATTCCCGTCGACCTGCAAGCTGTGAGGAGTCGTTGTACTTGATGAGCCCGGAACCATCACGAATCCGCGCCACCATGATCGGTGGCATCGCCATTCTCTTGTGGTCCCTGCTCGCTCTGTTTACCGCAGCGTCCGGTCAGGTACCGCCGTTTCAGCTCACGGCCATGAGTTTTGCCATCGGCGGCAGCATCGGTCTTGCCGTGATGACGCTTTCAGGCCGAGGGCTCAATACATTGAAGCAGCCACCCGCCGTGTGGCTGCTTGGCCTTGTTGGCCTGTTCGGCTACCACTTCGCCTACTTCACCGCCTTGCGTAACGCCCCACCGGTGGAGGCGGGCTTGATCGCCTACCTCTGGCCGTTGTTGATCGTGCTGTTCTCCGCTGCCCTTCCCGGTGAGCGGCTACGCGCTCATCATCTGGTCGGTGGGATACTCGGATTTGCCGGCGCCGCACTGATCGTCACCGGTGGCGAGATCAGCGTGAAGCGCGAATACGGTTTTGGCTACGCCATGGCCTTTGCTTGTGCGTTCATCTGGTCAGGGTATTCGGTGCTGTCGAGGCGCTTCGGGTCTGTTCCGACGGATGTCGTTACAGGATTCTGTCTCGCTACCGCTGTTCTTTCACTGCTTGCACACGTACTGCTGGAAGAAACGCTCTGGCCATCGTCGCCGATGCAGTGGCTGGCGGTCGCAGGCCTTGGTCTGGGCCCTGTTGGTGCTGCATTCTATGTGTGGGACCATGGTGTCAAGCATGGGGATATCCAGGTGCTCGGGGCACTCTCCTACCTCGCCCCCTTGCTGTCCACCTTTGTCTTGATTGCTGCAGGGCTCGGCACGGCTACAGCGGCAACCTTGTTGGCATGTGTACTGATTACCGTCGGCGCACTGATTGCGGCCAAGGACATGCTACGACGAACGCCGGGCTAGTCCCCACACCGCAAGAACGACCCCAACCACACCGAGCACGATGGAGCCAGCGCCCGGCCCCTCGGCTGAGGCGACAATGTTGGCGGCGCCAAGCAAGGCACCCGACAACAACAATGCAGCGCCGAAGATCACCAGCGACAGACCTCGACGCGACTGCTCGTCAGTCGACCCGGTGTTGCGAGATGTCGTACCACCCGCGGTAAGCGGGCGAGCGTCCCGCATGGCGCTGTTCTGGAGCGACACGAAATCATGCATCAGCATGGGTAGAGCTGGCAGCGCTTGCAGTACAGCAGGCGCTTCAGCGATGAATGACTTGACGATCTTGCGAGGATCGTTTCGTTCTGCGACCCACTGTGTCAGGAAGGGCTTGCCGGTTGCCCACAGGTCGAGGTCAGGGTGTAGATCCCTTCCCAGACCTTCGATGTTGAGCAGTGTCTTCTGCAGTAGCACCAACTGCGGCTGCACTTCCATCTGGAATCGTCGGGCCACATTGAACAGCTGCACCAACACATTGCCAAAGCTGATTTCTGACAGTGGCTTCTCGAAGATCGGCTCGCAGACCGCCCGCACGCCTGCTTCGAGTTCACTCACCCGGGTATCTCGCGGCACCCATCCGGAGTCGATGTGCAGCTGGGCCACCCGTCGGTAGTCTCTCTGAAAGAACGCGAGCAGGTTCTCCCCGATATAGCGTTGGTCTTCATCAGTGAGTGAGCCGACAATACCGAAATCCACTGCGATGTACTTAGGATGATTCGGGTTTTCACGCGATACAAAGATGTTGCCCGGATGCATGTCCGCATGAAAGAAATTGTGCTTGAACACCTGCGTGTAGAAGATTTCCACACCATGCTCCGCCAGCTTCTTCATGTCCATGCCCATGGCGTGCATGGCTTTTACATCACGAATGGAAATGCCATCGATACGCTCCTGCACCATCACGTTCTGGCGGGTGCAGTCCCAATGGATCGATGGGATGTACAAGGTGGACGAGTCCTTGAAGTTGTTACGCAACACCACCGCATTGCTGGCTTCACGCACAAGATCCAGTTCGTCGTGGATCGTGCGATCGTACTCAACGACGACGTCCCTCGGGCGCAAGCGTCGTCCGTCACGTAGCGCTCGCTCCGCAATGCCTGCGAGCAGGTACATCAGCGATACGTCGCGCGAAATGATGTCCCCGATCCCTGGGCGCAGTATCTTCGCCACAGCCGATTCACCCGAATGCAAGGTAACGCCATGCACCTGAGCTACCGAGGCTGAAGCGATGGGCTCATCGTCAAAACGTGCGAATACCGACTCTACCGGTTCGCCCAACGCGTCATGAATCGCCTGTCGGGCAGCCTCACTCGAGAACGGCGCAACGCGATCCTGCAACAACGCAAGCTCGTCCCCGATGTCTTCTGGCAGGAGATCACGTCGGGTTGACAGCATCTGTCCGAGCTTGACGAAGACCGGACCGAGCTCTTCGAGCGCGAGACGAATACGCTGACCGCGCGGCAGAGACCGCGTCTCGGTCGAGGTCCAGCGCGTAGGCGAGAGCAGAAAAACGTGCCTGAGAGCACTTAGGCGGCTGCCCTTGAGGAACAGCTCCTCAAGACCATAGCGAGCAATGACGCTCTGGATACGCGACAAGCGCGCAACTCGTGCGATCACAGCTCAGCTGTTTCCCTTGGTGTCTGATCCGACCGTGTTGTCAGATCGGGTGCCGGAGGTCGAGGCACCCTGCGACGCACTCGCGTCGCTCATGCGTCGTTCTATTCGCGCCAATCGCGCAGCAACGCGGTCCATGTCTTCGCGCAGACTGTCCACGCCATCAGAATACTCAGCGACTTGCCGGGCGCTGGCCAGCATCGACACTTCATCGACGAGGTAATCGTGAGTGTTTTCGCCAAAGGACTGTTGAGCTCGCGAAAACCACTGGTTGAACTCGCGACCCACACGCTCGAGTTTGTGCGTAGCGGTGTCGCCGATGACAGGCGACACCAGTTCCTGCCAATCAGGATCGATGCCGGCGAGAATTTCCTTCAAGCGCCCGGCCACACCCACGTCTCCGGTGATGGTGACATCCCCCGTATGAATGGCGTCGGAGGATCCGGCAAGTGATCGTAGCGCACCCAGACTTCCGCGGATGGTCAGGTCCACTTCATCATCGAACTCCGAGGGCACGCTGACACGCCCTTCGGCAACGACAGCAACAAGATCAAGCGGTGGAGAGCTCACCTCGACGCGAATGACGCGCCCGTCTATCAGGGCGAGACGTTGGCGCGTTATCGGGTCCAGTTGCAACAGGGTATCGATGCCCTGCTCGAGCGCCGCCGCTCCCAGAAGTGATACCGGTAGGGGAAGCTTCACGTCAGAGCTTGAAGCCCTTGTGCAAAGCAACAACGCCGCCGGTAAAGTTCTGGTAACCGGTGCGCTCAAAGCCTGCTTCCCGCATCATGCTCTCCAGGGTGTCCTGATCAGGGTGCATTCGAATGGACTCGGCGAGATAACGATAACTGTCTGCATCGTTGGCGATGATCCGCCCCATGAGTGGCAGGGCGGTGAACGAGTACACATCGTAGGCCTTCTCGAGCAAGGGCAGGACCGGCTTTGAAAACTCCAGTACCAGCAGGCGCCCACCGGGCTTCAGAACGCGATACATGGATTCCAGTGCGCGCTGCTTGTCGGTAACGTTGCGAAGGCCAAAGGCAATGGTGATGCAATCGAATCGATTGCTCTCGAAGGGCAAGCACTCGGCGTTGGCCAACACGTAGTCGATACCTGACACCTTGCCTTCGTTTTCAAGCCGAGCACGCCCCTCGGCAAGCATCGATGCATTGATGTCGGATAGCACTACCCGTCCTTGCTTGCCGACACGTGTAGCAAAACGTGATGCCAGGTCTCCTGTGCCACCGGCAAGGTCCAGCACCTGGTGCCCTGGCCTCACTGCAGAAGCATCAATGGTGGCGCGCTTCCAAAGGCGATGGACACCGAAGGACATCAGGTCGTTCATGATGTCGTAGCGCGATGCTACCGAATCAAACACACCACCGACGAGGCGTTCCTTCTCCTGCTTGGGTACGTCGGTATAACCGAAGTGCGTCGTGTCAGCGGACTCGGAATTCGCCCCGGAATGGGTGGATGGTGATGCCGATACAGAGTCCACTGCTAGTTCCTCCTCGAAGGGGTCCGAGCCAATCATGACAACGCCGGATGAGCATGACCGGCATCACGCAAATTCTGCAGATAGGCCTGCCAGTTACTGTCGTAGTCCTTGCCCAGCGAGTACAGATACGACCACGTGAACAGGCCCGTATCGTGTCCATCATCAAAACGAATACGCAGCGCGTAGTTTCCGACCGGCTCCAGTGCCTCGATTCCTACGGATTCCTTGCCGACCTGGAGCACCTCCTGACCGGGTCCATGCCCCTGAACCTCGGCAGACGGAGAGTGCACCCGCAGGTACTCGCACGACAAGTTGCAGGTGTAACCGTCATCGAAGAGGAGTTCGAGCACGCGGCTCTTGCCGTGCAGCCGGATATCGGTCGGACGTGGTTTAGAAGAATTGTCGTTCATGGCCGTGTCATCACTTAGAGAATGTAGCGGCTGAGGTCAACGTTCTCGACCAGATTGCCAAGGTGACCGTCGACATAGGCTGCATCGACCTCGATGCTTTGACCGGCGTTGTCCGAGGCTTCAAAGGATGCGCTTTCCAGCAAACGTTCCATCACCGTATGCAAACGCCTCGCACCGATGTTCTCGGTGCTTTCATTGACCTGCCAGGCTACTTCAGCGATTCGGCGTATGCCTTCACTTGTGAAACTCAATCCCACATTCTCTGTTGCCAGTAGCGCCTGAGCCTGTTCCGTCAGCGAGGCATCAGGTTCGGTGAGGATGCGCTCGAAGTCCGACGTCTTCAGCGCCTCGAGTTCCACCCGAATCGGCAAACGACCCTGCAACTCCGGGATGAGGTCTGACGGTTTTGATAGATGGAACGCACCAGAGGCGATGAACAGGATGTGATCGGTCTTGATCATGCCGAACTTGGTGGACACCGTGCATCCCTCGACCAGTGGTAGCAGGTCACGTTGCACGCCATCGCGCGACACGTCTGCCCCTTGCGTGTTGGAACCACCACGAGCGACCTTGTCGATCTCATCAAGAAACACGATGCCGTTCTGCTCGACATTCTCGATCGCCTGCGTCTTCAGGTCTTCTTCATTGACGAGCTTCAACGCCTCTTCGTCAATCAAGTGCTTCATGGCCTCGCGCACCGGCATCTTACGAGCCTTGGTCCTGGCTCCCGCTCCCAGGTTTGCAAACATGCCTTGCAATTGCTGACTCATCTCCTCCATTCCGGGAGGTGCCATGATCTCGACCCCGGCAGGGTTGAGGCTGACCTCGATCTCGATCTCCTTGTCGTCAAGCTCACCCTCACGCAGCTTCTTGCGGAATTTCTGGCGCGTTGAACTCTCCTCGGATGACTCCGCTGTGGCGGTGAGTCCAAAGCCACCGCGCGCAGGGGGCAAAAACACGTCCAGCACACGTTCTTCAGCGGCGTCCTCGGCACGGTTGCGCACCCGCAACTTTTCTCTCTCGCGCGTCTCCTTCAGAGCGACATCAGCAAGGTCACGAATGATCGATTCGACATCACGCCCGACATATCCCACTTCGGTGAACTTGGTGGCTTCCACCTTGATGAACGGCGCATTGGCGAGCCGCGCAAGGCGTCGTGCAATCTCCGTCTTGCCGACACCCGTCGGGCCGATCATCAGAATATTCTTTGGCGTGATTTCGCTGCGCAGGCTGTCATCCACCTGCATGCGTCGCCAACGGTTGCGCAAGGCGATGGCAACAGCGCGCTTGGCGCTTTGCTGACCAATGATATGTTTGTCGAGTTCCTGAACGATCTCGCGCGGTGTCATCTGGGACATCAGACCTCGAGTTTCTCCACGATGAGGTTGTGGTTGGTGTAGATACAAATATCTGCCGCAGTCTCGAGGCCATGACGCACGATCGTTTCGGCATCAAGCTCGGTGTGTTGCAGCAAGGCACGTGCGGCGGCCTTGGCATAGTCACCGCCCGAGCCTATGGCAATCAGTCCATGCTCGGGCTCGATCACGTCGCCATTGCCGGTAATCACCAGAGACGCCGTTTCGTCAGCCACTGCCAGCAAGGCCTCCAGCCGTCTCAGCATACGATCTGTACGCCAGTCCTTGGCGAGTTCCACCGCAGCTCGGGTCAACTGACCCCCGTAGGTTTCGAGCTTGGCTTCAAACCGTTCGAATAGTGTGAACGCGTCCGCAGTTCCTCCTGCAAACCCAGCCAGCACCTGATCCTTGTACAGGCGCCTTACCTTGCGCGCATTGCCTTTCATGACGACGTTGCCCATCGACACCTGACCATCGCCGCCGATCACGACCTGATTGCCGCGTCGAACCGACAAGATTGTGGTCCCTCGGTACTGCTCCACAGGTTCGTCCCCGCGCATTGATGAATGACTCAACAGTGTACTCCCGGGCACGTGCTAGCCTCGCGTTCATGCAGCTTCAGGTACCCGAACTCACCACAGCGGACGCCGGCAGCTTTCCACAAGACCCGGACGAGGTCGCCACCTGGCTCGCCCGGCTCGATCCCCTGGAAAGCGACGCCGACGCGCGCGAACTCCTGCGCGGGCTCACGCATAGCAATCGACTGGTCAACGATGTGGATCGGCGACGGACGAGTCTGGTCCATTTTCTGGGGCCGCTGCGCGCGGTGCACGAACAGCTCATGGAGTCTGCACGTGCCCAACCGCTGCCCTTGACGCGGGATTTTTCACGCGATGCAGCGCTTGCAGACGCCTTGCTACGCGAGGAATTCGCGGCCTTCCGTCTGCTGCTTGCAGACAGTCAGTCTCCACTTGAGGCTGACGCTCGGCGCGCCATGCACGCGCTGTTGCGACGCGCCGCACTTGCCGTGCATGGACACCAGGCCATCCCTGCCGAGCTCTGGCGTGACGCACACAATCTGTATCAGTTTTCCGAGTCTCACGAACTCTCCTCGGGCGCCGAAGCGGATCCGGCCGGAGAGCTGCCGCTGGACGTCACGGACCACTACCGCCAGCTTTTGTTGCTCGGCATCATCGACCCCTACGGTTACCGCGCCCGCCAGCTGCCTCTGTTGCTCGAATGGCTGCGCGAACGCAGTTATCTGATCGCGATGTCAACCGGTTCTCTCGATACGTCGCGCATCCGGCAAGTCAACGGTCGCTGGCTGGTCGACATGGCGCGAGGTACCGCACCCGCGCCCTGCGGCAGCATGCTCGTCACAGACGCCTCGAAGACTCTGCTGATCGATACCCGCCCATTGCGCATCGAAACCGAACGCAGAATCAGCACCATGAGCATCACCCGGGCAAGCCTGCTTGGAGCCGACACGCTCGAGCGCCAGACACTTACGCGTCTAACCAGGCGTCTCGAACCTGACCCTTATCGGCAATCGCGTCGCCGACAAGCTCGCCGACGCGAGGCGCGTGCAGTCGATTGCGTGTTCTCGCACAAGTACATCTCCGCGCGACTGCTGTACGAGTCAGGTCACGATAGCGAATCTGCCAAGCGAGCAGAGACAGGCAACGCGCACGTGGAACCCTTGCTGACGCCCCGCAGTACCGGCGAACATGCCTGGCTGGTCGTGGATTCGTCAGCGTCCGGCTGTCAGCTACAGCACCCGAGCGCCTCTCCGGGGTCAGTGCAGGTCGGCGAGCTCGTGTCCTTGCACGATCCGGTGATTCGCTATCCGGACGGCACTGGCAGCACCCGACGAGACATCCTGCTTGGCATTGTGCGCCGTGTGAACGCACACCCTGATGGCCGTCTGAACATCGGTATCGAATCGATGGCGCGGGCGGTACTACCGGTGATCATTCGCCGTGATGACGAGACAAGCACCGCTCCGGAAAACGGACTCATCATCGCCTGCAGGACAGGCACGAAAACGGTACAGACGATCCTCGTGCCGCCGTTCCTGTATCAGTCAGGCGATCGCCTGTCTGCCATGCAAGGCGAGCGTTCAACACGCATCGAACTGACGCGCTGTCTACAGCTGAACGGGCTATTCAGTCAGTATCAGCTGAAAACCGCTACCGCCGATTGACCACCGATCACTCGCGCAGACTTACGAGCCGCGCGACGGATTGCGACGCGCTCGCGGGTGAGACTCGTCATACACCTGCGCCAGATGCTGGAAATCCAGGTGGGTGTAGATCTGAGTCGTACTGATATCCGCATGCCCAAGCAGTTCCTGAACCGCTCGCAGATCGCCGCTGCTCTCAAGGAGGTGGCTGGCAAACGAGTGGCGCAGCATGTGCGGGTAGCAGCCCCTGTCCAGACCCTGGGACTCGGCGAGTTTCTTCAGGCGCATCTGCACCGTGCGTGGGGCAATTCGCTTGCCTCGCGACGACAGGAACACCGCTCGCTCGTCGGCACCCGGCATGCTCCGCCGGTATCCGAGCCATTTGTTGATGGCCTCGATCGCGTGCTCACCGACCGGTAGATCGCGAACCTTGCCGCCCTTGCCGGTCACGCGCACCTGGCCCACCGACAGATCCAGATCCGCAAGATCGATCCCGACGAGCTCTGCAAGACGCAGCCCCGACGAATACATCAGCTCGAACATCGCAAGATCGCGACAGATCATCGGATCACTGAGGTTGTGTGCGAGCAAGCGGCTGACCTCATCCGGGTCAAGTGTTGCAGGCAGTGCCTTGCGATCCTTGGGTGCGAGGATGTCCTGAGCCGGGTTGTGGTCAGCATCACCGTGACGCATCAAGTGGTTGAACAAGCCACGAACTGCAGACAAGCGACGGGCCAGACTGCGACCGGATATTCCTTCCCGATGCTGCTCGGCGATGATGCTCCGGACATCGCCCGCTACCAGCTCATTCCACCCCTCGACGCCGCGACGGGCCGCAGACGATGCCACCGAGCGCAAATCACGCTCGTAGTTGGTCACGGTGTGGGGCGATGCCTGTCGTTCCGTACGCAGGTAGTCGAGATAGTGCTCGATACTTGCGTCCCACTTGTCAGCCGAACGATTCATCACGGCGCTCATCGTGGCTTGACCCCCAGCGAGTGGAGTCGACGACTGAGCATCTGCCCCAGTTGGTCAAGAAACATGACCCCCTTGCCATTGGCAAAACGCGACTCGTCGCAACTGGTCAGTACCAACACTCCAAGGCGGCCCTCGTGTGCCAGTGGGATCAATGCAGCGGACGCGACGTGCGAACAGTTGTCACCGAAAAGCGCTTCGAGTTGTGAGGCATCGGGCATACCGCAGCTGGTTTGCAAGTTGTCGAACAGATCATCGAACAGGCCGAAGGTTGCGTCGTCGATCTTGTTCTGACCTGCCGCGGCAAGATGCTGATGCTCTGCCGGGAGCCGGGTGGCACCACGGCGCTTGGCCGTGTTGTCGAATACCAGTAGACGCACATCATTGGCATTGAAATTTTCAAGAAGGCTGCTACCGATCAACGAAAGCATGTGCTCAAGATCGCTGGCGGAGATGATTTCCTGTATGAGCGTGTGAAGTCGGTTATGCAGACTCTCGTTTTCACGAGCCACGTTGATCAGATCATGCAGGCTCGACTCCAGTCGATTGCACTTGGCACGCAACACACTGACCTGCTTCTCGACCAGAGAAACCGCGTCACCGGATACGTGTGGCACACGCAAACGACCCAGGAAGTCCGGGTTCGCGTCAAAAAAGTCCGGGTGGCACGTCAAATACTTCATGACAGCCTCTTCTTCAAGCGCGTCGGCTTCGACAGTGTCTTCGAGTTGCATACCTACATTCTCATTCGGCCCTCGAAGACTGTAGAACACGGGCCAGTCATTTCAATGGGAGACGACGCAGCGGCCCAGCGGATACGCAGCTCCCCGCCCTGCAATTGGACTGTGATTTCGTCAGCAACAAGTCCCTGTTTGCGGGCGATCGCCATGGCCGCACAGGCGCCAGTCCCACAGGCGAGTGTCTCCCCAACCCCGCGTTCGAACACGCGGAGTCGCACATGCCGGTTCGACACGACTTGCAGGAATCCGACATTGACTCGGGCAGGAAACCGCTCATGTGACTCGAGCAGCCCACCGAGTTCGGCTACCGGCGCTGTATCGACATCATCGACGAACAGGCTGATATGCGGATTACCAAGGCTTGCAATTCCGAAATTGCACACATGGCCACCGGTGTCCATGTCCCAGGTTCCATCGGGCTGGGCTACAGGCCTGTCTTCAAGCGACGTTGAACAGACATCGAAAGGGAGTGATTCGGGAGTGAATTCAGGCACTCCCATACTGACCGTTACCTGCCCGTCGTCCAACAGCACGAGTTCGATTCGGCCCGCTGCCGTGTGCACCGGAATGGTCTTACTGGTGGTGAGCCCACGGTCATGAACAAAGCGCGCAAAACATCGAGCACCGTTTCCACAGTGCTCCACTTCTCCACCATCGGCATTGTAGATGCGATAGTCGAACTCGACCCCTTCCACGCTAGGCGACTCGACAACCAGCATCTGGTCAAATCCAACGCCTGTATGTCTGTCCGCGAGTGCCGCAATACGGTCCGAGTCAAGCTGCAAGGCTCCATCGACGTTGTCGATAACGATGAAGTCGTTACCGAGGCCATGCATCTTGGTGAAGTCGATCATGGCAGCGGGGATTCGAGCTCGAAGAGCGATTCCACTGACTCCCTTTCTCGAACAACATGGACGTCCTTGCCATCGACAAGGAGCTCCACACCACGGGGGCGCGTGTTGTAGTTTGACGCCATCACAAAGGCATAGGCACCGGCATCCCTGATTGCCAGAAAATCACCTTCGGCAATCGCCAGCTCACGCGCCTTGCCCAGAAAATCTGCAGATTCGCATACGGGTCCTACGACGTCATATTCGTGTGACGGACGTTGTTGGTCAACTACTGACTCAATCCGCTGCCACGCCGAGTACAAGGCCGGCCGAATCAGATCGTTCATTGCAGCGTCGACGATTGCGAAGTGCCGCCCTTCATTCTCCTTGAGGTATTCCACGCGAGTGAGAAGAACACCAGCAGGGCCTGCAATAAAGCGACCCGGCTCGACCAGCACTTCCATGTCGCGCTCGCCGATCGCTTCATTGATAACGTCGGCCCATGCACCGATGTCGAGCGGCTGTTCATCGTCGTAACGAATACCCTGCCCACCGCCGACATCAATATGCGCAAGCTCAATACCCTCGGATGCCAAGGTGTCGATCAAATCCACCAGTATGCGCAGGGCATCCTTGTACGGCTCGACAGATGTGAGCTGTGAGCCGATATGGCAATCGATACCGTGAACGGCTATCGAATCAAGCGCCGCCGCACGGCGGTATACATCGAGCGCATCTTGCATGCCGATGCCAAACTTGTTTTCCCTGAGACCAGTCGAGATGTAGGGATGAGTGCCGGCATCGACATCCGGATTGATGCGCAGGGACACCGGTGCAACAACACCCATGTGGGAGGCTACGTGCGCAAGGCGCTCGAGTTCGGATGGTGACTCCACATTGAAGCACCGAATACCCGCTGCCAATGCATCACGCATCTCGACGGCGGTCTTGCCAACACCCGAGAACACGATCCGGGATGGATCCCCGCCGGCAGCCACCACGCGTTGAAGCTCGCCTCCACTGACGATGTCAAAGCCTGCACCGAGACGTGCCAGTACGCTGAGCACGCCGAGATTGCTGTTGGCCTTCATGGCGTAACAGACAAGGTGCGGGCGGCTTCCAAGTGCATCCACAAAGGACTGATAAGCCGCTTCGATCATCGCGCGGCTATAGACATACGCCGGTGTGCCCCAGGTTTGTGCGAGCGACTGGGCACTGACCCCCTCAACCCACAGTTGACCGTTACGGCGAGCGATGCCTGATTCGTTGCCAAGCGTACTCATCGGACCACGTCGGTTTGATTTTCTTCTGTCTGATCGCTTGTCGTGTCCTGAGCATTTTGCTGCTCACGCGTCTTCCGGTCACGCCCTTGCTCATCAGGGTCATCGTCGACGGAGGTCGTCGCTGCCGGGGCTTCAAGCTCTGATAGCGGCTCTCGTTCCGGCAAGGTGATCGGCGCAGAGTCTTGCGGTTCCAGGTAGAGCGGACCCTTGTTTCCACACGCCGCGAGCGCAAGGCTCAGGCAGGCAACACCGCACATCGCCAACCGTGAAACGCGGCGGCATGAGCGTGGAGTGACAAGAGTTTGGGATGTAGATGACATCGACGCATGAACCTGACGACTGATCGTCCAAGGTGATCAGGAAGGGCTATGCAGTATACTCCTTGGGCTCGCACTCTCAGGTCTGCTGTGCCCTTCATGAGCCCGAAACCGCTCGACTGCATTGAAATCCAGACAGGGGATACTTGCGAGTACTCCGTTATCTGGTTACACGGACTTGGCGCTAGCGGCCACGATTTCGAACCCATCGTGCCCAGCCTGAACCTGCTTTCACGCCCGGGAGTGCGTTTTGTCTTTCCGCATGCGCCCGTGCGCCCCATCACGGTCAACGGCGGGGCCGCCATGCGTGGCTGGTACGACATCACCTCGATAGACTTCGAAAGTCGTCAGCAGGACGCAGAAGGCATCAAGGAATCTGCCAGCGCCATCGATCTGCTGATCGAGCAGGAACTCGAGCGAGGCATTCCGGCCGAAAATATCATTCTTGCCGGGTTCTCCCAAGGGGGGGCTATTGCACTCTACGCCGGCCTTCTATCCAAACACCCTCTGGGTGGCATACTTGCATTGTCATGCTATTTGCCGCTACAGGCCGAGATCCTGCCGGCAATCACCGACGCCAACCGCCCGACCCCGGTGTTCATGGCCCACGGCACCAGCGATGACGTCATCGCCCTGCGTTTCGGGGAACAATCGTATGCCTCACTGCAGGCTTCGGGCATTCAGGTCGAGTGGCATACCTACGCAATTGCTCACAGCGTGAGCGCAGAAGAGGTCGAGGACATATCCACCTGGCTCAAACGCCAATTTGGTATGTAGGGTAGCGGCACGCTGCTCAGAGTGAAGCCAGGCGCTCACGCGCTCTGGCAATGGCTTGCCGGACCGATTCAGGCGCCGTTCCTCCACGATGCGAACGGCTTGCCACCGAGCCTTCGAGCGTCAACACCTCGAATACATCCTCACCGATAGCAGGGCTGAAGCTCGACAGCGTCGCATAGTCCATGTCGGCAAGATCAAGCTCGTTCTCCACACCATGTCTGACTGCACGCCCCACCACAGCGTGGGCATCTCGGAAGGCGAGCCCGCGACCCACCAGATAGTCGGCAAGATCTGTCGCTGTCGAGAAGCCGCGACGAGCCGCCTCACGCATCACCGCAGGCTTTGCTTCTATGGCCGGAATCATGTCGGCAAAGGCACGCAGACAATCGATCAGAGTGTCGGCACTATCGAACAGCGGCTCCTTGTCTTCCTGATTGTCCTTGTTGTAGGCCAGTGGCTGTCCTTTCATGAGCGTCAGCAAGGCGACCAGATTCCCGGTCGCTCTTCCGCTCTTGCCTCGCACCAGCTCCGGGACGTCGGGATTCTTTTTCTGCGGCATGATCGAAGAACCCGTACAGAACCGGTCTGGCAAGGTAATGAAATCGAACTGAGCCGATGTCCACAGCACCAGCTCTTCTGCGATGCGCGACAGATGCATCAGGCACAGGGCCGTTGCAGACGCAAATTCGATCGCGAAGTCACGGTCGCTGACAGCATCCAGAGAGTTCTCGCAGAGCGCATCGAAGCCGAGTAGATCACGCGTGATCTCACGATCGATCGGGTAGGACGTTCCGGCCAATGCAGCCGCGCCCAACGGCATCCTGTTGAGTCGTTGACGGGCGTCACGCAGCCGCTCGAGGTCCCTCAACAACATCTCGAACCAGGCCATCACGTGGTGGCCAAAGGTCACCGGCTGCGCGGTTTGCAAGTGCGTGAAACCGGGCATGATGACGTCGACGTGGCGAGATGCCAGATCCAGGCAACCATCGAGCAAACGCCGGCACTCGACTTCTGCGTGGTCACTGGCACCGCGCAGCCAAAGCCTCAGATCCGTTGCCACCTGGTCGTTGCGCGAGCGCCCGGTATGCAGACGTTTGCCTGCATCCCCGATGCGTGCAGTCAACGCTGCTTCGATGTTCATATGCACGTCTTCGAGCTCGACGGACCACTCGAACACGCCAGCACGAATATCCGCCTCTATGGCATCGAGCCCTGCATGAATGGCCTGCTCGTCCTCAGCGGATAGCACCCCGGTGCGCTGCAGCATCGTTGCATGCGCGCGCGACCCGGTGATGTCCTCGACGGCCATGCGCTGATCGAATCCGACGGATGCAGTAAACGCCTCGACGAAACGATCAGTGGACTCCTCGAAGCGGCCGCCCCAGAGTTTTTCGGGCGCGGTACTGGAGGAATCAGTTGAAGACGCGGCAGGACGATCTGACATGCGGTGCGGGTATCCGGGATCGGGAAAGGGCGCGCACTCCGTATACTGGCGAGGAGCCCGCACGTGCAACTAGTTTACCGGTATGCCAGCCAGCCTTCGTATCGCCACCCGTCAGAGTCCCTTGGCCGTTTGGCAGGCCGAACACGTGCGTGCCCGTCTCATGGCGGCTCATCCCGGCCTGGACGTCATTCTGGTGCCCATGACCACCAAGGGTGATCAATGGCTCGAAACTCCCCTGTCACGTGTCGGAGGCAAGGGCCTGTTCGTCAAGGAACTCGAGCGCGCCCTGTTCGATGGTCGGGCCGACATCGCCGTGCACTCCATGAAAGACGTCGAAGCCAACCTGCCCGACGGACTCGCACTGCTTGCCATCCTTGATCGGGAGGACCCGACTGATGCCCTGGTGCCGCAACTCGGTCAGACCATCACCGGCATCGATGAGCTCCCGGAGGGTGCGCGCATAGGGACCTGTAGCCTGAGACGCAGGTCACAGATATTGGCCAAGCGCCCGGACCTCAAGATCGGCATGCTGCGCGGCAACGTGAACTCTCGGCTCGCAAAGCTTGACGCAGGAGAGCACGACGCCATTGTTCTCGCCGCTGCAGGCTTGCAGCGCCTGGCACTGGATGCACGCATCGGTGCGCGTCTCCCCGCTGATGTCTGCCTGCCAGCGATCGGCCAGGGCATCATCGGCGTCGAGGCCAGAAGCGAGGACAAAGAGACTGCCGGCTTGCTGGCGGTGCTGCACCATCACGAAACGGCACATCGCCTTGCCGCAGAACGCGCTGTCTCGAGAACACTGAACGGCGGCTGTTCCGCGCCTATCGCCGGCCACGCCACTCTCACGGATGGGCGACTTGAATTGACAGCACGCGTCGTCCAGCTCAACGGTGACACCACACTGCATCGTGTCGAAGCTATCAACCTGCCGGGTGCCGATCGTCTGGCCGATAACCCGGCAAGCATCGAAGCGGCCGATGAGCTCGGACAGCGTGTCGCTCAAGCCTTGCTCAAGAGCGGTGCGCAGACCTTGCTCGACGACGCCGCCGCTCAGGTCGCCGAAGGTGCCTGACAAGCAGCACGATCCACCCGACTCCGCGCCCCGCGTACTCATCCTGCGCCCGAAAAGACAAGCGCAAACGCTGGTATCGCGTTGCCGGGCGGCCGGTTTTCAACCGGTTGAACTGCCCAGCCTGGCTATTGAGGCCGTGCCTGTCTCCAGCTCCGGTTCGCCGCATGGCGTGGTGATTTTCACCAGCATGAATGCGGTTCGCCATGCCAACACGATAGCCGACTTGCCATGGTATTCGGCGCGCGCATACGCCATCGGGCCTGCGACGCACGGCGCGCTCGAGTCACTGGGCCAGGCGATGGCATCGGAACCTCGAGCGCCTTACACCAGCGAGGTACTTGTCGAAGGTCTGGTAAAAGAACAGGCTGATCAGCTCGATGATGGAGTGACCATCGTTACCGGCGAAGGTGGTCGCGGCGTGGTCACCAGGCTGCTTCGGGAAGCAGGCGTTGCGGTCACGGAGTACGCCGTGTATCGACGCGTGTGCCCACAGACGAAACCGTCTGACGTGCTTCGGCAATTGAGCCCACTGCCGGACATCATCCTGGTGCCGAGCAATGAGGCGCTCGACAATCTCATGCATATGGGTGGCTGCCAATTACCTTCCCTACTGAACGTTGCGATGGTACTCAACAACGAACGCGCACGTGATCACGCGCGGTCGCTGGGATTTTCCGGTCCAATGACAATCATTGCTTCTGCAGGCGATGCAGCTCAAGTCGATGCACTGTTGCTATGGCGCGCCGGTCAATCGTTTTCATAACCAATCGTTTACATGTTTAGCGCGAATTCATCAGTACAGTCTGACGAATTACGCTTATCCTGTCGCACCCAGGAACCAGACGACCGGCCTTTTGGCCAGTCGTCGCAACGGCATCAGTGTGGTCACTGACATAGCTGAACATCGCAAGCACGACGACGAGTTCGATCCTTCAATCGAAGGACTTGCGACCTTGCTTGTCCGAACAATGGACGATACCGGCAGCACGTGGGGATGCGTACTGACGCGCGCTTGCCTGACCACGCGACACGCCCTGGTCGTCATCGACAGAAGCGCTGATGCAGCCGAACTGATCTCGCCAGACGATGCAGCGCACGCTGTGGTGGATCCATTGCTCTTCGCCGCATTCGACCGGGCTCAGCCCTTGTTTGCCAACCGGGTGAGTCACGATTCGATCGCAGGCTTACCTGTGGATTGTCCTCCGATCCGAGCCTTTGCGATGCTGCCGTGTCGCTGTATCGATCGCCTTGCCGCAGTGCTGGTTCTCGTCAACCCGGCTGTGCCTTACGCCTCGGCCCTGATCAATCGCATTCAGTCGCGGATGTTCGTCGACAAGAAGGCTCCAGGCAGCCCGAAAACGATCGATGTCGAGAGCGACCTCTCTATACATTTTCAGCCTCAGTGGCATCTCGCCAACGGTCAGTTGTTCGGCTTCGAAGTCTTGCCCCGGTGGCGTGGACACACCGACGCTGCCTCGACCCTTGCGTTCCTCAAGGAGCTCGAGGCCTGCGGCAGACTCGCCGAAACCAGTGATCGCCTGATCAATCTCGCATGCAAGCACTGGTCAGAATGGCATCAACAGGGCCTGATTCCGGAAGGTGTGTCTCTTGCCATCAATGTCGCAGCCCAGGAGCTGCGCTTGCCGGGCTTCGTATCCTGCGTGACCGGCGCCCTCGCACGCTACGACATACCTGCCGATCAGTTGATCCTCGAGATTGACGAATCGGTATGGAGGTCGACTGACGCCACTCACACCCTGGACACCCTCAGGAAGCACGGTGTCTGCCTGGCTGTTGACGGGTTTGGCTCAGGTCATTCCGGGCTTGCGGTGCTTGCGCGCCTTCCCATCGATCAGATAAAGCTCAGTCCGGCCATGCTCCGCGAACTTGACCGCACGTCCGACTCTGCAGCCACCGGCGTCGCCGTGGTCTCATGCCTGATCGAGCTGGCTCGGTCGCTGGTGCTACCCATTGTTGCTGTCGGTGTCGAAAGCGTCTCGACTCGCGAAACGCTCGCCGAGCTCGGATGTTCAGCCGCTCAGGGCTACAGCATGGCTCCACCATTGCCGGCAGGACAGATACCTGCTCTGCTCGCACAACTGGAATCGACCAGTGGCCTATCACCCGGCACCTTCCTGAATCTCGCTGACGAGCGCCCCGTGGAAGACCGGCCAGGCGCAGGGACACTTCTTTTCGCCCCAGCCTGAAATACAGTCAAAAACAGTACAGTAGAGGGAACACGGCTCTTATAGGACGCAACTTGAGGTTGCAAAGAGCACCAACACCCTCACTCTCCTCCGGACCGGGATCCAGTGGACCACGAAATTAGCGACAGCTCCGACCAACTCGACGAGTTGCAACGGCCCACCCTGTATATCGGGATAGGCGCTTCGGCCGGTGGCCTCGAAGCATTGCGCGAGTTCTTCACCAGCATTTCCAGCAGTACGGACTGTGCCTTCATCGTGGTGCAGCATCTGTCACCTGATCACGCCAGCATCATGGACGAGCTACTCGCTCGTACGACGAGCATGGCAGTGCAAAAGGCATCCGATGGCGTTCTGGTCGAACGCAATTCGGTCTACGTCATACCACCACGAAAGAACATGTCCCTCAAGGAAGGGCGCTTGTGCCTCATGGAGCAGCCCAACGAGCTGGGGATCAATCTTCCAATCGACATATTTTTCAGATCCTTGGCCGAGGATGCTCACCAACGTGCGGTGGCTATCGTGATGTCCGGTACCGGGAGCGATGGGAGCCGAGGCATCAAATCAGTCAAGGAATCAGGTGGACTCATCCTCGTACAAGATCCGGATTCTTCGAAATTCGACGGCATGCCATACAACGCAGTCAATACGGGCTATGCCGACTTCGTCATGGCCCCCTCCCAACTGGCCGCGTATGTCGAGAACTATGTCAGTCACCCGATGGTCGCGTCCATTGATGGTCCAGGACGATCCGTATTGGAGACTAGCGACGACTCAAGAGTTGAGATCTTTGCGCTGCTACGACGTCATGCGCAGATCGATTTTTCCTATTACAAGTCAAGCACGGTCATACGACGCATAGAACGTCGTATGGGGATCAACCAGGTCAGTGACCTGCAAAGTTACCTCTCATTGCTCAGAAACAGCGAGAAGGAAGTCCATACCCTGGCGCGCGAGATACTCATCAATGTCACCCGATTCTTTCGGGGTAAAGAGGCATTCGAGTACCTGGAACGCAACGTCATCAAGAGCCTGGTAGAACAGGCTGACGACAGTGAAGAAATCAGGGTCTGGATTGCCGGCTGCTCTACGGGAGAGGAAGCGTACTCGGTAGCGATATTACTTGATGAAGCCCTTGGTGGTTACCCGACTCAAAGAAAGGTGAAGATCTTTGCCACCGATCTTGATGCCAGCGCAATAGCGCGGGCGTCACTCGGCCAGTATTCCACCGATATCGAAGCCGACATGACCACGGCAAGGCTTACGCGATATTTCGATAGAAAAAACGACAGTTACGTGTTGCGAAGGGATATTCGTCAGATGGTGGTGTTTGCCACACACAACATGATTACAGACCCGCCGTTCTCGAATATCGATCTTGTGTGTTGCCGGAACGTGTTGATCTACTTCCAGAGCAATGTTCAACAGAAAGTCATCTCGTCTTTTCACTTCGCCTTGAAAACAAGGGGAATGGCGTTTTTCGGTGCATCAGAAAGCATCGGTGAGCTGCGTACTTACCTCGAACCCATCAACGAAAAGCACAGAATCTTCAGGAAGAAAAACTCGATAAGGCCTCCTGTCGTTCCAATTCTGCCAAGTGCAAACCTACCCACACTTCAGCCAAGCTCCCGTCTGGTGTCCCACGCACCACGAAACTATCGCAGCAATAAACGCGACTCCTTGTTCGAGCATGTAAAGGACAGCCTGATCAATGATCATGTACCCGCTTGCCTGATACTGGATATGGAACATCACGCCGTACACCTTTATGGCGACGCCAACAAGTATCTCACCCGGTTTCCAGCGGGTCGGATATCAACCAACATCCACGACGTCATCAATGATCAACTCGCTGTTGCAGTAGGTACGGCACTGACGCGCGCAGAAAGCGAGGGTAAGCCTGTCTACTACACGAACATCAGTGCACACATTGCAAATACCGACCTGTTGATCAAGCTGCAGTGTGAGTACTTTCCGGAAAAGCTCAATAATCCGGGATTCTTCGTGCTGATACTGGATGACTCGCAATCCTCGGACAGCAACCCCTCCCGGGCGGCCGAAGCGTTCAATGTCGCAGAGCAAACACAACAGCGTATCCGTGATCTTGAAACAGAGCTCACCCACAGCAAGGAAAGTCTTCAGTTCACCAACGAAGAGCTCGAAACAACCAATGAGGAACTGCAAAGCACCAACGAAGAGCTGATGTCATCAAACGAGGAATTGCAGAGTGCGAACGAAGAGCTGCAGTCGGTCAACGAAGAGCTCTTTAGCGTCAACAACGAGTTCCAGGAAAAAATCAACGACCTGTCCGTTGCCAACGATGATCTCGACAACGTGCTTTCGTTTGCCTTTGTTGGAGTCGTTATTGTTGACGGCGATATGCGCATTCGCAAGTTCACGCAAGTGGCCACGCACTACTTCAACCTGATGAATACCGACATCGGGCGACCACTACATCACATCTCCAATAGCCTGGAATACCCTGAATTGTTTGACGACATCAAATCGGTTATCAGCGTGCAGGACACTCGTGAACGTGGCATCAAGACCACCGATGGTAATCTGACTGAAGTGAAGTTGGTTCCTTATCTCTCATCGGCCGATGGCGTACGTGGGCGACGGCTTGGCGCCATCGTGACATTGATTGACCTGTCGTCTCGGCTGAGCGACAAGCAGCAAGCTGAGACACGTTTGCCTCATGTTTCTGGTGTCGATACGTCGAACACGCGCGGTGCTCCGCTACCGCGCGTCCTTGTCTTCGACCCCGACAAGGACAGTCGCAGTTCAATTGTGCGTGTTCTTCGGGAGGGGGCGGTGCTACCACTGGATATCATCGAAGTCGATTCCATTGAAGAGGCAAGCGACGTAGCACGTTCGCATTCGCTTGACCTATGCCTTGCCAGCTACCCACGTGATGACACCGACGCGACAATCGAGCTGATCGACGGTCTACTGAACGGTGAAGACCCGGTCCAGGTCATAGTCTGTTCAGACCGTACGCGGGAAGAAACCCTTGGCGACTTCAATCCTCGTCTGAGTCAGGTATTGCCTTCGGTGACTACCATGCACCTGCTTTGCGGCAGCGAGTTGAGTGCTCGGATGTTGAACGTATCAATGCGCAAAGCACTGAATTACGAGACCTGCTGACTAAAGCCCCAGCTCTGACCAGAGAGCATCAACACGCTGCTTGACGTCAGCGCTCATGTGTATCGGCTCACCCCACTCGCGATGGGTCTCGCCCGGCAGTTTGTTGGTCGCGTCCAGACCCATCTTGGATCCAAGGCCGGAGACTGGGGACGCAAAATCAAGATAGTCGATCGGTGTCGACTCGATCATCGTGGTGTCACGCACAGGGTCCATGCGAGTGGTTATCGCCCAGATCACATCCTCCCAGGAGCGTGCGTTGACGTCGTCATCGACCACAATGACAAACTTGGTGTACATGAACTGACGCAAGAAGCTCCACACACCCATCATCACGCGCTTGGCATGTCCGGGGTACTGCTTTTTCATCGAGACCACTGCCATACGGTAGGAGCAGCCCTCCGGTGGCAGGTAGAAGTCGACGATTTCCGGAAACTGCTTGACCAGAATCGGAACGAACACTTCGTTGAGAGCAACACCCAGTATGGCTGGCTCGTCCGGTGGCCTGCCGGTGTAGGTCGAGTGATAGATCGGATCACTGCGGTGAGTCACTCGCTCTACCGTGAATACAGGGAAATTATCAACCTCGTTGTAGTATCCCGTGTGATCGCCAAAGGGGCCCTCGGCGGCCGTGTCATCGGGGTAAATATGTCCTTCGAGCACGAACTCGGCAGAGGCCGGAATATCAAGCTCTGACATCGTCGCACGGGTCAGCTCGGTTCTGGATCCACGCAACAGACCCGCAAACGCGTGTTCCGACAATGTGTCCGGCACTGGCGTGACCGCTCCAAGAATGGTCGCAGGGTCAGCACCGAGTACAACTGCCACCGGAAACGGCTCACCTGGGTTTGCCTGGGTCCACTCGGCGAAATCAAGCGCGCCACCACGATGACCCAGCCAACGCATGATGGTGCGATCAGGTCCGATGACTTGTTGCCGGTAGATGCCCATATTCTGGCGCTTCTTGTGTGGGCCACGCGTGATGACCAGACCCCAGGTAATCAATGGTCCTGCATCCCCCGGCCAGCAGGTCTGTATTGGCAGACGCCCCAGATCCACCTCGTCCCAGACGTGTTCCTGGCAGGCCGCCGATCGGATGGTCTTGGGCGCCATGTCCAGCACCTTCTTGAACACCGGCAGCGTGTTCCACGCATCCTTGAGCCCCTTGGGTGGATCCGGTTCCTTCAGGAACGCGAGCAGCTTGCCTACTTCACGCAGCGCTTCAACCGAGTCCTCGCCCATACCGAGCGCTACGCGCTCAGGTGTGCCGAACAGGTTTCCTAGCAAGGGGTACTCACTGCCCTTCGGGTTCTCGAAAAGGATCGCAGGACCCTGTTTACGCAAGGTGCGATCACAGATCTCGGTAATTTCCAGCACTGGATCAACAACCACCGATGTGCGTATCAGTTCATCCCGAGCTTCGAGGCCGGCCATGAATTCCCGTAAATCGCGATACTTCATGCAGCACGTTCCACATCCAGACCGCTCTGCTTGAGTAGCGCATCTATGGATGGTTCCCTGCCGCGGAACGCCACGTACGATGTCATGGCATCACGTGAACCACCCATCTCCAACACTTCTTCAAGAAATGCCTGCCCGGCAGTCCGGTCAAACAACCCCTCTTCGCGAAACCGGTCAAACGCATCGGCCGACAAGACCTCGGCCCACTTGTAGCTGAAGTACCCAGCCGCATAACCACCCGCAAAAATGTGCGAGAAGCCATTTGCAAACCGGTTGAAATCCGGTACGGGTAGCACTGCAAGCTCAGCTCTGACGTGGGCAAGCGTCGCTTCGATATCGACTGCACCACCCTCGCCTGCCGGTTTCGATTGCAAATGCAGTTGCATATCGAACAAGGCGAATTCAAGTTGCCGCACCAGTGTCATGGCTGCCTGAAAGTCCCGCGCTTCGCGCAGTGGCTCAAGCAGTTCGTCCGGCAGCGGCTCACCGGTCTGATAGTGTGCCGCCAGCAGATCGAGAGACTCGCGTTCCCAGCACCAGTTTTCCATGAATTGGCTGGGTAGCTCGACCGCATCCCACTCGACACCGTTGATTCCGGAAACGCCTGCAGCATCAATGCGGGTGAGCATGTGATGCAACCCGTGTCCAAACTCGTGAAACAAGGTGGTAACTTCACTGTGAGTCAGCAACGCCGGGTCGCTACCAACGGGCGGTGTGAGATTGCACGTGAGGTAGGCTATCGGTAACTGCAGGCCGTAGGCAGTTTGTTGACGCGACGTGCAGACGTCCATCCAGGCACCACCACGCTTGTTGTCACGCGCGTAGTTGTCCATGAAGAATTCACCACGCACATCGCCGCTCGCATCGGTAATGCGATAGAGCTTCACGTCCTGGTGATACACATCTGCGTCTGCCACTTCGTCTATACGAACGTCAAACAATCGCCCGACGATGTCGAACATGCCAGGGATGACCCGAGTCGCAGGAAAGTAGGACTTGAGTACCTCTTCGGACAAGGAGAACTTCTGCTGGCGCAGTTTTTCGCTCACGAACAGAGCATCCCACGCCTCGAGCGAATCAATGTCCAATGACTCACGCGCAAACGTCGATAACTCAGCGTATTCCTTTCGCGCGGTTGGCAAGGCGCGGTCGGCTAGATCACTCAGAAAATCCATCACCTGAGCAGGATCACTGACCATCTTGCGCACCATCGACAGATCGGCATAACTGGAATAGCCCAGAAGTGCGGCGCGCTCTGCACGCAAGGCGAGTATCTGGCGCATGAGCGGCGCGTTATCCCAACCGGCGCGCGTCTCCACGTTGGCTTTTTCATCGGCAGGATCCGGACCAGTCCATTGATCAGATGCTCGCGTGCAATAGGCGGTATAAAACACCTTGCGCAACTCCCGATCGGTCGCAAAGGTCATGACCGAGTAGTAGGTAGGAAACTGCAGGTCAAAAAGCCAGCCGTCACTATCTGCTTGAACCGCTCGCTGCCTTGCGGCTTCAATCGCCGGATCCGGCAAGCCATCCAGTCGAGCTTTGTCGTGTATGGAAAGGCTCCACGCGTTCGTGGCATCCAGCACGTTGTCGGAGAACTCTGTCGCTAGACGAGAGAGTTCAGACGCAATTTCCGCATACCGCTGTTGCTTGTCGGCAGCCAACGACACACCTCCAAGCTCGAAGTCGCGCAGATCATTTTCTATATCGCGGCGCTGTGCATCATCAAGTTCAGCAAACGCTTTACTTTCAGATAGGGACAGAGTTGCATTGTATAGATTGCGATTCTGTCCGAGCTGCGTCCAGTAGTCGGTGAGTTTTGGCAGGCACGCCTTGTATACCGCTCTGATCTCGTCGGTACTGGTAACAGAATTGAGGTGCGATACAGGCCCCCAGATCAATTGCAGCGCGTTGTGGGCATCCGAAAGCGGTTGCTTGATGGTGTTCCATGACACCTCCCCCGCATTGGCACTTGAAACAACCTGCTTGATGGTGTCGTGACACCGGGCGAGCGCTTCGTCCAATGAGGGTTCCACCAATGACATGTCAATGGAGGAAAAAACGGGACGCGCGACAACAAGGGTCTCTGCCGACATGAGGTCTCAACCAGGGTTCAAAACGGGAGTGCTGGAGCCAAGGAAGCTCCAGTCACTTGTACGAAACGAATCAGACGTCCAGATTCGACACGCGCAAGGCGTTTCGCTCAATGAACTCTCGACGCGGTTCCACCTGATCGCCCATCAAGGTATCGAATACATCGTCCGCCGCGATGGCATCCTCGATACTGACCTGCAACATGCGACGTGCCTGGGGATCCATGGTGGTCTCCCAGAGTTGGTCGGGATTCATCTCCCCAAGACCCTTGTAGCGCTGGATCGCGAGCCCACGCTTGGATTCGGCAATCAGCCAGGACATGGCTTCACGGAATTCCGTGATGTCCTCGGTACGATCCCCACGGGCGACATACGCGCCCTCCTCCAACATGCCTTCGAGCTTGGTGGCCAGTTCCGCAATACTGCGATAATCCACCGAACGCAGAAAACGACTGTCCAGACGTGTTTCATGGTCGTTGCCATGCACACGTCGCGTCAACACAAGCGAATACAGCGGGTCTTCTTCCATGGCAGGAGGTGGACTGTGATTGTCAGCCTCCTCTGAAGAGTCTTCAACATCGAGCACCGGTACCACGGGTATTTCCTGCTCGACAGCGGCTCGATAATGCGCCGGCTCCGGCAGAGACCGGTTCAACGATGCAATCAATGCATCGCCGTAAGCGCTCAGCGTGTCCTTCTTCGACGTACCGTTCTCGTCCAAGGGAGCGACATTGACCAGCGCTTCGAGTACGTCCCGCCCGAATGTTCTTTGCAAGCGGTTGAACAGAAGATCCACGCGCATGTATTCGCGCGCCAGCGACTCGAGGCTGGTATCGCTGATCGCCGGAGAATCGGCACTGACGTGCAGGTGAGCACCCTCAAGTGCCAGCTGCAACAAATAGGTGTTCAGCTCGGCATCGTCTTTAACATAACGTTCTTGCTTGCCCTTCTTGACCTTGTACAAAGGCGGTTGAGCGATGTACACGTGGCCGCGTCTTATCAGCTCCGGCATCTGGCGGTAGAAGAACGTCAGCAACAGCGTGCGAATATGCGAGCCGTCGACATCCGCGTCGGTCATGATGACGATGTAGTGATAGCGCAGCTTGTCCGGATCGAACTCGTCGCGGCCAATGCCACAACCGAGTGCCGTGATCAGCGTACCTACCTCGGCAGACTGAATCATCTTGTCGAAACGCGCCTTTTCGACGTTGAGTATCTTGCCCTTGAGAGGCAGGATGGCCTGACGACGCCGGTCCCTGCCCTGCTTGGCCGAGCCACCAGCGGAGTCTCCCTCCACGAGATAGATTTCTGACTTGGCGGGATCACGCTCCTGACAGTCCGCGAGCTTGCCTGGCAAACCAGCGATATCCAGCGCCCCCTTGCGTCGCGTCATTTCGCGCGCCTTGCGTGCAGCCTCCCTGGCTCTCGCAGCATCCACGATCTTTGCGGTGATATCACGCGCTTCGCTGGGATGCTCCTGCAGAAAGTCGTTCATGAACTCGCCCAGCACCGACTCGACAGCGCCCTTGACCTCACTGGAGACCAGCTTGTCCTTGGTTTGCGATGAGAACTTGGGGTCTGGCACCTTCACTGAAAGTACGGCGGTGAGACCCTCGCGGGAGTCATCGCCGGTTGCCGAGACCTTGGCCTTGGCCGCAGCACCACTGGACTCGATGTACTGATTGAGCGTCCGCGTCATGGCAGAGCGAAAGCCCGCCATGTGCGTGCCGCCGTCCTTTTGCGGAATATTGTTGGTAAAGCAGTAGATGTTTTCCTGATAGGTATCCGTCCACTGCAGCGCCACCTCTACCACCACGTCGTCCTTCTCACCAATGGAATGGATGACCGTGTCGTGGACCGGGGTCTTCTTGCGATTGAGGTGCTCGACGAACGCGCGGATACCGCCCTCGTATTCGAATACCTCCGTTTGATCAGATCGCTTGTCCGTCAGCTTGATGCGAACGCCGCTGTTCAGAAACGACAGCTCTCGCAGGCGTTTGCTGAGGATGTCGTACTCGAACTTGATGTTGCTGAACGTCTGGGCGCTCGGCCGGAAATGGATCATCGTACCGGTGCGGTCCGTCTCGCCCGTGGGAGCAAGCTCTGACACAGGAACGCTTTCCTCGTAGCGTTGTTGCCAGATCTCACCGTTGCGATGAATCGACATTTCCAGCCATTCGGACAGGGCGTTTACTACCGAAACACCCACACCATGGAGCCCGCCAGACACCTTGTACGAGTTGTCGTCGAACTTTCCGCCCGCATGCAGCACGGTCATGATGACTTCCGCAGCGGATTTACCTTCCTCAGCGTGGGTGTCTACCGGAATGCCGCGCCCATCGTCTGACACCGACACGGATTCATCAGGATGAATGATGACGTCGATTTCATCGCAATGGCCCGCCAGGGCTTCATCGATGGCGTTGTCGACAACCTCGAACACCATGTGGTGCAAGCCCGTGCCGTCATCGGTGTCACCGATGTACATGCCCGGGCGCTTGCGCACCGCATCAAGTCCCTTGAGGACCTTGATGTTCGATGAATCGTAGCTGGCCGCGCCGTCGCTGGAAGCAGCGTCGCCGGATGGAACAGGATCCTGGTCGGGATCAGTGGGAGTAGGGCTCATGCAGCTCTTCGTCACGCTCAACCCTGCAAGTGTACTACGGTCTGGCGATTCCACCACTCATATGTACGACCGCACCACTGGAACCCTCACATCGTTCTACCAGGCTCTGTGGGGTTGCCTGCGTGCCGGTGACCAGCGCCTGGTGACCACTCGACAACAGCTGTCCGATGATGCGTTCTGCATTGTCACTGTCAAGCTCTGCACCCAGGTCATCGCAAAGGACAATGGCATTGGCAGATCTCTCGGGGCGCAGGCAATCGAGTTGTGCGAGATGGAGGAGGTAGACCAACACCTTTTGTTGCCCGCGTGACAGGTGTTGTCGTGCCAGCACGCCATCCGCCTTGATCTGTATGTCCGCTCGATGCGGACCGTCCGTCGTGGTTTTCATACGCCGATGAGTCTCCAATTTCCGAACGAGCAATTCATCGAGAGATCCATCGCTTTCGTCCCAACCGGGGCGCAAAGCGAGTTCCATGTGGAACGGAAAATCAATCACTTGCGCCCGATTCTTGACGTGGATTGCGAGTTCTGCCACATACGATTTACGAATCCGCGTAAGTGCGTTTCCGTCTGACGCGAGCGCCTCGTTCCAACTACACACCTCGGCATCAGAAGCGAGCCGTCGGAGCGACTCGTTGCGCTGATTGAGGGCACGCTTGTAGCGCCGCCAGATCGGAAGAAATTCTTCCGACCCGTGAAAACATCCCCAATCGAGGAAGCGCCGGCGTTCCTCCGGCCCATCCTCGACAAGCCCGTGGCTATCCGGGGTCAGTGCCTTCACCGGCACCAGAGCGGCGACTTCCGTAAAGGAACTCGCTGACGCGTAGTTGACGCGAAGGTTGATTTCGCCGTCGCGCTTGCGTGCGAGCCCACAGCGGTGCTCCTTGCCGTCGCGTGGATCCTTGAGCTGACCCGCCAACGTCAACTCATCACGCTCGAAATGCAGATAGTCACGGACCCGTCGAGTGCGAAAAGTGTAGCCGGTCGCCAGGCAGTGGATGGCCTCCAGAACGCTGCTTTTCCCTGAACCATTGTCTCCCTTGAGCAAGGTCAGGGCAGGGTGCGGCTCAATGACCAGACCATCGAGGTTCCTGAAACCGGATGCCTCGAAGCGCGTCAGGATCACGACCTCTACAGTCGCATCGGCATGACGACGTACTTGCTATCGGTGTTTCCGTCGGGCATCAGCAAGGCACTGCTTGCGCCGTCCTTCACGACCAGACGCACCGTCTCGGTCTCTGTGGCGTTCAATACGTCAATCAGGTACGTCACGTTGAAGCCTATTTCCGCGGCATCGCCCTGGTAGTCGACCTCCAGCTCGTCGATCGCTTCTTCCTGATCCGGATTGTTGCTGGAGATGGTGAGTACGCCGGAAGACAAGGCCAGGCGAATTCCCCGGTATTTCTCGTTCGAAAGCACTGATGCACGAGTCAGACATTGACGCAGGCTCTGGGTATCGACCACCAGTTCCTTGTTGCCATCGATCGGAATCACCCGGTTGTAATCAGGGAAGCGACCGTCGACCAGTCGCGTAGTCAGTCGAACATCGCCGAGTGACGCCTGCAATTGCTGATCGGTGAGATGCAGTCTTACCAGATCATCCTCACTGGCCGCGCCAAGCAGTCTTGCAAATTCACCGACGCTTTTTCTCGGAATAATCGCTCTGATCGGTGTCTCTGGAGATACGTCGGTCGTGACCTGAGAGAAAGCCAGACGGTGTCCATCCGTAGCCACACAGCACAGACGCTCCTGCCCGATTTCAAGCAGCATGCCGTTGAGGTAGAACCGTACATCCTGCTGTGCCATGGCAAAGCCGGTGGCCTTGATCGCGCGATGCAGGGTACTGGCCAAAACGTCAATTTGTTGACCTTCTTCAAGGGCTTCGGATCTTGGAAATTGGTCGACCGGGAGCGTCGCTAGCGTAAAGCGGCTGCGGCCAGCCTTCAACGTCGCTTTCTCGCCAGATAGCTCGAAGGACACACGAGCTTGCTCTGGCAACAAACGACAGATCTCGAGAAGTTTGAGCGCAGGTACCGTCGTGGCTCCAGGCTCATCGACCGAGAACCCGCTGCCGGCACGCAACTCGATCTCGTTGTTTGTTGCCGTCAGGACAATGCCATCTTCTGCGCACTCGATAAGCACATTGCCAAGCACCGGGGACGTCTGTCGACGCTCTACTGCGCCAGCTACCTGCTGGAGCGGCTCCAGCAAGGATTCACGTTGTGCACTGAATTTCATTGCGCAAGTAAGAGAGATTGAGAAGGAAATTACTGACTGACTGTTACTACTACTAGTGCCCGGCAATTCTGTGCATGAGTCACAAAATCACATTCAGAACAGTGACTTGCATCAAGCAAAAACCCGGTACAGCTCTGCTCGTAACCCGTTGCAATCCTGTGGATGAATTGGGGGTTACTGTCGGGAACCCTTGCTCTGTCTACGTCCCGGATACTTATTCACAGCTTGTTAGCGACTGATCCCCACGGCTGTCGGGGACAGGATCGTGGTGTATTCAGTCTAATGCTTGTGCCGCTTCAACGGCCAATTGTCGGGCAGCAAGATGATGTATTTCACCGAACAGGCTGTATCTTCGGAAGTGCTCGGAGGTGCTCCACTACGCTGGGGACATCGCCCGACAGCGATCGGAGTCAGGCGCACGCTTCGATGAGCCACTCAGGGCGTGCCTACGCGCCTCATGTCCCGCGCACCACCGGCTGGTTTTTAGAACGCGTCTGATCAGCACTTGTGCATGATCAGCAAGGCACTCATTGGGCTCGTGGAACCGACGGGAGAGGATTCAAATGGCTTGCTTGTCGCTCGCGCGCGTTTAGCCGCGCAGCGCTGGCATTGGGTATTCACATCCATGTGAATGGTCCGTGTTTATTGGCGTCAGAGCACGGTACCAGAACACCTCATCCCCAGCAGACTGGGGCACTTCAGGGCAGTTGAAATTTAGCTGGATAATGTGCGCAGCAAATTCGAGTAATCCTCACGAATCCCCGTGTCAGACTCCTTGAGCTCAGCGACCTTGCGTACGCCATGCAATACCGTCGTGTGGTCGCGACCACCGAAGGCACGGCCGATTTCGGGGAGGCTGCGCGTGGTGAGTTCCTTGGCGAGGGCCATGGCGACCTGACGCGGTCGCGCGATGGATCGTGAGCGGGTTTTCGCGGACAGATCAGCAAGCCGGATGTTGTAGTACTCGGCGACGGTCTTCTGAATGTTCTCGATGGTCACTACCCGAGCCTGGACTGCCACAAGGTCAGCAATGGCGCGTTTGGCAAATTCGATGGTTATGGGCTCGCCCATGAGCTGCGAGTTGGCTATGACCCGGCGCAGTGCGCCCTCGAGTTCTCGCACATTCGAACGGATCTGCTTGGCGATGAAGAAGCTCACTTCACTGGGTAGGGTAACGCCAACCTGTTCGGCCTTGCTGTTGAGGATAGCGACACGCATTTCCAGTTCGGGTGGTTCCACGGAGACGGTGAGTCCCCAACCGAATCGTGTCTTGAGGCGGTCTTCGAGCCCGGCCACTTCCTTGGGATAGCGGTCACAGGTCAGCACGATCTGCTGTCCACCTTCAAACAGCGCGTTGAAGTTGTGGAAGAACTCTTCCTGGGTCTGGTCCTTGCCGGCGAAGAACTGCACGTCATCGATGAGCAGGGCGTCCAGTCCTCTGTAGAACTGCTTGAAGCGATTGATCTTGTTGTGCTGTAGCGCGCTGACCATTTCGCCCACGTAGCGCTCGGAATTGAGGTACATCACGCGTGCGTCGGGCTTCTGGCGAATGATCTCATTGCCAATGGCCTGCATCAGGTGTGTCTTTCCAAGTCCCGAAGACCCGTAGATCAGAAACGGGTTGTAAGCGCGTCCGGGCTCCTTGCCGATGCGTTGCGCGGCCGCACGGCTCAGCTGGTTGGACTTGCCTTCAACCAGTGAGTCGAAGGTAAATTCCGGATTGAGGTTGGTCTCGTGATTCGACGTGGCAGTGACGGACACCACTTCACTGCGTCTCGGTGGTTGCTGGCGTTGCAGATTGGCCGTCGCTGTGCGGGCAGGGGCTTCGCCAGCCAGCATTCCAGCAGGGACCTCGATACCAGAGCCGATCACCAGATCGACAATCACCTTGTGCGGGTTGGCGTAGTGGCTGGCGATCTCCTGGATGCGCGCGTGGAAATTGTTGCGCACCATGTCGCGCACAAAGCGGTTGGGCGCCATGACGCGCAAGCGGTCACCTTCGACGGTCGCATGGAGAGGGCGTATCCAGGTGTTGAGGTTCTGCTCTGAAAGCTCTGCTTCGAGTTTGGACAGGCACTGGTCCCAAAGTACATCTTTCAACAGTGGAGCTCCGTTTGTAGTGCCTGTGTGATTGGCCATTTGCCAGTGGCAATTTGGCGCTGTTTCACCGCCTTCGATCGCGTGTCTGCAGAAGTCGCTGTCGCACGGTGAGGTGAAGTCTGATGACTGTAGCCACTCCGGGGATAAGGCACAACGAACTAACGTCGATCTGACACGTTCGTTTTTGAAACCCGGGAATGTGGTGGGTGGCCGGTGCAAATCCGTCGTTCACGACCGTTGACCGATGACTCAATGCCCCCTACACTTGTGGGTTCCCTGAACGCCTGTGGCGGCTCACCGCCGAAGCTTGTATTCCCAATGAAACGAACCTACCAGCCGAGCAAGATCAAGCGGGCTCGCACACATGGCTTTCGCGCGCGCAAAGCCACCCGTGGCGGCCGAGCAGTACTCGCGGCCAGACGACGTAAGGGTCGAGCGCGTCTCAGCGCCTGATCCGGTCAACGACCACCCGCTGCAAACAGCCGGCTACGCATTTCCGCGTGAGGCTCGTTTGCTTGATGGAGCGTCGTTCTCGGCCGTTTTCAAGCAAAACCGCCGTCTGAGCGATCGCTACTGGACTCTGCTGTGTCACGTTCCCAGCGAAGGGGAAGCTCGACTCGGGCTTGCCATCGCCAAGAAGCGGGCACGCCGTGCGCACGACCGTAACCGCATCAAACGTGTGGCTCGCGAGTCGTTCCGGCACCACCGGGCCGAGCTTGGCAGCCGCCAAGTCGTGCTCATGAATCGTGACCCCGCGGTGGCAGCGACGACTGCCGAGCTCAGGTCCTCGCTGGATCGACTGTGGGTGTTGTTGTTAGCCGGCAAGGCACGAAGATAATGGGTTCAGACGGTAAATCGAAGCTCAGGACGTGGGTCTCAAGGACGCTGTGCCTGCCCATCCGCTTTTACCAGAAGTGCATCAGTCCGCTGCTGCCCCCGCGCTGCCGGTTTTACCCTAGCTGTTCCGACTATGCTCTTGAGGCTGTGACACGTCACGGCCCCTTGCGTGGGTCGTGGCTTGCGACTACCCGAGTGTGCCGCTGCCACCCCTTTCACCCAGGAGGTGTCGATCATGTGCCCGAGTGCACACAAGATCCCACCCCGGATACGAACTGAAGATGGAAACGCAACGACTGTTTCTGTACCTGGCGTTCGGCTTCCTGTGTCTGATCCTCTATCAGACGTGGGTGGCGGACTATCACACTCCCCTGGAACCGGTCGCTGTCGATGCCAGTGGCGCTGCGGTGTCACCTACCGGTCTCGATGCACCGACGGCACCGCAGCAAACAGGCGGCATCGCTGCCGAGGCCAGTATTCCGGCGACGGTGGATTCCCCGACGGTTACGGTAACCACCGATCTTGTCACCTACGAGATCGCGACCCTCGGTGCGACGATCACTCGTGCGGATCTGCTTGACTACAGCGTCAGTATCGATCAGCCCGATGTGCCCTTTACCCTGGTCAGCGACGACCCCAATCACTATCTGGTGGCAGAGTCTGGTTTGCAGGCGGCGCAGGGCAGTGCGGCTCCGACGCACCGAGACGTACTCAAGGCCGAGGCAGAGTCCTATGTTCTCGACGAGGGGCAGGAGACCCTGCGTGTGCCCTTCCACTGGGAGTCCGACACCGGCGTCAAGGTTACCAAGACGCTGATTTTTACAGCTGGCAGCTACGAAGTGGGTGTCGAGCACCTGGTCCAGAACACGGGCGACGCGCCGTACACCTTCAATCAGTACCGTCAGCTGAAACGCAAGCCCGCTACCAGCGATGAGCGTCAGCAGTTTGTTCACACCTATATCGGTGCGGTGTACAGCAGCCCGGACGAGCGCTACCAGAAGTACGATTTTGGTGACATGGAAGACCAGAACCTCGATGCCAGCGTGACCGATGGCTGGGTCGCCATGATCGAGCACTACTTTGGTACCGCGTGGATCCCGACACCGGGCGAAAACAACACCGCGTATTCGCGTTATCTCCCTGCCGAAAACCGCTATCTCATCGGCATGGTGTCATCACCGGTGACAGTGGCTCCTGGCGCACAGGCGCAGGTCGCAACCAAGACCTTCATCGGTCCGAAGGTGCAGGATCTCCTGGAGGCCGCAGCACCGAATCTTCGACTCACCGTCGATTTCGGCTGGCTGACCATACTGGCCCAACCCTTGTTCTGGCTGCTGAAGACCATCCACGGTTTCATCGGCAACTGGGGATGGTCAATCATCCTTGTGACGCTCTGCATCAAGGCCGTGTTCTACAAGCTTTCGGAAGCCGGCTACAAGTCGATGGCACGCATGAAAGCGCTGCAGCCAAAGCTTGCGACTCTCAAGGAAAAACACGGCGACGATCGTGCTGCTATGGGCCAGGCCACCATGGAGCTGTACAAGAAGGAACGCGTCAACCCATTGGGTGGGTGCTTCCCGATGCTGATTCAGATACCGGTGTTCATTGCGCTCTACTGGATGCTGCTCGAGTCTGTCGAGCTGCGTCACGCACCCTGGATTCTGTGGATCAAGGATCTCTCCATTCGTGATCCGTTCTTCATCCTGCCGGTGATGATGGCCGTGACCATGTACCTGACGCAGAAGCTGAATCCACCGCCAACCGATCCTATTCAGGCGAAGGTGATGCAGTTCCTGCCGTTGATCTTTGGTGTGTTCTTCGCCTTCTTTCCGGCGGGTCTGGTGCTGTACTGGGTGGCCAACAACACCTTGTCACTCGCACAGCAGTACTACATAACGCGCCATGTCATCGGTGACAATCCGGCGCCTCCTCCACCGAGGAAAAACGACAAGCCCGGCATCTTCGGACGCCTTGCGGAAATGGCTGAAAAAGCCAATGCACAGGCGAACGAAGTCAAGGCAGCCAAGGACGGAAAGTCTTCAGTTGCCGGTGTTATCGAAACTGATACGGGCCAAGGCAACGAAGCCGCTTCGGCCAGTGACATCCGCGCTACTGACGTCGAGGTGACCAAGGTGGCATCCAGCGACTCGACAAGCGCATCGTCTGATGTCGGTGGCAAGCCAGCGCGCAAGCGCAAGAAGAAAGGCAAGAAGGGCAACAAGCGCTAAATCGGTCACGAACAATGGCAACCGACACGATTGCCGCTGTTGCAACCGGTGCAGGCCGCGCCGGTATCGGGGTGGTTCGTGTAAGCGGACCTGATGCGCCTGCCATCTGCAAACAGGTCATTGGCTTGTCGCTGTCTGCGCGCATGGCGCACCACGGACCGTTTCTTGATGAAAGCGGTGAAGCGCTTGATGTTGGCATTGCGCTGTTTTTCGAAGCGCCGCGCTCCTATACCGGTGAGCACGTGCTGGAACTTCAAGGGCACGGAGGGCCGGTTGTACTCGACCGAATCCTGCGCAGGGTGTGTGCACTCGGTGCACGTCCCGCGCGGCCCGGCGAGTTCAGCGAACGAGCCTTCCTGAACGACAAGCTTGATCTGGCGCAGGCCGAGGCTGTTGCGGATCTGATTGATGCGTCATCCGAAGGAGCCGCTCGTGCTGCCGTTCGCGCCATGGCCGGTGACATGTCCCGCGATGTCAACGCGATCGTCGACGAGTTGATCGCTTTGCGGGTCTGGCTGGAAGCCGCGCTCGATTTCAGTGAGGAAGAAATCGACTTTCTTGCTGACGCGTCGTTGGCAGCGCGGGCAACTGCGCTGGTTGACGCCTTTGACCAGGTGCTGGCCAGAGCAAGCGAGGGTCAACGCCTACGTGACGGCCTGACCGTGGCGATTGCCGGTCGACCCAACGTGGGCAAGTCCAGCTTGCTGAACGCACTGGCGCAGGCGGATGCTGCCATTGTGACGGACGTGCCGGGGACCACTCGCGATCTGTTGCGTGAGGATATTCTGATCGATGATCTGCCCATCCATCTCATTGATACGGCCGGTCTGCGTGACACCGACGACAAGGTGGAGCGCATCGGTATCGAAAGAGCCAGAGACGCGGTGAATCAGGCTGATGTGTTGATGCTGGTGCTCGATGCGGCTGACCCGCAATGGCCCGCAACTGACCTGTTGCGTGATGCACCCCAGATCGTGGTGTTCAACAAGATGGATCTGGTGGATGGCCGTCCGCCGCGCAAGGGAGTAACCGACAGTCACACGATCATCGAGGTGTCAGCCCTGAACGGTGAGGGTCTTGCCGATTTGCGCGAGTGTCTTGTTAGTCTGTCAGGCCGTGAGTTCGCTATCGAAGGGGTTTATCTTGCGCGACGACGTCATCTTGAGGCCTTGCAGGATGCGCGGACGGCTACGCGAGCGGCACTGGAGCGGTTGAGCGGCGGAGTCATGCCGGAGCTTGCTGCAGAAGAGCTGCGCCGGGCACAACAATCGCTCGAACAGATCACCGGTCGCTTCGACGCTGACGATCTGCTGGGCGCGATCTTTGGCTCCTTTTGTATTGGAAAATAGGAAGAGACAGGATGAATCAATACGACCTGAAAGATCGAGTTGCCGTAATCTCCGGTGGCGCACAAGGCATTGGCTATGCCGTTGCCGAGCGCATGGTGCAGGGAGGCGCCAAAGTGCAACTCTGGGACAATGACAAGGCCGTCGTGGAGAGCGCTGCTGCGAGTCTCGGACATGGCACACGAGCACATGTGGTCGATGTCGTCGACGTTGAGGCAGTCACCCGTTGTGCCGACCGGATCGCAGCCGAAGAAGGTCGTATCGATGTGCTGGTGGCCAGTGCAGGAATCACGGGGCCCAACGTACCAACAATCGACTATCCGCCCGAAGAGTGGCGGCGTGTAATGCAGGTCAACCTGGACGGCGTGTTCCATTGTTGCCGTGCCATCGTGCCGCACATGCAAGCCTCGGGCTACGGGCGCATAGTCAACATCGCATCGGTCGCGGGCAAGGAAGGCAACCCGAATGCGCCTGCCTACTCGGCTTCCAAGGCTGCGGTCGTGTCACTGACCAAGTCACTTGGCAAGGAGACTGCCGATAGCAATATTGCGGTTAATTGCGTGACGCCTGCGGCGGCGAAAACGCGTCTTTTCGACCAGATGACCGAAGAGCACATCGGCTACATGCTCAGCAAGATTCCTCGGGGACGCTTCCTGACCGTCGAAGAAGCCGCGTCCATGATTACCTGGCTCTGTACAGAGGAGAACTCGTTTACCACAGCCGGTGTGTTTGATTTGTCTGGAGGTCGTGCCACGTATTGAGCCAGCGCAATCACCGCAGGACGTCATCGTCGATGTCGATCTGCCATGCGTTGACGTCGGTAGGGTTTCCCGAATACCAGTTGCTGTTGAAAATGACGTGTGTGAGATCCGCATTCGGGCTGGCATGCGGCTCGGTCCAATAGCCCGCATACTGTGAATGATGAGTAGCAAGCCGCTCGATGCGCGGGTTGGCGGCGAGTTCCACCAGCAGGATGGTGTTGTGGAACCATTCGTAAACGGGACTGCGAGTTCGGTAGTTTGATACGATGACCCAGCCAGGCCGTTCAAACGCCTTGCCGGAAATATGCAAGGACGAGTAACGCGTGGTTTCCTCGGTGTACACGAAACTCGAGTACAGGTCCGTGCGCTCAAGAGTGTCGAGGTGTCGCATGAATACCTCACCGAACACGGAGTCGAAATCGATGGACACGTACACGTCTCGTCCATCGGCACCGATGGCAATGTCCGAGTGTTCGGTGTTGTCGTGGAGCACTCCATGGAGTTGTAGATCGCGTGTCCAGGCGAGCGTTTGCTCGTCAGCCGAAACGACAACGTAGTCACCCGAAGGGGACATGGATACCCAATCGATATCCACACCGATCTGATCCGATTGAGAACCCGCATCGCGCGTTGCAAGGATCTGATCCTGCAGGTGATCCCAGACCACCACGCCTAGTGGTTCGCGTTGAGCTGTCTCGACGATGAATGCCCAATAGCGAAAGTCGCGCGACGGGTGTCCTTCTGAACGCGTTGATGCTACGGCGGCGTTGGGCCAGCGCGCGCGTAGACGCGCACCCAGATCTCCAATGACGCGAGACGAACCGCTACCCACGCGGCGCTCCAGCAGCTGCATGCCAACGCCTTCTTCGGACACGTGAAAAAGACGCTCGGGATCGGTAGGGTGCCAGAGAGGCTCGGCAGCACCCCGTACCCCGTCGATCATCGCGATGTGGGTAGTGCGCTCCGGATCATACAGATGCAGGCTACCGTCTCCGGACTGGATCAACACTCGCGAACTGTCGGCGTTGTAGGGCGACCTGCGCGGGTAGGTATTGCGCGCAAAGCGCCGCGTGGGATCCGTGTTGTGGTCAGTCAGACGGGTCAGGCAGTTGCCGAAGTTGGGATCAGCAAAGCGCTGTCCGACAGCGGCTTCAGGCAGTAGATAGACCGGCACAGCGGTATCGAAACGACCTTCGAAGCGATCGACCGTGCCGCATGCCTGAAGCGCCGCATCGAGGCTGGCGGGCGGGGGGGTTTCGGTCGAACCGCTGCCGAGTTCGGGGTCACTGCCGACAAGCCGGAAGGTCTCGGAAGAGCATGCGCCAAGCACAAGCGCCCATCCGACGATGAGCAAACCAAGGACCAGTTTTTGCGGCGAGTCGCTCAAGATGGAGAAGGGCAGGACGGAACGTGGTACCGCAGTGTCGCGCAAAACGGCTTTCGCTGCCGTAGACCCTTTCACGATCTGACACTGACAGGCGTGGTCTTGCGTGGTTCGGTGCAATCGATATTGCACAAGGGGCCACGACGAGCAGTTTCCGACGCTACATTGACGAGTCCCTACACTGTCTGGTGCGTCATGCCGCGGTCCTTGCTTGCTCGTTGTCTGTTGCTGCTGGTGACCTTCCAGCTCGGATGTGCCTCCATTCCGGAGCCTGCCGAGAAGACCACCACAGCGTCTGCACGTGCACTTTTTGACGAAACGGCGGCGGCTCATGGACGTAAGGCCTTCGAGAAACTCGACGATATCAGCGTGTCCTATACGGGGGAGTGGTATTCGCTGGTTCAGAAGCTGCAAGGTGTGCTGGTTGACCCTGACTACCGCAAGCAGTCGGAAGAGCGTCTGCTCCTGAAGGATCATCGACTCGGGCAGATCCACAACGGGCCGTCGGGTGAGAAGTACGTTTTGCGATCACGTCACGATGATACCGGGGACGAAAGTGAGCAAGACATCGTGGTGCGTTACAACAGCGCCGCCCCGGATACCGACCAGGAGGTTCTGGACGCGGCCGCGCTCGTCGCTGATGCCTACCGTCTATTTCTGTTGGGCCCCTTGTATTTCATCGGAAAGCAGACGCAGATGGAAGTGCTGCCATCGACCACCCTGAGCGGGCGAACCGTGGACCGCTTGCGTATCCGCACAATCCCTGGACTTGGTGTAGCGGGCTCTGATGATTTTGTGCTCTACATCGATCGGGACGACCGCTTGTTGCGTCGTGTGCGTTTCACGCTGGAGGGACTGGCCTCGACACGTGGCGCCGTGGTCGAAACGGATTTCTCAGCGTTTATTCAACGAGGTGGCGTGACGTTTCCTACTCGCTTTTTCGAGCGAATACGCAAGCCGATCCCGTGGTTGTCAGCGCATCGGTGGCAGATGACAGGCCTTGATGTCGATCGTGGGATGACAGCCGAAGAACTTGCCGACGGCACGTTCTCCGGGGTAGCTGCTACGCCGGCACAGGCCTTGTCAGCGTGTGAAGCGTCAGCTCAGGCGGACAGAAACTGCGTGCGTCAATGATTGATGTACCCGCACCTCGACTGGTGTATCCGCGCAGCGTTCCGGTGTTCCAGGCGCCGCGAGTCATGTATCCGGGTGCACGGGAATTGTGGCGCAGGGCGTAGCCACCTGGCAGGCATAGCTGACCGCCATGTGTGTGCCCGCAGAGGTAGGCATCGATGCCGGCCTGTTGTGCCGCCTGATGGATGTCCGGCGAGTGAGCCAACAGTACACGGTGCGGACTCGGGCTCTGTGCCATGCACGCGTTCAGATCGTCCATTCGGTAGTAGCTGGGATCGTCGACGCCAAGGATGTCGAAGCCTGCGTTGCCATGCTGGATCGTGATCGTGCTGTTGAGCAGGACTTCGTAGCCTGCGGCGATCAGTGGGTCGATCATATCGATGCTGTCATGGTTGCCCAGAACAACCAGAGCGCGGGTACCCAGTTGCGGTCGCAGTGTCCGCATGGCCTCGATCGCTCCATTGAACGGCCCGAAACTGCGGTCTCGGTAGTCGCCGGTCAGTACTGCGATGTCATGCCTTGAGTCGCCAGCGATCGCACCGATTCGCTCCTCGAGTTCGTGATCGCGGTGTTCCGGAAAATGTGGATCAGCAATCTGCAGCAGGCGATATCCCAACAGTGTGTCGGCAAGCCCGGTCAAGGACAGAGGGTTGTGCTCGAGCCGCAGGTCAAGTGCCTTGATGCGCGCCCATTTGCGCATGCAGGACAGGGACAAGAGCGACTCGGCAAGCCGCCGCACCGGATCGCCGCTGGACATGAGCTGCTGCGCCTTGGTCTGTTCCCGCTGACGGCGTCGGGCAAGGTACTCCGGGTCAATGAGCATTCAGAAAACGGGCAGCAGCACGATGTCACACACTGTCAGAATCGGGTGCTTACTGCTGCGACTCCTCGACCGGCGGTTCCCAGGGGATCACCTGGTCAAGCGTCATGCGATATCCGGATTCGGCAAGGTTGCTCGTGACAGTCTCGGTGTTGATCGTACCGATCAGCCACACAGGGTCCCAGGTCTGCTCGATGGTCACGGGTTCGTCAGCAAAGGCGTGCACGACCTGATTGGCGGGTGGCGGAGGTGTGTGAATGCACGCGCCGTAGTAGGGCACCAGCAGAAACTCCTGAAAGGAGGTTTGCTCGTCAAACTCCAGTGGCACGACATAGCCTGCAAGGCGTACCTGCTCACCATCGAGCTCGGGAACCGTCGGCGCGTAGCTCGCGAGCTTGTCGAGTTCCATCAGCTTGGCGTTGGATTCGTCACTGCCGTCGAACAGGACGTCGATTTCATCGCGTGTCATGTCAGCGAGAGGATCGAAGGGGACGAAGTCTGCCGGGACGAGGTCGGGCCACTCGATGACGGTCGCTGATTCGTCCAGTGCGGTGGCGTCTTCGTCGTCATTGTTCCACCACCAGGCGGTCGCGGCGACAGACACGCAGAGGAGGGCAACAAAGGTCAGCAGTTGCAGGATTCGTTTGGACATCAAGTGTGGTCTCCCCGAGTAAGCACCATGAGATGCATCAGGTTCTTTGAGTCATGCCATCGGACAGGGACTGCCGGTATGCCCGCCATGCAGGGATGGCGCCAGTCACGATGGCCGCGGCCAGTATGGCCAGACACAACAAAAGTTCGGGCGCACCGGGAAGCCGACCGGGCAGGTCGACACCGTAGCGCGTGCGCAGCAATACCTCTACCAACCGAACGCTCACCTGGTGGAGCAGGAAGCCCACGACAATGCCCACGATCGCCAGCACCGAGCTTTCCAGACAGAGAAGTCGGAAAATGGTTCCGGGCGATGCACCGGCAGACCGAAGAATCGCCATCTCTCTACGCCGCTCCGACAAGCTTGAAAGCAGTACCGAGATCAGGTTGATCAGACCGGCGAGCACGACCACCGCCGAGACGATGAGCAGCGCGGTTTCTGCCGCTCCGACAAGCCCCCAGAGTTCCTGTAGCGCCACGCCAGGCAGGATCGCCAGCAGCGGCTCCTGTCGGTATTCATTGATGGCGCGTTGCACCCGGAAGACCGTTCCCCGTGTCTTCAGACCCACCAGCTGTGCGGTGATCTCGCTGGGCTCGAGATCCATGCCGCGGATCACATCCGCGGGTGTTCCTTCGCCCGGTACCTGCATGCCGCTGCGCCAGTCCACGTGTAGCGCCTCGATGCCCTCCAGGGACACGTGCACGGTACGGTCAACCGGAGTGCCGGTCGGCTCGAGAATGCCCGAGACCCGGAACGGCTGGTTCTCGTGACGTGTGATTCCCGCGCTACCGGTGCCATGAGCAATGACGATCTCATCGCCGATGTCATGTTCGAGCTCGCGGGCCACTTCGCTACCGAGCACCGCATCGAATACATCGTCGAATTCAAGCCCCGCGACCAACGACAAACGACGTTCGCGACCAAAGGTGTAGTGTCTGAAATAATCGTCGTTGGTGCCCAGCACGCGATAGCCCCGGTAGGAGTCACCCAGCGACAAGGGGATGGTCCACTCGACCTCATCGCGTGCGGCGATCTCCCGGGCGCTTTCCCAACTCATGTTGTTGGTGGCATTGCCAATGCGAAACACGGAATACAACAACAACTGCACCTGACCACTACGCGCGCCAACGATCAGATCGGTACCGGAGAGGGTCTGTACAAACGCCGTCTTGGCATCACGCCGCACTTGGTCCACTGTGAGTATGAGAGCGACGCTGATCGCGATGGCCAGCACCGCAAGGGTCGCTGTGGACCATCGATTGCGCAGGCTTCGCCAGGCGATGGTGAACAAGCCTGTCATCCGGTAGCCTGCTCTGCCCGATTGAGTTCAGGAAGATCCACGTGACGATCGAAGCGCTGGGCAAGTGCAGCATCGTGGCTGACAAACAATAGCGACGCGCCAGTAGCCTCGATCTCGGCAAACAGCAGTTCGAGAAACGCGTCGCGGGTGTCGGCGTCCAATGCTGAGGTTGGCTCATCGGCAATGACGAGTTGCGGCCGACCGATCAATGCCCGGGCAACGGCCACGCGCTGTTGCTGACCCACCGACAGTGACATGGCCTGACGATGCCGCAAGGCGGCAGCATCCAGATTCAGTGCGGTGAGCAGACGCTGCACCTCCCCGTCCAGACTGCCACCCATTTCCTGGGCACGAATGCGCCGCCTTGCCGAGAAACGACACGGCAGGAGTACGTTCTGGGAAACGCTCAGGAACGGCAAGAGATTGAACTGCTGGAACACCAGCCCGATGTGGTCCGCACGGAAGCGATCACGCGCGGCACCGCGTACTGTTGCAAGATCGGTCCCTGCAACCTTGACGACACCGCGATCAGGCGACAAGACGGCAGCAATCAAGCTCAGTAGGGTTGTCTTTCCGCTGCCAGACGGTCCACGAAGAAAGACGCGCTCCCCGTGTTCCATGCTGAACAGCGGAATGTCCAGTGTGGCTTCCGTCGCCTTGGGCCACGAAAACCTCACGTCTTCCAGCAGAAGCAATCGCGAATCAGTCATGTGGATTCGCAACGTCTGTACCGCAAACAGCCACTTACAAGATCTCTGCGAGAGACAAGGCGCTCGCGTCTTTATCGACCTGTGCGGCTGACTGTCCACCCGGGCCCGCGAGCTGCACGGAGATCACTTCGATGCCGGGGAAACGCTCGATCACACCCGGTCGGATCGTGGCCAGTTCATCGAGATTGGCACACGATAGCGTCCAGATAACGCTGACTTCCGAATGCGTTGATTCATCAGCCTCGTGATCGTGCTCGTCGTCGTGCTCGTCGTCGTGCTCGTCGTGGTGTTCGTCGTGGTGTTCGTCGTCGTGCTCGTCGTCGTGCTCGTCATGATGTTCCTCATCGTGTTCAGCCATGGACATCGAACTGTCGACATCAGCGGACTGCAGTGAGCATTCGGCACCAGACGGTATGCCGAGCATGGCAACGGCGTCGCCGAGCGATTCGAGTGCCTCTTCGACAGCGTGTTCCTGTTCGTGTGTTGACGGTTCGTGTTCAAAGCCCACGAGGTTCATCCATGGGCTGAGAAAGCTGGCTTCGATGACGTCACCGTCAACGACGATATCCAGCGTTGAGCCGCCGTGTTCGTGGCTGTCCAGATCACGGGTACTAGCGGTAGCGGGTGCTGCAAAAGAAGCGCACAGCAGTGCAAGAAGGGTGCGTTGCATGGGTCAAGTTCCAGGGATTCTTGAAGAAGGGGGCGTGTGATACGCGTTCAAGACACTTCAGGAAATGACGGGTGGTCCTCTGGCTACCGCGGTCAGGGCTGACGCCTGAGCGACGCTGTGATTCAGATGGCGATCAAAACGTTCTGCCGTTTTTTGACCAAAGACTGCGAGCTGGATCGGTCCGACAAGCGCAGAAGACGAGGCGTGCAGGTGAAAGAGTTGGCAGAACTCGACCTGTGAGTCCTTGTGGTCGTGTCCGCCGTGCAGTGTGCCGAATGCGTGGCTTGCCGATACCGACGGGGTGAGCGGCCCATGGGCTGCCGTGTGGTGATATCCGTGGTGCGCATCGTGATCGTGATGCACGCTGGAGTGCGCATGGGACACCCGCGCGAAGGAGTGGACCGGCGAAGTTGGCGACGCAGAAATCTGCGCGGCATCAGGCAGGTGCGCCACCGTCACATGCACCGCCGATATCAACGGTGCAAGGACCAGTGCGAGCACCAGTACCAGTACCGATGGAATGCGCGACGGGATCACGCCAATAGGATAGCTCATCGCCAATTGGCGGGTGAGGCAGGCGTTATACCGTCACCCCAGTAGCGGAACCAGCGCGTCTACCACGGAGATCAATCGCTGATCCTGACCTGAGGCTGCCGACACCATCATGGCGCCCGGCACGGCACCCGTAGAAGCGGTCGGCAGGCTGACCGAACAGCCGTCGACAAAATTGATCAAGGAGGTGTTGCGCAGTAGGGCGGCATTGAGGCGACCAAAGTCTGCTTTCGCGTCATCCTTGCTTGGCGTGTCGATCGGCACCGTTGGCGAAAGGATGGCGCTGACGCCTGCGCTTTCCAGTGCGCCAGTGAAGCGGCTGACGGACTCTACGCGCAGGGTGTGCGCGGCAGCACGAGCAGCCGGGGCAACATCTTCAGCAAACCGGATACGCTCCAGTATGTGTGGGTCGCCAACCTTGGCCAACTCCTTGAGGTCCGGGCCGTACTGTTCGTGCGCCTCACAGGAAACCAGTGTGCGGTTGGCAACGGCGACGCCCGTCATCCACTCAAGATCGATGTCGACGAGCTCCACACCCGCCTTGCGCAAGACGTTCAGGTTGTTGTCAAACGCGTCGGCGATGGCATTGTCGAGATCACCGGTAAACGCGCCCTGAGGGACACCAAGCACAAGGCTTGACGATGCTGGAGCGTCAAAGGCGGTACCGCTCAATACTTCGAATGCCAGCCGCGTCGTTGCCCAATCATTGCTGAGCGGGCCGACGCTGTCCATCAGTGAGCTCAGCGGGTGGACTCCGGTCGTCGGTACAAGGCCGGTGGTGGGCTTGATTCCGTGGATGCCGTTGACAGCTGCCGGCACGCGGACCGAGCCTCCGGTGTCAGTGCCGATAGCGATGTCACAGATGCCGTGAGCCACCGACAAGGCAGCACCGGAGCTGGATCCTCCGGGAACCAGCGTCTTGTCGAAAATGCATCCCGGAGTGCCGTGATGCGGGTTCAGACCAACGCCGCTATAGGCGAACTCGGACAGGTTGGTCCGGCCCAGAATGACGGCACCCGCGGCCTCGAGCCGAGACAGGATCTCGGCATCGGTAGCGGCGACCTCGCGACGCTCGAGCAATCGAGATCCTGCGGTCGTGCGCTCACCGCGACGATCCACCAGGTCCTTGATCGAGCAGACCAGACCTGCCAGTGGCAGCCTCTCCCCGGCGGCGAGGCGCTTGTCGACAGCATCTGCATCCCGTTTGGCGCGTTCGCGATCAATGGTAATGAAGATGCGCGTGGATTCGACGCCAAGATCGCTGATCTGCTGCAAGGCGGCTTCCACACGTTGTCGGCTGGGGCCCTGAGCTTTGGTCATCTGCTTGAGTCTGGCGGTGAGAGGACCTGGGAGTCTACGCTGCAGAGGGCACGTCGCGAGAAGTTGCCAGACGATTGTGGGAATTCACTGACCCGAAATGGCAGAACCTCGCTCCAGCCCGATGGCACTCTACATCGAGGATTTACGGAGATCGGACATGAGCGTGGATGAACAACGATGGAAGGCCGTGGTGGCTCGAGATGCGCACGCTGACGGAGAGTTCGTGTACGGCGTGGTCAGCACAGGGGTGTTTTGCCATCCGTCCTGTCCGTCTCGACCGGCACGCCGTGGCAATGTGCGCTTCTTCGACGGCTCGGATGCCGCGCTTGCAGCCGGGTTTCGAGCTTGTCGTCGCTGTCTACCCGATCAGGGAACGCCGTTGTCGCGGCGTGCTGCCCGCATCGAGATGGCCTGTCGCCTGTTGGGTGGATCCGAGAGGATGACTGTCAGCGATGTCGCCACCAGACTGGGCATCGGCCGACACGCCTTGTCCAGGGAATTTCAGGCAGTGATCGGTCTGACTCCCAAGCAATGGCAGTTATCACAGTGCCGCGAACGCGTGGTGGACTGCGCGCAATCCTCCGCGCGCGTCAGTGATGCGATGTTCGACGCCGGGTATGAATCCGCCACGCGCTTCTATCAGGACGTGCGAGATCGGCTCGGCATGAAACCCTCGGATATTCGTGATGGCGCCCGCGGCGAGCAGATCCGCTATACCTTGGCGTCGAGCCCACTCGGACGTCTGTTGGTCGCGTGGACAGATCGTGGTCTGTGCGCGGTCGAGCTGTCTCCGGCGGGGGAGCACGCTGCAGATAACGCGTCAGTTGACGAAAGAGCCTCCGACGACCGGCTCGAACAAGCCTTGCAAGGTCGATTCTCCAGAGCGTCCTTGCACCGTGATGATGATGCTGGAGCTGCGCTGGTACAGGCGGTCGTGGCCCGCATCGCCGAGCCCGACGACGCCAGGCTGCTGCCGCTGGACTTGCGAGGCACCGCTTTTCAGCAACGTGTGTGGACTGCTCTGTTGAACATACCTGTCGGCGAAACCAGGACGTACTCAGAGCTTGCCTCGCGCTTGGGTTCGCCGCGTTCGAGTCGTGCTGTTGCCAATGCGTGCGCTGCCAACCCGGTGGCTATCGTGGTGCCTTGCCATCGAGTGATTCGCGCAGACGGGAGCGTGTCCGGCTACCGCTGGGGTGATGAACACAAGCAGTTTCTGCTAAAGCTGGAACAGCGTTCGACGAGTGCTGACGAGATACGCGATGCATAGATCCCGGCAAAGCGCTTCTGACTAGTCGAAGCCACGTAGGGATGAGTGCAGCATCGCGTCGCTATCGCCGTCAAGGTCCATCGAATCGATAAGCACGTTATCCACTCCCGAGTGGAACGTCACCGTGTCAAAACGCAGTCGCGCAATATCCGCTCTGATGGCGTCAAGGAATTCAGCGCGGAAGTCATCATCGAGAAATTGCTCGTGAGTCAGCGAAAGCTCGCGTGATGCGTAACCCCCGGTCGAGGCCGAGACTGAAACGTCGCCATCTTTTTCAAGCGTGCTGCTGTAGAGCCGTCGGTATCGCGGCAGTACATCCTGTTGGGTCGAGACGAGGTAGGTGCGTATATCGGCGACGCGACGCAGGTCTTTCTTGCTGGATACTCTGGCTTCGATGTCGTCGAGCTCCGTGGTGATGGTCTCGACATCGGATATGGCGTTTATCAGGGCTTCGGTCGAAATACGGCTGCCTTGCATCAAGGAGCGCTCGCTGACATCGTCAATGCGAGCCTCCAAGGGGTTGAGTTCGGCCTTGAGGTCGACTTTCTCGACGTTTGCAGCTGCAATCGTTGGCGCGGCCGCCGGTGTGTTTGCCGCGGCACTCGTACTCACCGATGGTGCTTGCGCCATGGAGCGGTCCGGTGACTGCTTGTCGGGTTGCGACATCATGGCGGCAGCCAGGGAAAGTGCGGATATTCCAGCGAGTGCGCCTGCAGCCGGTAGCTGCCATCGTGATCCTGTCTGTTCGTACACAGCGGGACTCTCGTCAGCACTGAGCGCGGCAAGCAGTGCGGTCGGGTCCTCGATCTCCCCACTCAGTCGAGTCGCCCACTTTGCAGCGAGCGCCTGTGCCTGTGCGTACTGCTCGGACTTGCGCGAGGCAGGGCTTTGCAGAACGTGCACCTTGACCAGGGTTCGTCGTTCGTCTGCCAGCGCGATATCGAGGCGCAGTTCACTCACTCGTGATTCACCGTGCTCGACGACGGCGACACTTTCGAGCTGCTTGATGGGCTCGAACACGATTTGGCGATCTTGCGAGCTTGCATCGACGATGAAGACCGCTGCGCTCTTCATGTCGCAGGCGATCAATGTGCTGCCACGTGCGTCGGTGTGGCTATGAGTGGCTGTGAACTCGGCCGGGATATGTTTCTCGAGGCCTGTCACGCATGATGCATTGCGTTTTGCCTTTAGTGCTGGAAGTCCCAGGCCCGTAGCTGCAGCACCACAACCCACTCCAAGAGCAACGAATAGAACCGACATTTTTTGAAACGCTTCAACAACCAAGTGTTGATCGTGTCGGCCTGTTGTCGGCTTTTCGACAATGAGGATTACCAAGCTGTGATTGTCTTCGATGTTCGATGCTCGACTGGCTCAGGTTCTTGAACGATGTAACACGGTTGTGCGGTGTCACCGCTGCATCAGCCCTCGGTCACGAATCCAGGCTTCCGTGTGACGTGGTTATCAAGACGCTGCGCTGAACTGCAGTGCGGCAAGCTCCGCATACAGACCGCCAAGGGCGGTCAGGCTCTCGTGGGTGCCTTGCTCGACAACACGTCCCTGGTCCATGACAAGAATCCGGTCCGCCCCTGTCACCGTAGCCAGACGATGGGCAATCACGAGCGTGGTTCTGCCTGTCATCGCTGTTTGCAGGGCCAGCTGCACCTTGCGCTCGGCTTCCGCATCGAGAGCGCTGGTCGCCTCGTCCAGCAAGAGCAGGGGCGGGTCCTTCAACAAAGCGCGAGCAATGGAGAGTCGTTGTCGTTGACCTCCGGACAGTCTGACACCGCGTTCGCCCAGAGGAGTGTCATAGCCTTGGGGTAGTCGTTCGATGAATTCATGTGCCTGTGCTGCGCGGCTCGCCACGACGATCTCTTCGTCGCTGGCCTCTGGCTTTCCAAACCTGAGGTTGGTCGCCACGTCGTCGGAGAAGATCACGCTTTCCTGTGACACGAAGCCGATGTAACGTCGCAACGAGGCCAGTGACAGTTGCTCCAGCGGCTGTCCATCGATGCAGATCTGCCCGGAGGCGGGGTCGTAGAAGCGCATCAACAACTGCAGTACGGTGGTCTTGCCGGCTCCGGATGGCCCGACCAGAGCCAGTGTTTCGCCAGGCTCGATGGTGAAGTCGAGCTCGGTCAATGCGGCCTCTTCAGGTCGACTCGGATAGTTGAAGTTGACCTGGCTGACGTGAACGCGCGCGCCTGAATTCTCGCCAGATTTGCTTGCCTGCAGCTCTTTTGAACCTCCGATGATGATGGGTTTGGCATCGAGCAGCTCGAGCAGGCGTTCGGTAGCGCCGGCAGCGCGTTGGACATCTCCGAGTACTTCGGAGAGAGCGCCGGTGGATCCGGCAACGATGGCGGCATACAGCATGAATTGCGTCAACACCCCGGGAGACATGCGACTGTCTGCGACGGCCTGTGCTCCCAGCCACAGCACGATGACGATGGAACCGAAGACCAGCGCGATGACCAGTGCGGTGAGTAGCGCACGGCTCCGGTTGCGTCTCACTGCGCTGACAAAGGCTTCTTCAACGACCGTGTCGTAGCGTTGCGATTCACGGTCTTCCTGTACATAGCTTTGCACGGTGCTCATCGCAGCGAGGGTTTCGCCCGCGCGTGCGCTGGTGTCGGCAAGTCGATCCTGGCTGGTTCTGGACAAGCGACGGACGTGCCGGCCAATGACAAGAATGGGCACGACCACCAGTACCAACAACACGACGATCAGGCTTGCGAGCCTCGGGCTTGACCAGATCATCAGTCCCAGCCCGCCGATGAACAACAACACGTTGCGCAGTCCAAGCGAAAGGCTGGAACCGACCAGCGACTGAATCAAGGTGGTGTCGCTGGACAGGCGTGACAGTACTTCTCCCGAACGAAGCGTTTCGAAGAACACCGGGTCCTGGCGCAGCACGCTGGCGAATACCGCCTTGCGCAGGTCTGCAACGATGCGATCCCCCAGCCAGGAGACGCAGTAGAAGCGTACGGCGGTGGCTGCAGCGAGCAACAGGGCAAGTACAAACAAGCCGATGAATACCGCATTGGTTTCACTGCCAAGCTCGGCATTCGAGGCGTTGTCAAAGCCTCGATCAATCAGGAACCGAAACGCGATGGGCAGCGCCAGAGTAGCGGCCGCCGCAATCAGCAAGGCAGCGGCCGCAAGCAGGATACGACCGCGATAAGGTCGCAGAAACGGTACCAGGCGCCTGAGCGTGGCCGTGGCCGAGCGATCACTGGCTACCGAGCTGGACATGTGCAATTGCCGCGAGAGTGGGGAGGGCGCCGCCTTCAGCTATCCGGGCGCGTACCAGCGAGGGACGAGCGATGGGCTAGAGCCTGATGCAAGGTCTGTAATGCCGGACGACCTTCTCGCCAGTCCATGTCTGGAAACCTGAAGTCGATGTACTCGACCGCAATCACACAGGCAAGACCTGCCAGGTCCGGGTCGTCGTGCGACAGAGCATCTGCACGCGCATCGAGCCAATCGAGCGCGTTGAGTATGCGCTGCTCGAGATCGGCAATGAAGTCGCCCCAGCGATGGTCTTCCGGGCGTGCAAAGGTTTCGTAGCGCAGTTGAACCGATACCTCCATCAGTCCGTTCGCAACAGCAAGCACATTCAGCACGATCCATCGCTGTGCGCCGTCTCGAGGTACCAAGCTGCCGCCCTCGGTTTCATCGAGGTATTGGCAGATCAGCGATGAGTCCAGCAGTGTTGTTCCATCGTCCAGTGTCAGTGCGGGTACACGTTTCAACGGATTGACAGAGCGTGCGTAGTCGACATTTTCCTTGCCCGGTGCCACGAGCAGAGGTTCGAGATCCATGCGCGAGTCGACCCCCAGTTCGATCGCAACCGCTTGAACCTTGCGAGCGAACGGCGACGGGCCAGCGAGGTGCAGGGTGAAGCGGCTGTTCTTGCCTGACATGGGAAAGAGCGATGTGAGCGACGGGCTGGCTAGTCTAGTGTGTCCATCGGGACTCGCGGCGATGCCGTGAAGCATGCGGACAGACCCGCCCGCGGCCTATACTTGGTACCCGATCAACCAGTGCGCTGATGAAGCGCGAGATCTCATGCAGTATCCCGAACAATTTGACGTCATTGTGGTGGGTGGCGGCCATGCCGGCACGGAGGCTGCACTGGCGGCTGCGCGCAGTGGCTCGAAAACGCTTCTGATCACGCACAGCATCGAAACGCTCGGGCAGATGAGTTGCAATCCCGCCATTGGTGGTATCGGCAAGGGGCATCTGGTCAAGGAAATCGACGCCTTGGGTGGCGCCATGGCTATCGCAGCGGATGCGGCAGGTATTCATTTCCGCACGCTCAATGCTCGCAAGGGCCCTGCTGTTCGGGCGACCCGCGCCCAGGCGGATCGCCAGCTCTACCGCGAAGCGATCCGTGGCATCGTCGAGAACCAGCCTGACCTTGCCGTGTTTCAGCAGGGCGTTGATGACCTGATCATCGAGGGTTCGCGAGTGGCGGGTGTCGTCACCCAGCTTGGCGCACGCATCACCTCGACAACGGTCGTGCTGACGGCGGGAACGTTTCTGGCGGGGCGCATACACGTCGGCGAAGCGCAACAGGACGCGGGCCGCATGGGCGATCGCCCATCAATGACGCTTGCGCACCGGTTGCGCGAAATGGAGCTGGGTACGGGCCGTTTGAAAACGGGTACGCCGCCGCGCATAGACGCGCGCAGCATCGACTACAGCGGATTGCAGGTGCAACCCGGTGATGATCCGCGTCCGGTGTTCAGCTATCTCGGCTCCACGGCAGATCATCCCGCCCAGGTGCACTGTCATATCACCGAGACTAACCGCACAACGCACGAGATAATCGAGGGCGCGCTCGACCGTTCGCCCTTGTTTGGTGGCCAGATCGAGGGCACGGGGCCTCGCTACTGCCCATCCATAGAAGACAAGGTAGTGAGATTCGCAGATCGGGACTCACACCAGATATTCATCGAACCCGAAGGCCTGAACACTCACGAGATCTACCCGAATGGAATCTCCACAAGCCTGCCGTTCGATGTGCAGATTCGATACGTTCAATCGATCAAGGGTTTCGAGCGTGCGCACATCACGCGGCCAGGCTACGCGATCGAATACGACTATTTTGATCCTCGGGGCTTGCGCCCGTCGCTCGAGACAAGAGCTGTTGCAGGCTTGTATTTTGCCGGTCAGATCAACGGCACGACGGGCTACGAGGAAGCCGGCGCACAAGGTCTGATTGCGGGTCTCAATGCGGCCAGGGCCACCCGTGGGGAAGAGGCCTGGACGCCGCGTCGTGACGAAGCCTATATGGGTGTTCTGATCGATGACCTGATCACGCGCGGTACCACCGAGCCCTATCGGATGTTTACCAGCCGTGCTGAATACCGCTTGTTGCTGCGCGAAGACAATGCCGACCTGCGACTGACTCCACGCGGGCGTGAGCTCGGTCTGGTCAGCGATCAACGCTGGCAGTCGTTTTGTGAAAAGCGCGAGGCGATCTCTGTACTCGGCGAGCGTTTGTCCGGAATTCGTATCCATCCGAACACCCCGGCTGCCGAGGACCTCAAGCAACGGTGTGGCGTGTCCTTGTCGAGAGACCGCAGCGGCGACGAGCTTGTACGAATGCCTGAGGTTCCGCTGGCTGCCATTCTCGATGCCGTCGGTGAGCACGCCCACGATCAGCAGGTGATGGCGCTGGTGGAAACCGAGGCACGCTATTCGGGTTATCTCGAGCGCCAGCAGGCCGATGTCGACCGCGCGCGACAAAACGAAAGCATCCTCTTGCCCGACGACATCGATTGGGCGGCGGTACGAGGGCTGTCCAATGAGGTGCGCCAGAAACTGGGTGATCACCGGCCGTCGACAGTGGGGCAGGCTTCACGGATTCCCGGCATAACGCCAGCGGCGGTATCGCTTTTGCTTGTCCACCTCAAGAAGCTCAGCCTGAAAGCGAGTGCCTGAACGTGGATCAGTTCACACCGGGAACCTAAGCCGTGGGAGAGTGCCTGAAGCACGTTGACGTTCAGTGCGGACTGCGCTGGATGCTTGTCAGGTTTGTGTCCCATCGGAAGCCCCGCATGCGTGTTCGTGCCCCGAAGATCGCCCTTAGCACCGCATTGTTGCTCGTCGGCATCCTGTCGATGGGCACTGGTGGGCCGCGGGTGTTGGCAGACTCGACTGATACTGAATTCAGGGTTGTAGAGCTGTTTACCTCTCATGGTTGCTCGTCGTGTCCTCCTGCCGACATGCTGCTCGGTCAGTTGATTCGCGACAATCCAGCGCTTGTGGCGCTGGAATTCCACGTGGATTACTGGGACGACCTGGTGTTTCGCGGCAGTAACTGGGTCGACCCCTTCAGTGACTCTCAATGGACCGAGCGGCAACGAGGGTATGCCCGCGCAGGTCTGAAAGGTCGAGGCGGTGTGTACACCCCTCAGATCGTCGTGAACGGACGCTACGCCGCGGTGGGTTCGGACGTAAGGCGGGTAAACAAGGCACTGGCAAAGGCACATTCGGCCTCAGCGCATGTCACCGCCCGACGGGTCGGAGACAAATTGTCATTCTCGGTCCAGGCTATTGATGCCTACGCTGAAGATGCCGGAATCTACCTTGCGCGCTTTCGCAAGCGCGCCATGACCGACATCACTGCTGGTGAGAACCGGCACCTGATGTTGAAGAACTACAACATCGTCGAATCGATAGAGCAACTCGGCGTGGTTGCAGGAGAGGCGGCTCAGGACTTCGAGGTGCCAGTGGCAGCTGACGGCCACGGCTGTGCGCTGTTCGTCAGAGCTGAGCCATCGGGCCCCATGCTCGGCGCGATCAATTGCCCCTGATCAATTGCCCCTGGTGAGTCTGCCCACTTGATAGTGTCGGCATCAGAGCCTGCCTGTGCCTAGCCGCCACGGCTGCCAGCCTCGCTGAGGTCGTCACAGTACAAGTGGACAGACCACTGGTGACAGGCCACCAGGACCCAATCTGATGAACTAACGGATTGCAGGGACGGCCGACCTCGTGTAAGTTAAGGGTGATAGCGTTAACATTCGTGCTCAGAGGCAGGCGCCTGCTGGTCCCGGATATAGCCTCGGACAAGGTCTGCACTACACCCATGCCAAAGATTCGCCTGGAAAAGCTCGTCAAGCGTTATGGCTCGCTGCAGGTCATCCACGAGATCGATCTGGAAACCGACAACAACGAGTTCACCGTTCTGGTGGGACCGTCGGGCTGCGGCAAATCCACCACCCTGCGCATGATCGCGGGGCTGGAGACGGTCTCCGACGGCGAAATCTACATTGACGATCGACCGGTCAGCAGGCTCGAGCCCAAGGAGCGGGACATCGCCATGGTGTTCCAGGACTACGCCTTGTACCCGCACATGAACGTGGCCAGGAACATGTCTTTTGCGCTGCGTCTGGAGAAGCGCCCGCGCAAGGAAATCGCGCAGAAGGTTGGCGAGGTGGCCGAGATGCTGGGGCTGGAAAAGTTTCTGGACCGCAAACCCGCTGAGCTATCGGGCGGACAGCGTCAGCGTGTGGCGATGGGCCGCGCGCTCACCCGCGATGCCTCGACCTTCCTGTTTGACGAGCCATTGTCAAACCTCGACGCCAAGTTGCGCGGTCAGATGCGCGCAGAGCTCGCACTGATGAGCCAGCAGGTCAAGAAAAGCATGATCTACGTGACACACGATCAGGTCGAGGCAATGACGCTCGGACAACGAATCGTTGTCATGCAGGACGGCCATATTCGTCAACAAGGCACAGCCGAAGAACTGTTCAAACGACCGAACAGTCGTTTCGTCGCCGGCTTCATCGGCAGTCCACCGATGAACTTTCTCGACGGATCTCTGGTGCAGGAAGGTGACAGCACCCGTGTCATCGGCGATGGATTCAATCTGCCCCTGCCACCAGAACTCGCCGCCAGAGCGAATGCCCATGGCAGTCAAGACGTCGTACTCGGCATGCGACCGTCGGATCTTCTGCCCGTTGGCAAGCACAAAGACGACGCCCTAGATCTGTATGTACTGGTGTCGGAATACATCGGTGCTCAATCGGTCCTGTTGACCGAATGTGGACCGAACAAGATCAGTGTAGAGATGAAATCCAGTGCCCCGGTGGCATTGGGTGAAACGCTGAAGTTCGCACCTGCCCCGGACGGCATGCACTTGTTTGATCGCGAGACGGAACTCGCCATTTGATTCACCCAACACTTTCAACAAAAGCAGTAAAAGAGGAGAGAAATCAATGAATCTGTCAAAGACAGTGACCGGTGTGGTCGCGGGTCTGGCACTGGCGAGCAGCGCCTTTGCCAATCCCTACGAGGAGTACGCGGGGCAAACTCTGGTTGTCAACTTCCCGGCGCATCCTCACTACGATGCAGTGATGAAGGTGCTGCCAGCCTTCACCGAAGAAACCGGTATCAAGGTAGAGGTAGATCAGCTTCAGTACCTGAAGATGCGTGAAAAGCAGACGCTGGAACTCACCAAGAATCGCGGTGACTACGACCTGATCGCCTATGTTGTCTTCTCCAAGGCCGACTACGTCTATGCAGGGCAGCTCGAAAACCTTGCGCGCTTCTACATGAACCCGAAGCTGGCTGATCCGGCTTACGATGCCGAGGATCTGATCGACGGCTATGTGACCAACATTGGTGTTGCCGGTGGTGACAAGGGCTACCTCGATGGTCCGACCGGTTCCTTGTTCGGCGTGCCGTTTGGCTCTGAGACATCGATCCTCGGATACCGCAAGGACATCTTTGAAAAGCACGGACTGGAAGTTCCCACAACCTATGACGAGATGCTCGACATCGCTTGCAAGATTCCTGAGCTCGAGCCCGGTATGGGTGGTTTGTCTTCGCGAGCGGCATCAGGCCACCATGCGTCGCATGCCTTCCTGCTGCACCTGGCCCCGTTGGGCGGTCGCATCTTTGATGACGAGTGGAACGTGACTGTCAACAACGAAGCTGGCGTCAAGGCCGCAGAAGCACTGAAGACCATTGTTGATTGTGGTCCCGAGGGTTCACGCTCCTTTGGTTTTGCCGAGGCGGGAGCAGCTTTTCTGCAGGGTGATACCGCGATGTTCCTGGATTCCACTGTGTTCGCTGGATCGATCAATGATCCAGAGAAGTCCAACGTGGTTGGAAAGGTCGGCTGGGCAATGCACCCCGAAGGTGTGCGCCGTGGTTCGCAGACCGGTGGCTTTGGAATCGGCATCCCAACCAATGCTCAGAACAAGGACGCCGCGTTCCTGCTGATGCAGTGGCTGACCTCCAAGAAGGCTGACAAGCTGATTGCCCTGGAAGGTGGAAATCCGTCGCGCTACTCGACTCACGCTGATGAGGAAGTCAACGCGAAGTTCCCGCACATGGCCGTATTCGGTGAAGCATTGCAGCACGCGGATCCGGACTGGCGTCCGATCATCCCGGTCTGGGGAAAGATCAATGCGGATCTGGGTACCACGCTTTCGCAGGTGCTGACCGAAGATCTCGACATCCAGGAAGCATTGGATGGCGTTGCCGAAAGAACGGCGGCTGTCATGGACGAGGCGGGTTACAACACCTGGAAGTAACTGTCGTCTCGTAAGCAGCCGGGTGCTGCTTGCTGTAAGCACACAGGCGGCCGGGCCTTGGCTCGGTCGCCTGTTCAACACGCCAAGCACCGGAGCGCCGTAGTCAAGCCATGAGTCGCCGTCTTACGCCATACCTGTTCATGGCCCCTGCCGTGCTAGTGCTCGGTGTGGCGCTGTTGTATCCGATCGGGTACATGATCTACGCGAGTTTTCTTGACTGGAATCCGAGCCAGCGGATCGGGCAGGCCGAGTTTGTCGGGCTGCGCAACTACACCTGGCTCTGGAGTGATGGTGCGTTCAGAGAGTCGCTGGCAGTCACGCTCAAGTTTGCGTTCTTTGTTGTCAGCCTCGAGATGATTATTGGTGTCGGGCTTGCGTTGCTTCTCGACAGGAACATTCGCGGGATGACGGCACTACGTACCATCTTCATCTTGCCGATGATGATCGCACCCATCGTGGTAGGTCTTGTCTGGCGCTACATGTATCACCCGACCGTTGGTATCTTCAACAAGACGCTGAATGCTCTCGGGCTGGAGTCAGTGCCCTGGTTATCAGATAGCTTCTGGGCGCTTACGTCGATCATCATCGCCGACATCTGGCAGTGGACACCGTTCATCTTTATCCTGTCACTCGCGGCCTTGCAGTCGCTCCCGCGTTCGGCACTTGAAGCTGCCCGGATCGATGGCGCGTCCGGTTGGGATCAGATCTGGCACATCAAGCTGCCGCTGATGATGCCGGTACTCATCGTGACCTGCCTGCTACGACTCATCGATGCTTTCAAGGTGTTAGAGGTCGTATTGGTCATGACCAACGGCGGACCGGGCCTCTCAACAGAGATCATGGCCCTTCGTATATCGCGCACGGCATCCGAGTTTCGAGAACTCGGTGTGGCCGCGGCCATGTCGAACTACCTGTTGATCTTCCTGATGGTATTGACCGTGATCATGTTTACGTACACCAAGCTGAGTGAAGCGCGCACCGCGCGTCTGCGCCAAGCTGCTGAGGAGGGTTGACGATGAGCCGCGAAACCATCGCCGAAACCCGTACCAACCCGGCGTTCTATGCGCTCATGGCGGCGCTTGTGATCATGGCGCTGGGGCCCATCGTGATGATGTTGACGACGTCGTTGAAGCTCAACGTCGACATCACCGGTTCAGCCAGCAGTCTGCTGTTCATGCCGACACTGCAAAACTACGAGACTGTGCTGTGTGATGTGCTCTGGTATGCACCCGAACACGTCGACTACTGCGACCCCACCTTTGGTCGGGCGCTCCAGAATTCCCTGATCATCGCGCTGATCTCGACGGCACTCACCCTGATCATCGGCACCATGGCAGCCTATGCCCTGGTGCGTTTTCGCTTCATGGGGCGCGGCACCATATCGATGAGCACCTTGATGATGCGCATGGTGCCTCCGGCCGTGCTTCTGGTGCCGGTGTTTGGAATCTGGACGTTCAATTTCTGTTTCCAGGACGAATGTCTGGCCGGCACCTACAGCGGCATCATCCTCGTGTACGTGGCCATGAACCTGCCGTTCGTGATCTGGATTCTGCAGAGCTTTATCGTGCAGGTGCCGGTGCAACTTGAAGAGGCCGCGCGCGTGGATGGCGCGGGTCCCTTTCAGGTGTTCTTCCTGGTGGTTCTGCCGCTGATCAAGCCGGGTCTTGCTGCTGCATCCATCTTCACGTTTCGCATCGCATGGAATGAATTCCTGTTGGCCAACGCGCTGCTGGATCGAAACACGCGAACCGTCCCGGTCACCATCGTTAATTCGCTGACCGAGTACGACATCGATTGGGGAGTGATCATGGCGACAGGTAGTTTGCTGGCCATCCCGCCGATCATCTTCACCTTTGTGGCGTCCAAGCAGATCATCACCGGCATGACAGCCGGTGCAGTCAAGGGTTAAGTTTCACGCCCTCACGCTGCTGTCGCGAGCGACGACCTCAAAGCCTACGTCAATCCGGCCTTGTTCTTCGCTCAACAGTTGGTTCTGAAGACGTGCATGCAGGATTCGTCCAGCATGCACACCAATGCCGTAGGCGTCGATGTGGGTAGTGGTCAGCGACGGCACCAGATGCTCGCTGAAATCGAATCCGCCATGGCCGGTAATCGCGACTTCATCAGGGACGCTGATGCCGCGGCGTCTGCATTCCATCATCGCGCCCATGGCCACACGGTCGGTCAGACAGATAACGGCTGTAGTGTCCGGATACTGGTCCAGGACCTGCGAAATACCCAGCTTGCCGGCGTTTATGGTCAGGTGGTCTTGCTCGACGGTGACTACCCGGTCTGCGTCCAGGTGCTGGTCTGCCATGGCGCTGCGAAATCCCGCGAGTCGCTCGTTACCCCGAGGATCCGAGTCTTGTGGACCGCCAAGAAAGGTTATGCAGGAGTGGTTCTGGTCGATCAGGTGTCGGGTCAGTGCCGCACCGACTGCCTTGTGCGAAAAGCCCACCACTGAATCCATCGGATCGCTTGGAAAATCCCAGGTCTCGATGACCGGCAGACCGGAACCGAGGAGCATCTGGCGTCCGTCCGCCGAGTGGGCGCTGTTGATCAGCACCACGCCGGCAGGGCGGCGTCCAAGGATGCGGCGCAGCAGTTCCATCTCCGTGTTTTTCGAATAGAAGCTGTCGGCGATCAACACATGCAAACCATGTTTTCTGAGTTCGCTCGACAGACCGTCCACGGTCCTGGCGTGCCCTTCGAAGTGCAGTGATGGCAGCACGACCGCCACGGTGGTGCTCTTCTGTGTCGAAAGCCTGCCGGCGCCTGCGTCAGGGATGTAGTTCAGGGCTTCTATGGCCGCTTCGACTTTCTTGCGGGTCGTGGCAGCAACGACTTCGGGCCGATGAATGGCGCGAGACACCGTCATCAGCGAGACGCCGGCCCGTGCGGCCACTTCCTTGATGGTGGCTTGTGTCGCGTTCTTGGTGCGTGGCATGACGAATACCTGCAGTGCGGCGTGTAATGCCCGTAGAGGTAGGGCGCTTCTGGCGGCACTGTACGCGCTGCGGGCGTCGCTGCGCGCTTGCAGACTGATTGACGCTGAGATTGTTTTTTGTTAGCGTTAACAATTCAATCACGTCGGCAACTTACGGGAGATTCAAGCGTGGAACTCGAGCGCGATTACCACATGCTGGTGGGCACCTACAGCGACCTGGATGCGCTTGCCCATCAGCCCTACGCCCCGGTACCGGGTGACGGGATCTACGCCCTGAAGCTCTCAGCTGACGGGGAGCTCGAGCAGCTGGCCGCAACCGCGGCACTGAACCCGGCCGTGCTCATACCACACACCGATGGGAAGCATCTGTATTCGATCGAGGAAACCATCCGTGAAAACGGGACGGTGCAGCGATACCGCGTCGGCAATGGGGGGCAGCTCGAGCACCTGGATACCTTCGAAGCGTCGGGTCGATCCACTTGCTACCTGGCCCTTTCGCCGCAGAAGGATGTTGCAATAGTGATCAACTACTGGGATGCCATCGTTGACGTGTGCGCCGTCGACGAAGACGGCAAGCTGGGTGAGGTGCTGCAGAGCTTCAAGCAATTCTATCGCGATGAGGGCAGCTGGCGCCAGGTCACCGACCGGGAAGACCATTGGGGTAACCGGCAAGTAGGGCCACACGCGCACTGCGCGCACTTCTGGGAACAGTGGGTCTTCATTCCGGACCTGGGTGAAAACGCGGTGTTCCAGTATGGCTATGACCCTGAGACCAAAAGGCTGACACCGCAGACTCATATCGAGTTCGAGCCGGGCTCCGGCCCACGACACATGGCCATGCATCCCACGCTGGACGTCTGCTATGTCTCCAACGAATTGTTCAACACCGTGTGTGTGGCGCGTCTCGACGAGTCTGACCCCACAGAAGTCAAGGAACGTCTGATCCCGTTTCAGTATGTACCTACACTCGAGGGGCAGGACGGAGTCAGTTATGTATCGGAAATCAAGTTATCTCCGGATGCACGCTTCCTGTACGTCTCGAATCGGGGCGATGACTCGATCGCGATCTTCAGAGTTGAAAGCGATGGCAGCCTGACGCGCACCGCCATCGTTCCCACCGGTGGGAAGTTCCCAAGGCACTTCGCCATCACGCCGTGCGGAAAGGGGCTCGTTGCCTCCAATCAGGACTCGGGATACCTCACCCTGTTTGATCGCGACATTGATTCTGGCGATCTCAAACGAGTTGACGGTACGTTCACCTTACCGGCCCCTTGCTACGTTCGTTTCCTCGACAGCTGATGCCGCGTTTCTCTGCAAACATCGGTTTTCTCTGGCCGGAGCTTTCGTTTGTTGAACGTATAAGAGCTGCTGCGGACGCTGGTTTCACGGCGGTGGAGTGTCACTTTCCCTATGAGGAATCTCAGGATTCCGTACGAGGCGCACTTGCCGAAACGGGCGTCCAGCTGCTTGGCCTGAACACCCGTCTCGGCGTCAACGGTCCGGAAGACTTCGGGGTTGCAGCGCGCCCGGATCGCGTTGAAGAAGCTCGGACCTACATCGATGAGGCCATCGCTTATGCCGTGGCCGTCGGTTGCCTGAACGTGAATGTCGTACCCGGAAGAACCGGGCGGGACAAAGCATGCGAACTCACGTTTCGAGACAACCTCGGCTACGCTTGTGAACGAGCGGCTGCCGTCGGCAAGGGCGTGCTGATAGAGACGATCAACACCCGCGCTGCTCCCGATTTTCACATGAGCCTGACCCGCGAGGCGGTGGAGACTATCGATGCCGTCGGTGCGGACAATCTGAAGTTGATGTTCGATTGCTTCCATGTGCAGATCATGGAAGGGGATCTGTTGAGCCGCTTGAAGGTGCTATTGCCCTACATCGGCCACGTGCAGGTCTCTGCGGTGCACGATCGCGGAGAGCCCGATGCCGGCGAGATCGACTATCCGTGGTTGCTTGGCGAGCTTGATGCTCTGGGCTGGACCGGTTTTGTCGGCGCGGAGTACCAACCCCGCGCGACGACAAGCGCGGGGCTGGGCTGGATGGACGCCTACAGATAAAACATCATCGGCTGCACGTCGCTCAGCTCGAGCGCTTGTCTTCGGTGTTGGTTTCGAAGTCTTCGGCGCTGTGGCGCTCGTGTAGCTGTTCTGACTTGTCTCCGGATGTCTTGTTGACCATGCGAGCGCGTGTGGCGGTGGGGCGTGTATCGATCGCCTTGGCCCAGCGTTGCACATGCGTGTACTCCTGCACTTGCAGAAAGGTCGACGATCCTGGATAGAGCCGGTCGAGTACGAGGCCGCCGTACCAGGGCCAGATGGCGATGTCGGCAATGGTGTACTCGCCTGCGGCCATCCATTCGCGATTCGCCAGGTGCTGGTCCAGTACGTCGAGTTGGCGTTTGGTTTCCATTGCAAAGCGATCAATGCAGTACTGGATTTTCACCGGGGCATAGGAATAGAAGTGCCCGAAACCACCACCGAGGTAAGGCGCGCTACCCATTTGCCAGAATAGCCACGAGAGACACTCGGCGCGTCCCTTGTTATCGGTCGGTAGCAGTGCGTCGAACTTTTCGGCGAGGTACATCAGGATCGCGCCCGACTCGAACACACGCTGTGGTTCGGTGCCGCTGTGGTCAACAAGCGCCGGGATTTTCGAATTGGGGTTGGCGTCGACAAACCCTGAGCCAAACTGATCGCCATCGCCGATGCGAATCGGCCAGGCATCGTACTCAGCGCCTGAGTGGCCGAGTGCCAGCAGCTCCTCCAGCATCAGGTTCACCTTGACGCCGTTGGGCGTTGCCATCGAATAGAGCTGCAAGGGATGCTTGCCGATCGGCAATGCCTTCTCGAACTGAGCGCCGGCGGTCGGACGATTGATGTTGGCGAAGGTGCCACCACTGGATTCTGGGGGTGTCCAGATATCCGGCGGCAAGTAATCTTGTGTGTCGCTCATGCAGTTGAACCTGGTTGGTGAGTGCAAACGGGCGGCTCCGTCTGCTGTCCGGCCTTAGTCTAAAGCCTGCGTTACTCGTGGACCCTCGTTACGGGTTATTGTTTCCGGCCTTTCCTGTTTTGATGGACGCAGCAAGCCATGAGTATTCAACGGCTCGGTTCCGGCCCCCGCATGAGTCAGGCAGTGGTACACGGCAACATGGTGTACTTGTCCGGGCAGGTTGGCGAAGGTGCCACGGTTGCCGATGAAACCCGCGACTGTCTGTCAAAGGTGGACAAGTGGCTGGCCGAGGCGGGCACTGACAAATCGCACATCTTGTCTGTCACCGTCTGGCTCTCGTCCATGGATCATTTCGCCGAGATGAACGGCATATACGATGCGTGGATCGATCCGGCCAACCCGCCAGCGCGGGCTGCGGGTGAGGCCCGACTTGCCACGCCCGACTTCCACGTTGAATTCATCGTGGTCGCCGTCAAGCCCTGACGCCCCAAGGAGCCGCCGTGTTGTCTGAGCACCGCTGGAATGACGACACCCTGCCCCCTGGAATCTCACGCGCGTGGGGTGACGAGTTGGACCGCCTGCTGTTGGCAGCCGGGCTCGACGATGTTGATGTGGGCGCCCGAACAGCGCTGCTGCAGTACGTTGCGCTGCTCGTCAAGTGGAACCGTGTGTGGAATCTCACCGCCGTGCGAGATCCGCTGGAAATGCTGTCCCGCCACCTTGTCGATTCACTGACTCTGCTGCCGCATGTCGATGCGTGGTCAGGCAAGGTGCACGAGACCGGCTCGAGCGAGGCAAGCGATTGCCATCTTCTGGATATCGGCAGTGGCGCGGGCCTGCCCGTACTGCCGCTCGCCATCGTGAGGCCGGATCTGCGCTGCGTATCGGTCGAGCGCACCGACAAGAAAGCGAGGTTTCAGCGCCAGGTCGTGCTGGAGCTGGGTCTTGTGCAGGTTCGAGTGCAGTCCAGTCGAATCGAGGCGGTGTCGACGCGCGCACGCATCGTGACCTCGCGTGCGTTCATGGAGCCTGCGGCCTTTCTGGTGCTGGCTTCAACGCATCTGATCGATGGCGGCGTGGCCTTGTTGATGCTCGGCCGGGCCGAGCGTCTACCTTCACCGCTGCCCAAGGGATGGGAGTTGCAGTCCCTGGAGTCGGTCGCTCAGGCCGGTGATACCGCGCAACGCCATATCGCGGTTTGTCGGCTGTGCACTTCGTGACGTTCCACGGACCGCTGAGCAGCTACACTGACCGCATGAGTCGCACTATCGCAATCGCCAACCAGAAGGGTGGGGTCGGCAAGACGACAACGGCGGTCAATCTCGCCGCAGCGCTCGCTAGTCTCGGCAAGCGGGTGTTGCTGATCGACCTGGACCCGCAAGGCAACGCCACGATGGGTTGTGGCGTCGACAAGTACGGGATCGAAGCCGGGATTTTCGAAGTCCTGGTTGATGCTCAACCGATCGCGGACGTGCGCCTGGCAGTCGCTGCCACATCGGTCAAGGCCGGCGGGCGTCACGATCTCGTTGCGGCCAATTCCGACCTCACTGCCGCCGAAGTGGAGCTGATGACGCTCGAACATCGGGAACGTCGCCTCGCTGATGCGCTGGCTGCCGTGGCACACGACTACGACTATTCCCTGATTGATTGTCCGCCATCGCTCAACATCCTGACGCTCAATGCCTTCGTGGCGGCCCACAGCGTCCTGGTGCCGATTCAATGTGAGTACTACGCGCTCGAAGGCTTGTCGGCGCTGCTCGACACGATCGAGGGCGTGCGTGAGTCAGTGAATCCATCACTAACCATCGAGGGCTTGCTCAGGACCATGTACGACGGGCGCAACAATCTTGGTACCGAAGTGTCAGCACAGCTCCTTGAACACTTCGGTGATCAGGTGTTTCGTACACTGGTGCCGCGCAACGTGAGACTCGCCGAGGCGCCGAGTCACGGCATGTCGATCGTGGAGTACGACCGCAGTTCGCGCGGTGCGCTTGCGTATCTTGCCCTGGCAGGCGAGATTCTGCGGCGCCAGGCCTCTGGGTCGCAAGGTGCGAGCGTTCATTCCACCGAGGGCGCCTCCACTACCGAAGCACTATCTACACATACGGGAGCTGCAGTTCAGATCGATGGCTAGAAAACCGCGAATGGGGCGCAATCTGAACGCCTTGCTGGGTAGCTCGGCGCGCGAACGATCAAGCTCGGGAAGTGATGCCGGGCTCGCCGAGGCTCCCGCGCCGGATGCTGTCCGGAGCGTCGAAGCTTCAGATGGTGAGGATGCGACGCCGACGCCCGCACCCGAGTTGCGCGCCGTGTCGGAAGTGACTGACGAGCAAGGTGGCGAGCGCCCCCCGGTCATCCTGGATGCATCCGACGAGGCGTCCGATGAGCAGCCCCGAGCGGGCGACAAACTGCGCACCATTGGTGTTGACCAGATTCGCCGCGGCGCGTACCAGCCGCGCAGACATTTTGACGACACCCTGCTGCAAGAGCTAGCGGACAGCCTCATCTCCCAGGGGCTGATTCAGCCCATTCTTGTGCGCGAGCGCGACGGTGCTTACGAGCTCATCGCCGGTGAGCGCCGCTGGCGAGCCGCACAGCTGGCTGGCTTGCATGAAATCCCGGCCATTGTGCGTGAGCTCGACGACCAGAAGGTCGCCGCGGTGTCACTGATCGAAAACATTCAGCGCAAGGATCTGAATCCTCTCGAAGAGGCGGCAGCGTTCAAGCGCCTGTGTGTCGAATTTCGCATGACTCACCAGGAAGTAGCGGAGTCTGTTGGCCGCTCGCGGGTGGCCGTGTCCAACATGATGCGTCTACTCGATCTGCACGAGGATGTGAAAGATCTGGTTGACACCGGTGACATTGAAATGGGCAACGCTCGTGCGCTGCTCGGTGCGCCGTTGGAAGAGCAGCCGGCACTCGCTACGCGGATCGTCAAGCAAGGCCTGACTACCCGGGCCGTCGAGAAGCTGGTGCGCGATATTCGCGACGGCAAGCCCGCCGCACCGCCCACGGAAGTATCCGACCCGGACATCGCCCGCCTGGCAGAGCGTCTTGGCGGTGTCCTTGGCGCGCCTGTCTCGATAAAGCACCGCCCCAACGGCGGCGGCAAGCTGGAGATTCGCTACACTTCTGTGGAAGAGCTCGAAGGAATACTCAGTCACATCAACTGAGAATGATCAGGGGGCACCGCGTCAATAAATCCCTTGCTATACTCCCGCCGTTCGACAGTGCAACACCCGACCCGGATGGTCGGTTCCCCTCCCCAGATACCCCAGAACCTGATTTGCCCGAGCGGTCTTCGCGGGTAGATCGGCCCAACAGAACGGCCACCCGCACGTGAGCACGCAGTCAGAACGTCGACTCCGCGTGATCCGTCTTTTGCTTGTATGGCAGATGGTGGCGGCCGTTGCTGCAGGGGTGTTGGCGACGGCGCTTTTTGGCGCTGGCGCCGGGAAATCTGCTCTGGCGGGTGGTTGTATCGGGTGGTTGCCCAATTGTTGGTTCGCCTGGCGGGCGTTCCGATACAGTGGGGCTCGCGCCGCCCGAAAAATTGTCCGGTCGTTCTACATCGGCCAGGCAGGAAAGATGCTGTTGACCGCGGGCTTGTTCACGCTTGCGTTCGTCAGTTTGAAGCCGCTCTGGCCGCTCGCGATATTCGCGGGCTTCGGGGCGGTCCAGATTGTCAGTTGGGTCGTACCCCTCACCATCGGTCAGCATGAGCGCCGGGCGGGAGATGACTCTTGACGGCTGGCGCGCGAATTGCGCGAGGCCTTACCGCATTCAGCTTTGCACTCGTAAGTCATGGCATCCACAAGCGCGACCGGCGGTACCACCAGTACCGAGTACATCAAGCACCACCTGCAGAACCTGACGTTCGGGTACCACCCGGAGAACGGCCTGTCCATCGCCCATGGCGCTCAGGAAGCGTCAGACATGGGCTTCTGGGCTATCCACCTCGACTCGATGTTCTGGTCCATCACTCTCGGCCTGTTCTTCATCTGGCTGTTCAAGAAGGCCGCTGATCGGGTCACTGCGGGAGTGCCGGGTGGATTGCAGAATTTCGTCGAGATGATCGTCGAATTTGTCGACACCAACGTTCGCGACACCTTCCATGGCAAGAGCGAGGTCGTCGCACCTCTCGGCCTGACCGTATTCGTCTGGATTTTCCTGATGAACCTCATGGACCTTGTGCCGGTGGATTTCATTCCGCGGGCCGCTGAGGAATCCGGCATCCCCTACATGAAGATCGTGCCGACGACAGACATCAATGTCACGCTTGGCATGTCGATTTCCGTGTTCCTGCTGATGATCTACTTCTCGGTCAAGGTCAAGGGCGGCATGGGCTTTCTCAAGGAGCTCACCCTGCAGCCGTTCTCGAGTGGGAACGTGCTCGTCCAGGCGCTTCTGGTGCCGGTGAACCTGCTGCTCGAAGGTATCAGTCTGCTCGCCAAGCCGGTATCTCTCGGCCTTCGACTGTTCGGCAACATGTACGCTGGCGAACTCATCTTCATCCTGATCGCTCTGCTGCCCTTCTACGCGCAGTGGGCCCTGTCCGTGCCATGGGCGATCTTCCACATTCTCGTGATCACGCTGCAGGCGTTCATCTTCATGATGCTCACTATCGTGTACATGAGCATGGCGCACGAGCATCACTGATCGCGTCTTTCCCGTTTTACCTTTAGTCAATCCTCCCTTTTCCAACCTTTCACGTCCTTTCGGAGTCCCTGATGGAAATTGTTGTCGCCTCCACCGCCATTGCTGTTGCCCTGTTGATCGGATTCGGTGCACTCGGTACTGCTATCGGTTTCGCACTGCTTGGTGGTCGCTTCCTTGAAGGCGCCGCGCGCCAGCCCGAGATGGCCCCCATGCTTCAGGTCAAGATGTTCATCGTTGCCGGCCTGCTTGATGCTGTCCCGATGATCGGTGTCGGTATCGCGCTGTTCTTCACCTTCGCCAACCCCTTCGTCGGTCAGCTCGCGGGCTGAACCAGCCTTTTAGCTGACACAGGAGAACCACGATGAACCTGAATCTCACTCTGGTGGGTCAGGCCATCTCGTTCGCCATATTCGTCACTTTCTGCATGAAGTATGTATGGCCTCCGGTCATACAGGCACTGCGTGAACGTCAGGAAAAGATCGCGCAGGGTCTTGCAGATGCCGAAAAAGGTGCACAGCGTCGCGAAGAGGCAGAAGCCGAAATCGAGACCATGCTGCAGGACGCACGGGCACAGGCAGCAGAGATTGTTGCCCAAGCCCAGAAGCAGCGTAACGAGATGATTGACAAAGCCGCAGGAGAGGCCACCGCCAAGCAGGAGCAGATTGCTGCAAAGGCCATGGCTGACCTTGACCGCGAAGTCGTCGGCGCCCGCGAGAATCTGCGTAAGCAGGTCGGATCGCTGGCGGTCGACGGTGCTCGGCGTATCCTCGGTGGCGAGGTCAACGAAGCGTCGCATGGCCAGGTCATCGACGATCTGATCAAGCAGATTTGAGGCGACCATGGCTGACATGAGTACGGTGGCGCGTCCTTACGCACGCGCCGTCTTCGAACTGGCAGAAGGCGAAGGCACATTGGATGCCTGGGCAGAGCGATTGGCGTTCTGGTCTGCCGTGTCTTCCAACCCGGAGATGGCCAAACGTCTGTCCGATCCCTCGGTCACGCGTCAGCAGCAGATCGAGATGTTTGAATCGGTCGTTGCAGACGGCAACGACGATTCAGGCCGCAATGTCATCCGCTTACTGGTCGAAAATGACCGGCTTGCCCTGATTCCGCAGATTTACGACCTGTATGAAGGTTTCCGTAGTGATGCCCAAGGCGAGATCGAGGCGGAGGTACGCACCGCATTTCCCCTGGGTGATGCACAACAGGCGAGTTTGGTGGACGCCCTGTCGAAACGACTGGACCGCAAGGTGCGGCTCAACGTGGTTATCGACAAGGACGTGATCGGCGGCGCAATCGTCAAAGCTGGTGACCTGGTCATCGACGGATCGATTCGCGGTCGCGTAGAAAAGATGCAGCACGCTGTCGCCAGTTAAACGCTGGCTGACAGGCGCAACACAACAGAGATTCCAGACATGCAACTGAACCCATCCGAAATCAGCGAGCTGATCAAGCAAAGGATCGGCAATTTCGAGGCCACGGCCGACGCACGCACAGAAGGTACGATCGTTAGCCTTAACGACGGTATTGTACGAATTCACGGCCTCACCGATGCCATGTCGGGTGAGATGATCCAGTTCAACGAGAACCTGTTCGGTCTCGCGCTCAACCTTGAGCGAGAGTCTGTGGGTGCGGTTGTACTCGGTAATTACGAAGCCCTCTCGGAGGGTGACAAGGTGCAGTGCACGGGCCGCATTCTGGAGGTGCCGGTTGGCCCCGAATTGCTCGGGCGGGTCGTTGATGCGCTGGGCGCACCTATTGACGGTAAAGGCCCGATCGAGGCGAAGATGACGTCGCCGATAGAGCGTGTTGCTCCGGGTGTAATCGAGCGTCAGTCGGTAGACCAGCCGATACAGACCGGTCTGAAGGCAATCGACGCGATGGTGCCGGTCGGTCGTGGTCAGCGTGAGCTGATCATCGGTGACCGCCAGACAGGCAAGACCGCTGTTGCCGTCGACGCAATCATCAACCAGGCGAAGTCCGGCATCAAGTGCGTGTACGTAGCCATCGGTCAGAAGCAGTCCACCATTGCCAACGTTGTCTCCAAGCTCGAAGAGTACGGAGCGATGGAAAACACCATCGTGGTCGCTGCGGGCGCCTCCGACTCTGCGGCCATGCAATACGTTGCGGCCTATTCCGGTTGTGCGATGGGCGAGTACTTCCTCGATCGTGGCGAAGACGCACTCATCGTGTATGACGATCTCACCAAGCAAGCCTGGGCTTATCGCCAGGTATCGCTGTTGCTGCGTCGTCCGCCGGGTCGTGAAGCCTATCCGGGTGATGTCTTCTACCTGCACTCGCGTCTGCTTGAGCGCGCGTGTCGCGTAAACGCCGACTATGTCGAGAAATTCACCAATGGTGAAGTCAAGGGCCAGACGGGTTCCCTGACGGCGTTGCCGATCATCGAAACGCAGGCTGGTGACGTGTCCGCGTTCGTACCGACCAACGTGATCTCCATCACCGATGGTCAGATCTTCCTCGAAACCGACTTGTTCAACGCGGGCATACGTCCTGCGATCAACGCAGGTCTTTCGGTGTCTCGAGTAGGTGGAGCAGCCCAGACCAAGATCATCAAGAAACTCGGTGGCGGTGTTCGACTCGCGCTGGCTCAGTACCGTGAGCTCGCGGCATTCGCACAGTTTGCCTCCGACCTCGACGAAACGACGCGAAAGCAGCTTGAGCGTGGCCAGCGTGTGACGGAGCTGATGAAACAGAAGCAGTATTCACCGCTCTCCGTTTCCGAAATGGCGGTATCGCTCTACGCGGCCAACGAAGGCTACCTCGATGACGTGCCGGTCACCAGCATCGTGCCCTTCGAGACGGCCATGCACAATCACTTCCGCTCCAATCACCAGGACCTTCTGGACCAGGTGGCCGAGTCGGGAGACTGGAACGAAAACATCGAAGCTGCGTTCAAGAAGGGTCTCGACGCGTTCAAGGCCAACGGTACCTGGTAAGCCGACATGGCCTCGGGTAAGGAAATACGGACGCAGATCAAGAGTATCCAGAATACTCAGAAGATCACCAAGGCCATGGAAATGGTCGCGGCGTCCAAGATGCGCAAGGCGCAGGATCGCATGCAGGCAAATCGGCCGTACGCGACCAAGATGCGCTCAGTGGTTGGCCACGTGGCATCGGCCAACCTCGAGTACAAGCACCCGTATCTCGTGGCACGCCCCGAGGTCAAGCGGGTGGGCTACATCGTCGTGTCTACCGATCGTGGCTTGTGCGGTGGCCTGAACACCAACGCGTTCAAGGCAGCGGTGGCATCGATGCGCGAGCTTTCCGAAGCAGGCGTCGAGATCGACGTGGTCACCATCGGCAAGAAGGCGCAGCAGTTCTTCACGCGCCTCGGCTCGAATGTGGTCGGTAGTGTTATCGATATTGGCGATACGCCGGCAATGGGCGAACTGATCGGCTCGATCCAGATCATGCTCAACGCCTATGATGAAGGTCGCATCGATCAGCTGATGCTTGTCGAGAGCGAGTTCGTGAATACCATGACTCAAGCGCCACAGGTCATGCAGCTGATCCCGGCCGTGCCGGATCAGGACGAGCGCTTGTCCAGCAACTGGGATTACCTCTACGAGCCCAACGCGGAAGATGTCGTCGACCATCTGATGGTCCGTTACATTGAATCACTGGTCTATCAGGCCGTGGTCGAAAACATTGCGTGCGAGATGGCAGCGCGAATGATCGCGATGAAGTCGGCGTCGGACAACGCCGGCGAACTCATCGATCAGCTGCAGCTTGTCTACAACAAGGCGCGACAAGCCGCCATCACCCAGGAAATTTCCGAGATCGTCGGCGGCGCCGCCGCGGTCTGACCCGCCGAAAGCGGGAAACCGAACACTACAGATTCAGGACACGAGACATGAGTACCGGAAAGATTGTCGAAGTCATCGGCGCCGTCATCGACGTCGAATTTCCCCGCAACGCGGTTCCCAAGACCTACGACGCACTGAATGTCGCAGGTAGCGAGACCGTGCTCGAGGTGCAGGGCCAGCTCGGTGATGGTGTGGTACGAACCATCGCCATGGGCGTCTCCGAGGGCATCCGTCGGGGTGTTGAAGTCACTAACACTGGTGCGCCGATTTCGGTACCGGTCGGTCAGGCGACGCTCGGCCGTATCATGAATGTGCTTGGCCAGCCGATTGACGAAGCCGGCCCGATAGCCACCGAAGATCGTATGCCGATCCACCGCGAGCCGCCGTCATACGCTGAACAGTCCGGTTCTACCGAACTGCTCGAAACCGGTATCAAGGTCATCGATCTGCTGTGCCCCTTCGCGAAGGGCGGCAAGGTCGGACTGTTCGGTGGTGCTGGCGTAGGCAAGACCGTCAACATGATGGAGCTGATACGTAACATCGCGGCCGAGCACTCCGGTTTCTCGGTGTTCGCAGGTGTTGGTGAGCGTACGCGTGAGGGCAACGACTTCTACCACGAGATGAAGGACTCCAACGTTCTGGACAAGGTGGCCCTGGTCTACGGTCAGATGAACGAGCCGCCAGGCAACCGTCTTCGTGTGGCGCTTACCGGCTTGACAATGGCCGAGTATTTCCGTGACGAAGGCCGTGACGTTCTGATGTTCATCGACAACATTTACCGTTACACCCTTGCGGGAACCGAGGTATCGGCGCTGCTCGGTCGTATGCCTTCAGCGGTAGGCTATCAGCCGACACTGGCGCAGGAGATGGGCGCGCTTCAGGAGCGCATCACGTCGACCAAGACCGGTTCAATCACCTCCATCCAGGCGGTTTACGTACCAGCGGATGACTTGACTGACCCGTCACCGGCGACCACCTTTGCTCACCTCGACGCGACGGTCGTACTCTCGCGTAACATCGCGGAGCTTGGCATCTACCCTGCCGTTGATCCGCTCGATTCCACAAGCCGTCAGCTTGATCCCCTGGTCATTGGCCAGGAGCACTACGATTGTGCGCGCGGTGTGCAGAACACGCTGCAGCGTTACAAGGAGCTGCGTGACATCATCGCGATACTCGGTATGGACGAGCTCTCCGAGGAAGACAAGCAGGTGGTGGCACGCGCTCGCAAGGTGCAGCGTTACCTGTCGCAGCCGTTCTTTGTTGCGGAAGTCTTCACCGGATCTCCCGGCAAGTACGTCTCACTCAAGGACACCATCGCGGGCTTCAACGCGATCGTCAACGGCGACTACGACCACCTTCCCGAGCAGGCCTTCTACATGATTGGCACCATCGACGAAGCGGTCGAGCGCGCCAAGAAGGCGGCCTGATCCCGTGGCAAGCACACTGCAGGTCGAGATCGTTTCGGCCGAGAAGGCGATCTTCTCGGGTGAGGCGCTGCTGGTCAGTGCGTCAGCCGAGATGGGCGAGGTGGGTATCGCCCCGGGCCATACGCCGTTCATCACACGTATCCGCCCCGGTGAGATTCGTGTGAATACCCCAGGCGACGCCGAGGACCTGGATGTCTACGTCAGCGGCGGCCTGTTGGAAGTTCAGCCACACGAAGTGACCATCCTCGCAGATACCATCCTTCGTGCTGATGACATGGATGAAGCGGCGATAGAGAAGGTGCGTGCCGAGGCAGAGGCTGCACTCACCAGCGCAGGACCGGCTGGCGAGGTCGACTACGCGGCCGTACAGCAGCAGCTCGCCGAAGCGTCTGCGCAGCTGCAGCTCATCAAGAAGCTCAAGCGCAACACCTGACGCGTCAGCCTGGCCAACCCGGTCACGGGTCGGCCAAACCGGATTCAATCGCATACGAAGGGCCGGTTGATAGCAGTGTCAGCCGGTCCTTTTTTGTGCGCAACGGTGTTGGATCAGGATGAGTAATCCCGAAGGAGCCGCCGATGAC